>NZ_OX341517.1:4303108-4947010 GCF_946995915.1 Aminobacter niigataensis
CGGCTTTTTCGGACTCATCAACTCTGCTATCAGCGGCCCGAAGAAAACGATTGGGTTTTGGGGCCATCATGCAGTTCATCGATCTCGGCGCGCAGCGCGAACGAATCCGCGACCGTCTGAAGGCGGCTATCGACAAGGTTGTCGACGACGGCCGCTACATTCTCGGGCCTGAGGTCACCGAATTCGAGAACCAGCTGGCGAAATATGTCGGCGTCAAGCACGTCGTCGCCTGCGCCAATGGCACCGACGCGCTTCTGTTGCCGCTGCTGGCCTCCGGCATCGGCCCGGGCGATGCGGTGTTCGTGCCGAGCTTCACCTTCGCCGCGACAGCCGAGGTTGTGGCTCTTGCCAAGGCCGAGCCGGTCTTCGTCGACATCGAACCCGACACCTACAACATCTCGATCGAGAGCCTCGAAGCGGCGATCGCCATGGTCAAGGCGGAAGGCCGCCTCAAGCCCAAGGCGATCATCCCGGTCGACCTGTTCGGCATCGCCGCCGACTATGCGGCGATCGACGCCATCGCCAAGCGCGAAAATCTCCTCGTCATCGAGGACGCCGCCCAGTCGATCGGCGGCTCGCAGGACGGCAAGATGTGCGGCGCCTACGGTCATGTCGCCGCCACCAGCTTCTATCCGGCCAAGCCGCTCGGCTGCTACGGCGACGGCGGTGCGATGTTCACCAACGACGACGAGTTCGCCGAGCGGCTGCGCTCCTTCGCCTTCCACGGCAAGGGCGAGACCCAATACGACAACATCCATGTCGGCCTGAACTCGCGCCTCGACACGCTGCAGGCAGCGATCCTGATCGAGAAGCTGGCGATCCTCGAAGACGAGATGCAGGCCCGCGCCGCCGTCGCCAAGCGCTACGCCGACGGCCTAGGCGACGTGGTGAAGGCCTCGCGCGCGCCGGCCGCTGGCCGCTCCGCCTGGGCGCAATATGCCATCGAGACCGCCGACCGTGACGGGCTGAAGGCACACCTGCAGGCGCAGGGCATCCCTTCGGTCATCTACTATGTGAAGCCGCTGCATGTGCAGGTGGCCTACAGCCACTACCCGCGTGTACCTGGCGGCCTGCCGGTCTCCGAGGCAGTCCCGGGCACCATCCTGTGCCTGCCGATGCATCCCTATCTCAGCGAAGCCGACCAGGACCGGATCATCACCACGATCCGCAATTATGTCGGCTCCAACTCGGCCAAGATCGCAGCCGAGTAAGACGCTACTTCCCGATCAGAACATGAAGGCCGGGTCGACGATCCGGCCTGTCGAGACGAAGTGCGGGTTGGCGAAATCCTCGTCGTCGGCCTGGTTGCGCTTGCCGTAGACGAGCGGCGCGCCGTCGAGGGTGTGGGTGATCCCGCCGGCCGCGCGCAGGACGGCATCGCCTGCGGCGGTATCCCATTCCATCGTCCGGCCGAAGCGCGGGTAGATGTCGGCCTCGCCGGCAGCCACCAGGCAGAACTTCAACGACGAACCGACAGACACGATCTCCGCAGCCGCGACCTTCTTGATGAAGGCATCGGTTTCGGGCGTCCGGTGCGAGCGGCTGGCGACGATGGTCAGCGGCTGGCGGCCCTCGCGCACATGAACGCGACGGCGCTCCGAGACGGCCTTGCCGTCACGGGCCTCGAAGGCTTCCGCCCTGCCCGGCCGGCCTGAGAAGAAGCGTCCCGTGCATGGCGCGTAGACCACGCCGATTTCCGGCGCACCGCCCCTGATCAGGGCGATGTTGACGGTGAAGTCGGTATGGCGCCTGACGAATTCCTTGGTGCCGTCGAGCGGATCGACCAGGAAGAAGACCTGGCCGAGCTCGGGCGGCACGATACCCTCGGCCATCTCTTCCTCGGCAACGCACGGCACATCGGGAAACGCCGTGCGCAGGCCCTCGAGGATCACGCGTTCCGCCGCGCGATCGGCCTGGGTGACGGGCGAGGCGTCGGCCTTGTCCGTCACCGAGATGTCGGAATGGAAGACTTCCATGACCGCCCGCCCGGCATCCAGAGCCAGGCGTTCGATCACTTCGAGGATGGCCTCGTCAGATGCCGCCGCCGTCGTCGTATTGGTGTTCTGCAATGTCTCGCTCATTCAGCCAGGCCTCGACCGCCTCGACCATTTCTTCAGGGGTCTTGCCGAGGGTCTGGAGATGAATCTCAGGATTCTCCGGCGTTTCATAGGGCGAATCGACACCGGTGAAATTCTTGATCGCACCAGCCAGGGCACGCGCATAGAGACCCTTCGGGTCGCGCTTGGCGCATTCCTCGAACGGCGTGTCGACAAACACCTCGACGAACTCGCCTTGCCCCATCAGTTCGCGCGCCATGCGGCGCTCGGCACGGAAGGGCGAAATGAACGAGACGATGACGATCAGGCCGGCATCGGCCATCAGCCTGGCGACTTCGGCGACGCGGCGGATATTCTCGACGCGGTCCTCGTCAGTGAAGCCGAGATCGCGGTTGAGCCCGTGGCGGACATTGTCGCCATCCAGCACATAGGTGTGGCGCCCGGTGGCGTGCAGCTTCTTTTCCAGCAGGTTGGCGACCGTCGACTTGCCCGAGCCAGACAGGCCGGTGAACCACAGCACCGAGGGACGCTGGTTCTTGAGGTCGGCACGGGCGTGACGGGTCACGTCGAGCGACTGCCAGTGGATGTTTTCCGACCGGCGCAGCGGATGCAGGATCATGCCGGCGCCGACGGTGGCGTTGCTGATCCGGTCGATCAGGATGAAGGCGCCGGTGGTGCGGTTGTCGGCGAAGCTGTCGAATGCGACCGGCGACTGCGCCGAAATGTTGCAGACGCCGACCTCGTTCATCTCCAGCGACTTCGCCGCCTCATGGGCAAAATCGTTGACGTTGATGCGGTATTTGAGGTCGGTGACGGTGGCGCTGGCCTGGTCGGTCTCGGTGCGCAGGATGTAGGAACGCCCGGGCAGCAGCGCCTGCTCGTCGAACCATACGACATTGGCGGCG
The DNA here is from genome assembly GCF_946995915.1 of Aminobacter niigataensis. GTDB lineage: Bacteria > Pseudomonadota > Alphaproteobacteria > Rhizobiales > Rhizobiaceae > Aminobacter > Aminobacter niigataensis. The sequence goes on from NZ_OX341517.1 coordinate 4,306,071, forward strand.
AACTGGTCGGCGACATGCGGCCGTGCCGCAGGTGCCACCAGCAGATTGCCGCGGGAAACCTCGACCTCGTCTTCGAGCACGATGGTGATCGCCTGGCCGGCAACCGCCGTGCGCAAGTCACCGCCCTGGGCGACGATGCGCTTGACCGTCGACGGCTTTCCCGACTTGGCGACGACGATCTCGTCGCCCTGCGAGATCGAGCCTGAAGCGATTGTGCCGGCGAAGCCGCGGAAATCGAGATTGGGCCGGTTCACATATTGCACCGGGAAGCGGAACGGGCGTTCGGCCGCCTCTTCCTCGACGACCACGGATTCAAGGTGTTCGATCAGGGTCGGGCCCGAATACCAGCCCATCTTTTCCGAGCGCCGGGTGACGTTGTCGCCAAAGCGCGCCGACATCGGGATCGGCACGACAGACTTGAAGCCCAGGCTCTCGGCGAAAGCGGCATATTCGGCCGTGATGCGGTCGAACACCTTCTGGTCGAAGCCGACGAGGTCGATCTTGTTGACCGCGACGACGATGTTCCTGATGCCGAGCAGCGAGGCGATGATCGAGTGGCGCCGCGTCTGGCGCAGCACGCCCTGGCGCGCGTCGACCAGCACGATGGCAAGGTCAGCCGTCGAGGCGCCGGTCGCCATGTTGCGCGTGTATTGCTCATGGCCGGGCGTGTCGGCGACGATGAACTTGCGCTTCGGCGTGGCGAAGAAGCGGTAGGCGACGTCGATGGTGATGCCCTGCTCGCGCTCGGCTTCCAGCCCGTCGACCAGCAGCGCGAAGTCGACATCCTCGCCCGTGGTGCCATGCTTGCGGGAATCGCGCTCCAGTGCTGCAAGCTGATCCTCGAAGATCTGCTTGGTGTCGGACAACAGGCGGCCGATCAGCGTCGACTTGCCGTCATCGACCGAACCGCAGGTCAGGAAGCGCAGGAGCGACTTCTGCTCCTGGCCGGCGAGATATTCGCGGACGCTTTCTGCAGCCTCGACCTTGTTTGCCAATGCGTGGCGCATGCTCAGAAATACCCTTCGCGCTTCTTCTTTTCCATCGAGCCGGCTTCGTCGCGGTCGATGAGGCGTCCCTGCCGCTCGGAGGTGCGAGCGGTCAGCATTTCGCTGACGATGCCTTCGAGGCTGTCGGCATCGGATTCGATCGCTCCGGTGAGCGGGTAGCAGCCCAGCGTGCGGAAGCGCACCAGCCGGTTCTCCACCACCTCGCCCGGATTGAGCTTCATGCGATCGTCGTCGCGCAGGATCAGCATGCCGTCGCGCTCGACCACCGGACGATGCTTGGCGAAATAGAGCGGCACGATCGGGATGTTTTCCTGCAGGATGTACTGCCAGATATCGAGCTCGGTCCAATTGGACAGCGGGAAGACGCGGATCGATTCACCAGCGGCCACGCGGGTGTTGAAGATCTTCCACATCTCCGGGCGCTGGTTCTTCGGGTCCCAGGCATGCTGGGCGTTGCGGAACGAGAAGATGCGTTCCTTGGCGCGCGACTTTTCCTCGTCGCGGCGGGCACCGCCGAAAGCCGCATCGAAGCCGTATTTGTCGAGCGCCTGGCGCAGGCCGACCGTCTTCATCACATGGGTATGCGTGTTCGAGCCATGGTCGAACGGGTTGATGTTGTCGCGGACCCCGTCCGGGTTGACGTGCACCAGCAGGTCGAAGCCGAGTTCGCGCGCCATGGTGTCGCGGAACTCGATCATCTCGCGGAACTTCCATGTGGTGTCGACATGGAGGAAGGGAAACGGCGGCTTGGCCGGATAGAAAGCTTTCATCGCCAGATGCAGCAGGACCGAGGAATCCTTCCCAACGGAATAGAGCATCACCGGCTTGGAAAAAGTGGCTGCGACCTCACGGAAGATGTGGATCGCCTCCGCCTCGAGACGGTCCAGGTGAGTCAGTCTGGCAAGCATTGAAAAGCCTTCGGAAAACGTTCCTTGGCCGCGGCTCTGGAGCCGAAACGACCTGTTGCGCGCATTGTCCCTGCAAGCAGGAGGCGCCTCAAGCAGCGCAAGACCAAATTTCGCGGCCTGCCAAGTCAGTTTTGCCCCACGCGTCACATCTTCGGGAATGCAATTCCACCGCATGCCAAAACAGGGCTCGGGACGTGGATAGACACGGCCGTTTTTCCACCCCCTTCCGGGGTCGCCCTATCATTGCGCGAGAGCCAACGACAGGAGCCCGCCTTGGAACAAACGACCAACCTGAAAATGCCCTTCATCATGCCGTCGCAGGCACAGAAGCACGTCACCCACAACGAGGCGCTGCAGGCGCTCGACGTCGTCGTGCAACTCTCGGTGCTCGACCGGAACCTGGCGGCGCCCCCTGCCTTGCCTGCAGAGGGCGATCGCTACATCGTCGCCGCTGCTGCATCCGGCGGCTGGGCCGGCAAGATCGGCCAGATCGCCGCCTGGCAGGACGGCGCCTGGGCCTTCCACGTCCCGGTCAAGGGCTGGCTTGCCTGGGTCGCCGACGAGCAGCGCATCCTTGCCCATGACGGCACCGGCTGGGTCGACACCGTCGCGCTCGGCGTCAATCCGGCAGCCATGGTCGGCGTCAACACGACGGCCGACACCAGCAACCGGCTGTCGGTGAAGAGCCAGGCGGTGCTGTTCGACAATCTCGGCGCCGGCCAGCAGGTCAAGATCAACAAGGCAACCGCCGGCGACAACGCCTCGCTGCTGTTCCAGACCGGCTATTCCGGCCGCGCCGAGTTCGGCCTCGCCGGCGACGACGACTGGCATCTCAAGGTTTCTCCCGATGGCGGCGCATGGACCGAGGCAATAAAGGTCAACCGTTCAGACGGGCGCGTGCTTTTACCGGCAGGGCTGGCCCTGACCGACCAGAACCAGGCGGTGGCGAAGCGCCATGTCCGCACCGCCAACCGGAGCTATTTCGTCCGCACCGACGGTTCGGACGGTAATAACGGGCTTGCCAACACCAGCGGCGGCGCGTTCCTGACGATCCAGAAGGCGCTCAACGCCGCAGCAAGCCTCGACATGGCAGGCTTCACGGTCACCATCCAGGTCGCCGACGGCACCTATAGCGACGCCATCATCGTCCCGGCGATGACCGGCCAGGCCGGCCCATCGGCGCTCGTCATCGCCGGCAACGGTGGAACGCCGGCCAATGTGATCGTCTCGACCAGCAATGCCAATGCCATCAGCGCGCCTGCCGGCACGGGTTGCCTGATCAAGGACATGGAGGTCAGGACGACGGCCAGCGGCTTCGGCCTCGACGCCGACGGCGGCACGCTGCGGTTCCAGAACGTTCGTTTCGGCGCCTGCGCCCAAGCGCATATCCTATGCCAGAACAACGGCGCGGCGACCGCCACCGGCAGTTACGCCATCTCCGGCGCATCGCCAATGCATTGGTCGGCGCAGACCGGCGGGATCGTCAACACCGAGGGCCGGACGGTCACGCTTGCAGGAACGCCGGCCTTCGCCACCGCCTTTGCCTCCTGCCAGCATGGCGAGATCGCCTGCGCCGGCATGACATTCAGCGGTGCCGCGACCGGCACGCGCTACGGCACGACACTCAACGGGGTCATCAACACCGCAGGGGGCGGTGCGACCTATCTTCCCGGAAGTGTGGCCGGCGTTGCTGCGACCGGAGGCCAGTATGCCTGAATGCGCTGGTTATTGGACGCGGTAGTACCGGCCGTACCAATCGACAAAGCGCAGCAGGCCCTCCTCGATCGGCGTGTGCGGAAGCTCGCCGATCAATGCCTCGAGGTCGCTGACATCGGCCCAGGTGCTGAGCACGTCGCCCGGCTGCAGCGGCATGAAGTTCTTCACCGCCTCGCGGCCTGTCGCACGCTCGAGAATACGGATCATCTCCATCAGATGTTCCTTGCGGCGGTTGCCGATGTTCATGACCCGGTGCGGCGCCCAGCTGCCCGACGCGCCGCCAGCGGCGATGTCATAGTCGGGATCGGCCTTCGGCGGCAGATCGATGAGGCGCAGGATGCCCTCGACGATGTCGTCGACATAGGTGAAGTCGCGGTACATATCGCCATTGTTGTAGATGTCGATGGTCTCGCCGGCGAAGATGGCGCGGGTGAACTTGTAGTAGGCCATGTCGGGCCGCCCCCACGGCCCGTAGACGGTGAAGAAGCGCAAGGCGGTGGCCGGCACGCCAAACAGATGGCTGTAGGTGTGCGCCATCAATTCGTTGGCCTTCTTCGTCGCCGCGTAAAGGCTAACGGGGTGATCGACGCCATCGCGCGGCGAATAGGGCTGCTTCTTGTTGCCGCCATAGACCGAGCTCGACGAGGCGTAGATCAGGTGCTTCGGCTGCGTTGCGCGGCAATTCTCGAGGACGTTCAGAAAGCCGGTGACATTGGCATCGACATAGGCCTGAGGATTGTCGAGCGAATAGCGCACCCCGGCCTGCGCGGCGAGGTTGATGACGACCTCCGGGCGGCATTCGAACGCCGATTTCACCGCCGCCGCGTCGGCGAGGTCGGCCCGTATGAAGCGGAAATCGTTGTTCTCCGCCAGGATTTCCAGCCGAGAACGCTTGAGCGAAGTGTCGTAATAGTCGGTGACGCTGTCGAAGCCGACAACGTCATACCCCTCCGCCAGAAGCCGCCTGGCGACGTGGAAGCCGATGAACCCGGCGGTGCCGGTGACGAGAACAGTCATGATCCCAATGCTCTTCAAATGCAAAACGCCCTGGCCTTTCTAGAGCCGGGGCGTTGCTAAAACCAGCATGCGGTTGTCGGCCGATCAACCCTTCTTGGGAAGCAGCGCCCAGATCGCCGGAACGGCGGCGGCGGCGAGCGCCACCTTGATCAGGTCCGGCACGATGAACGGCACGACGCCGAACTGCCACGACTTCTCGGCACCGATGAGCAGCGACAGCCAGGAGAAGCCCATCGCCATCATCACGACCTCGGCGACGAGCATGGCACCGAGCATCTTGACGATGCTGCGGCCCCAGCCGCGGTCCACTGCCCAGCCGACGATCGCCACCATGGCGACGAAACCGGCGAGATAGCCGCCGGTCGAGCCGAGCATGTAGGCAATGCCGAGGCCCTTCTCGGGCGTGCTCTGGAACACCGGATAGCCCATGGCGCCCTGCGCCATGTAGAGCAGGATCGTTGCAAGGCCGAGACGCAGGCCATAGGCTGCGGCTATGCCGAGGACGGCGAGCGTCTGCAGCGACATGTCGACGGGTCCGAGCACGACCTTGGTCTTGGCCGAGGCGATCAGCAGCAGCGAACCGGCTACGGCCAGAAGAAGCTGAGTCGCCAGGCGCGTCGCGCCCTTTTCGGGCAATGCCGCAGAGATAAGCGCGGTGGAACTGCTGGATACGGACATGTAAATCCCCTTGTAATGCGCGTGCCTAGACACGTCAGTCGTGGTTTTCCCTATATTGTCTTCCGTGCTAAGCGGCAAACGAATTTGCCACTGGCTCCTCGAACTCACAGATATCGGCCGGCCATGTCCCTCGACCTCGACACACGCTTCGATCCCGCCTACGGCCAGCCGGTCCCGGTCGCCGAGGGCGTCGCACGGATAACCGCCAACAATCCTGGCGCCTTCACCTTCCACGGCACCAACAGCTACATCATCGGCCATGACACCTTGGCAGTCCTCGATCCCGGCCCAGCCGACGACGCCCATCTGGAGGCGCTGATCCGCGCCATCGCCGGGCGGCCTGTCAGCCATATATTCGTCAGCCACACACATCGCGACCACTCGCCGCTCGCCGCGCGCCTCAAGGCCCTGACCGGCGCGGTCACGGTAGCCGAAGGGCCGCACCGGTCGGCACGGCCGCTGCGGATCGGCGAGGTCGCTCCGCTCGATGCCAGCAGCGATACCGACTTCGTTCCCGACCTCGTCGTGGCAGACGGCCAGCTTGTCGATGGCGATGGCTGGCGCATGCGCACGGTGCTGACGCCCGGCCATGCCGCAAATCACGCCGCCTTTGCACTCGAAGGCACCGGCGTCCTGTTTTCGGCCGACCATGTCATGGCCTGGTCGACCTCGATCGTCGCCCCGCCCGATGGCGCGATGTCGGACTACATGGCCTCGCTCGACAAGCTGATCGCGCGTGAAGACCGCATCTACCTGCCCGGCCATGGCGGTCCGGTGGTGTCGCCACCGTCATTCGTGCTTGGGCTGCAGGCGCACCGCAGGATGCGCGAGCAGGCCATCCTCGAACGGCTTGGCGCCGGGGACCGCTTGATCCCCGATATCGTGCGCGCGATCTATCGCGACACCGATCCCCGGCTCTACGGCGCCGCCGGGCTCTCGGTTCTCGCCCATCTCGAAGATCTGGTCGGGCGCGGCGAGGCCGTCAGCAACGAAGCGCCGGCGATCGACAGCGTCTATTCGCCGGCAAGATAGGATTATTGTTCGGGCTTTGCGGTTGTTGCCGTGCCAGCCTGGGCGGCAATCTCCTGGTCGAGCTCGGTCAGGAATGCCGTGATCCGCGCGGCATTGTCGCCGAGGTCGTGGCGACCGTAGCGCGAGGCGGAGCGCATGTCGACGAAGGTCGAATCGCCGTCATCGACCAGCCGAATCGCCACGTCCGATGGCAGGGCCAGAATGAAAGTCCGCGCCACTGCTTCGATGTCGACCTCGCCGCTGGCCTGCTCGGCAGCCGGCGGCGGCACGACGACCTCCCAGCCCTGTCGTCCCAGAACCGCCGTCACGCTCTCCAGAACCCGGTCGAGCGACAGGTCGTAACGGCGTCCGGCGACCAGCGGATAGGCCTGGGCCTGCAAGGCGCGCTCGCCTGCCGAGGGCAATTCCAGACTGTTCATCAACGGCGTTCGCAACGACACCGCCGCCGTCAACGCCGGCGGAACCTCGGCATCTGTCGAGATGTCGCGCAGCATCGGCAAGGTGGCGATCTGATAGGCGACGAAGCCAAAAGGCGTGAGAACGGCGAGCCCCAGCAAGGCACCGGCGGTCAGGTCGTGGCCGCCGCGATCGCCAAATTTCCACAGCCGCGAAAAGGCAAAACCTGACAGCAGCAACGCGAAGGCGGCGAGCAGGGCAACGATGCCAAGCACCCAGAAGAACGCCGTGGTTTCGACCAGGCCGCGGCGATGGCCAAGCACGGCGGTGATCAGCAGCACCGCGGCGAAGGACGCCATGCCGCGCGAAAGCCCGGCCGAGCGCGTGGTACGCTGCTCATGATATCTCGACTGGAACTCGACCATGGAACCCCGTACCCACCTGCAGTGTCGCAGCGCCGCCGTCCCCACGGCGAAAGTTGCTGCTGCAAACTAGAGGGTTTCCTGCGGCGGTTGAAGCGGAAAGGCGACGCTTGCCGCCGTCCCGCACATGAACCTGCTTACCCTGCGGTATCGGATGGCAGCCGATAGTCCTTGAACCTCTCGCGCAGCGCCATCTTCTGGATCTTGCCGGTTGCCGTGTGCGGGATCTCCTCGACGAAGGCGACATCGTCCGGCATCCACCATTTGGCGACCTTGCCGTTGAGGAAAGCCAATATGTCGGCCTTGTCAGGCTCCCTGCCCGGCTTGCGCACGACAACCATCAGCGGCCGCTCGTCCCAGCGCGAATGCTTGACACCGATCACCGCCGCCTCCTGGACGTCTGGATGCCCGACGGCGAGATTTTCCAGCTCGATCGAGGAAATCCACTCGCCGCCCGACTTGATCACATCCTTGGAGCGATCGGTGATCTGCATGTAGCCGTTGATGTCGATATGGGCGACGTCGCCGGTGTCGAACCAGTCGTCGGCATCGAACTGCTCGGCGCTGGCGCCGCCGAAATACGAGCCGGAGACCGCCGGTCCACGCACCTTGAGCCTGCCGAACGTCCTGCCGTCCCAAGGCAACTCATTGTTGTCGTCGTCGGTGATCTTCATCTCGACGCCGAAAGGCGTGTAGCCCTGCTTCTGCTGAAGGTTCAGCCTGTCGTTGCCTTCGAGGTCGTCATATTCCGGCTTGATCGTGCACAAGGTGCCGAGCGGCGACATCTCGGTCATGCCCCAGGCGTGGATGACCTCGACGCCGTAGTTGCGCTCGAATTTTTCGGTGACCGTGCGAGGGCAGGCCGAGCCGCCGATCACCACCTTGTTGAGATGCGGCAGTTTCTTGCCGGTCTCTTCGAGATGCTGCAGCAGCATCAGCCACACCGTCGGCACGGCCGCGGTGAAGGTGACGCGTTCGGTGTCGAGCATTTCGTAGATCGAAGCGCCGTCCATCTTGCCGCCGGGCATGACGAATTTCGCGCCGACCATCGGCGTGCTCTGGGCAAGGCCCCAGGCGTTGGCATGGAACATCGGCACGACAGGCATGACCACGTCGCGCACCGAAATGCCCATCGCATCCGGCATCACCGCGATCATGGCGTGGAGCACGTTGGAGCGGTGGCTGTAGACGACGCCCTTGGGATCGCCCGTCGTGCCAGAGGTGTAGCACATGCCGGCTGCGGCATGCTCGTCGAGCGCCTTCCAGACGTAGTCGCCATCGGCCTCGGCCAGCCACTCCTCATAGGCGGTGACATTGGGCAGCGTCGTCTGCGGCAGGTGGGCGGCGTCGGTCAGGACGATGACGCGCTTGAGCGAAGGCACCTGTGGCGCGATCTTTTCGACCAGCGGCACGAAGGTCAGGTCGACGAACAGCGCCTGGTCCTGCGCATGGTTCATGATCCAGACGAGTTGTTCGGGAAAAAGGCGTGGGTTGAGCGTGTGGTAGACCGCGCCCATGCCCATGATGCCGTACCACGCCTCCATGTGCCGCGCGGAGTTCCAGGCCAGCGTCGCGATGCGGTCGCCAAGGCGGTAGCCGTCGCGCTCCAGCCGCTGGGCAACCTTCAGGGACCGCGTGCGCAACTCGGCATAGTTGGTACGGACGATGGGCCCCTCGATCGACCGCGACACGATCTCCCGGTGCGGATGCTGCCGTGCGGCATGGTCAATGATCTTGTGGCACAGCAGCGGCCATTCCTGCATCAGTCCAAGCATGCGGATCCTCCCAGATCATATGCAACCATTCTGGTCGCAATGGCGCGATTGTCCAGCCTGACCACCGCCAAGCCGAGCCGGCAAAATGTCGGCGGCCACATTGCGGCCACGGTCCCGGTTAACCTTTATTACCGGCTGGTGTGGTGGGTAGAGTAATGTGAGGGATCACATGGATACGCAGCCGCGCGCGGAGGACGAAGTCCTGCCGCAGACCGACACGCAATCTGAACAGACTGTTGCGCCTGAGCAGGCCGATGCGGATGTCAGTGTGCAATTGGCCGGCGACGGGACGGTTGCCCCCGTCGAAGACGCAGAGGTCGAAGCTGATTCCCGGGCGGAAGCCAGCGAACCGGTCATGGAAGCGACGGAACCTCTCGAACTGTCGGCGGAAGAAACGCCCGGCATGATCGAACCCGCGATATTCGCCGAGGTATTCGAAGCCGAGCAATCGCCGGAGACGACAGCGACCGAGGTGGAGGAGCCGATGGCGGAGGTTTTCACCGACGAACCGGAAACTGTCGTGCTGTCGCCGGAAGAGCTCTCGCCCGGCAACGCGGACGACGCGACGATAGAACAAACACCTGCCAAAGGCCTGGAAATCGCCGCCACCGGGGTGACGGAAGAGGAATTCACGCAACTCGTGGACGACGCGCTCGAAGCTGTTGGCGGCATCCTGCTGTTCAAGATGCGCATCGACGACGACGGCGAAGACAAGCATGTCGCGGCCGCCTCGATCGGCGACGGCGCGCGCCGCCAGTTCCTGCTGCTTTCGCTACCTGTCAGCGGCGGCAAGCTGAAAGTCGAATCGGCATCGCGCAGCACCAGCCCGCTGGCAAAGCTCGCCGAAGCCTATGTCGGCGTGGTCGAGGCGTTCCGCGCCGCAGCCTGAAGAGACCGGCTCAGCGCACGCCTATGTCCGCGTGGCGTCGCCGGGCGGCTTTCCGACCCCTGATACCCTACGCGAGTTGCTGATGTGGGGTATTTAATATACCCTATGTGAAGTATCGCCGTAGGGTATCCTCATGCGCTTACCGCTTTCTGTTCATACGGCTTACCAAGATCTCCTTGAAGCGCACCGAATGCGCGACGTGAAGACCATCGCCGGGTCTCCGTTCCTCAAGGAGCTTCCGCAAGGCAAATACTGGTACGCACGGCAAAGAATTGGTGACAAGCCGATCGATCGCTACATTGGCCCGGACAGCGAAGACCTCCGCCAGCGCATCGCTCGAATGCGGGAAGATATCGAAGACGACAAGCGCTTTGAACGGCATTGCGCGCTTCTAGTGGCGCAACTGCGCGCTGCCGGGCTTGCTACGGTTGATCGCCAGACCGGAAGCATCCTGAACGCCATGGCGAGAGTTGGCGTGTTTCGGCTGGGTGGAACGCTGGTTGGAACACATGCGTTCCGGCTCTACGGCGCTGAACTGGGATTTGCCTTTTCCGGTACGCTAGCCGTCACCCAGGATGTCGACATCGCAGCGTTCGAAAATCTCAAACTGGCAATCGACGATCCGGTTGATCCATCTCTGGCCGAAACGTTCAAATCCCTGTCGCTTGAACCCGCGCCCGGACCTGACCCGAAAGGAAGGTCTACGCGGTGGCGCTTGAAAGGCGGCGGAGCGATGGTCGATTTCCTTGCGCCCCGCATGCAGAGCAAAAGTGAGATCGTCCGGCTCGAACCATTGAACGTCTACGCTCAGACGCTCCCATTCCTGAACTTCCTGATCGCGGAGCCGATACCGGCTGTGGCGCTTTATCGAAGTGGAGTTCTGGTTCAGGTCCCGAAACCCGAGCGCTATGCCGTGCACAAACTGATCGTCGCCCAACGGCGAACGGGACCGGGCTTGGCCAAAGTTGCAAAAGACCTGGCTCAAGCCGAAACGCTGGTACGCGTCCTGGTCGAAGATCGCCCGCAGGAACTGGCAATCGCTTACGAGATCGCCCTGAATAGCGGAATGAAGTGGCGCGAGGCCATCACGGCATCGCTCAAGCAACGGCCCGAAATCAACCGCCTGCTTGGCGAAATCACCTGATGCAGTTGGTTATGCCCAATACGCGGATTGGGTATAACCAAGAAGAATCAACCAGTTGATAGCAGCGACTGCTACCTTTGCGCCTTCACCGCTGCCTGCGCGGCCGCCAATCGTGCGATCGGCACGCGGAACGGCGAGCACGAGACATAGTCCAGCCCGACGCTTTCGCAGAAGCGGATCGAGGCGGGATCGCCGCCATGCTCGCCGCAGATGCCGAGCTTGATCTCGGGCCTTGTCGCCCTGCCCTTCTCGGCTGCGATCTTGACCAGTTCGCCGACGCCCTCGATGTCCAGCGAGACGAAAGGATCCTGCTCGATGATGCCCTTCTGGCGGTAGGTCTCGAGGAACGAGGCCGCATCGTCGCGCGAAATGCCGAAGGTGGTCTGCGTCAGGTCGTTGGTGCCGAAGGAAAAGAACTCGGCCGCCTCGGCAATCACATGAGCGCGGATCGCCGCTCGCGGCAGCTCGATCATCGTGCCGACGAGGTAGTCGATGTTGACGCCCGATTCCTGCATGACGCTCTTGGCAACCTGGTCGATTCGCGCCTTGACGTAGTCGAGTTCCTTCATCAGGCCGACCAGCGGCACCATGATCTCCGGCACCACAGGGCTGCCGGTCTTCTTGCCGGCCTCGACCGCCGCCTCGAAGATGGCGCGGGCCTGCATCTCGGCGATCTCGGGATAGGAGACGGCGAGACGGCAGCCGCGATGGCCGAGCATCGGGTTGAACTCGTGCAGCGCCTCGGTGCGCTGGCGCAGCTTGTCGGCCGAGACGTTCATCGCTTCAGCGACTTCGGCGATTTCTTCCTCGGTCTTGGGCAGGAATTCGTGCAACGGCGGATCGAGCAGGCGAATCGTCACCGGCAGTCCGGCCATGATCTCGAACAGCTCGATGAAGTCCGAGCGCTGCATCGGCAACAGTTTGGCAAGGGCCGTGCGCCTGTCCTTCTCGCTGTCGGCGAGGATCATCTCGCGCATGGCGACGATGCGGTCGCCGTCGAAGAACATGTGCTCGGTGCGGCACAGGCCGATGCCCTCGGCGCCGAAGGAGCGCGCCATGCGCGCATCCGCCGGCGTTTCGGCATTGGTGCGCACCTTCATGCGCCGCGCCGCATCGGCCCACTCCATGATCGCGGCAAAGTCGCCGGAAAGCTCCGGTTGCAGCATCGGCACCGAGCCCTTCAGCACCTGGCCGCTGGAGCCGTCGATGGTGATGATGTCGCCCTTGCGGAAGGTGTGGCCCATCGCCATCAGCGTGCCGGCGCGATAGTCGACGCGCAGCGAACCGGCGCCGGAGACGCAAGGCTTGCCCATGCCGCGGGCAACCACAGCCGCGTGGCTGGTCATGCCGCCGCGCGTCGTCAGGATACCTTCGGAGGCATGCATGCCATGGATGTCCTCGGGGCTGGTCTCGATGCGCACGAGGATGACCTTGCGCCCGGCCGACTTCAGTTCCTCGGCCTCGTCGGACGAGAACACGATCTCGCCGGTGGCGGCCCCTGGCGACGCCGGCAAGCCGACGGCGACGACCTCGCGCTGCGCCTTGGGGTCGATCGTCGGATGCAGCAACTGGTCCAGCGACGATGGATCGATCCGGCCGATCGCCTCTTCTTTCGTGATCAGACCCTCGCCGGCCATCTCGGCGGCGATCTTCAGCGCTGCCTTGGCGGTGCGCTTGCCCGAACGGGTCTGCAGCATCCACAGCTTGCCGCGCTCGATGGTGAACTCGAGGTCCTGCATGTCGCGGTAGTGCTGTTCGAGGCGATTGGAGATCGCCACGAAAGTGTTGAACGCTTCCGGCATCAGCTTCTGCAGCGACGGCTTATCGGAACCGGCGGCGATGCGTGCTGCTTCGGTGATGTTCTGCGGCGTGCGGATGCCGGCCACCACGTCCTCGCCCTGCGCGTTCACCAGGAACTCGCCATAGAGCATCTTCTCGCCGGTCGACGGGTTGCGCGTGAAGGCAACGCCTGTCGCCGAGGTGTCGCCCATGTTGCCGAACACCATGGCCTGGACGTTGACCGCCGTGCCCCAGTTCTCGGGAATGTCGTGCAGGCGGCGATAGGTGATGGCGCGGTGGTTCATCCAGCTCTGGAACACCGCGCCGATGGCTCCCCACAGCTGCTCGTGCGGGTCCTGCGGGAAGGAGCGGCCGAGCTCTTCCTCGACCTTGGCCTTGTAGAGCTTTATGACATTCTGCCACTGCACCGCCGTGAACTCGGTGTCGAGTTCGTAGCCGAGACGCGCCTTTTCTTCTTCGAGCAGTTCCTCGAAGACCTCGTGTTCGAGGCCGAGGACGACGTCGGAATACATGGTGATGAAGCGGCGGTAGCTGTCATAGGCAAAGCGCGCGTCGCCGGCATCGGCGGCCAGCGCCTCGACGGTGACGTCGTTGAGGCCAAGGTTCAGCACGGTGTCCATCATGCCCGGCATCGAGGCGCGGGCGCCCGAGCGCACCGAGACGAGCAGCAGCCTTTCGGGATCGCCGAAGCGGCGGCCGGTGATCGCACCGACATGGTCGAGAGCCGTGCGGACATCTGCCTCAAGCGTCTCGGGATAGCTGCGGCCATTGGCATAAAACCAGTTGCAGGCGGCGGTGGTGATGGTGAAGCCGGGCGGAACCGGCAGGCCGAGACTGCACATCTCGGCGAGATTCGCCCCCTTGCCGCCGAGCAGGTCGCGATCGCTCGAACGCCCCTCCGCCGCACCGTCGCCAAACCTGTAAACCCACTTGGTCATGCCTTCTCCTCGCCGACTGAGTGTGGAACAGGGCGGTGGCCGCCGCCCGCTTCTCGCGGCAGCGATATGATGCTGCGCTGCGAAAGGCAAGGCGCAGTTCCGCCACCTGATGTCCTACAATCGATTAATGGAGCGACCGACGGGGAAGCTTGCGGCAGCCATCTACCTCATATAGAACATATCGAGAACAATTCCTGGAGACGACAATGCGAAAGACGGGCAAACTCGACTACATCGAAATGGCAGCGGTCGGCGGCACGCTCGACCATGTCAAATCCTTCTACAGCGCAGCCTTCGGCTGGACCTTCACCGACTACGGCCCGGGCTATTCAGCCTTTGCCGAAGGCCTCGACGGCGGCTTCCAGGCCGAAGTATCGGCCAAGCCGCTGCCGATCCTCTATTCCGAGGCGCTGGAACAAACGCTCGCCGCGGTCGAGGACGCCGGCGGCACCGTCGTCAAGCCGATCTTCTCGTTCCCCGGCGGCCGGCGCTTCCACTTCGTCGATCCCGCAGGCAACGAGCTTGCCGTGTGGGGCGAATAGTCGGCACTTTGGCGGAGGAAAAGCGGCAAAGGCGCGATTGTGCTTTTGCCGCGCACTGAATATAAGGCGGCGGTCGATTGACTCGCCTGCGGCTAGATACTTGTCGGCCCGCGGCCTGTTGGGGCGTCGCCAAGCGGTAAGGCATCGGTTTTTGGTACCGACATTCCCAGGTTCGAATCCTGGCGCCCCAGCCACTGCATTCGCAAGCCATTGAGACCATTCATGGATTTCTGGCGAAGACAATCTAAGATAGGCAAGAATTCCGGGGAGCCCTCTCGGCCCGGATGATGCCTATCGCCTGGCTCGGCCACGGACAGCGTTCCGATGGCCATCCAACACGATCTCGGCCATCAGAATGCGGCCTAATTCTGGCTCTTCGCGCCCTTGAGCTATTTAAATAACTATATGATTTTGTTACCTAGTTTCAGAATTTTTCTTGCCAATTCCGCATTCCGGCGCGGTGATCAGGATAGGAGACATCCAGATGCGCGCACTGTCCCAGGACCTAAGAGTCCTCGCTGGCAATGCCGCTGAACGGATGGCCGCCACCTTGGCGCCAGGCATCCCTCGTCAATCCTCTCCGCCCTGCGGGTAGGCGATGATCGACAGGAAGCGGATCGGCAGCCGGGCCAGTCGCTCCGGGCCGTGCGGGGTGTCGGCTTCGAAGAACAGGCTGTCGCCGGGGGTCATATGGTAGAGGTTCGTGCCGTGCCGGTAGGTGATCTCGCCTTCGAGCAGGTAGAGAAACTCCATCCCCGGGTGCTGGAACAGCGGGAAGGTGTCGGTGTCGCTGGCCAGGGTGATGAGGTAGGGCTCGACCGACACCGTGCTGGAACCGGATCCGATATAGCCGAGGAGGTTGTATTGATGGCCCGCCCGGGTGCCGCGCCGCTCGACCCCGACGCCTGCGCCCGCCTTGACGAACACCGCGCTGCGCTCTTCCTCGAAGCTCCTGAGCAGCGCGGTCATCGGCACGCCGAGCGCCTGGGACAGCGCCTGCAATGTGGTCAGCGACGCCGAGATGACGCCGTTCTCGATCTTCGACATCATGCCGACCGAGATGTTTGCGGCGCCCGCAAGCTCGCTGGCCGTCATGCCATGGCGTTTGCGACAGGCCCGCACCTCCCGGCCGATCGCCGCCTGCAGCCCGTTCTCCCCAGGCGCGCGAACGGCGTGCGGGTCCTGCTGCAGCGGAACCGACACGACTTTCCTGCCGGCGACAGCCCCGCCCCGAAGGAACCCCACGGAGCGGGTCTGATGTAAAGGGGCTGAAGTACTCATCCAGGCACCTCATGCTGTTGGGCATATGCATGCTGCTGCGCTCGCGGAGCAGCAGATGGCTTCATCGGTCTCAGACGAGACCGGTCACCACGCCGACACCGGCGACGGCTGCCACTGCGCCGAGCGAACGAACAAAAAGCGCCCCCCTCGCCCCGCTCCTGCCATCGAGCAGCAAGCCGAAGCCAAGGCCCGCCGCATGCAGCATCGCGGTCGCCAGCACAAAGCCCAGGCCATAGGCCAGGCCGCTGACGCTCTCCGGCATCTCGGCGCCGTGGGCATAGCCGTGGAAGACCGCAAAGAAGCCGACCAGCGCCATGGCGGCCGCCACTCCGGCGCGCAGGTTGAAGGCGACAACGCCGCCGAGAACGACGATGGACAGGCCGATGCCGAGCTCGACGAAAGGCACGGCAATGCCGGCCAGGCCAAGTGCGCCGCCCAGCACCATCACCGATACGAAACTCGCCGGCACCAGCCAGCGGGCCCGGCCGGCCAGTTGCGACGCAAACAGGCCGACCATGACCATGGCAAGGACGTGGTCGAGCCCGCCCAGCGGATGGACAAAGCCATGGGTAAAGCCCTCGACATGGCCGAGGCCGGTATGGGCGTTGGCGAGGCTGGGCGCCAGGGCGAAGGCGGCCAGCGCGGCGGACCTGGCGAGAGACTTGCTGTTCATGATCGGCTTTCCTTCACGGTTGCGATGTGAGTGCGATTGTCATTTGCGTCGTGGCACGGGCCGGATGCCGAAGGCCGCGGCCACGGCGAGCTCGAAAAGGCTTTCGCCCATGCTGCGGGCGGCGATCGCATCGGCCGCCAGGCAGCGCAGGCCAAAGCCCGCCCCATTGGCAAGTGTGCTCACCCCTAAGATCGCCGAGGCCATGTCGTTCAGCGCCACAAGCGCTTCGGCCGTCGGAAGCCGGGTGGGATCGCCCAGCAGCATGAAGTTGGACACGACCTTCCAGCCGCCGATGGGCGAAGCCGGCCCTGCGAGATGCGCGCCGCTGACTTCGAGATTGTCCCGCACGAGCAGCCGGCCCGCGGCGTCGCGGATCGAGACATCGGAGCCAAGCCGGTCGAAGCAACGCAAGCGCCCCTCCGGATCGTGGCAGGTAAAGGCATCGGACAGTAGCAGTACGGCGCCGGGTGCGAGCCTGGCCCGCACTGTGCTTGAACTGGATGCGCCGGGAAACAGCACCAGCGGATCGGGCGTCAAGGCCAGGAACGCGTGCTCTTCCAGGACAATCTCGGTCTCCTGGTGCGCCGGCTGGCCGTGGCAATCATGCACCACGGTTGCCGCCTGGGTGGTGACATGGGCTGCCGCACCGGCGCCGAGCTCGTAGCGGCTCGTCAGCCTGTCGTCGCGATAGAGGCCCCCCGAGGAGGATTGCTGATAGACCGTCAGCAGCGACGGAATGGCCCTATCGAGCGCGAACGGCCGTGTCATGTGGAACGGGTAGCACACGAACTGGCGGCCCAGATGGGTGCGCGGCCCATGACGGGAGAAGGCGAGCTCGAAACGGCCACAGCGTGCCTCGGCCTGGCGCGGCTGTACCAGGACGTGAGCGGTACGCGGTTGGGGCCAATGGCTCGTCATCTGAACAACACGTCCGAGACGATGCGGTCGGCAATCGCGTCGACCCCGTCATTGCTGCGGCAATTGGTGAGCGCCATCGGCCGGCCAGCCCGCGCGGTGGCGGCTTGCGCTGCCATCGACGCGAGATCGACGCCGACATGGGGGGCGAGATCGGTCTTGTTGACCACCAGCAGGTCGCATTTGAGGACGCCGGGGCCCTTCTTGCGCGGAATGTCGTCGCCGCCGGCAACGTCGATGACGAACATCCACCAGTCGACAAGATCGAGCGAGAAGGTCGAGGCGAGATTGTCGCCGCCGCTCTCGATGAGGATCAGCTCGACATCGGGAAACAGCACTTCCAGATCGTCGGCGGCGGCGATGTTGAGCGTCGGATCCTCGCGGATGACGGTGTGCGGACAGGCGCCCGCCTCGACGGCTGCGACACGCGCCGGATCGATCAGGCCGGAGCGCCGAATGCGTTCGGCATCCTCGGCCGTCACCAGATCGTTGGTGACGATCGCCAGCGACACGCCGCGCTCGGCAAAGGCCGGGATCAGCCGTTCGATCAGTGCCGTCTTGCCGGAACCGACGGGTCCGCCGATGCCGATGCGGGCAGCCCCGACGCGCGAGGCCGACGGTGCAAAGGAAGAAGTCCTGACGTCCATGATATCACCTCAGCATGTAGCGTTGGGTCAGCGGCAGCTCATGCGCCGGCTCGCAGGTGGCCAATTCGCCATCGACAAAGACATCGAAGGTCTGCGGATCGACGCGGATGTTGGGGCAGGCATCGTTGTGCAGCATGTCCTTCTTCGTGAGGCCGCGATTGCCGCGCGAGGGCAGCAGCGCCTTCTTCAGATCGAGCGTCGCGGCAAGGCCCCGGTCGATGGCGAGCGGATTTACGAAGCAGGCCGAGAGCGCCTGCTTGGCGCGTCCGAAGGCGCCCCATTGCGGGCGCAGCAACAGCGGCTCGCAGGTCATCAGCGACGCGGCGCTGTCGCCCATGGCACCCCAGGCGATGAAGCCGCCCTTGATGACGAGCTCTGGCTTGATGCCGAAGAAAGCCGGCCGCCAGATCACGATGTCGGCCATCTTGCCGTCTTCGAGCGAACCGACATGCGCGGCGATGCCGAAGGTGCGGGCTGCATTGATGGTGTATTTGGCGACGTAGCGCTTGATGCGTTCGTTGTCGCCGAAGCGCGTCGCCTCCTCTGGCAGGCGGCCGCGCTGCTTCTTCATCTTGTCGGCGAGTTGCCAGGTGCGGCAGATCACCTCGTTGATGCGGCCCATGCCCTGGCTGTCGGAGCCGAGCATCGAGATCGCGCCGATATCGTGCAGGATATCCTCGGCGGCGATGGTCTGGGCGCGGATGCGGCTTTCGGCAAAGGCGACATCCTCGGGAATGGCCGGGTTGAGGTGATGGCAGACCATCGTCATGTCGAGGTGTTCGTCGAAGGTGTTGACGGTGTAGGGATTGGTCGGGTTGGTCGAGGACGGCAGGCACCACGGCACGCCGGCGACGCTGATGATGTCCGGGGCGTGGCCGCCGCCGGCACCTTCGGTGTGGTACATGTGGATGGTGCGACCGTTGATGGCGGCGAGCGTGTCCTCGAGGAAGCCGGATTCGTTCAGCGTGTCGGTATGGATCTGGACCGGGAAATCGAGCTGGTCGGCCACCGTCAGGCAGGTGTCGATCGAGGCCGGCATGGTGCCCCAGTCCTCGTGCAGCTTGAGGCCAAGGCAACCGGTCTCGATCTGCTCGACCAGCGAGGCCGGCTTGTGCGAATTGCCGCGGCCGAGAAAGCCGAAATTGATCGGCCATTCTTCCGCCGCCTGAAGCATCTTGCCGACATTGAACGGGCCGCCGCAATCGATGCCGACGGTGATCGGCCCGAGCGAACCGCCGAGCATGGTGGTGATGCCCGAGGCAATGGCATGCTCGCACAATTGCGCGCTGTCGAAATGGACATGCACGTCGAGCGCGCCGGCGGTGGCGATCAGGCCCTCGCAGTCGCGCACCGTGGTTGCCGCGGAGACGATCAGGCGCGGATCGACACCGTCCATGATCGCCGGATTGCCGGCCTTGCCGATGCCGACGATCTTGCCGTCCCTGATCCCGAGATCGCCCTTGACGATGCCGACCACGGCATCGATCACGGTGACATTGCACAACAGGAAGTCGAGCGCGCCCTCGGCACTGGTGACGCCGGCGGCAAGGCCGGCTCCGTCGCGCAAGGTCTTGCCGCCGCCATGCAGGCATTCGTCGCCATAGACGGCGAAATCCTTCTCGACGACGGCGACGAGCGAGGTGTCGCCGAGGCGAAAGCCGTCGCCGGTGGTCGGGCCATACATTGCCGCATAGTCGCGGCGTGACAGTGTTGCCATGGTCGTTCCTCCCCTCAGGCGCCGCGGAAGCCGCGGGCGCGGGCGTTATCAAGGGCAGCGGCCTTGACCGCCGCATCGTCGGCCGAGCCGTTCGACAGCCCGTTGAGGCCGGAGAGCTGTTGCTGCCCGCCGAAAGTGGTGAGCGGCACGTCCTTCTCCTGCCCCGGCTCGAAACGCACCGCCGTGCCCGCGGCAATGTCGAGCCGCATGCCGAAGGCAGCCGCGCGGTCGAAGTCGAGCGCCTTGTTGACCTCGAAGAAGTGGTAGTGGCTGCCGATCTGCACCGGACGGTCGCCGGTGTTGACCACCTTCAGCGTCAGCTTGCGGCGGCCGGCATTCAGCTCGATCTCGCCGTCTTCGGTGATGATCGCGCCGGGTTCGAGATCGTCGGCAACGGCACCGGCTGCCGGCCGCAGCGGCTCATGCACGGTGACCAGCTTGGTGCCGTCGCGGAACGTCGCCTCGATCTGCAACATCGGCAACATCGCCGCCACCCCTGGCATGACGTCGGCCTGGGTCAAGATGGCGGAGCCGAACGACATCATCTCGGCGACCGAGCGCCCTTCCCTGGCGCCTTCGAGAATCTCGTCGGAGATGATCGCGACGGCTTCGGGGTAGTTGAGCGACAAGCCTTTGGCCCGGCGTTTGCGCGCAAGTTCGGCCGCCGTGTAGATGGTCAGGCGTTCAAGTTCGGTCGGGGTAAGCAACATGGCGTGCGCTCCTCATCAATTGGAAAACAGGCGCTGGCCGGACGTGCCGTGCATGGCGACTGCGATCTCGCAAAGCGGCGTGAACGAACGCAGCGCCTCGCCATCCGCGACCGGCCTGCAGGCCGCGGCTTCGATCGCGGGTAGTGCCCGGGCCATCGAAGCCTGCGCGTCGATGGCCCCGATCAGGCCGAGCCGCACCGCAGCCGTCGCCAGCGAGGCGACCATCTGGTAGCCGCCGATCGCAACGGCCGTCGCCTCGTCGAGGCCAAGCGCCTGCCACACAAGGCCCTGGACGACGGCGAGGTGGCCGCAGGCGCTGCCATAACGGACCATTCCGCGATAGGCAGTCGCCCCCTTGGTTCCCAGGCGCCCATGGGTGGTCAGGAGGGCCGTGCCGTTGCGGCGCGAGCCCGACCGCAGCCCCTCCACGAAGGTCGAGGCCTCGACCTCGCGGTCCAGTTCGGCAAGCGCGTCGAGATCGCCGGCAAGCCGATACGCCCGCACCAGCGCGACACGGTCCGCATCGGCCCAGCGGTGGCGGATCTGGGTGTCGACGAAATCGGCGAATTCGAACACGCCCAACCGGTCGGCCAGCGATGACGATGCCTCGAGCCCTTGCGAAAAGGCAAAGCCGCCTGATGGGAATTGCCCGTCGGCATGCTGCAGGGCGACGAGCAGGTTCGTTGCGGAAAGGCTCATTCGGCCTCCTCGCTCAGCTTGACCCGACCGCCGGAAATCAACGGCTCGATGCGCGCGGCATAGGCCGAGGCGGGCCCGTCCTGCGCCACCAGAAGATCCTCACCGTCGAAACGCACCCGCCAGTGGAGATTGCCGGCGTGATAGCCGAGTTCCAGCGCATCGCTGGCCGAGTGCGGCGTGATCCTCAGCCAGCGCTGCTCGCCGGCCCTGACTATCACCGCGCGATGGTCGTCGAGCACAAGCACGGCACCATCGTGCAGCTTCTGGTCGCGCGGCAAGGTGATCGCCACCTCCTCGCCCTTGTCCGTCCGCGCCATCAGCCGCCGCCGGTCGAGATCGCCGGCCGCAACCGTCACGAACTCGACCGCATGGTGATGTTCGAGATGGTGGATGGCCTCGTGCAAGCCCGGATCGCTTCGGCTGCCTACAACGCTTTCAACTCGCAGCATCTCAAAATCCTTTCTGCGCTAGACCACTCGTCGGTGCCATCGGATATCCCGACCACCAAAGCCACTTCGGCTCTACAGGCTCATATGCTTGTGGATCAGCTCGTTGCTGAGGTCGGCAGTTTCGCCGGCTGCCGCGATTTGTCCCTTTTCGAGGATGGCAAATCGATGCGCAGCGGTACGCGCAAAGCGTATCTTCTGCTCGACGAGGATGATGGTCAGCCCATGATCCCGGTTGAGCGACATGATCGCTTTTTCGATATGCTCGACTATGTTTGGCTGGATGCCCTCAGTCGGTTCATCAAGGACAAGAATGCTTGGATCCGTGGCGAGTGCCCGGGCAATCGCCAGTTGCTGCTGCTGGCCGCCGGAAAGGTTGGTGCCACGTCGGTTCAGATGATCTTTCAAGAAGGGAAACAGGGTCCAGACCAAGGGAGGGACCGACATCTGGCGATCCGCCCGCGCGTTGCAGCCAAGCAGGATATTGTCGAGCACGCTGAGCCCTGGCACGATTTCACGCCCCTGGGGCACATAACCGATGCCGCGCCGCGCACGTTCATAGGTAAGGTCCCGGCTGATCTCGGTACCTTCGAATTCGATCGCGCCCTTGGTCTGCACGGTGATGCCGAGCAGGCTGCGCAACAGGGTCGTCTTGCCCACACCGTTGCGCCCCATGATGCAGAAAACCTCGCCCTTGCGGATTTCAAGATTGAGATCGTGGATGATGTGGCTGGTTCCGTAGAACACGTTGAGGTCTTTGAATTTAAGCATGGCTGAGCGTCGCCGATCCAAGATAGGCCTCGATGACCGCGGGGTTGCGTTCGATCTCCTCCGCGGTTCCCTCGGCAAGTACTGATCCCTGGTGCATCACGGTAATGGTCCGGCAGATGCGGCGGACGAATGCCATGTCGTGTTCGATCACCAGCACCGTGTGTTGGCCCGCAAGGTCGAGCAGCAACTCGGCCGTCTTGTCGGTTTCGGCCGAGGTCATCCCTGCGGCGGGCTCGTCGAGGAGAATGATCTTGGGGTCCTGGCTCAGGACCATTGCCAGTTCGAGCCATTGCAGTTGACCGTGCGACAGTTCCGATGCCTTGCGCTTCATCGAACCGAGCAACCCGGTCCTTTCTGCGACGGCGACCTCCCTGTCGCTTGGCCTGGGCTTCACCCGTTCGAACAGGTTCTGGAAAACACGGACCCTGCGGTTGCTGGCAACCTGCAGGTTTTCCAGCACGGTCATGTCCTTGAAAACCGTTGGCGTCTGGAACTTGCGGCCGACGCCGCTCCTTGCAATGGCAGCCTCGCCGATGCCGGTGATGTTGCGGTCATGCAGCCAGATCTCGCCCTCGGACGGCAGCGTCTTGCCGCAAAGGAGGTCGAGCAAGGTCGACTTCCCGGCACCATTGGCGCCGATGATCACCCTGAGTTCGCCATCGGCGATCGACAGATCGACGTCGCGAACGGCGGGAAATTCGTCGAACCTCACCGTCAGATTCTGCGTCCGCAGGATGGGGGCAGCTGATGCCAGTGCCGCAGTTCGAGATGGCCTGTGAAGGGCATTCATCAATCATGCCTCCCTTGCGGACAGTTCGGCCTCGGCAAAGCGCTCGGCCTTGCCGGAGCGTTCGACCAAAGCCTTGAATATCCCGGCAATCCCGTTCGGCATGAACAGAACGACGAAGACAAAAAGCAGACCCAAAATGATCGGCCAGACCGGCTGGAAGGTGGCGCTTTCGCTGGCAAGGGAGCCGACGAAATTGACGATCAGAGCGCCGATACAGGCGCCGAGCAGGGATGCACGGCCACCTGTCGCAGCCCAGATCACCATCGAGATGCTCAATGACGTCGCCATCAGCGACGGCGTGGCGAATTCGGAGGTCAGGGTGAACAGCATTCCCGCCAGGCCGGCGACACCGGCCGAAACGCAGAAGATGAAGAGCTTGTAATTCTCGACGTCGTAGCCGAGGTAGCGGGCGCGCGCTTCGTCCTCGCGAATGGCCTTGAGGACCTGGCCTATCCGCCCCGACAGCATGTAGCGGGCCAGGAGGATCACCGCGAGGAGCGTGAGCGCGACGGTGTAGTACGCGCTTGGGCCGTAGGGGTCGAATTCAAAGCCGCCAATTTCCAGCAGCGCAAGGTTGGCGAGGCCGTTGAAGCCGCCGGTGAGCGGCTGGTTGTTGATGATCAGCAACTGGCCGATCAAGGCGAAGGCCAGCGTGATGATGCTGACATAGACGCCGGTCGTCCGTCGCTTGAACATGACATAGCCGATCGCGGCAGCCAGTACGCACGGCACGACGATCGCAGCAATCATGCCGACCGTGATGGATCGAAATGGAATCCACAGGAACGATCCGGTGGTGACGCAACATAGATCGCGGACAGCATCCGGCTCCATGTTGAGAAGCATGAGTTGCGGTACCGGATTGTTTTCCGGTACGGCCAGGGTCAGCGACATCGCCAGCATGTAAGCGCCCATGCCGAAAAAAAGTCCCTGGCCGAGGCTCAGGATGCCGGCATAGCCCCACGACATGCTGATGCCGATCGCACAGATCGAATAGACAAGGTAAGTCGCGACACGGTTGGTCCAGAAGCTGTTGAGCACGAGCGGAAGCGCAAGCACAACGGCGAAGAACACTATGTATGCGATTATGGAAGCGGTGCGGTATGTCATGCGCTCGTCCATGTTGCAGCCAAGCTCAGCGGCTCTTGGTGACGAAGAGGCCCTGAGGCTTGAAGAGGAGAATGAGGATCACGACGGTGAACAGGACCGTTCGCCCGTAGACGTCGTTTGCCCAGGTGGCGACGAAGCTCTGGACTTCGCCGAGAATGCCTGCCGAGGCGAAGGTGCCGAGCAGATGGCCAACGCCGCCGGCGACGACAACGAGAAAGGCATCGACGACATAAGGCGTTCCCATGTCGGGTGACACGGTCTTGAAACCCGACACCAGCACGCCCGCAATGCCCGCAAGTCCGGAGCCATAGGCGAACGCCAGCATATTGACGCGCTTGTCGTTGATACCGCAGGCCGCCGCAGTATTCCTGGCAACCGAAACGGCCCGAAGCTGGCTGCCAAATCGCGTCCTGAAGATCAGCAGCCAACTGATAGCGCCCAACGCCAGGGCGGCCACGAACACGAAGGCTCGGTAGACCGGTATGTTGGCGCCGAAGACACGTATGGCCTGCTGCAGTTCGGCTGGAACAGGGACGTTCTGAAGGTCCGAGCCGAGGCCATCGATCTCGATGCCGAAGAGCCCGAGCCCAAAGTGAATTCGGATGAGTTGCTGCAGTATGAGCGCAATGCCCCAGGTTGCCAGCAAGGTGTCGAGCAGCCGCCCGTAGAGCCTGCGAACGACTGTTCGCTCGATGATCAGCCCGAAGGTCGCTGTCACCAGGAACGCCAGCGGCAGGCAGAGATAGATGTTGAAGCCAAGGTGCTTGGTCGCCAGGACCGTGGTGTAGGCCCCGATCATCACCATCTCGCCATGGGCCAGGTTGATGACGTTCATGGTGCCGTAGATTATCGCCAGGCCAAGGGCGACCATGAAAAGTATCGATGCGATACTCAGGCCGATGACAAATGTTTCCATGCCGCTTTCATCCGCGTCTGTCGAGGGATCGTGCCGGCGCGAGCATCCGCGCCGGCAAAGCTGGCTGATCGAGGACTAGAGGGTCGCCCCGCTTGTCGCGCAGACCCGCTTCTCGGCCGTCTCGCCGACACTCGAGTACGGCAGCGGCACAAGCGGCTCGGCATACTGATCGACTACGTCGAGCAGGCCGTCCGCACGGGTCTTGCCGATGCGCGGCGTCAGGTAGCTGTGCAGGTTGTCGGGATCGACCGTGACCTTGCCCTGCGGCGCGTCGAAGGACAGGCCGCCAACACTGGCAACAATGGCCTCCGGCGCGAGATCACCGGCCTTTTCTGCCGCCATTGCCCACATGTTGACGCCGATATACACCGCCTCCATCGCCGCGTGGGTTACAGCGTCGGCTCCGGCGTAGGCCTTGAATGCCTCGACGAAAACCTTGTTCTGCGGTGTGTCGACGGTCTGGAAATAGGGCAGCGAAACATAGCTTCCCAGCGCGTATTCAGGACCCATCGCCTTGATCTCGACTTCGGTTGTCGTCGAAGAACACAAAGGCAGCTTGTCGAAGTCGTAGCCCTGGTTGCGCAGCTCCCGGTAGAAGGCAACGATGGAGTCGCCCACGACGTTGGAGAAGATGACGTCTGCGCCGCTCGAACCGATCTTCGAGACCATGGACGCCCATTCGGTATGCCCGAGCGGGAGGTATTCGTCGCCGACAACCTCCATGCCGATCCTTTGGCAGATCGTCTTCGAGGTCTTTGCCATCCCGCGGGGAAAGGCATAGTCGGAGCCAACGATGAAGACCTTGTTCTTGCCGAGGCTCTTTTTCAGCCACGGCAGGGAATTTTCCAGCTGCTGGTTGGGCACTGCCGAGCCGGCGTAGAGCACGTTTTTGGAGCACTCCTCGCCCTCGTACCAGGTCGGCCAGACCAGCAGGCCCTTGCGCCGCTCCACGACCGGCAGGACAGCCTTGCGGCTGGCTGTGGTGTAGCAGCCGAAGATCACGGGAACCTGGTCTTCGATCGTGAGCTTGCGCGCCTTTTCGCTGTATATGCGCGGCTCGGATGCCGGGTCTTCGATGATGGCACGCAGCTGGCGGCCAAGAACGCCACCCTTGGCGTTGATTTCGGCAATCGCCATCTGGGCGCATTGGTTCATCGATTTCTCGACGATCGCCGTGGTGCCCGTCAGCGAATACATGATGCCGACGGGAATCTCATTTGCCGCCCAGGCCTTGCCCCCGAGACGCAGGATCGCCGGAGCTGCCAGTCCGACAGCCGCAAGACCCGATGCTTTAAGAAACGTACGTCGATCTTGGTTCTTCATTGTTCCTCCTGTTCGCATCTATGTGCGATTTATTTTTAGGAAGCCGCCCCATTCGCGGCCGTGCAGAACGTGTATTAGAACGATGTAATAATCAAAACTTATTCAGTATTTTTTCGCTCCTCCTGATATTTAGAAAGCTTAACTCCAAATCATACCATTCACTTCTCCGAAATAGTTGCGGAACACACGCGATAAGAATTTGGTTTTATTTTCTTGTTATTTACTATTACTACAGACATCCCTTTTCAGACGAACGAACGCTTGACTGACGATCCGGCACGCATGACGCCGAAACAGGTATCCGACTTTGGCCAAAGCAATGCCGCGCACGCGTTCGCACGCGCTGACCAATGAGCGTCGGGAATAGCTGTAAACTGAACCAACGGCTGCCAACGGCCCTGTCGGGAACAGCCGAAAACAAAAAAACCCGCCAACTCCGTTCAGGAGTCTTGCGGGCTACACAGCCTGTCAGTGCTGACGACCTTGTCTCGCACCGGATCGACGCTCAGGCTTCACCCGGCGTCAATTATTTTTCATTCTAGTCACGCATCTCTTTGAAGGTCAAGAGCTCATGTGCATTGATGATCGCACTCGCCAGATCGTCCATCGGAACGCGCTTTGCCATCGCCTGCCGACGAATGTTTTCGTAGGCATCATGCTCGCTAAGCCCTTGTGTTTCCATCAGAATACTCTTGGCCCGCAAGATCCGATTGTTTCCGGCCAGCTTTCGTTCGAGCTTGCGGATTCTCTTGCCCGCATTCTGTCGCTCCAGCCAAAGCGCGCGTGCGATCGTCAGGTTGGTCAGTAAGCCGAACGGGCGGATCGGCCGCTCGATGACTGCCAGCGCACCGCATTCCAGGACCACCTGAAGTGTGCTTGGGTCTTCGTAGGTGACCACCGCCAGCAAGGCGGGGTCGGACGGCTGCACCGGTCGAAACAGGCGCAGGATCTTTTCCCGGTTCTCCTGCTCGATCGAAACCAGGACCACCACCGCCGAGGGGCTTATGGCATCAGGCAGAGGCCAGGTCGTCTCACAGCTGCAGCCAATGCGGCGAAGATGCTCGATCAATGCCAATCCCTCCGAGTCCGGCGGATGGATGACTTGAACGCGCAAGCCTTTCAGGTCCTGGAGTATCCTGGCTGGCACCGAACGATCCACTATGCTTTGCGTTGCAGCTGATGTGGTTTGCTCATCCAATCATCGAATGACGCGGTGACGAAGTAAGGATCCGGCCTGACTCTCGTTTCGGATTGCCAGATGACGTCGAACTTGCCCTCCGAATTGACACGCCCGATCCGTGACCAGAGTTCTGTGTGGTGATTATCGGGGTCAATCCGTATGCGGCCTTGCGGCGCATCGAATTCCAGCCCGGCCAAGTGTTTGGCCAAAGCCTCAGGCTCATCCGTACCGGCCAATTCCAGAGCATTGGCGTAGAGATGAACCTGAAAATAGGCGGCCTCGGCGCCTGCCGTGACAGGAGCATTGGGGCCGAAGCGTTTTTTGTAGGCGGAAACAAACCGCCGCGCCTGTGGCGTGTCCAGAGTTTCGAAGAACGACGCCGAAGTCAGATGCCCCGCAGCAACCTCGGGCGCCATCTCGGCAACTTCGGCTTCGGTTGTCGTCAGGCTCGCGATCGGCATGGTCTCGACGTCAAAGCCGGCCTCTTTGTAGGCCTCGTAAAGCATGACCGCGCCGGTGCCCACCACCGTCGACACCACGATGTCCGGCTTCAGCTTCTTGATCTGCTTGATGACCCGGTCGAAATCCTTGCGGACGGCTTCGACAGGGACATAGATCTCGTCGAGAATGGTCCCGTTGGCCCTCGTCACAAGATCCATGACGACACGGTTGTACTCGTAGGGGAACACGTAGTTCGAGCCGACCAGGAGGAACCGCTTGCCGTAATTCTCTATCAGATACCGCGCGAGCTGGACCGCATTCTGGTTCGATGAGGAACCCGTGTAGAAACAACGTGTCGAGTACTCGAACCCCTCGTAGAAAGTTGGGTAGAACAGCAGTCCTCGGTAGGATTCTATTTCCGGGAGGACAGCCTTTCGCGCCGACGACATATAGCATCCGAAAATGATCTTGATGCCATCCTCGGCGAGAAGACGAACGGCGAGTTCCTGATATTTCTTGGCAGAACATTCCGGGTCATAAAAAACAGGCTTGATCGGTCGCCCCCGAACGCCGCCGGCTGCGTTGATCTCTTCTGTTGCCAGGCGTGTCGCATTCGCTTCCGCCATCTCGGCCGCAGCAGTTACCCCGCTGCTGGAGAACAAGACGCCAATACGCCAGTCGACATTTGCCATGCGATCTATGCCACCAATTGAGCAGGCCGAAACAAAGTACTCCGGTCATCAGCGTGAGCCGGACAGATTCTGCTTGGGGAGATTTGGGAAACGCCACTGTTTCCGGTGTCATAGAAATATCCTGCCGGCCGAAGAAAGGCAACGCGCTTGGGCAGCGTTACGTGTCAGGACCGTCAATCCAAACCGGCACTGCCCGTCGGGTCGCCTGAGCACACGGCTCCAGCCCCTTCGACTGATGGTCCTGCTTGCCTCACAGCCCAAGCCTCACATGGATCTGCAATCAATCCGCAACGTCTGGTGAAGCGTTCGCGAGGGGGATCCGCCTGAGGTTGCCAGCGTTGCCAACACCAGGCTCACATCGATCCCCCGCTACCATCTTCGGATATTACCCCTTTGCGGTCCGTTTTTTCTTTTCCGGATCGTCGAAGGTCAGCGTGTGAGCGATCGCGTTAGCCCGCAGCGACTTGCCGCGGACTTCCAGCTTTACGCCTTGCTTGGCATAGGGCACATCGAGACGGGCGATCGCCATCGATCGCTTGGTCAGCTTCGAATAGGACGGGCAGGTGATGACGCCGACCTTCTTGCCGTCGGCCCAGACCTCGTCGCCGAGATCGGCCATCTGGTCGCCCTCGATCAGCATGCCGAAGATCTTGAACCGCTCCTTGCCCTTCTGGCGATAATGCTCTTCCGCCCCCCGGAAGCCGGTCTTGCCAGGCGATACCGTGAAATCGAGGCCGAGTTCCCACAGGCTGTCTCCAACCGGCTCTCCTGCAATCGGGTACATCTGGGAATTGTCGTAGGGATAAAACAGCAGGTAGCTCTCGACCCGCAGCAGGTCGAGCGTGCTGAAGCAGCACGGGATGATACCCATATCCTTGCCTTCGGAAAGGATCGTATCCCAGACAAGCCGCGCATCCTGGCCGCGCACGAAAATCTCGTAGCCGCGCTCGCCGGTGTAGCCCGTGCGCGAGATCGTCACCGGAGCGCCGAACAGCGTGGTGTGGATGTGGTTGAAATAATTGAGGTCGCGGATTCCGGGCACGTGTTTGGCCAAGAAATCGACTGCCAGAGGTCCCTGCAGCGATAGATCGTGAAGGTCGTCGTCGAACAGCACGGCACAATTGCGCCCGGCGGCCTGCTTGATGATCTCCTCATGCGCCGTGCCGGTTCCGCTGACCAGCATCCAGGCGTTGGGTCCGTTGCGATACAGCACGCAATCGTCGGTCAGGTGGCCGCGCTCGTTGAGGATAGCGGCATAGACCGAACGGCCCGGCTGGATCTTGGCCACACTGCGGGTCGTGATGTACTCGAGGATCGCAATCGCGTGCGGCCCGATCAGGTGCATCTTCCGCAATCCTGAAACGTCCATCAGGCCGGCCCTGGTGCGGATCGCGACGTGCTGGTCGAACGGATCGGCGTCGTAGGTCCAGGCTGTTCCCATGCCGCTCCAATCCTCGAGATTGGAGCCGAGTGCTCGGTGACGATCGCCAAGGGCGGTAAAACGCCAGCTCAAGGTCATCTTGTTCCTCCGGTCATTTTGGCAAACAGGTTTCGTACCGGCGCGGCATCGCGCGCCAGGGAGTTCAATCGTTCGTCGCTTCCCATTTGCAGGGCATGCGACAGATCAGGATGCGGAGGTTTCAGCCGTATGGCCGAAGCGATGTGCCTGAGCGCCCTCCAACGCTCAGGCCGGGCGGAGGCGGCTGGGCGCCGGCTCCGCCGATCGATAGGCTCGACCGATCAGCCGGCCAGACCGGCTGCCAGGACGACGCCTGCGGCGGCGATGCCGCCACCGCCCACCTTGAGCGCGCTACGCCAGGACAAGCGGGCGACGAAGCTGGCAAGCGAGAAGCCCAGCGCATGCAGGACAACTGTCGAAGCGACAAACCCCAGCCCATAGAGGAAGGCATTGCTGGCAATCGGCAATTCCTGGCCGTGGGCGAAACCGTGCAGGCCGCCGAAGGCAACCGTCATCGCAAAGGCCGCACCGAACGGCACCCGGCTGCCCAGCGCCACGATCGCGCCCAGCAACACCACCGATCCGGCGATGCCCAGTTCGACAAAGGGAAGCGACAGCCCGGTCATGCCAAAGACCGCGCCCGCGATCATTCCGATGACGAAGCCGAGCGGCAGCCAGCGAAAATACGGCTCGTTGTCGGCATTCTGCCCGGCCCAGATGCCTACCCCAGCCATGGCCAGGATATGATCAAGCCCGGAGAGCGGGTGAGATAGTCCAGCCCCGAGGCCGCCGGCCTCGGGCAGAAAATGCGCGTAGCTCGGCATCGTCGACGCGGCATATGCAACGGCAACCGCCGCAGCGAACCGCGTGATCTTTGTTGTGTTCGTTGTCGTGTTCACCATCAACTCCTGTGGCCGGCGGCAGCCGGCCTTGTCCAAGTGGCTGTCTATTCGGCGGCGACCAGATCGGTGCGGCGCAGCTTGTCGTCGATGACGTCGCCATCCTGTGCTGCCAGCGAAGCCATCAGGCGCATGATCACGCACGCCGCCAGGCGGGCCGCCGTGCCGCTGATGTCGAAGATCGGGCATAGCTCGGTGAGATCGATGACGCTGACACCGCCACGCTTGGCGATCATGTCGACAATCCGCATCATCTCACGCGACTCGAGGCCGCCCGGTTCCGTCGAAGTGACGCCGGGTGCCGTCGACGAATCCATGACGTTGAAATTGAAGCCGAGGTACTGCGCGTCGGTGCCGCTCCAGACCCGGTCGATCGAACGCTCGACCAGCGGGTAGATGCCCGCGTCGAACAGGTCGAACATCGAGTCGTACTGAAGGCCTCTCTCCTTCGAGAGGTCGATATGGTCCTTCGGGTTCATGGCGTTGCGGGCGCCCAGATGCGCGACATTCCTGATGTCGAGATTGGGCAGTTCGGTGATGCGCGCCATGGCGCACGGGGCGAGATTGCGCTCGCCGGCCCAGCTGTCGGCCATGTCGAGCTGCGCGCCGAAATGCATGTAGCCCATCTTCTTTTGCGGGCCGATATGGTCGGACAGCGCCCGCGCCGCAGTGATCGAAATCGAGCGGTCGCCGCCGCAGATGATCGGGATGAGCCCGGACTTCAGCACTTCGCGGACCGCACGATAGATGCGCTCATGGGCCACCTCGGGGCTGACCTTCGGCATCGAAACGTCGCCGCAATCGACAGCCTTGCCATGCAGGTCGACATTGTATTCGAACCAGTAGGAAAAATACTCCTGCGTGATGAGGCGGAACTCGCGCGGAGCATCCTCCGAGCCGGGCTTGCCGATGTTACCCTCGTCGAACGGCACGCCGACGAAGGCGTATTTCGCACCGCAGGCCTTCAGCGCTTCGGCATTCAGCGGCACGTGAGCCGAACGCAGGAACGTGATCAGGCCGGGCGCCCGGTAGTTGTCGCCGGCGTCGCCGCCAAGCGGCGAGAACAGATGGGCATAGGATTTTGCTGGGTTCATGACTTAATCTCCTCCCTGAGAATTCTTACGGTTGCTTGCCCTGCTGGCGCAGGGTCTGGGCACGCGAGCCGAGATAGTGGTAGATCATGTTGACCGTCATCTTGACGCTGATCTGGCTCGGATCGAAGTCCGGGCAGAGCTCGACGATATCGAGAATGTCGCAGCCGTGGCGGCCAGCGATGCGCGCAAGCTGGATCACTTCGCGCCCTTTCAGGCCGTAGCATTCCGGCGCGGAGTTGGCGGGCATGCAACTGATGTCGATCGAGTCCGTGTCCCAGGTGAAGTACAGCGAGTCGGTGTCCTTCTTCACCCGTTCGAAGATCTCGTTGGCGCACACTTCCAGCCCGCGCTCGATCATCTCGGGCATGGTCACAACGCGGATCTCGTTGTCGACGTAGAAGTCCCACCAGTCCTTGGGATTGAGGCTGTTGCGCGACCCCATATGCGCCATGTTCCTGGCGTTGCAATTGGGCAGGTCGAGCGCGCGCGGCGCGCCGGAGCAGTTGGTGATCAGGTTGCCGGCCCAGTCGGGTCCGGCGTCGAGATGGCAATCGACATGCAGATAGCCCATCTTGCCGCTGCCGGTGAAACGCGACAGCGCCTTGGCGCCGGGGATCGGCAGGGAGTGATCGCCGCCGAACAGGATCACCTTGGCGCCGCCTTCGAGGCACTCGGTGACGTAGTCGGCGGTATATTCCTGCGACTTGATGTTGTTGCCCGGCACGGTCGGCACGTCGCCGCAGTCGACGACACGGAAAAAGCTCAGCAGGTCGACGTCGTATTCGAACATGTAGGGAAAATACTGCGTCGTCGCGTCGCGCAGCCCCGCGGCGCCTTGCGAGGCGCCGGCGCGCACGATCTGGCCCTGGTCCCACGGCACGGCCAGGAAGCATATCTTGGCACCCATCTCGCGGATCTTGTGGCGATCCGGCGGGCAATAGGGCGCGCCCATAAAGGTGGCGAGCCCCCTGGATTTGAACGAACCATTGTGCAGCTTCGGCGAGTAGATGTGGTCATTCTCGCCGAACTGCTCGGCGGGGCCGCGATGTTGATGTGGCGTGAATTGCCACTTTGCTGTCTCTGTTTTTCGATCAAGCATGCTGTTCCTCCCAACAGATAACTACTGAAGTGCTTGCCGAGCCTGGGCCGCAGGGTGCTGCGCTTCTTCCTCAAGCTCGATGTGGATAAGCTCCATCTCGCGCCCGGACAGCACCTTGCGTGAAGGCCTCCCGCAGTCGGGGCAACGAAGATTGGAAAGCGAGAGCGGCGACCGCACCTCGGCGCAGTGCTCGCAGAATATGGTCAGCGGCACTTCCTCGATGTGCAGCTTGGCACCTTCACAAAGCGTGCCGCGCGTCGCCGGGCCGAAGCAGAAATAGAGCGAGCGGGCGATGCCGCACATGACTCCGAGGCGCACATGCATTCCGATGACCCGGGCCCGGCCGTTGCGCGCGGCGTGATCGCTGGCAAGGTCGATCAGGCTTGAGGCGATGGTGAGCTCATGCATGACACAACCTCATGCGTGCAGCGTGTTGCAGATGGAGTCCACCCGTGCCTGCAGGTCTCGTGCGAGGTCCTGCAGCTGCTGCTGACGGGCGCGGACGATCCACTCCAGCCATTCCGTCATCCCGGTGCCATCACGCGCCGAAACGACGATGCTTTCGATCGCCGGGTTCACCTCGCGGGCACGGGCAACACAGGCCTCGATGTCGAAATCGCAGTAGGGTGCCAGGTCCGACTTCGAGATGACCAGAAGGTCGGCCGCGGCGAACGCCTCGGGATATTTGACCGGTTTGTCATCGCCTTCGGTGACAGACAGAATGACCACCTTGTGGGCTTCGCCAAGGTCGAAGCCGGCCGGGCAGGCAAGATTACCGACATTTTCGATGAACAGAACGCCGCCCTGCCGTAGCGAAAGCGAAGCGAGCGCACGCTGGATCATGTCGGCATCGAGGTGGCAGCCCTTGCCGGTATTGATCTGCACCGCCTGGGTGTCCGTCGCACGAATGCGATCGGCATCATTGGTCGTCTCCTGATCGCCTTCGATCACCCAGGTCGGGAAGGTGCCCTTCAACCGCTGCAAGGTCTCGACCAGCAAAGTGGTCTTGCCCGCCCCGGGGCTGGCGATCAGGTTGAGCGCAAGCACGCCATGCGCGCTGAGTTCGTCGCGGACGTCGTCGGCAAACATGCCGTTCTTGGCCAGGATATCCTGCTCGATCTGCACCAGCCGCTTCTGGCTCATGCCCGGAACATGGGTCTTGGCGGCATCCTTGCCGAAATGCAGATCACCAGGACCCGCCCCAGCAACGGAATGCCGGTGCTCATGCATGTCGCCGTCGCCATGAACGTGACCGTGGGCGTCGCCGTGGTGGTGGTGATGATGTCCGTCATCGTGGTCGTGGTGATGGTGCCCATCATGGTGATGATGATGATCGTCATCATCATGGTGATGGGCATGCAGGTGCTCGTGGTCACCCCCGCCGCTCTTGCCGTCAATGCGAATGTTCTCAGGCCCGCAGCCGCATACCTGGCACATGGCTATCTCCCGCTCTTGCTTGTGGAGGGGCTTTTGGCGGACGGGTCGCCGGCATAATCAAGCAACCCCCAGATCACCCCCTTGAGGTAACGCATCGCAGCCGGGATCGGAGTTCCATGCGGCATGAAGCAGCCGAAGTAGATACCGTCGATGTTGCGCGAAATGAACGCCGCCATCTCATCAGGATCCGGGCAGGAAAAAATGCCCGCCTCGACGCCTGTGTGGATGCAATCGGCGAAAAGCCTCTTCTCAGACTCGTAGTAATCCTCGACGAAGCTGTCGATGAACTTGGGACCGGAGTCCTTGGGGCCACAGGCATTGACGAACATGATGCGCGCGAGGCTACGCAGCGTCTCCGACATCTCGACATTGAGGTCCAGACAGGCGCTCAGCCGTTCGGCCGGACTTTCATGTTGCGCGACGAGCTCGCTATAGCGGGTCATCATTCGGTCAAGCGCGTGAAGCACGTGAAGCACGGAAGACTGGTACAGCGATTCCTTGTTCTTGAAGTAATAATAGATGAGCGAGTGAGCAACACCCATCTTCTTAGCGATTAGCGGGATCGTTACTCTCCCGTAATCTTCATCGGCGAAGCATTCCAGCGCCGCCTCCAGCAACGACTCTGCCCGGACGCCTGGATTGCGGTAGAGGCGGGTCGTGGCCCGTTTGACTGATTTCACGCGATCTTTGAGATGGATGAGAGCGGCAGATTCCATGGATGATTTCCTGACTTGAGCACTGCCGGAGAAGCGCGACGCGACTGCGTCGGTTCAGCACCTGAAGTAAGGCCAGACTGCCGCTTCAGGTGTCGAGGGCACTGGTACTCGACTGCACTTTCGAGCTTGACGCTACGTAGCTTTGATATCACTGTCAACATCAGTTTTCAACCACTTTGCAACTCCGTTCGAAAATCACACCTGCTACACGCGGCCGCCAATCGCCTCATCCGCAGCGGCGAAAACACGCACAATCTTCCTTTAACTAATTGTTATATATGTATTTATTTTCAGATTTTTTAAAGTATCCTGCCCGCATTAGAGCGTTCAAGGGCATATGCCTTTCGTCTTGATACGTGCGAACTCGCTACTATTTTTACAATTGTGTCAGGAAAATTGTTTGACACGGAATTCAAACTGCCGCAACGTTATGGCGTGATGGGCAGCGACCCTATGCGACAAGACAACGAGCGCGCCGCACATCCGACAATCCGATGGAACCTGGGGTCGATCAGACAGGAGAACCCCTTGCGAGCTTCCCGGTCCTCAACAGAACCAATGCGTCGGGCGAAACTTTTGCCCGCGGGGGAAGCCGCGATGATTCCGGACTGCCAGGAAAACAGGACGATGCCAACCCGGGGCGTTGAAGGACAATCAACGCCCCGATCGGTGTTCATTTAATCTTTGGAGGAGGATGAAATGACTATAGCTGCAACGAGCCCCGACAATGAAATACGTCGGGAATTGAACAGGCGACTGAACATCATTGCCGATCCGAACTATGAGGATCCGGCGCGAACCGACATATCGGGCCGCGAAATCGGCATGTGGTTCGCCGTCAACTCCTTTATCCTCGTCGTCGCGATCGCCATGTGGATCGGGGGTAACTGATGGCGTCCCAACCCAATTTCACCGGCGCAAGCTCCGCCTTCGGCACGCTACCAGTGCTGAAAGAAGAACGCGAGATCGGCTTCCTCGATCATTCCTGGATCAGTATCGGCCTCGCCATCGCCACTTGGGCATTCTTGTTTGGCGGCACCACAGCCCTGGTTGTAGGTGCCCGCGACGGCATCTACGCCATCATCATCGGCAACGTCATCGGCATGTCGATCATGGCCGTCAGCGTCTGCATATCGACCGGAAAGTTCGGGATCGAACAATTCACACTGATGCGCAGCGTCTTCGGGCCTATCGGCATCCTGATCCTGGTCGGGATTTTCCTGGCCATCTACGGCGTCGGCTGGTCGGCAATCCTGTCGATCATGTTCGGGCGCGCGATCAGCGGCGCCATGAACCAGGTCGGCGGCACGCATATCGACGAAAACGACCTCGGGGTCACGCTGTTCGCGATCCTCGCGATCGCAATCTCGTGGCTATTGCTGTGGAAAGGCCCGACTGCCGTCAAATGGCTCAACCGCTTTGTCGGCCCTGGCAAGCTCATCTTGTGCTTCGGCATCCTGTTTCTCATCTTCAGCCACAAGAGCTGGAGCGACATCAGCAGTGCCGCTCCTCTTGCACCGTTTGACGACCACAGGCTCAACTTCATGATCGCGGTCGAGTTCAATCTGGCTGGCGGTTTTGGCTGGTGGCCGGTTCTGGGCAACATCACGCGCTTCACGCGTACACCCCGCGCAGCACTTTGGCCCAATCTGATCGGCGTCTTTGCTGCGTCTGTTCTCGGCGAAACTGTCGGGTTGTTTGCCGCGCTCAGCCTCGGGTCATCTGACCCGACCGCCTGGATGATCCCGCTCGGCGGAGCCTTTGTCGGAGTGACCGCGCTGCTGTTCGTCGGACTGGCAAACATCACCGCCATCGTCAGCATCTTCTACGGCATGTGCCTCGCCATGCGGCAGGCTGGCGGACGCTATTTCGAAGCCCTGCCATGGGGACTGCTGACCGGTGCGCTGTTTGTGCCGGCGATCGTCATCACCTTCTTCCCGGGCGAGATCTACGACAACTTTTTCACGTTCCTCGCCTGGACAGCCCTTGTCTTTGCGCCACTCTCCGGCGTGACGGCGATGGACTATCTGGTCCTGCGGCGAGGCCGGATCAAGCAGTGCGACGTCTTCAACGACGGTGCCGATTCCGACTACGCCTTCTGGCGCGGCATCAATCCGGCTTCGTTCCTGGCTCTGGTGGGCGGAGGCCTCGTCTACTACGCGTTGTTCGATCCCCAGTCGCTTGCCGCGCATGGTCCATTCGTCTGGATCAGTGCGTCCGTTCCTGCCTGTCTGGTGGCAGCGATCCTTCACTACGTTCTAACCAAGACGATAGTGATGCCGGCACGGCGCGGAGGATATTGATCCC
The DNA here is from genome assembly GCF_946995915.1 of Aminobacter niigataensis. GTDB lineage: Bacteria > Pseudomonadota > Alphaproteobacteria > Rhizobiales > Rhizobiaceae > Aminobacter > Aminobacter niigataensis. The sequence continues at coordinate 4,343,657 of NZ_OX341517.1, forward strand.
GGGCCTCGGGTGGTCCGTTCACATGACGGATCACCCGCCTCACGCAATCCCCAGCACCATCGATCCAGATCCCAAAGTGAAGCGAGCCAGGGAACCACTGTTGCATACGGCAATCGGTCGTGAGGTTCGCGCCTTCCGAACCAGGCACGGTATGAAGGTGAGCGACCTGGCGGCGGCCACGAACCTGTCGGTGGGAATGCTCTCCAAGATCGAGAACGGGGGCATTTCGCCCTCACTGACGACGTTGCAGGCGATATCGCGCGGCTTGGCTGTGCCCATTACCTGGCTGGTGAGCCGATTCGAAACTGAATGTACCGCCGTCTTCGTCAAAGCCGGTAGCGACGCTGTTCCGAACAGCAAGGCTGCCAGACAGCAGTGCAAGCCCCTCGGCCATACAGACGTCAACGCCAATGGACTGCTCGTCGAGCCCCATCTGATCTCCCTCACCTGTGAGACAGACGTCTTTCCGGCGGCCGGCCATCAAGGCACCGTCTTCCTCTACCTGCTGCAAGGCGAGATCTCGTACCGTCACGGGGCCAGTATTTATCGAATGTCTCCAGGGGATAGCCTGTTCTTCGACGCGACGATCCAACATGGTGCCGAGAAACCGGCCCAACTGCCCGTCCGCTGCTTGTCCATCATGACCCGCCGTCGGGACCGATGATACGAAGCTCCCAGTCGGTGAAGGTCTCGGAGCCATCGCTCGTGCGCTGCTGCTCGACGAAGTCGGCTACGGCGTAGGGCTCATAAGAAAAGGCCCCGGATCGCTCCGGGGCCTTTCGCATGTCTCATCCACCAGTTCAGTGATGAGCCGTTTCGGCCATCTGCTTGGCATCAGGCAACTCGGCATGTGCTGCCAGGTCCTTGCGCGAGATGAAGGTGTAGAACATCGGCACCACGAACAGCGTGAACACCGTGCCGACGATCACGCCCGAGAAGATCACCAGGCCCATCGAGTAGCGTGCGGCAGCACCCGCACCCGAGGCAACGATCAGCGGCACGACGCCGAGCGCCATCGCGGCCGTGGTCATCAGGATCGGCCGCAGGCGAACCTTGGCCGAGGCGATGATCGCCTCGCTGCGCGACAAGCCATGCTCCTCGCGCTGCTGGTTGGCGAATTCGACCAGCAGGATGCCGTGCTTGGTGATCAGTCCTATCAGCGTGATCAGGCCGACCTGGGTGTAGATGTTGAGCGTACCGAGGCCGAGGTTGAGCGGTACGATGGCGCCGAAGATCGAAAGCGGCACCGACATCATGATGATGAACGGGTCGCGGAAGCTTTCGAACTGTGCCGCCAGCACCAGGTAGATCACGACGATGGCAAGTGCGAAGGCGATCAGGATCGTGCTGCCCTGCTCGCTTTCCAGGCGCGACTGGCCGGAGTAGTCGACGAAGAAGCCACCCGGCAGCAACGGCCGCGCTATGTCCTCGATCGTCTTCAGGCCGTCGCCGGTGGTCACACCGGGCACCGGCAGTGCCGAGATCGTCGCCGAATTGAGCTGGTTGAACTGCTCGATAGAAGCCGGCGACGAGTTGGTCTTGATCGTCACGACGGCCGACAGCGGCACCATTTGCCCGTTGACGCTGCGAACGAAGAACTCGCCGAGCTTCTCCGGATTGTTCCGGTACTCCTCCGGCACCTGCATGATGATGTCGTAGCTGTTGGAATCGCGGTCGAACTCGGCGATCGCGCCGCCGCCGACCAGGAGGCTCAGCGTCGATCCGACATCGCTGACGGACAGGTTGAGCGCTGCGGCACGATCGCGGTCGATGGTCACGGTGACCTGCGGCGCGTCAAAGGACAGCGAGTTCTGCACGACGATGAAGCGTCCCGAGGCCTGCGCCTTTTCCTTGATCTGCTCGGCCACCTCATAGACCTGGCTCGGATCGCCGGTCGACTGGATGACCATCGAGATCGGCAAGCCGCCGCCGGCGCCCGGAAGCGACGGTGGTGCGAAGACCAGCGCCTGCACGCCGCTGACCTTTGACAGCCGACCCTGGATATCGGCCTGCAACTCGGCCTGCGACCGGTCGCGATCGGCCCAGTCCTTGAACGCCCAGACCGAGAAGCCCGAATTGGTCTCGCCGCCCATGCCAACGATGGAGAAGTTGGCCTTGAGCTCCGGCAGGTCCTTGGTCAGGTCGCGGATCTGGTCGGCGTAGAGGCTGGTGTACTCCGTCGTCGCATAGCGGGGTGCGGTGATCAGCGAGAACAGCGCGCCCGAATCTTCTTCAGGCGCCAGTTCGCTCGACGTCTTGAAGAACATGAAGCCCGTCACCGAAACCAGTGCGATGACGATCAGCAGCGTCACCGGCCGGTACTTGAGCGAGCCGGCCACCAACCGCTCATAACGGTTGGCGACCCGTTCGAAGGTGCGGTCGACGAACTGCGCGAAACGGCTGTGGTTGCCGGCCTTCAGCAGACGCGCCGACATCATCGGGGTGATGGTCACCGCGATAAAGCCGGAGATGACGACGGCACCTGCCAGCGTCACCGCGAATTCGCGGAACAGCGAACCGGTGAGACCGCCGGTGAAGGCGAGCGGGGCGAAGACGGCGGCGAGCGTGATGGTCATGGCGACCACCGGCGCGAAGATCTCGCGCATGCCCTTGAACGCCGCCTGCATCGGCGTCATGCCCTCTTCCATGTGGCGGTGGATATTTTCGACCACCACGATGGCGTCGTCGACGACCAGTCCGATCGCCAGCACCATGGCCAGCAGGGACAAGAGGTTGATCGAATATCCCATCATCAGAAGGATGAAGCAGACACCGATCAGCGACAGCGGAATGGTCACCACCGGCATCAGCACCGAACGGAACGAGCCGAGGAACAACAGGATGACGACGATGACGATGGCGACGGCTTCGGCGATGGTCTTGAACACCTCTTCGATCGAGGCGCTGATGGTCTCGGTCGAATCATAGACCATGGTGATGGTCATGCCTTCGGGCAGGCTGGCGCTGATGGCCGGCAGCTCGGCGATGACGGCTGCTGCCGTGTTCAGCGGGTTGGCCGAAGGTGTCGGGAAGATGCCGATGAAGGTGCCCGGCTCGCCGTTGAAATTGACGACGGTGTCGGTGCTTTCGGCGGCCAACTCGACATGCGCGACATCGCGCAGCCGGACGACGTTGCCGTTCGCGGACTTGAGCGGCAGTTCGGCGAAAGACTCCGGTGTCTGCAGCGTCGACTTCATGGTGATCGAGTAAGCGACGTATTCGTTCTTGGTCTTGCCCGGCGCCGACAGGAAGTTGGAGGCGTTGATGGCCTGCAGCACTTCGGCGGCGGTGAGGCCGCGCGCGGCGAGCTTCACGGGGTCGATCCAGACGCGCATCGAATAGTTGGCAGCGCCCAGGACCTGGACTTCGGCAACGCCTTCGATGGTCGACATGCGCGGACGGATGACGCGCTCGATGTATTCGGTCAGCTCTTCCGAGCTCATGTTCGGGTTCTGCATCGCCAGATACATGATGGCGAACTGCATACCCGTGCCCTTGACGATGGTCGGGTCCTTGGCGTCGCTCGGCAGCTGACCGCGCACCTGCTGGACCTTGGACATGACCTCGGTCAGCGCGGTATCAGGGTTTGAACCGAGTTCCATCTGCACGGTCACCGTGCTCGACGACGGGCGGCTCTGCGAGGTGACGTAGTCGATGTTCTCCGTCGTCGCCACCGCGGCGGCGATCGGCGCGGTGATGAAGCCCTGGATCAGGTCGGCACTGGCGCCGGGATAGACGGTGGAGATGGTAATGACCGTCTCCTCGACCTCGGGGTACTGCCGAACCGACAGGTTGAACAGTCCCTGGAAGCCCAGGAGCAGGATCATGAAGGCGACCACCGTCGACAGGACGGGGCGGCGAATGAAGATGTCGGAAAAACTCATTTCGCGGTTGCCTTCGCATTGGCCGAGGCTGTCGGCGAAACGGTGTTGTCGATCTTCACCGGCGTGCCGTTGGTCAGCCTGTTCTGTCCGGCAATGACCAGTTCGTCGCCCGCCGACACGCCTTCGGTGATCTCGACGCGGCCTTCGGAGCGGCGGCCGACCTTGACGAACACCTGCCTGACGGCAAGAGCCGGCTCAGCCGCCGCCGGCTGGGCGGGTGCGGCAGATGCGGCGGCGGAAGCTGCAGTGCCTGCGGCCGCCTTGGCCTCGGCCGGACGAACGACATAGACGTAGTCGCCATAGAGGCTGGTGGTCAGCGCGGTCTGCGGCACGGCCAGCACGCCGTCTTCCTCGGGCAGCTCGACGCGGACGCGCACGAACTGGCCGGGGCTCAGATTGCCTTCCGGATTGGTGATTTCGGCGCGGACCGAGACCAGGCGGCTCTGCGGATCGACCTTGGGGTCGATACCAACCACCGAGCCCTTGAACGGCATGTCGTCGGCGGCAATGCCGAAGCCTACCGGCTGGCCGATCTTCAACAGGCCAAGCTGCTGCTCGGGAACGGAAAAATCGGCGCGCATCGTTTCGAGATCCTGGAGCGTGGCGACGATCGTGCCCGGCGCCAGATACTGGCCGTCATCCACCTTCGGAATGCCGATGGTGCCGGAGAACGGCGCACGCAGCTGCTTCTGGTCGACCACGGCCTGCAGCTTCTGCACCTGTGATGCCGATGTCGAGGCGGCTGCCCTTGCAGCATCGAGAGCGACTTCGGAGCCGACGCCGCGACGCTGCAGCTCGATGGCGCGGTCGAGCGACTGCTGGTCGAGCGCCGCCTGGGTCTTGGCGGCCGCCAGGTCCGCCTGCTGAACTGTATCGTCGAGCTGGATCAGCACGTCGCCCTGGTTGACGCGCTGGTTGGCCGCGAACTTGATGTCCTTGATGATGCCGGCCTGTTCGACCGTCAGATCGACGCCCTGGGAGGCGTTGACCGTGCCGATGGTTTCGATGCCGGGCGTCCACGGTGCGGGCTCGACCTTGGCGGTCGCCACGGTCACCGAGGCGACCGGCATGTTGGCGAAGAATTGCTGGATCGCGTTGTCGCGGAAGACGTTGAATCCAACGATGCCGCCGCAGACGAGAACGAGCAATACGAGAGCGATGATGAGACGCTTGATCAAAGGAGATCCCCAATCGGCATCCGGGCGGGCCGCGATGCACATTGAACCTGTTTATATGAAAACCCAAGTGCGGGGCGCTTACTGTACCGTCTGGACGGTAATGTCAATCGACGATAATGTGAAGTTTCACGGAGACGCCATCATGTCGGGCCACAGACCTAGTTCACGCGACAAAATTCTCGCTGCCGCCGCCGAACTTGCCGACATTGTCGGCCCGGGCAACCTGTCGCTCGATGCGGTGGCCCAGCGCGCCGGGGTGTCGAAGGGCGGGCTGCTCTATAATTTCCCCACCAAAGCCAAGCTGATGCAGGCCCTGGTCCAGGATTACCTCAAGACCTTCGAGGAAGCGCTCAGCGCCAAATCGTCCGACGACGAAGCCAATAGCAGCCTGGCTGCCTATGTCGAGCTGTCGGCCCAGGAGTGCAGTCAAAAGCAGCACTCTGCGGCCGGCGTCCTTGCCGCCCTCGCCGAAGACCCCGATTTCCTCAATCCGGTCAGGGACTTCAAACGCCATCTGCTCGACCGCCTCAAGGCCGAAAATCCCGATACGGCCAAGCTGCTCGTGGCTTTCCTCGTCATCGAAGGGCTGCGCAGCATGAAGCTCTTCGACATGGACATACTCCACGAGGATGAACGCAACATGGCGATCGCCTATCTGCTCGAGCAAGCTGCAGTGCAGTAGGCGCGCCTCGCCGAGCCGGTCCCGGAGCGCCGGAAAGCCTCATTGGCTCGCATGGGCTGGCCGCGAACCGGTTGCGGGTCAGCTCGCCTCGCGCAGGGCCTCGGCGGCCTGGAGGTCGACTGAGACAAGCTGACTGACGCCCTGCTCGGCCATGGTCACGCCGAACAGGCGATTCATCCGCGCCATGGTGATCGGGTTGTGCGTGATGACGACAAATCGCGTTTCGGTCGATGCCGCCATCTCGTCCATCAGGTTGCAGAAACGCTCGACATTGTGGTCGTCGAGCGGCGCATCGACCTCGTCGAGCACGCAGATCGGCGCCGGATTGGTCAGGAACACCGCGAAGATCAGGGCCATCGCCGTCAGCGCCTGCTCGCCGCCGGACAACAGCGTCATCGTCTGCGGCTTCTTGCCGGGCGGGCGGGCAAGGATTTCGAGACCGGCTTCGAGTGGGTCCTCGGATTCGATGAGCTGAAGCTCCGCCGTGCCGCCGCCGAACAGGTGGGTGAACAAGCGCTTGAAATGGCCGTTGACGAGATCGAAAGCGGCCAGCAGGCGCTCGCGCCCTTCCCGGTTCAGCCCTTGGATACCCTGGCGCAGCTTGCGGATGGCCTCGATGATATCCTCACGCTCGGAGACGATCGCCTCGAGCCGCTCGGACAGTTCCTTCTGCTCTTCCTCGGCCCGCAGGTTGACCGCACCGAGCCGCTCGCGCTCGATCTTGAGGCGCTCCAGCGTGCGCTCGACCTCAACCGGGTCCGGCATCGGGCTGTCGGCTTCGAGACCGGTATGCCGAAGGACCAGATGGGGCGGTGTCGCAAGCACTTCCTGGATGCGTGCCTCGACCTCGCGGCGACGTTCGTCGGCGGCGGTCAGGCGCTCCTCGGCCCGCGCACGGGCCTCCCGGGCTTCGGCCAGCCCCTGGATCGCGGCGGTCGCCGCCTTGTCGAGAACGGCCTGCCTGGCCTCGGCCTCCTGCAGGCGATCGGAGACTTCCTTGCGCGAGACCTCGGCGCGGCCGAGCTCCGACATCAGCGCCCTGCGGCGGACGTCGAGTTCGTCCGGCGCTTCGGCCAGCGTTTCGCGCTCGGCTGCAGCTTCCTCGCGCCGCTCGGCGAGCGCCTCGATCTGCTCGCCAGCACTTTCGGCACGCAGCACCCAGCTCTGGCGCTCGGCGGCGATCGCCGCAAGCCGGCGCGCCCTGGCCTCGGCCTCGCGGCTGAGCCCGTCATGCACGGCGCGCGCATCGGCCACCGCCGAGCGATCGCGCGCGACGGCGCCCGAAAGCTGTTCGAGGCGCATCTGCAGGTCGGCGAGATCAGGTGCCGAGCCAAGCAGTTCCTCGGCCTCGACATAGGTCGCTTGCGCCTCTTCATGCGCATCGGCGACACGCGCCCGGGCCTCGTCGAGCGCGGCACGGCGGCTGGTCAATTCGCCCGCAGCCTTTTCGGCCTGGGCCAGCGCATCGCGGGCCGCCCCCACCTCGTGCTGCGCTTCGCGCCAAGCCTGCCGGGCCTGACGCTCTGCCTCGGTGCTTTCGCGTAGCGCATTTTCGGCACGTGCCAGCGCTTCTTCGGCCTTGCGCACCAAAAGTGTCGCCTCGACCGCCTCGGCGTCGAGTTCGGCAAGCCGGTTCTTCTGCGCAAGCCGTTGTGCTGCCGCGGTCGGGGCATCGGCGCTGGCGGTCAATCCGTCCCAGCGCCACAGCGCGCCTTCGCGGCTCACAAGGCGCTGGCCGGGCATCAGAAGCCGCTGCAGCTTTGCGCCCTCGGCGGCATCGACCACGCCGACCTGTGCGAGGCGTCGCGCCAGCTGGCGCGGTGCGCGGACAACCTCGGCAAGGCTGCGCGCGCCATCGGGCAGCTTCGGATCGCCCGGCGCCGGTTCGGCATCGCCCCAATGGACGGGCGCAGCACGGTCGAGCGCTGCTTCGAGATCGTCGCCAAGGGCAGCGCCGAGAGCCGTCTCGAACCCGCGTTCGACGCCGATCTGTTCCAGCACAGCCGGGAAAAGGTCGCCCGAGGCAGCATTGATGATCTTGGCCAGCGTGCGCGCTTCGGTCTCGATACGCGCCAGTTCGGCCTTGGCTTCTTGCAGCGGCGCGCGCGACGAAGCTTCCGCCTGCCGTGCCTCGGTGACCGCACGTTCGGCCTCGGTGGCAGCAAATTCTGCCTCTTCGAGCGCTTCCTGCGCTGCTTCGGCAAGCATCTGCTTTTCCGCCGGATCGGCGAGTGCAGAGATGCGGGCGGCAATCTCGCTTGCCTCGCGGTCGAGCTCGGCCAACTGGCGGGCGAAACGGTCGCGGCGTTCGGCGGCATCGCGCATCGCGCGCTCGGCCTGGGTGCGTCCGGCGGCGGCGTCGGCGCGTTCGGCGGTCACCCGGCCCAGTTCCGCCTCGGTCAGCGCCAACGTCGCCATCGCCTCTTCGAAGGCAGCGCGTGTCGCCGTCTCGCGGTCGGTCGCGCCGGCGTTCTCGTCGTTGAGCGACTTTTCCTCGGCGTCGAGGCGCGACAGGATCGCGGCGTTGTCGCCGATCATGCGCTGCTCGCGGGCAATGTCGGCGTCGAGCTGCTGCAGACGGCGGTCGAGTTCGCTCTGGCGCGAATTGATGCGCCCGGCCTCTTCCTCGAGCTGCGAACGGGCAATGGAGAGCCGTTGGAAGGTCGCGGCCGCCGCCGCAGCGGCATCGCGCATCTCAGGCAATTTGTGCGCGCCGACCGCCTGGTCCCTCGCCGCCGCCATCTGGGCAGCCGCCCGGTCGCCGACCAGTGCCGTCGCCGTCGCCAATGCCGACTGCGCTTCGCCTTCCTGCGTCTTGGCCAGCGTCCAGCGCAGATGCAGCAACGTGGCTTCCGCCTTGCGGATGTCAGCGGACAGGTTCTTGAAGCGCGAAGCCTGGCGCGCCTGGCGCTTCAGGCTCTCGATCTGGCTCTCGAGTTCGCCGACGACGTCGTCGAGGCGTTCGAGGTTCTGCTCGGCGGCGCGCAGGCGCAGTTCCGCCTCGTGCCGGCGCGTGTGCAAGCCGGAAATGCCGGCCGCTTCTTCCAGCAATGCGCGGCGCGCCTGCGGCTTTGCCTGGATCAGTTCGCCGATGCGCCCCTGCCCCACCATCGACGGCGAACGGGCACCGGTCGACTGGTCGGCGAACAGAAGCTGCACGTCCTTGGCACGCGCTTCCTTGCCGTTGATGCGATAGACGGAACCTGCCTCGCGCTCGATACGGCGCGACACCTGCAACTCGTCGGCGTCATTGAAGGAAGGCGGTGCGGTACGATCGCTGTTGTCGAGGAACAGCGTCACTTCTGCGGTGTTGCGTGCCGGCCTGGTGCCGGAGCCAGAGAAGATGACGTCGTCCATGCCGGAAGCGCGCATATTCTTGTACGAGCTTTCGCCCATCACCCAGCGCAACGCTTCGACCAGATTGGATTTGCCGCAGCCATTCGGCCCGACGATACCGGTGAGGCCGCGTTCGATGACGAACTCGCCCGGCTCGACGAAGGACTTGAAACCGAGAAGGCGGAGGCGCGAAAACTTCATTCGCGCCAATCCGCACGCAAGGGTGCGCCGAAGCTGCGTGGCTTCGGCGCTACGAACCTGTCAGAGCATGCCGTCGATAACCGCCGACATTTCCTCAATGGACATCGCCCCTTTGTAGACATTCCCGTTGATGAAGAAGGTCGGCGTGGAGTCGACCTTGAAATCCTTCTCGCCACGGGCGCGCACCGCCCTGATATCGTCCAGAAGCTTCTGGTCAGTCAAGCAGGCCTCGAACGACTCCTGTGAAAAGCCGGCGAGCTTGGAAATCTGCAGCAGCGCGTCCTTCGGGGTCTGCGATGCCGCCCAGTTCGACTGCTGCTTGAACAGCACGTCGACCATCGGGAAGTAGTTATCCTTCGAGCAGCGTGCAAGCATGAAGCCTGCCTCGGCCAGCGGGTCGAAGGGGAACTCGCGGTAGATCAGGCGCACCTTGCCCGTGTCGATGTACTTGGTCTTGATCGTCGGCAGCGTGTCTTCGTGGAACCGCGCGCAATGCGGGCAGGTCATGGAGGCGTATTCAACGATGGTGACCGGGGCATCCGCTTTGCCCAGAACCATGTCGGGCAAGCTGCCGGCCTCGAGCAGCTTGGCCATGTCGACGGTGCCCTGCGCTTCGGGCGCCTTCACCGCCTGGACCGGGGTGGCCGGAGCAGCCGGGGTGGCCGCCGGCGCTGCCGGTTCGGCAGGCTTGGGCGTTGCCGCGTTGGCCTGCTCGCCGGAATCGCTGCAAGCTGAAAGCAGCGCCGCTGCCGAAACGGCTGCGAGCCCGGTAAGTGCGGTCCTGCGAGAAATCGAACGAAGCATACGAATCACCTGACGATGGTTGGATTTTGCAATGTGCGGTTACGTGAAAGCGAGAGTTGGCGCGAATTAAGGCATGGCTGTCCCCAAACCAATCGCGATTTGCCGCACTTCCGATCACGAATGCGCGAGAAAGTCGGCCAATTCTACTTGCGACTGCCCAATATGTTGGTGCCGAGCTTCTCGAGCGCTGCCTTCAGGCCCTCGTCCTCGATGAAGCGTACCGCGCCCGCCACCTTGCCCTGTTCAGCGTCGGTGAGCTTGCGCAGGCGCGGCCGCGGCCTGGTTGCCGCCCCCGACACCGGTTTCTGGACGATGCGGATGCGGCCGATGGCGTTGAAGCCGAGATAGGAATTGACCCGGCCGATAATCTCGCCGGTCTCGTGCTGGAGATGGAGCGCTGCCGGCCCCGAGCAGGCAACGATCAGCACTGCCGGCTCGAACGGGTCGTCCTCGTGCATGCGCCGCGGCCACTGGATCTTTTCGGGCCGGGTGTTGTGGGCAAGGCGCGGGCCAACGATCTCTTCCCATGACTGGACGAGCCCGACCGAGATGCCGGTGCGCTTGCGCAGGACGGGATCGAGGATGGCGCTTGCCAGATCGCTGACCGGAACGGGATTGCCCGTCCACCTTTTCCCTGCCATGTCGTTCTCCAGAATACCCCTGTCGACACGCAACGCCGAAGGCAGTCCAGACCATCAATGGCATTCCGCACCGATAGCCGCAAGCACACCACCGAAGTGGACGGCAGGATCGCTGACCTGCTGCTCGAATGGTACGACGTCCACCATCGCGAGTTACCGTGGCGCACGCCGCCCGCCGAACTGAAGCGAGGCATCCGCCCGGACGCTTACCGCGTCTGGCTGTCGGAGATCATGCTGCAGCAGACCACCGTCGAGGCGGTGAAGCCCTATTTCCGCGCCTTCCTGGAGAAGTGGCCCACCGTTCAATCGCTCGCGAGCGCCGAGGCCGAGGACGTGATGAAGGTATGGGCCGGGCTCGGCTACTACTCTCGCGCCAGGAACCTCAAGGCCTGCGCGGAAACGGTGGCGTGCCTGCCGGGCGGGCTGTTTCCGGACAGCGAAGACGGCCTGCGCGACTTGCCCGGCATCGGCCCCTATACGGCAGCAGCGATCGCTTCTATCGCTTTCAACCAGCCGGCGGCCGTCGTCGACGGCAATGTCGAGCGCGTCGTCACGCGGCTGTTTTCCATCGCAACGCCCCTGCCCCAGGCAAAGGTCGAAATCCGCGCGCATGTCGAGCGCATGCTTGCCGCGGCCAGACCCGGCGATTTCGCCCAGGCGATGATGGATCTCGGCGCCACGATCTGCACGCCGCGGCGCCCGCGCTGCATGCTGTGCCCGCTACGCGGCGATTGCAGCGCGGTCGTCTCAGGCGATCCCGAATTCTATCCCGTCAAGCCGGCCAAGGCGGAACGACCGCAACGGCGCGGCGCAGCGTTCGTGGCGGTCAGGGGCGATGGCGCGGTGCTGTTGCGCAAGCGGCCCGGCAAGGGCCTGCTCGGAGGCATGACGGAAGTGCCAACGACCGACTGGACCTCCCGCGTCGATGGCGCGACCGGACCCGACAGCGCGCCCTTTGCCGCGAATTGGGCGCGCGCGGGTACGATCACCCACGTTTTCACCCATTTCGCGCTCGATCTGGACGTGTTTCGCGCCGACGTCACGATAGACAAGGCGCCCGACGGCCACTTCTGGTCGCTCCCCGCTGACCTCGCCGGCGAAGCCTTGCCAAGCGTCATGAAAAAAGTCATCGAAGCTGCCATACCGGGCGCAACGAAACGAGGACGTTAGCGAAATCATGAGCGAAATCCGCCACATCGTCTACGACATCGGCAAGGTGCTGATCCATTACGACCCGGATATCCCGTTCAGCCGCATCATTCCCGATCCGGTCGAACGGCGCTGGTTTTTCGACACCGTCTGCACCAGCGAATGGAACATCGAGCAGGATCGCGGCCGCACCTGGCAGGAAGCCGAGGCGCTGCTGGTCGCCGAATTCCCCGAGCACGAAAGCAAAATCCGCGCCTTCCGCCAGCATTGGCACGAAATGGTGCCGCATGCCTATGACGACTCCGTCGCCCTGATGGAGGGGCTGGTCGATGCCGGCCATGACGTCACCATGCTGACCAACTGGGCGTCCGACACGTTCCGCGAAGCGCGCGGACGCTTCCCGTTCCTCGAACGGCCGCGCGGCGTCACCGTTTCCGGCGATGTCGGACTGATCAAGCCTGACCGCCGCATCTACGACCTCCACGTCGCCTCCTTCGGTCTCGACCCGAAGGCTGCGCTGTTCATCGACGACAGCCAGAAGAACGTGAACGCCGCCATCGAGGCCGGCTGGCAGGCGGTGCTGTTCACAAATGCGAAAACGCTCGAGGCGGACCTCGAGCGTCTCGGGATCGGACGGTGACTGGAAACCGGCCGATCAACGAATCCGGACTGGCTAGATTGGCTGCCGGAATTCGATCTCTATCGCAGGCTCGAAACGGGCTCTGAAGGTCCAGAACGGGTTATCGATGAAGCCTGTGCCGTCGCGCCGGACAGTCCGGCGGGACGGCTGATCCTTCAGGCGCCTGCCTTTTCCATGCCGACGCGGACGATGCGGCGCAGTTCGTCGATCTGGGTCAGGCCGCCGGCACGCTCGTAGTGCCAGAAGGTCCAGCCGTTGCAGGCGTCGAGCCCCTGGACCGAGGCGCCAACGCGGTGGATCGAACCGGCGGTGTCGCCGATCGCCAGCGTGCCGTCGGCGCGGACCTTTGCAGCCCAGCGCTTCTTCGCATCATACAGTGTCGCCCCTGGTGCCAGCAGGCCCATGTCGAGCAGGCTGCCGAAGGCGACCCGCGGTTCGGCGCGCTTGCCGGTCAATACCGTGAGTGCCGGGCCATCGAGCGGACGCACCGACGCGATGCGCTCATTGGCGGCGTCGATGTAGGCCTGTTCGCGTTCGATGCCGACAAAATGGCGGCCGAGACGCTTGGCAACGGCACCCGTCGTGCCCGAGCCGAAGAACGGGTCGAGGACCACGTCACCCGGCTTGGTCGAGGCCATCATGATGCGGGCCAGCAGCGCTTCCGGCTTCTGCGTCGGATGCAGCTTGTTGCCGTCCTCGTCCTTCAGGCGCTCGCCGCCGGTGCAGATCGGGAACAGCCAGTCCGAGCGCATCTGGACGTCGTCGTTCGACGCCTTCAGCGCATCGTAGTTGAAGGTGTAGTTCTTGCCCTTCTGGTCGCGCGAGGCCCAGATCATCGTCTCATGGGCGTTCTGGAAACGGCGGCCGCGGAAATTCGGCATCGGGTTGGTCTTGCGCCAGACGACATCGTTGAGGATCCAGAAGCCGAGATCCTGCATCGTCGCGCCGACGCGGAAGATGTTGTGGTAGGAGCCGATGACCCAGATGGTGCCGTTCGGCTTCAGCACGCGGCGCGCGGCAAGCAGCCAGGCGCGGGTGAAGGCGTCATAGGCAGCGAAGCTTTCGAACTGGTCCCAGTGATCGTCGACCGCGTCGACCTTCGACTGGTCGGGGCGATGCAGGTCGCCGTCGAGCTGCAGGTTGTAGGGCGGGTCGGCAAAGATGATGTCGACGGAGTTGGCCGGCAGCTTGTCGAGCGCCGCCACGCAATCGCCCTTGATGATGGTATCGAGCCATTCCGACTGCTTGGGAGTGCGGGAAAGCTGGTCGAGAGGACGCACTGCTGACATTCTGATACCCGGGATGACGCGTTACTGTTTACTCACCGTTATGGTTACCGATCAGCGTAAACAATTGGTGAAGCGGCCGTCGCAATTTGCGGATCGGGGCAGAATGGTGTAATCGCCGCGCCTTGAGCTTTTCGGCCTGCGCCCCGGCGCCGCCCCAGTTTCCCGGACCGTCATGACCCAGCCAGAACTAGTGATATTCGATTGCGACGGCGTGCTCGTCGATTCCGAAATCATCGCCGCCCGTATCGAGGCCGAACTGCTGACCGCAGCTGGCTTCGAAATCAGCGCCGAGGAGATCGCCGAGGCCTATGCCGGGCTGACCTTCAAGGACATCATGCTGAAGATCGAGGAGAAGGCGGCCATCCCCTTCCAGGCCTCGCTCATCACCCAGGCCGAGGAACTGGTCGACCGCAAGCTGAAGACAGATGTGCGCGCCATCGACGGCGTGCACGAGGCGGTCGCTGCGGTGACCGCACCGCGCTGCATCTGCTCCAACTCGACCACCGAGCGCATCGAAATGATGCTCGAGCGCACGCGCATCCTGCCGCTGTTCAAGGGCCGCATCTTCTCGGCGCTGGAAACGCCGAGCAAGAAGCCCAAACCTTCGCCGGACGTCTTCCTGCACGCCGCAAGCACTTATGGCGCCGATCCGGCCAAGACCTTCGTGATCGAGGATTCGGTGCACGGCATTTCAGGCGCAGTTTCGGCCGGCATGCGCGTCATCGGCTTCACCGGCGGGGCGCACAGCTATCCCGGCCATGCCGACATGCTGACCGAAGCAGGCGCCGAGACGGTGATTCGGCGCTGGGCCGACCTCGGCGGCGTGCTCGCCGCACTCAGCATGTGGTCCGAACACGCCTGAACGCAAATGCGCCGGCGAGACGCCGGCGCTTGAATGCAGGAAGAACCTGCCTACTGGGCCTTCTTCTTGGCCGGGCCCTCATCGAAACCCGCATAGATCTGGATGTCGCGCGCGGTCGGAACCGGGATCACGACATTGGCGTCGGTGAAGACGAACTGCGTCGCTGTCGACGGGTCGGAAACCTGCACCGCGTTCTTGTGCAGCTGCGAATAGAGCACGTCCTCGCCGCGGATCACCGCGATGCGGATCGGCATGTTGACCGTGCCGGCACCGCCGGCTGGACCGACCACGACCTTGCCGGCAACGCCGACCTTGATCATCATCTGGCCGTCGGCGCGCGTGCAACTGCGGGTGACGTCGGTGATCGCCGACTGGTGGACCAGCTTGGCCGGATCGTCCTGGCCGCCCTTGGCATAGCTGTTGAAGAAGGCCGTGCCGTCGCGCAGCGTGACATTCGGGCAGTAGGCAAGCAACTCGCTGGCCAGGATCTTGCCCTCTTCGGCCGCAATCACCTTGGGGTCTTTCGGCGCGGGAGGGCTAAAAAAGCCGCCGCTGCCGCCTGATTGGCAGCCCGTGACGGCGAGCATAAAGCCTGCGGTCGCCAAAGCCGTCAGAAAACGGCCGTCGATCAAACGAAACACCATGAACTGCACTTCCCTCTCGCAAAGCAGTCGTTCTATATCAACCGCGCGGCAAAAATGCGACTGATGGAGCGCAGTTTTCCCCGCCCCGCCGATCACCGGCAGGTCGCTGCGCGTTGGAACGGATAGATATGCACTATGTGAGTACCCGTGGGGAAGCGCCCACGCTCGGATTTTCCGATGCAGTTCTGGCCGGCCTGGCCCGCGACGGCGGCCTCTATCTCCCGGCGCAATGGCCAACCTTCAGCGCCGCCGAAATCCGCGCCATGCGCGGTCTTGGCTACGCCGACCTGGCGATCCGGATCCTAACGCCATTTCTTGGCGGCGAGATCAAGCAGGACGTCTTCCAGCGCCTGGTGCGCGAGGCCTATGCCACCTTCCGGCATGACGCCGTGTGCCCGCTGGTCCAGACCGGCGCCAACAGCTTCGTGCTCGAGCTGTTCCACGGCCCGACGCTCGCCTTCAAGGACGTCGCCATGCAGTTGCTGGCGCGGCTGATGGACCATGTGCTTGCCGAACGCGGCCAGCGCGCGACCATCGTCGGCGCAACATCGGGCGATACCGGCGGTGCTGCAATCGACGCCTTTGCCGGCCGCGAGCGTACCGACATCTTCATCCTGTTCCCGCACGGCCGCGTCTCGCCGGTGCAGCAGCGCCAGATGACAACGTCTGATGCAGCCAATGTGCATGCCCTGTCGATCGAAGGAAATTTCGACGACTGCCAGGGCCTGGTGAAGGACATGTTCAACGACCACGGCTTCCGCGACCGGGTGCAGCTGTCGGGCGTGAACTCGATCAACTGGGCGCGGATCATGGCCCAGATCGTCTACTATTTCTCATCCGCCATCTCGCTCGGCGCACCCGACCGGCCGGTGTCCTTCACCGTGCCGACCGGCAATTTCGGCGACATCTTCGCCGGTTACGCAGCCAAGCGCATGGGCCTGCCGATCGACGAGCTGGTCATCGCCACCAATGACAACGACATCCTGGCACGCACGCTGAAGAGCGGCGAATACCGCCAGACCGGCGTGGTTGCCACGACCTCGCCGTCGATGGACATCCAGGTATCGTCGAACTTCGAACGGCTGCTGTTCGAAGCCTCCGACCGCGACCCGGCCGTGGTCCGGCGCTATATGGCCAGCCTCAAGCAGTCAGGCGCCTTCACCATCGAGGCAAAGGCCCTGGCCGGCATCCGCAGCGAATTCGGCGCCGGTCGCGCCAGCATGGATGAGACGGCTGCGACCATCCGCTCGACGCTCGAAGGCAGCGGCTACCTGCTCGATCCGCACACCGCGACCGCTGTCCACGTCGCCGCAGGACTTCCCCGGAGCGACGTGCCGATGGTGGTGCTTGCCACCGCTCACCCGGCAAAATTCCCGGCTGCGGTGAATGCTGCCTGCGGCATCGAGCCCGCCCTGCCAAAATGGCTGTCGGGGCTGATGGAACGTAAGGAAAAGTTCACGGTACTTCCATCAGAGATAAAAATGGTGGAAGATTACATTAGCCGCCGCACACGAGCGGCGGGTTAGGGAGTACGCTTAATATGGGTGTTGAGGTAAGCCGTCTGTCGAACGGCCTGACAGTGGCCACTGAAACACTTCCAAGCGTAGAGACCGTAGCTCTCGGCACATGGGTCAAGTCGGGCGCGCGCAACGAGCGCGACGACGAGCACGGCATGGCTCACCTGCTCGAACACATGGCGTTCAAGGGCACCAAGAACCGTACCGCCTTTCAGATCGCATCGCAGATCGAAAATGTCGGCGGCGAAATCAACGCCGCCACATCGGTCGAGACGACGTCCTTCTACGCCCGCGTCCTGGCCGACGACGTGCCGCTGGCGGTCGACATCCTGTCCGACATCCTCCAGGATTCCGAATTCGATCCCAACGAACTCGAGCGCGAGCAGCACGTCATCCTGCAGGAAATCGGCGCTGCGCACGACACGCCCGACGACATCGTCTTCGACCGCTTCACCGAAACCGCGTTCCGCCACCAGACGATCGGCCGTTCGATCCTCGGCACGCCCGAGACGGTACAGTCCTTCACCTCGGCTCAGCTTCACGATTTCATGAATCGCCAGTACGGCGCCGAGCGCATGGTCGTGGTGGCTGCCGGCGACGTCAAGCATGACGATTTCGTCCGCCATGTCGAAAAGCGGCTCGGCAACTTCCGCTCCAAGGCCGAAAGCGCCATTCCGCAATATGCGCAATATGTCGGCGGCGACTTCCGCGAAGACCGCGACCTGATGGACGCGCAGATCGTGCTCGGTTTCGAGGGCCGCGCCTATCACGTCCGCGACTTCTACGCCTCGCAGGTCCTGTCGATGATCCTCGGCGGCGGCATGTCGTCGCGTCTGTTCCAGGAAGTGCGCGAAAAGCGCGGTCTTTGCTACTCGGTCTATGCCTTCCACTGGGGCTTTTCCGACACTGGCATCTTCGGCGTCCACGCCGCGACGGGGCAGAGCGACATCGCCGAACTGCTGCCCGTCATCATCGGCGAATTGCAGAAGGCCGGCGACAGCATCCTTCTGGAAGAACTCGATCGCGCCCGCGCCCAGTATCGCGCCGGCCTGATCATGTCGGCCGAGAGCTGCTCGAGCCGCGCTTCGCAGATTGCCCGCCAGCTCCTGCTGTTCGGCCGCCCGATCGCCAAGGAAGAGCTGATGGAGCGGCTGTCGGCCCTAACGGTCGAGCGCCTGACCGATTTGTCGGCACGCCTGTTCTCTACCCGACCGACGATCACGGCAGTTGGCCCGGTCGGCACCCTGGCGCCTTACGAATCGATCCTCGACGCGCTGCCGGGCGCGCAGTCGACCGCGCGCAAGCTCGCCGTCTGACCTGACTACACACGCATGTTTTCGTTCTCGCTCTTTCGCCGCGACACCCCGGCACTGAAGGGCGAACGCGTCAGCCTGCGGCTGCCGAACTGGCGCGACTACCACGAATGGGTGGCACTCCGGGCTGAAAGCCGTTCGTTCCTGGAACCCTGGGAGCCGCGCTGGGCCCCCGACGAGCTGGATCGCTCGGCCTGGCGCATCCGCCTCTCGCGCTACAAGGACGAGTTCATCCAGGGTACGGCGGTCGCCTTCTTCATCTACGAGAATTCGAGCGGCAAGCTTATCGGCGGCATCACGCTCGGCAACATTCGCTACGGCGTCGCCCAGACCGGACATATCGGCTACTGGATCGGCGAACGTTACGCCGGCCAGGGCTTCATGGTCGATGCCGTCAGGCTGGTGGTTCGCCATGCTTTCGATACGCTTCGGTTGCACCGGATCGAGGCTGCCTGTATCCCCGACAATGCGCGCTCTGTCCGCGTGCTTGAAAAAGCCGGATTCCGGCGCGAAGGACTTTTGCGATCCTACCTCAGGATCAACGGCGAATGGCACGACCACTATCTTTACGCACTGATCGCGGACGACCCGCAAGCTGTCACCATGAAGGCCTGAACTTGTCGAAGCATTTCCTGCTGGCGCCCCTGTTTGCGCTCATCGTTTCCATGATCGCCAGTGTCTGCGCGGTGTCGCCGGCACTCGCCGTGGAACCGATCAAGATCTCCCGTGACGACGTCGCGCTCAACCTCTCGGGCGCCGTCGAAATCTACCGGAATCAGGGCGAGAACTTCCAGGTTTCGACAGCGCCGGGCCTCGACGGCATCGTTCGCCGCATCGAGGTCGAGGCCAACGACAAGCGCTCGTCCGGCGACTGGGCGGTGTTCGCGCTCGCCAATACCACCGACCAGGTGATTGACCGCCTGATCGTTGCGCCGCATTTCCGGCTGGTCGGCTCAGGCCTGTTCTGGCCCGACCTCGGCTCAAGCCGCATCGCCGCCATCACGCCGAGCGAGGGTTTCGCCCTCGATCGCCAGGCCAGCCCCGACGCCGACGTGTTCCTGGTAACCCTCAACCCGAACTCGGTGGTGACCTTCATCGCCGAACTGGCCTCCCCCAAGCTGCCGCAGGTCTATCTGTGGGAGCCGGAAGCCTACAAGGACACGGTCAATTCCTACACGCTGTTCCGCGGCATCGTCATCGGCATCGCCGGCCTTTTGGCGCTCTTCCTGACCATCCTGTTCGTGGTCAAGGGAACCTCGATGTTCCCAGCGACAGCAGCCCTGGCATGGGCGGTGCTCGCCTATATCTGCGTCGACTTCGGCTTCCTCAACAAGGTTATCGAGGTATCGCCCGGCAACGAGCAGATATGGCGGGCCGGGACTGAGGTGGCGCTGGCAGGAACGTTCGTCGTCTTCCTGTTTGCCTATCTCAACCTCAACCGATGGCACGGCCATTTCAGCTATGGCGCCTTCGTCTGGATCATCGGCCTGCTGCTGATCGCCGGCGTCGCCATCATCGATCCCGCCGTTGCAGCCGGCATTGCGCGCATTTCCTTCGCCGCGACCGCCCTCACCGGCCTTGGGCTTATCGTCTATCTCAGCATCCGCGGCTACGACCGCGCCATCATGCTGGTGCCCAGTTGGGCGATGGTGCTGATCTGGCTGAGCGGTTCGTGGATGGCGATCACCGGCGTGCTCGACAACGACATCGTCCAGCCTGCCCTCGGCGGCGGGCTGATCCTCATCATCCTGCTCATCGGCTTCACCGTCATGCAGCATGCCTTCGCAGGCGGCGGGGCCCATCAGGGCCTGTTCAGCGACATGGAGCGGCAGGCACTGGCGATTTCCGGCTCCGGCGACATCGTCTGGGACTGGGATGTACTGCGCGACCGCGTCGTCACCCGTCCCGACGTTTCGATTCAGCTGGGCCTTGCGCCCAATAGCCTTGGCGGAGCCGCACGCAACTGGCTGCCCGTGCTGCATTCCGACGACCGCGACACGTTCCGCACGACGCTCGACGTCGTCCTTGAGCATCGCCGTGGCCGGGTGTCGCAGAGTTTCCGCCTGCGCGGAGCCGACGGCCATTATCACTGGTTCTCGCTCAGGGCGCGCCCGGTGATCGGCTCCGACGGCGAGGTGATCCGCTGCGTCGGCACCATGGTCGACGTTACCGAGCAGAAGAAGTCGGAAGAACGCCTCTTGCACGACGCCGTGCACGACAATCTGACCGGCCTGCCCAATCGCGAACTGTACATGAATCGGCTGGAGGCGATCATCTCGATTGCCCGCACGGAGGAGAAAGTGCGGCCGTCGGTGTTCGTCATCGACATCGACCGCTTCAAGCTGGTCAACGACGGACTCGGCATTTCCGCCGGCGACACCATCCTATTGACCATCGCGCGGCGCCTGCACCGCCTGCTCAAGCCGAAAGACTCGCTGTCGCGCTTTGCCGGCGACCAGTTCGCCCTGATGCTTCTGTCGGAGCAGGATCCCACCCGCATCGCGGCAGTGGCCGACGCCATCAAGCAGGCGATCAAGGCACCGATCACCTTCGCCAAGCGCGAGATCGTGCTCACCGCATCCGTCGGCCTGATCACCTGGACCACGGCCCAGGCCTCGGCCGAAGACATGGTCAAGGACGCCGAGCTTGCCATGCACCAGGCCAAGCGTTTCGGCGGCGACCGCATCGAACCGTTCCGCCCGGCCTTCCGCACCGTGGGCACGGACCGCCTGCAGCTTGAGTCGGATCTCCGCCGCGCCATCGAGCGCAAGGAGTTCACGCTTGCCTACCAGCCGATCGTACGGCTTGAGGATGGCACTGTCGCGGGCTTCGAAGCGTTACTCAGATGGGACCACCCGCGCCGCGGCATGATCCCGCCGGGCGACTTCATTCCCGTTGCCGAAAGCTGCGGCCTGATCGTCCAGCTTGGCCTGTTTGCCATGCAACGCGCCGCCGACGACCTGGCCGAATGGCAAAAGCAGATCAACGACGCCCCACTATCCGTTTCGGTCAACCTGTCGAGCCGTCAGCTGATCCGCCGAGACCTCGTCAGCGACGTCCGTTCGGTCATCGCCCGGGCCAATCTCAAGCCGCGTTGCTTCCGCCTAGAGCTCACCGAGTCGCTGGTCATGGACAATCCCGAGCAGACCAACCATGTGCTGACCAAGCTGAAGCAGCTTGGCATCGGCCTGTCGCTCGACGATTTCGGCACCGGCTATTCGTCGCTGTCCTACCTGACCCGCTTCCCCTTCGACACCATCAAGATCGACAAGAGCTTCGTCGACGACACCTCGCCCAAGCGCGCGGTGCTGATCAAGTCGATGGTCAACATGGCTCACGAACTGGGGCTGTCGGTGGTCGCCGAAGGCATCTCGGACGAGAGCGACGCGCTCGAACTGCGCCAGATGGGCTGCGAATATGTGCAGAGCTTCATGTTCGGCGCGCCGATCCCCGGCGACCAGGCTCTCAAGATGCTGAAGGAACAGTACCCGCTCGCTCAGGCGTGACCGGCGGCTGTGCTCAATCGCGCAAGGTCGATGCCCAGCGTAGCGAGGATGCGGTCGTATTTGCGGTCGATGTCGGCGTCGAACAACAATTCCGACGTCGCCGGGCAGGTCAGCCAGCCGTTCTCGGCGATCTCGCTTTCGAGCTGGCCGGCACCCCAGCCTGAATAGCCCAGCGCCATCAGGGCATGGCGCGGCCCACGACCGGCCGAAATCGCGCGCAGGATGTCGACGGTTGCAGTCAGGCAAATCTCGTCCGAGACCGGCAGCGAAGATTCGACCTTGTAGTCGTCGGTGTGCAGCACGAAGCCGCGGCTGCGGTCGACCGGCCCGCCATTGCGGACGATGAAGTCCTTGGCCTTCATCGGCAGCCGAATCGCTTCCTGCTCGTCGAGGATGCCGAGTTGCACCAGCAGATCGGGAAAGAGCAGCGGCTGGACCTGGTTGATGATCAGGCCCATGGCACCCTCGTCGCTATGGGCGCAAATGTAGATGACGGCGCGCGAAAACCTGTCGTCCTTCATCCCCGGCATGGCGATGAGGAACTGGTCGTCGAGAAAACCGCGCTGCGAGGCGCCCTTTTTCTGGCGTAAGAGGTCCATAGCCGAAGGTAACGCGTTTCCGGCCGTCTTGAAAGATAGCTCAAGGGGACTGCGGGTCACCTTTGGCCCATGGCGTCACGCAAAAATGATGGCGACGTGACGTGAAGGCATGTTGCGCTCTCAGCCGGAGACTATCAAATCACCGCCATGAAATTCACGCCCCCAATCGCCCTCTGCCTCGGCACCGCCATTTTGGCCGCTGGATCCGCGCACGCGTCATCGTCTGCCTGGTTCGAAACCGACGGCGGCCGCTTCCGCCTCGTGACCACCGGCCAGCCCGATGCCTCTGGCAAGCTCCAGGGTGTGCTCGACATCGAGCTCAAGCCCGGCTGGAAAACCTATTGGCGCGATCCCGGCAATTCCGGCGTGCCGCCGCAGATCGACCTTTCGGCCAGCCGCAATGTCTCGGCGGCCGAAATCTCGTATCCCGCCCCCCAGCGCCACGACGACGGCTACGCCAAATGGGCAGGCTACGACTTCCCCGTCCGTCTGCCCGTCAGCTTCACGGTCCCAACCCCGGGCGAGCCTGCGGCAATCGCGGCCGACGTGTTCCTCGGCATCTGCGAAACCATCTGCGTGCCGGTGCAGGCGCGACTGGAAGTCGACCCTGCCGCCGATCCCGGCAATGGGAATGATGCTGCGCTGGTAGCGGCAGCGCTCGGCGCCCTTCCCTCAGCCGCCCAGCCGGACTTCGGCGCCACGCTGGCGCCAGCAGAGGGCGAGACGATCTCGATTACGGCAGCCGCACCCGGAGATCCCGAAGGTATCGATATTTTCGTCGCCGGCGTGGATGGCTATCAGTTCGGTACGCCTCAGCGCCACGAGGCGGCCGGCAAGATCAGCTTCTTGCTCAAAGTGCTCGAACGGCCCACGGCAAAGCCTGCCGGCAAGGGCATTCCCTACACCCTGATCAGTTCGGCCGGCGCAGTCGAAGGCTTTCTGCCCTACCCCTGATCCCTCCGCCAAACCGCCAGCCATTGGATTACCGATGCATCTGCGCTAGTGGATCGGTGCGGCCACCCGATTTCAATCCACTGCCACGAGGACCAAAATGACCATTTCGATTGGCGACAAGCTGCCCAGCGCCACCTTCAAGACCATGACCGCCGACGGCGCCAAGAACCTTACCACTGAAGAAATCTTCGCGGGCAAGAAGGTCGTGCTGTTTGCAGTACCGGGCGCCTTCACGCCTACCTGCAGCAACAACCACCTGCCCGGCTATGTCGAGAACCATGACGCCATCGTCGCGCGCGGCGTCGACACCATCGCGGTGGTCTCGGTCAACGACGTGCACGTCATGGGCGCCTGGGCGCGATTCAGCGGCGGTGAAGGCAAGGTCCTGTTCCTCGCCGACGGCAGCGGCGATTTCGCCCGCGCGACCGGCCTCGACCTCGACCTGTCGGCCGCCGGCATGGGCCTGCGCTCGAAGCGATTCTCGATGGTTGTCGAGGACGGCAAGGTCGCCCAGCTCAACGTCGAAGGCACGGCCGGTCAGGCGATCGATTCCGGCGCGGCCCGCATTCTCGAACAGCTCTGAAATGAAAATGGCGCGCTGCCTTCAGGCGGCGCGCCCCACTCAGGCCTGGCAGCAGCCCAGGCCTATGCCTTGCGGCCGTTCTTGAACGGCGCCATGCCCTCGCGCGCCAGTTCGTCGGCGCGTTCGTTCTCGGGATGGCCGGCATGGCCCTTGACCCAGTGCCAGGTCACCTTGTGCCGCCTGTTGGCCTCGTCCAGCGCCTGCCACAGCTCGCCGTTCTTCACCGGCTTCTTGTCGGCGGTCTTCCAGCCGTTCTTCTTCCAGCCGTGGATCCACTTCGAGATCCCGTCCATGACGTATTTGCTGTCCGTGTGCAGGTCGATCTCGCACGGCTCCTTGAGAGAGTTCAAGGCGGAGATGGCAGCCAGCAGCTCCATGCGGTTGTTGGTGGTCTCGGCCTCGCCGCCCGACAGCTCCTTGACCTTGGCCTTGTAGCGCATGATCGCGCCCCAACCGCCCGGACCCGGATTGCCCGAGCAGGCGCCATCGGTGAAAATTTCAACTTGCTTCATTTCAGTCCGTATTCCTGCGCGGACTTGATCGTCCTGTGGAAACGCATGCGGCGTATGTATTCCGAAGGTTCGCGCTTCATGACCAGCCCGCCATCCGGCACCGTCAGCCAGTCGTACAGCCTCGTCAGCATGAAGCGCAGGGCCGAGCCACGCGCCAGGATGGGCAGTGCCGCCTTCTCGGCTTCGCTCAACGGCCGGACGCTCTGGTAACCGTCGAGAAGTGCCGTGCCCTTGGTCAGGTTGAAGGAAAAGTCCTTCTCGAAGCACCAGGCATTGAGGCAGGTGGCGAGGTCGTAGGCGTAGAGGTCGTTGCAGGCAAAATAGAAATCGATCAGGCCCGACAGCCTGTCGCCAAGGAAGAAGACGTTGTCGGGGAACAAATCGGCGTGGATGACGCCGGAGGGCAGATCTTTCGGCCAGTTCTTCTCGAGCTCGGCAAAGTCCGCATCGACCTCCCTGGCAAGGCCGGGCTCAACCTCGTCGGCGCGCGGGTGTGCTGCGTCCCAGAGCTTGCGCCAGCCGTCGATGGCGAGCGCGTTCGGCCGCGTCATGGCAAAGTCCTGGCCGGCGATGTGCAGTTCGGCCAACGCCCTGCCGACCTCGCGGCAATGCACGACCTGGGGTCGGCGCAGCCACATGCCTTCGAGGAAAGTGATAATGACGGCCGGCCGGCCGGCGAGCGTGCCGATGACGTTGCCGTCCTTGCCGTCAACGGGCAGTGGGCAGGACAGGCCCTTGTGGGCGAGATGCTGCATCAGGCCGAGGAAAAACGGCAGGTCGGACTTCTCGACCCTCTTTTCATAGAGCGTCAGGATGTACGAACCTGTCGTCGTATGCAGCAGGAAGTTGGTGTTTTCGGTACCCTCGGCGATGCCCTTGTAGGACAGCAGTTCGCCAACCGGATAGTTGCGCAGGAACGCCTCGAGCTCACCCTCGCCGACATCGGTATAGACAGCCATCAGGCGTTTCCGTTGACGAAGGCCATGTCGGCCGGCGTCAGCTCGACGTCGCGCAATACCCGCATTACAGGAAAGTCCTCCGTCTCGGTCGCCGTGATGGCGAGCTCCACGTTCACCTCGAAGCGTTCGCGGAACGCATTGATGATTTCGTCGACGATGATCTCCGGCGCCGAAGCGCCCGCCGAGAGGCCCAGCGTAGCGATGCCGCCGATGTCGTTCCACGGGATCTCCGACGCGCGCTGAACCAGCAGCGACATCCTGGCCCCTGCCCGCTCGGCAACTTCGACGAGGCGGCGCGAATTGGACGAGTTCGGCGCACCGACGACGAGATAGAGGTCGGCGCCGGGAGCCGTTTCCTTCACCGCTTCCTGGCGGTTTGTGGTGGCATAGCAGATCGATTCGGCGGCAGGCGCCTGCATCTCCGGGAACTTCTCCTGCAGTGCCTTGAGGATACCTGCGGTGTCTTCCACCGAGAGCGTCGTCTGGGTGACAAAGCCGAGTGCCGCTGGATCAGCTGGCGTGAAGTTCCGGACGTCTGCCTCGGTCTCGATCAGTGTCACGGCGTCTTCGTGCAGTTGCCCCATGGTACCGATCACCTCCGGGTGCCCGGCATGACCGATCAGCAGCACGTGACGTCCCTTGCGCTGGTGGCGCATGGCCTGCTTGTGCACCTTGGAGACCAGCGGGCAGGTCGCATCGAGATAGAACAGGTTGCGCGCCACGGCGTCCGCCGGCACCGACTTCGGCACGCCATGGGCTGAGAACACGACAGGCGCATCGTGGTGGTCGTCGGGGATTTCGCTCAGTTCTTCGATGAAGACGGCACCCAGGTTCTGCAACCCTTCGACGACGTAGCGATTGTGCACGATCTCGTGGCGCACATAGACAGGCGCCCCGTATTTCTTGAGCGCCAGCACGACGATCTGGATGGCGCGGTCGACGCCTGCGCAAAAGCCGCGCGGCTGGCAAAGCCTGATGGTCAGGGGCGGTTTTGCGGAAGTCTGGGGCATGTGATCCGGTTCTTTGTTCAGTGCCGAAATGATGTCTGCGCCCCTATGCTGTCAAGGGCGACTACAGCGCCGCGCGCCGCCTTGGACGCGCAAGGGACGCTGTAGCGTTATGAAGTTGTGCATGATCCTTTCCGAAAATCGATTTCGATTTTCGGGGTCATGCACTGGTGGTCATTTGCCTTCCGGCCGCCGCAGCAACCAGAAGCCCATGACGCCCAGCAGTGCCGCCGCCAGCCCGTACCAGGTGACCGCATATTGCAGATGATTGTTCGGCATCTCGACCATGGTAACGCCGCCCACCGGCAAGCCACCCGGGTTGGCCGTCTTGTCGGCATCGACGAAGAAGGGCAGCACCACCGCGTCCGCTGGCAGCCCCGCCGTTTTCGCCATGACACCGAGGTCCTTCCAGTAGAAGACGTTCTTCTTGAGGTCGTTGTCGGGTACCAGCGAACCCGGCTTGCCCTCGAGCGGATTGCGCGCAAGGCCGGCAATGCTGACGGGGCCAGTAACCTGGCCCACCGGACGCTTGGCCGCATCCTTGAAGTCGTACGGAACGAAGCCACGGTTCACCAGGACGTAGCCTCCATCGTCCAGCTTGAGCGGGGCATAGACATGAAAGCCCGACTGGCCTTGCCAGGTAGCGAGGAAATGCCGCTCGCCGGAATGCTCGAACGTTCCCGAAAGCGTCACCGGCCAGTAATCGACATCGCCTGTAGCGCGGTACTTAACTTCCATCTCCGCCAGTGGCAGCGGCGGCGATTGCGTCCGTTCGGTTATCTGGGCGAGCAGTTCCTCTTTCCAGTACAGCCGCTGCACCTGCCAGCTGCCAAGCGCGATCAGCAACGCGAACGACATGGTGCCAAGTACCAGCATCAACACATACCCGGAGCGGCGCGCCGGGGCAGGCAAGGTATTCTGTTCGGTCATTGGTCTTTGTCCAAGCGCCCTTCGGCGGCCTTGTTGCTGTACTGCAAGGTGATCAGCACACCCTTGATCAAGCGGAGCGAGCCGAGGCTGAGTATGAGGGTCAGCGGTATCCAGAGCAGCAGGTGGAGCCATAGCGGCGGCGCCAGCGAAACCTCCATCCACAACGCCAGGCCGACAACGACGAAGCCAATGATCAGAATGACGAAGACTGCGGGCCCGTCGCCCGCATCGGCAAAGGAATAGTCGAGGCGACACACGCCGCATTGCTTGCCGACCGTCAGGAAGCTGGAAAACAGCTTGCCTTCGCCGCAGCGCGGACAGCGCCCCTTGAGCCCGGCAGCTATCGGCTCGACCGGCGGCCAGATCGCCTTGTCTTCGCTCATGGATTTATCTCGATGGGAGTGCCGTTTTCGACCATCTGCCAAATCTCCGCCATGTCCTCGTCGGTAACGGCGATACAGCCATTCGTCCAGTCGAACATCTGCATCAGCCAGGACCACCAGCCGAAACCCTTGGACTGGCCGTGGATCATAATCATTCCGCCGGGATCGACACCTGCCCTCATTGCCGCAGCCTTGTCGTTGGCGTTGGGATAGGAGATGTGGATCGACTTGGTGAAGGCGCTTTCGGGATTGCGCCAGTCAAGAACGTAGCGCCCTTCAGGCGTGCGTTCGTCGCCCTCCTGGCGCTTGTGGCCAACCGGATTGGCACCGAGCGCCACCGCATAGCTGCGCACGATCTTCTCGCCGGACATCAGTTCCATCAAGCGGTCCGACTTGTCGACCCGGACCAGATCTACGGCATCGGCGCGGGCCATGGCCACCGAGGCGATCAAGACGATCCAAGGAAAAGCGAAGCGGCTGATCAACATGCCGGATGCTTGGCGCAAGAAAGCGCCCAAAAAGAGAAGGCGGCCGCGTTGCCGCGACCGCCTTGTTCGAAAAATCAGGATATCAGTGAGCGATGGTGCCGCCTACCGAACCCCAGATGTAGATCGAGGCGAACAGGAACAGCCACACCACGTCGACGAAGTGCCAGTACCAGGCAGCAGCCTCGAAGCCGAAATGCTGCTTCGGCGTGAAGGCACCGCCCATCGCACGGAACAGGCACACCAGCAGGAAGATCGTGCCGATGATGACGTGGAAGCCGTGGAAGCCCGTCGCCATGAAGAAGGTCGCGCCGTAGATCGAGTCCTTGAACGCGAACGGAGCGTGAATGTACTCGTAGGCCTGGACGAACGAGAACAGGATGCCGAGCGCAACCGTGATGGCAAGGCCGTTGACCAGGCCCTTGCGGTCACCGTGCAGCAGGGCGTGGTGTGCCCAGGTCACAGCCGTACCCGACAGGAGCAGGATGATGGTGTTGTAGAGCGGCAGGTGGAACGGATCGAGGATCTCGATCCCCTTGGGCGGCCACACGCCACCGGTAAACTCTGCGCGCATGACCTGCTGAGTGGCCTCGCCCGGAAACAGGCTGGCGTCGAAGAAGGCCCAGAACCAGGCGACGAAGAACATCACCTCGGAGGCGATGAACATGATCATGCCGTAGCGCAGGTGCAGCGACACGACGCGCGTGTGATGGCCTTCGTTGCCTTCCTTGATCGTGTCCGACCACCAGCCGTACATCGTGTAGAGCACGACCAGCAGGCCGATCGCGAAGATCCAGTAATTGGCGTTCGCGACGTTGAAGCCGAAGATCGGGAACTCGGCGCCCTTCATGTGCTGCATCCAGGCGACACCGCCGAACGCCATGATGAGCGCGCCCAGCGAGCCGAGGAACGGCCACGGACTTGGATCAATGATGTGGTAATCGTGATGTTTGGCGTGCGCGTCTGCCATATCAGCCCCCGGCTTTTCCGTCGGAATTAATAATTTTCGTTTCGCCGTCGACCTTGGGCGCGGCAGCTACGGGCTTTTCCCCCTCAATCGGGAAAAAGGTATAGGACAAGGTGATCGTCTTGATGTCCTTGAGTTCAGGCACATTGACGATTTCCGGATCGACAAAGAAGACGACCGGCATGTCGAGCGTCTCGCCCGGCTTCAGCGTGGTATCGGTGAAGCAGAAGCACTCGACCTTGTTGAAGTATGCGCCGGCGAGATCGGGCGTGACATTGAACGTCGCGCGGCCCTGGGTCGGCACATCGAAGGTGTTCTTTGCCTCATAGTGGATCTGCGTCGTCTCGCCGATCTTGATCTGGACGTCGCGCGCCACCGGCTTGAAATCCCAAGGCAACCCGCCTGAAGTGTTGGCGTCGAAACGGACGGTGATCGTCCGGTCCAGGATCTTGTCGGAATACTGCTCGACGCGCTGCGTCGTGCCGCCGTAACCGGTGATCTGGCAGAACATCGCGTAGAGCGGCACCGCCGCATAGGCCATGCCGACCATGCCGCCGACAAAAGCGATGCACATGCCCGCAACCATCCGGTTGGAGCGCTGCCTCTTCGGGTCTACGGGCTGCGTTTCGGTGGGCATGCTTTCGCTCATAGCGGCCGATCCAGGATTGCCGGGCCGAACTTCGCGATCGTCGCGAGATAGAAGATGATAACGAGTGCCGCCAGCGCCAGGCCGATGGCGATGTTGCGGCTGCGGCGCGCCTTCTTCTGCTTGTCCGTGAGCGTTACCAGATTGTCATCCGACATCATGCACCTCCAAGCGCAAACACACGCTCGATGACGCTGTCGGCCAGATAGGCCGCAAAGATCACGAACAGGTAAAGTAGCGAATAGCCGAACAGCGCCTTGGCCGGCTTCATCACCCGGTCGCTGTCGGGCATGCGCAGCACCTTCCAGGCGTACCAGACAAAGCCGATGCCGAGCGCCAGAGAAACGACGCCGTAGCCGATTGTGGTGTAGCCGAGCAGCCATGGCGCCACGCCGACAGGCGCGAGCAGCAAAGAGTATGCAAAGATCTGGCGGCGGGTCGAGGCCTCGCCGGCGACGTTCGGCATCATCGGGATGCCGGCGCGCTCATAGTCCTGCGACTTGAACAGGGCCAGCGCCCAGAAGTGAGGCGGCGTCCACAGGAAGGTGATGAGGAAGAGCACGACGCTCTCGAAGCTTATGGCGCCGGTCACGGCAGCCCAGCCGATCATCGGTGGCAGCGCGCCGGCCGCGCCACCGATAACGATGTTCTGCGGCGTCCAGCGCTTGAGCCACATCGTGTAGACGACGGCGTAGAAGAAGATGGTGAAGGCGAGCAGCGCCGCCGACAGCCAGTTGACGAGAACGCCCAGCGTCATCACTGACAAGACCGACAGCACCAGGCCGAAGGTCAGCGCCTCGTGCGGCGTCACCTTGCCGGAAGGAACCGGCCGGTTGACGGTGCGTGTCATGACAGCGTCGATATCGGCGTCGTACCACATGTTGAGCGCGCCCGAGGCGCCGGCGCCGATGGCGATCGCAAGGATCGCCACGACGGCGAGGAACGGGTTGATCGTCACGGGCGCGGCAACCATGCCGACAAAGGCCGTGAAGACCACCAACGACATGACGCGGGGCTTCAGCAGGGCGAAGAAATCGCCCGCAGTTGCCTCCGACATGCGGAAGGTCTGGTCTTCAAACCGGTTGTGGACAAGGGCCATGCGTACTTACGTCCAGTCGTTCCGTTTGGCCGAAACCGCCGGCGGGCCGGCGGCTTCGTGGTTCAGTCAGTGCCTTACTTGATCTTCGGCAGCTGTTCCCACTGGTGGAAGGGCGGCGGCGAAGGCAGCTGCCATTCGAGCGTGGTCGCACCTTCGCCCCATGGGCTGGCACCGGCGACGCGCTTCTTGGAGAAGGCTTCGAAGACGCCGAACAGGAAGATCAGCACGCCGACGGCGGAGATGTAGGAGCCGTAGGACGACACCATGTTCCAGCCGGCATATGCATCGGGATAGTCGATGTAGCGGCGCGGCATGCCGGCGAGACCGAGGAAGTGCTGCGGGAAGAAGACCAGGTTCACGCCGACGAACGTCACCCAGAAGTGGGTGTTGGCGATGGCCGACGAGTACATGTAGCCGGTCATCTTCGGGAACCAGTAGTACCAGGCCGCGAAGATCGCGAACACGGCACCCAGCGACAGCACGTAATGGAAGTGCGCGACGACGTAGTAGGTGTCGTGGAGCGAACGGTCGAGGCCGGCATTGGCCAGCTGCACGCCGGTGACGCCACCGACGGTGAACAGGAAGATGAAGCCGATCGCCCACAGCATCGGCGGCTTCATCGAAATGGAGCCGCCCCACATGGTGGCAACCCACGAGAAGATCTTCACGCCTGTCGGAACCGCGATGACCATCGTGGCGAAGACGAAGTAGCGCTGCGTGTCGAGCGAGATGCCGGTGGTGTACATGTGGTGAGCCCACACGACGAAGCCGACAGCACCGATGGCGACCATGGCGTAGGCCATGCCCAGGTAGCCGAAGATCGGCTTGCGCGAGAAGGTCGAGACGATGTGGCTGACGATGCCGAAGCCCGGCAGGATCAGGATGTACACCTCGGGGTGACCGAAGAACCAGAACAGGTGCTGGAACAGGATCGGGTCACCGCCGCCTTCAGGTGCGAAGAAGGCCGTGCCGAAGTTGCGATCGGTCAGCAGCATGGTGATGCCACCAGCCAGAACCGGCAGCGACAGCAGCAGCAGGAAGGCGGTGATCAGCACCGACCAAGCAAACAGCGGCATCTTGTGCAGCGTCATGCCCGGAGCGCGCATGTTGAAGATCGTAGTGATGAAGTTGATCGCACCGAGGATCGACGAGGCGCCGGCGATGTGCAGCGACAGGATCGCGAGATCCATCGCCGGCCCGGGCTGGCCCGAGGTCGACAGCGGCGGGTAGATCGTCCAGCCGCCACCCACGCCATGCGCACCCGGCGCGCTCGGCATGAAGGCCGAGATGACGAGCAGGATGAAGGCAGGCGGAAGCAGCCAGAACGAGATGTTGTTCATGCGCGGGAACGCCATGTCAGGCGCACCGATCATGATCGGCACCATCCAGTTGGCAAAGCCGCCGATCAGCGCCGGCATGACCATGAAGAAGATCATGACCAGGCCATGCGCGGTGGTGAACGCGTTGAACATGCTCTTGCCGGCATCGATCGCGGCATCGCCCTCGACGCCGTAGACCATCGAGGCCAGGCCGTGGAAAATCTGGATGCCTGGCTCGGCCAGTTCCCAGCGCATCATGACGGACAGGAAGCCGCCGACGCAGCCTGCCATGATCGCGAAGATCAGGTAGAGCGTTCCGATATCTTTGTGGTTGGTCGAGTACACCCACCGGACCCAGCCCTTCGGCTTGTGGTCGTGATGGTCGTGAGCTGCAGCGCCTGCCATGTTCCGCTCCGTTCCCTGATCCCTAATTCGCCGCGGCTCAGTTGCCGGCGGCCGCGACCTTGGCCGCACCGTCCGTCTCGGCCATCAGCGCCTTGTTGGCACCCGGCAAGTCGGTCCTCGCGGCAGCCAGCCACGTCGTATACTGTGCGTCGCTGACGACGCGGATTGCGATCGGCATGTAGGCGTGGTCCTTGCCGCAAAGCTCGGAACACTGGCCATAATACAGGCCTTCCTTGTCAGCCTTGAACCAGGTCTCGTTGATCCGACCCGGAACGGCGTCGACCTTGATACCGAAGGCCGGCATGGCGAAGGCGTGAATCACGTCCGATGCGGTGACCAGCACGCGGACGACCTGACCGACAGGCACGACCACTTCGTTGTCGACGGCGAGAAGGCGCGGATAGGCACCCCTGTCTTCCTTGCCGGCAGCCTTACGCTCTTCGGGCTTTTCCGAAAGCATCGCCGCATTGAACGAAAGTGGCTCTTCCGTCTGGTATTCGTAATCCCAGTTCCACTGGTTGCCGGTCGCCTTGATCGTCAGCTTCGGCTCCTCGACAGGCGAATACTGCGCGGTCAGAAGCTGGAAGGACGGAATGGCCAGGAACAGCAGGATCACAACCGGACCGACGGTCCAGACGACCTCGATCAGCGTGTTGTGGCTGGTGCGCGAAGGCACAGGATTGGCGCTCGCCCGGAACCGCCAGATGCAATAGGCCAGCAGGAACAGAACGAAGAGCGTGATCGGAACGATGAACCACAGCGTGTAGCGCTCGAACCAGGTGATCTGTTCCATGATGCCGGTCGCGGCCGGCTGGAATGTGGTCTGCCATTCTACCGGCTGCGCCGCATAGGCCGCGGCGCTGGCAAAGGAAGCAGTCGCCGCGACGGCGCTAGCAAGGATCTTTCTCATCACCCTCAGTATCTCCCATTTCCATGCGGTCTTGGCCGCAAGGACATCGTGCCGCTCCGGGACGGGAATCCCAGAGACGTTCGGAGGTTCAAACCATACTCTCTTTGTAACCGCAAGGAAGCAGAGGCGGAACTCATGCGGCATTTTTGCGCGCAGGCGGCAAGGCTGGCGCTTGGGCCCGTTTGGCGCTAGTTGATGAATGCATCGAGGCGGGGCAGTCGTCCGCAGGGTGCTGACATGCGCTCAAAAGTCGTCGCAATTCGAGCAAAATTGAACTCGAATGTCTGGAAAACCTAAGATTGCGGGATGGCGAAGGCGCCCTCTTGTTATTTACTTGCTGCCGGCACGACCTAAATTGTCGTGATTCGCAATGGAGCCGTCATGAAGTCTGGGCTTTTGAAAACCTTGGCCAAGGTGTTGGTCGCCGCTGTCTGCCTGGCTCCCATGCAGGCCGGCGCGCAGCAGAGCGGCACGGTCAAGTCCACCCATGGCGCGTGGTCGATCATCTGCGACACGCCTGCGGGCGCGACCAACGAACAATGCGTGATGATGCAGAACGTCATCGCCGAAGACCGCCCCGAGATGGGGCTCTCGGTGGTCATCCTGCGCACCGCCGACAACAAGGCCGAAATCCTGCGCGTGCTCGCGCCGCTCGGCGTGCTCCTGCCCAACGGCCTTGGCCTCAACGTCGACCAGAAGGATATCGGCCGCGCCTATTTCGTGCGCTGCTTCCAGGACGGCTGCTATGCCGAAGTGATCCTCGACAAGCCGCTGCTCGACACGCTGAAGACTGGCAAGGCGGCCACCTTCATCGTCTTCCAGACGCCCGAGGAAGGCATCGGCATTCCGGTCGATCTCAACGGTTTCGGTGAAGGTTTCGCCGCGCTGCCTTGATCTCGCGCGGCACGACGCTGCAGAGCCAGCGCCTCAACGCGCCTTGAACGGCGAGATCGGCTCGATGAGCTGGGCTTCCGACATCGGTTCGACTTCGAAGCCGTGCCGGCCTGCATAGCTGCGCAGTGCCTCGGCTGCGGAAGGTTCCGAAACATCCACATCGATCATCGATCGCGACCGGGACGTCACCGAGATGCCGGGCAGGCTGTCGATCTCGCTCGCCACCTGCGCCGCATCCTTCGCAACCTTGCCAATGATCAAAACCAGCTTTTCCACGCGTCAGCACTCCAGCGCCACGATCAATCTCGCGTCGTTGCCTGAGGATATAGGGCGCCGCTCCGGCAGCGCAACCCGCGGACGCCGGCCGTCAGATGATCATGCCGCCACCCTCGCGGATTGCACCGAAGCCATGCTTGCGCAGGCTTGCGAAGGCCAGTTGCCTCATGGCCTGATAACGCGCCCTGTTGGGCGGCATCGTCAGGACGCCAGGATCGGCCGACAATATCCGTGCAATCGCACCCGTCATTGCCGGACATGCCATCGATGTACCGCTCATCGGCGCATATTGGTCGCCCGGCACGGTGGATACTACGCCTGCCCCCGGACCGATGAGATCTATTCTGGTGGGCGCATGCCCCTCATTGGAAAAGGTGGCGAAGAAGACGTCACGATCGGGGTCGCCGCGGTCGCTTGATACCGTCCAGCGGTCGTATGCGTTGGCAGGCAGGCCAGGTTCCCAGCCAAGTGCCGAAACCGCAATGGCATCCCGGTGCCGGGCCGGAAACGCCACAAAGCGCCGAAAGTCGTTTCCAGCCGCGGCGACGACGAGAACGCCCTGCTCGGCGGCATCCTCTATTGCCTGCGACAGCACCCTGTCATCGTGGCTCGGACTGGCTTCCCGTTCGGCCTTCAGGCTGAGGTTGATGATATGGCATCCATCGTCGACCGCCTGCTCGATCGCCCGGTGAATCTCGAAGTTCCTCGCGATACCCGTGGCTGGATCGTCGAACACCCTGTAGCTGCGAATACTTGCGCCCGGCGCCACGCCTGCGTACCCGTTTCCGCCATTGCCGGCGATGATGCCTGCAACATGAGTGCCGTGGCCGATCGACGAATCGTCATCCCCTTCCACGTTGGTGAGATGGTTGTGCGGCCCGACGCCGCTGTCCACGACCCCAACAACCACTCCTCTGCCGCTGCCCGCAGGTCCGGGTGGAAGAAGATGCCTCAGACTGTCGGCCGAGCCAGCCAGATCGATCGGATCGAGCATAATCACACTGCCTGCGACGAGGTCTGCCTTCCGCTGGAGATATCCCCAATGGCCAGCAAAGCCAGGCTCGATGGCAAGCATCGCGTCCATCACCGCTTTTGCCCGCAGACCGAACCGCACAATCCCGGCGCTGTCCGATACTGCCGTGAGTTGCTGGCTGCCGTTCTTCAGTCCCAATGTCGCAATCGCATTGCCGATGGGTTTGTTGGTACCGGCTGACTGCAGGGCGATGCTAAAGAATTCGGCGCCGGACGGACCGAGGCTTCCGGTCAGGCGAAGGCGACCGACACGAACATCAGCCACGGCCATCGTGTAGTTCACGACGGGATGGAATGTTCCACCCACTGCCGCTGGGGCTGGCCCCGCAATCGAGGTCCTGACCAGCGCGACCCCGCTTTGCGGAACGACCTCCAGAATCTCCAGGCCGCGGGTCATTACTTCTTCAGCCATTGGCCTGACCGCCACGGGCAGGGCGCCCCACGCCCCTCCGGCCGGCGCAGCCAGAAAATCCAACTCCGTATCGATGGCCACTACCGCCTGAAGCGTAGCCACCAACTGTTCGCCACTGGACCGATGATCCGGAATAAAAACATACTCTTCCATCTGCTCCCCCAATTCTGCCCGATCTGATTGAGTGCAGCGACCACAATACTCCTTTTGGTTGCTCTCATCAATTTATACACCTCTGGATTGTATTTCAAAAGCAGCGAATACGGTATCCCTCGCCTCTCCGACCAGGCTAACGATTGCGATGACGTCCAAGCCGCCCTACATCAGGTTCAAACCTCTCCGGGATCCCTGCCATGAACCTCGTCAGCCAGTTCGACATCACCGAAGACCGCGTGCGCAAGATCGTCGCCGAGACGATCGAGGGCGCCGACGACGGCGAATTGTTCCTCGAATATCGCGAGGGCGAAGCGCTGATGTTCGACAATGGCCGGCTGAAGACAGCCAGCTTCAACACCGACCAGGGTTTTGGCCTGCGTGCGGTCGCCGGCGAAGCCAGCGGCTATGCCCACTCCAGCGAGTTGTCCGAAGCCGCCCTGCTGCGCGCCTCCGACGCGGTCTCGGCCGTCAAGGGCGGCTATTCCGGTACATTGGCTGCAGCGCCGGCCCGCACCAACCGTCATCTCTACGGCGAAGAGAACCCGATCTCCTCTCCCTCATTCGAGGCCAAGGCCAAGCTGCTGCAGGAAATCGACGCCTGGCTGCGCGACAAGGACCCGCGTGTCCGGCAGGTGACGGCATCGCTCGCCTCGTCGTGGCAGCATGTCGAGATACTGCGCGGCGACGGCCAGGTCGTGCGCGACATCCGCCCGCTGGTGCGTATGAACGTCGCCGTAGTGGTCGGCGATGGCGACCGCCAGGAGAGCGGCTCCTATGGCATGGGCGGGCGTAAGAGCTTCGACGAGTTCCTGACCGACGAGAGCTGGAAGAATGCGGCGACCGAGGCATTGCGCCAGGCGCTGGTCAATCTCGAGGCGATCCCCGCCCCTGCCGGCACCTTCGACATCGTGCTGTCCTCCGGCTGGCCGGGCGTCATGCTGCATGAAGCCGTCGGCCACGGCCTCGAAGGCGACTTCAACCGCAAGAAGACCTCGGCCTTCGCCGGCCTGTTGGGCCAGCAGGTCGCGGCCAAGGGCGTCACCGTCGTCGACGACGGCACCATTTCCGAACGCCGCGGTTCGATCACCGTCGACGACGAAGGCACACCGAGCGGCCGCAACGTGCTGATCGAAGACGGCAAGCTCGTCGGCTACATGCAGGACCGCCAGAACGCGCGGCTGATGGGCATGAACGCCACCGGCAACGGCCGCCGCGAATCCTATGCGCACCAGCCGATGCCGCGCATGACCAACACCTACATGACGTCTGGCGACAAGACGCCGGAAGAGATCATCGCCTCGGTCAAGAACGGCATCTACGCCGTTTCCTTCGGCGGCGGCCAGGTCGACATCACCTCAGGCAAGTTCGTGTTCGGCTGCACCGAGGCTTACATGATCGAGGACGGCAAGGTGACCCAGCCGATCAAGGGCGCCATGCTGATCGGCAACGGCCCCGATGCGATGCATCGGGTGACGATGGTCGGCAACGACATGAAGCTCGACACCGGCATCGGCATGTGCGGCAAGTCCGGACAGGGCGTGCCGGTCGGCGTCGGCCAGCCGCATCTCAGGATGAACCAGATGACCGTCGGCGGCACGCGCGTCTGACTATGGCGAGGCGCTCGGCCACGAGCGCCTTCACCGCCGCTTCTTGGGCTTCTCCAGCAGCGCCACCGCCTCGACGTGGTGGGACCAGAGGAACTGGTCGATCGGCGTCACGCTCTTCAGCGCGTACCCGCCGTCGATGAGGATGCGTAGATCCCGCGCCAGTGTCGCCGGATTGCACGACACCGCAGCCACATAGGGCACGTCCGAACGGGCGATCTGCTTGCACTGATCCTCGGCGCCGGCGCGCGGCGGATCGAAGGCGATGCCGTCGAAGGCATTCAGTTCCTTGAAGGTCAGCGGGCGCCGATCGAGGTCACGCCGCTCTACCGTGACGCGCTTCAGGCCGGAGGCAAAACGGAAGCCCCTGTCGAGCGCGGCCAGCGCCGACGCATCGCCCTCGACCGCGTGCACTTCCGAATTTGTCGCTAGCTGCAGAGAAAACGTGCCGCTGCCGGAGAACAGGTCGGCGACCTTCTTGGCCTTGCGCAGATGGCCGATCACGAGCGACGCCATCGCCTGTTCGGCATCGGCTACCGCCTGGACGAAACCGCCGGTCGGCGGCGTCACCGTCGCCGTGCCGAACGTCAGCATCGGCTTGACCGGCTCGACGATAATCTCGCCGTCGATGGAAAGCCTTGCGATCTTCGACTTGATGACGAAATCGGTGGCCGCACGGCGGATCGCCTCGGTCGGCTTGCCGCAA
This sequence comes from Aminobacter niigataensis, assembly GCF_946995915.1. Taxonomy (GTDB): domain Bacteria; phylum Pseudomonadota; class Alphaproteobacteria; order Rhizobiales; family Rhizobiaceae; genus Aminobacter; species Aminobacter niigataensis. The sequence goes on from NZ_OX341517.1 coordinate 4,382,141, forward strand.
TCGCTGGCCGCCACGTCGAAACCGGTCTCCGTCGAGGTGACCAGGAACCTGAAAGGCTTCGACGTGTTGGCGATGATCCCGGCGAGATGACGCAGGATAGCGGCCGCCTCGACGATACCAGGCAGGAGCACCGGACATTCCTCGATATCGACGAGGGTGTGGGAAAAAGCCTTGTTGTAGCCGAGATGAATGCCGGTCTCGGTGTTGCGGGCGGTAAAAGCGGCACGGCGGCGGCTGTGCGGCGGGCAGGCGACAAGGTCGCCGACCGGGGCCTCGATGCCCCTCGCCTTCAACGCGTGCACCACCAGGCTACGTTTCCAGTCGCGATAGGCGCCATCTTCAAGATGCTGGATGGCGCAGCCGCCGCACTCGGTGAAATGGCGGCAGGCAGGTTCGACCCGCTGCGGCGAAGCCTCGATCACGGCGAGCAACTGTGCGCGATCCTTCTCGCGCGCGGCGGTCACCGTCTCGCCGGGCAGAGCGAAGGGGATGAAGATATGCCCGCCATTGGCATCGACGACGCCGTCGCCATGCGCGCCCAGCCGCGCAATCTCGAACCGTGCAGTCATCGATCTTTCACTCCAGCGAGCAAGTATTCGCGGTTGCCGTCACCGCCTTCGAGCGGCGACGGGCAGATGCCGAGCGCCCGCCAGCCCGGAATGGTATCGAGCCAAAGGCGCAGTTCCTCGGCAATCTTCGGCCCGTCGTCAGCATTCCTGAGCAGGCCGCCCTTACCGATCGCCTCGCGCCCGGCCTCGAACTGCGGCTTGACCAGGAAAACGCCCTTTGCGCCAGATGCAGCCAGTCCGAGTGCGTTGGGCAGAGTCAGCCGCAGCGAGATGAAACTCACATCCGAGACCAGAAAGTCCGGCAGACTTCCGCCGAGATCATCACGCGCCAAGTTGCGGGCGTTGAGCCTTTCCAGGCAGGTCACACGCGGATCGGCCCGCAGCTTTTCGTCCATCTGACCGTGGCCGACGTCGATCGCCACGACATGGGTCGCACCGCGTTCCAAAAGCACCTGCGTGAAGCCGCCCGTCGAGGCACCGATGTCGAGCGCCTGCCGCTCTGCCGGGTCGAAGCCAAAATGATCGAGCCCGGCGATCAGCTTCAGTGCTGCGCGCGAGACATAGGTCTGCGCCGGGTCGTCGACCTTAATGGCAACGTCGCCCGCAACAGACTGGCCGGGCTTCTTCGCCGGCTGGCCATCGACGGTCACAGCCCCGCGCGCCACTGCATCGCGGGCACGCGATCGGCTGGCAAAGAAACCGCGGCTGACGAGCAATTCGTCGAGCCGCAGGCTGGCGTTGGCTTGCCTTGAGATTTCCATGGCTTTCAATGGCGAATGCGCGCCCGGAAGGCAAGCGCGCCCCGATCAGGCGCGCGCCGCTTGGGCAGACTTGCCGAGCGCTGCAAAGACGGCGCGCACGATGCCAGCCGAATCGAGACCAGCGTCGACATACATCTTGTCGGGGTTGGCGTGGTCGACGAAGCTGTCCGGCAACGTCAGCGGACGCACCTTGAGACCGTTGTCGAGCAGGCCGTTGCGGGCGAGGAAATCGAGCACCTGGCTGGAGAAGCCACCGACCGAGCCCTCCTCGACCATAACCAGCACCTCGTGCGAACGCGCCAGCCGGCGGATCAGATCCTCGTCGAGCGGCTTGGCAAAGCGCGCATCGGCAACCGTGGTGGACAGGCCGGCAGCGCCCAGTTCCTCGGCGGCGAGCAGGCAATCCTTGAGACGCGTGCCGAACGACAGCAGCGCCACCTTGGTGCCTTCCCTGACGATCCGGCCCTTGCCGATCTCCAGCACCTGCCCGCGCTCGGGCATGTCGACGCCGACACCGTTGCCGCGGGGATAGCGGAACGAGATCGGGCCCTCGTCAAACTCGGCCGCGGTGCGCACCATGTGGCGCAGCTCGGCCTCGTCGGCCGCCGCCATCACGACGAAATCGGGCAGCGACGCAAGATAGGCGGTGTCGAAGGCGCCGCAATGGGTCGGGCCGTCGGCGCCAACGAAACCGGCGCGATCGATCGGAAAGCGCACCGGCAGCTTCTGGATGGCAACGTCGTGCACAACCTGGTCATAGGCGCGTTGCAGGAAGGTCGAGTAGATCGCCACGAAGGGCCGCATGCCTTCGGTCGCGAGACCGGCCGCAAAGGTCACGGCGTGCTGCTCGGCGATGCCGACGTCGAAAGTGCGCGAGGGGAATACCTCGCCGAACAGGTCGAGGCCGGTGCCCGACGGCATGGCGGCGGTGACGGCGACGATCCTGTCGTCCTCGCGTGCCTCCTGGACCAGGCTCTCGGCGAACACCTTGGTGTAGCTTGGCGCATTGGCCGGCGCCTTGGCCTGGGCGCCGGTGATGACGTCGAATTTGTTGACGCCGTGATACTTGTCCGCGGCAGCTTCCGCCGGGGCGTAGCCCTTGCCCTTCTGGGTCACGACGTGGATCAGCACGGGGCCGGTTCCGTTGTCGCGGACATTCTTCAGCACCGGGATCAGGTGCTCGAGATTGTGGCCGTCGATCGGGCCGATATGGAAGAAGCCCATCTCCTCGAACAGCGTTCCGCCGGTGACGAAGCCGCGTGCATGCTCGACGGCGCGGGTGATGGCGCGGTCGACACGGCGGCCGAGATAGGAGGTCAGCTTCTTGCCGAGTTCGCGCACGCCGGCATAGGTGCGGCCGGAGGCAAGGCGCGCCAGATAGGCGCTCATCGCGCCCGCCGGCGGTGCGATCGACATGTCGTTGTCGTTGAGGATGACGATCAGCCGGGCGTCCAGCGCACCGGCGTTGTTCATCGCCTCATAGGCCATGCCAGCCGACATGGCGCCATCGCCGATGACGGCGATGACGTTGTTTCGGCCGCCGTTGAGGTCGCGCGCCACGGCCATGCCGAGTCCGGCCGAAATCGAGGTCGACGAGTGGGCCGCGCCAAAAGGATCGTATTCGCTCTCGGCACGCTTGGTGAAACCGGAAAGCCCGTTCTCCTGCCGCAACGTGCGGATGCGGTCGCGGCGGCCGGTCAGGATCTTGTGCGGATAAGCCTGGTGGCCGACGTCCCAGATGATGCGGTCGTCGGGCGTATCAAAGACGTAATGCAGCGCCACCGTGAGCTCGACGACGCCAAGACCGGCGCCGAGATGTCCGCCCGTCTGCGAGACAGCGTCGATCAACTCGGCCCGCAGCTCGCTGGCCAGTTGAGGCAGTTGGGCCTCGTCGAGCGCGCGCAGCTCGGACGGCAGCCGAACCTTGTCGAGAAGGGGAGTTTCAGGTTTTGCGTTCATCAAACAGCACTAACATCTATTAACCCTCGGCAGATACGTCCGCAGGCCCGGAAAGTAAATGCGTAGCGGTGACGCGGTCGGGTTTAGGCCGTAGGCGCCCGGCTCTAGCTTTCGGGCAGCGGGATGAATTCTTTCTCATCACCGGGAACGATATCGAAGCGGCCGGTCTTCCATTCATTCTTGGCCTGCTCGATGCGCTCCTTCGACGACGAGACGAAGTTCCACCAGATGTAGCGCTTGGAACCAAGCGAGGCGCCGCCGAAGAGCATGAAATGCGCGCCGGTCTCGGACGAAACGACGATCTCGTCGCCCGGCTTGAACACCAGGAGCCGCTCGATCGGGAAGCGGTCGCCGAGGATGTCGATCTCGCCGCCAAGCGTGTAGATGGCGCGTTCCTCGGCATCGGCAGGAATCTTGATCCTGGCGCCGGGAGCAAGCGAGATATCGGCATAAAGCGTGTCGGAGGCCGCCCGCACCGGCGAGCGCAGTCCCTTGAAGTCGCCGATGATGAGCCTCCCGCGGACGCCGTCGGCGGCAAACTCCGGCAGATCGACGCTGGCAGTGTTTTCGAACAGCGGCGCCACCTCCTCCTTGCCATCGGGCAGCGCCAGCCAGGTCTGCAGGCCCGACACCGACATCGGCGCACCGCGCAGCTCCTCGGGCGTGCGCTCGGAGTGGACGATGCCGCGACCGGCGGTCATCAGGTTCACATCGCCGGGCGCGATCACCATTTCGGTGCCGAGCGAGTCCCGGTGCCTGATCTTGCCGTCAAAAAGGTAAGTCACGGTCGCAAGCCCGATATGCGGATGCGGGCGCACGTCCAGCGCATGACCGGCCCGCAGGATGGCAGGGCCCATGCGATCGAAGAAAATGAACGGCCCGACCAGCCGGCGCTTTGCCGTCGGCAGGGCCCGGCGGACCTCGAAGCCATCGATATCCTTGGCATTGGGCACGACCATCAGTTCAATCTGGTCGCAGGAAAAGGCGTCACCCGGGGTCGGGTCACTGGCTGGGAAGAAACTCATGACTGCATCCTAAGGGGTTAACGGAACGCTGCTGTCACCACGTGTGTCAGGCAAATCTCAACGCCGAACGTGCCTTTGCCTTGGCGGCTTCTTCCTCGCGATTGCGCGGGTGCTGGTGCGTTTCCATCGCATGCAGCATTTCATGTGCGGCTTCCGCGATCGTGTCGACCGCGCGGTTGAAAGCCGCTTCGTTCTTCTTCGATGGATTGGTCGCACCGCTCAGCTTGCGGACGAACTGCAGCGCGGCGTCGCGGATCTCGTCATGCGTCGCCGGCGGGTCGAAATTGAACAATGTCTTGATGTTGCGGCACATCGCCTGCTCCCGGGTTTTCGTCAACCGTGTGGGTTCCCCATAACTGGGCACAACGTGCCGCGAGGTCAAGTTATTCGGGAGCCGGTCACTCCGCGTCGAGCGGTTCCACGCCGACTGGCTTGCCGTCGCGCGAAAGCCTGATCTTCTCGACCTTATCCTCTGCCGCCTTGAGCAGGCGGTCGCAATGCGCCTTCAGCGCTTCGCCGCGCTCGTAGATCTTGATCGACTGGTCGAGCGGCACATCCCCGCGCTCGAGATCGTCGACGATCTTCTCCAGGGCGGCCAGCGCCTGCTCGAAGCTCATCGCCTTGATTTCGTCATTGAGCTCAGCGGCCATGGTTCATCCTTTCATGAGGCGGTTGACATGGGCGGCCACTGAAAAGGCCAGCCCGTGAAGGTCGTAGCCGCCTTCGAGCAGGCTGACGAGGCGATCGGACGAATGGCGCGCGGCGCGGTCCATCAGTTGCCCCGTCGCCCAGTCGAAATCGGCTTCGGTCAGGTTGATCTCGGCCAGCGGGTCGCGGTGATGCGCGTCGAAGCCGGCCGAAATGATGATCAGGTCGGGCGCAAAACTGTCGAGTGCCGGCAGCACGCGCGAGCGGAACGCCTCGCGGAAATGGTCGCTACCGGTGTCCGGCGACAGCGGCGCGTTGACGATATTGCCAGTGCCGGTCTCACTCTTGGCCCCAGTGCCGGGAAAAAGCGGCATCTGGTGGGTCGAGCAGTAGAGAACGCTCGGATCGTCCCAAAAGATGTCCTGGGTGCCATTGCCGTGGTGCACGTCCCAGTCGACGATCGCCACGCGCTCGGCGCCATGCTTTTTCTGGGCGTGGCGCGCGGCGATGGCCGCGTTGTTGAACAGGCAAAAGCCCATCGCCGTGGTTTTCTCGGCATGATGGCCGGGCGGACGCGAAGCGACGAAGACATTGTCGATCTTCTTGGAGAAGACGTCGTCGACCGCGGCGTTGGCCGCACCAATGGCCGTCAGCGCCGCCTGCCAGCTCTTCGGGCTCAGCACGGTGTCGCCATCGATCCGCGCCAGCCCCTCCTCCGGCACCTGACGTCGGACGCTGTCGACGAAGGATTCCGGATGCGCATAGAGAATCGTCTGCTCGTCGCCCTCCGGCGCTTCCGCGCGGTCGAGGGTCTCGAATGTCTCGTCTTCGAGTGCGCGCTCGATGGCGCGCAGCCTGTCGGGCCGTTCGGGGTGTCCGGCCGGGGTGAGGTGTTCGAGATAGATCGGGTGGGAATAGAGCCGAGTGGTCATCGCCTCACCTTATCAGCTATGGCTGGCCAGACCACGCGATAGCTGCCGAAGCCTGGGGAAAAATCGCGGCGTGATGCCGGTGTCGGCCAAGGGGCATATCCGGCCGGGTTGAAGATCAGGCAGCGGACTTGTTGTCCACCAGCAGCCCCTCCATGAGCGTGCGGAACGCCTTCACCGCTTTTGTCGACGTCGCGCCGGGGTCCTCGGAAATGGCGATCCACTGGGCAGCATAGAGCGAAGCGCCGCTGATCAGCCGCGCCATCGCCTCCGGGTCGATGTCGCGTATGACGCCCTCCTCTTTCAGCGCAACGAGGTTGCTCGTTATCGAAAGGATACAGGCGTTGGCGTTGGGCCATTGCGCCGGATCGCCAAGGACTGCCGGACCGTCGCGCAGGACGATACGCTGGATTTCCGGCTCCAGCGCCATTTCGACATAGGCGATGTTTTCGTCCACGAACCCCTGCCAACGCGTCCTGGCCTTGGCCGAGATGGCATTGAGCCGCAACGACATCTCACGGTCGATTTGGGCCACGACGGCTTCGAACAAGCCCTTCTTGTCGCCAAAGTGATGGTAGAGCGCGCCGCGCGTGAGGCCGGCTTCGGCGGTGAAGTCGTCCATCGACGCGTTGGCATAGCCCACCGTTGCGAAGGCCCGGCGCGCGGCCGCAATCAGCTTGCCGCGCGTTTCGGCAATCATCTCGCTGCGGGACTTATGCGCAATCTTCATCGCTTCTTCCTGCCGGCCTCATTCACATACGTCACGTATATTTTTTTGACATACGACGCGTATGGTAATTGACATACGAAGCGTATGCAATTAGCTCTTTCACATACGCCACGTATGTAAGTGGCACGTCCTCGAATTTCCAGGAGTGCTCCGATGCACAATCCGTATGGTGAAATCTTCAGGGTCCCTGGGGCCCAGGGCTTCGCAGCGGCTGCCTTCATCGCCCGCCTGCCGATCGCCATGGCCCCTATCGGCATCGTCGCGATGCTGTCGCAGACGCGCGGCGAATACTGGCTGGCCGGTGCGGTCGCGGCCACCTTCGCCCTGACCAATGCTTTCGCCGCCCCGCAGATCTCGCGCCGAATCGACCGGCTCGGCCAGACTGCGGTGGCTCTCCCCACCACTGTCATCTCCGTCATCGCCTTTGCCGCATTGCTCGTTGCAACCCGCTATGACTGGCCAGCCTGGACGCTGTTCGTCTCGGCTTTCATCGCCGCGGCCATGCCAAGCGTGCCGGCCATGGTGCGGGCCCGCTGGACCGAGATCTTCCGCGACCGCCCCGAACTCAACACCGCCTTCGCCTTTGAATCGGTCGCCGACGAAATGGTCTACATTGCCGGTGCCTCGCTTTCCGTCGGCCTGAGCGTTGCCCTGTTCCCGGAAGCCGGCGTGCTGGCCAGCACGCTCTTCCTGGCGCTGGGCATGGCAGCCTTCATCCTGCAACGGTCGAGCGAGCCCAAGGTCAGGAAGCGGGAACTCGCGAACGGCGGCTCGGCGATCATGCTGCGCCCGGTCCAGATCATCACCCTGGCGCTCATTTTCGTTGGCTCGATCTTCGCAACAGCCGAGGTCAGCGCCGTGGCGATCACAAAGGAACTCGGCCAGCCGACTGCCGCCAGCCTCGTCATCGGCGTCTATGCAGCCGGTTCGCTCGTTGTCGGATTGATCGTCGGCGCGCTGAACCTCGAGGCACCGAAACAACGCCTGCTCGCCATCGCGATCGCCGTCGTCGCACTGACCACGCTGCCATTGCTGGTCGCCGACACGGTGCCGTTGCTCGCGCTTGCCATTTTCGTCAGTGGCGTGGCGATCTCGCCCACCTTCATCATGGCCTTCGGCCTGATCGAGCGGCGGGTGCCCGAGGCCATGCTGACCGAAGGCATCACCTGGGTGATGGCCGGCATCGGCATCGGCATGGCGCTGGGCGCCTTCGTGGCTGGCTGGGTCGTCGACAATTTCGGCGCGCAGAACGGCTTCTGGGTTTCCGTGGCCGCAGGCACGATCTCATTCGTAGTCGTCCTTCTCGGTCAGAAAGCACTCGCAGGCGAACACGAAGTAGAATTGCCGCGAGCTGCTCCACAAGCAGCGGAATGAGCCGACATTTTCTCAGGCAAGGCCTTTCGACTGCACCAACGAGTCGCCATATCAGGCGGCTCGACTGGCTTTGAAATCTCAGTTATCTCCGCCCCGGTGACATCCATGCGCAATCCATACTCAGAAATCTTCAAGGCGCCGGGCGCCAAGGCGTTCTCGGCCGCCGGCTTCGTCGCGCGCCTGCCGATGTCCATGGTCACGCTCGGCATCGTGACCATGCTGTCCGAAACCCATGGCGAATACTGGCTGGCCGGCGCTGTTGCCGCCGCCTTCGCCCTGTCGAGCGCCGTCGTCGCGCCGCAGGTCGCCAGGCTGATCGACCGCTACGGCCAGGTTCGCATGCTGCTGCCGAGCGCTGCCCTGGCGGTTGCTGCACTGTCCGGACTGATGCTCGCCACGCGCTATGGCGCGCCCAACTGGGTGCTCTTTGTCTTCGCGATTCTCGCAGGCGTCACGCCGATCATGGGCGCGATGGTGCGTGCGCGCTGGACCGAGATCTACCGCGACACACCTCAACTGCACACGGCCTTCGCTTTCGAGTCGATCGTGGACGAAGTCATCTTCATGGCCGGTCCCATCATCGCCATCGGCCTCAGCGTCGGCTTCTTCCCGGAGGCCGGTCCGCTCGTCGCGACCGTGTTGCTGGCTGTGGGCAGCCTGCTGTTCGCCGCCCAACGCTCGACCGAACCGCCTGTGCATGCGCAGGACCGCAGCGACGGCAAGTCGGTGATCCGGCTCGGCCCCGTCCAGATCCTTGTGCTGACCCTGATCGCCATCGGCGCCATCTTCGGCACCGCCGAAGTCACCGCAGTGGCCTTTGCCGAAGCCCAGGGCAACAAGGCGTCCGCCGGCTTTGCGTTGTCCGCCTATGCTGCCGGCTCGCTCATCGCCGGCCTCGTCTTCGGCACCCTGAAGCTCAAGATGCCGCTTGCCCGGCAGCTTTTGATCGCGATCGCACTCGCCGCCCTGACGACGCTGCCGCTGCTGGCCGTCAACAACGTCACGATGCTTTCGATCGTTCTGTTCCTGGCAGGCGTTGCAGTGTCGCCGACCATCATCCTGTCGATGGCGCTGGTCGAGAAGATCGTGCCGTCAGCCAAACTCACCGAGGGCATGACCTGGGCCGTCACCGGCATCAGCATCGGCATGGCCGCAGGCTCGTCGGCCTCCGGCTGGCTCATCGACAACCTCGACCCCAGAAGCGGCTTCATGGTGTCGCTGATCGCAGGCTTTATCGCGCTCGTGATCACCTTCCTCGGTCAGCGGTCGCTGCGGCAATCGGTGCGCATCGCGCCGGCGCTGGCTCAGCCGGCGGAATAAGAAACGTGCGGTCCGCGCGGGCATTGGCCTGCGCGGGCCGGCCCCTTTCAGGTACCGCGCGGCGTGCCGTCCCAGCGCGACGCCTCGCCCGAACCGAATGCCTTTTCCTTCAGCTCGCGGAACTTCGACGACGTCTCCTCCAGCTTGCGGTCCCATTCAGGATTGGGCACCTGGCCCTCGATGACCCTGAAATAGACCTGCATCAGCGAGGCCACGGCGAATGGCTCGATCAGCGCGGACTTGAACGCCCAGGCAAAGACGATCGCCAGCACGAAGGCCCAGCCGCCAAGCTGGCCCGGCATGAAGTAGAGGATGGCACCTGCCGGCGCGAGCATGAACAGGAAGATCAGTAGCGACACGCCCCAGACGACGAGCGACAGCCAGACGGCGTTCTTGACCATGGTCTTGCCGTTCTGCGCATAGAGCACCACGCCCTGGCGCGCGCTCTGCCACGGCGAAGTGCTGCCGATGCGGATGTTGTAGCCGAGGATGATCTCGTCGACATAGGTCAGCGACATGCGGATGACGGTATTGATGAACCTGACCAGCCCGTCGAGACCCGGGATCGGCAAGAAGGCGGCGATGCCGCCGATCAGGCCGGTGATCGTGCGGATCACGCCCTTCACCAGCTGGTCGAGCACAAACAGGATGCTCGCCTCGCTGAAGCGCTCGTTGACGACCTCGCGGGCGTAGGCGATCTGGCCCTGGCCGCCGGGTATGTCGCGCCCGTCGATGAGATGGACCATCACGGCGATGTGGCCCGCCTTGACGATGTAGAGGATGTATTCGCGGATCCAGTAGACTGCGACCGACACCACGCCGAAGCCGGCGATGCCGCCCCACAGGGCGAACGAAACCGGCCCGTCAGGGTCGGTCGCGATATGGCCGACCCCGTAGCCCACGCCGGCGCCTGCCCCCATCGCCACGATGTAGGCGAGCGTGATGCCGAAATAGACGACCATGCGCAGCACGATGAACGGCCAGGTGCGCGCCATGATCGCCAGGCTCTGGCCTATGCTGAAATCCCACATACCCGACTCTCCCCAAAGAGATGGACAGGAGGATGCGCCGCAGCCGGCGGATGTCAATCACCCCTCAAAGGGGTGAAAATCAGCGGATTTCGGTCTTGGCGATGCGGATGCCAAAACCTTCGAGGCCGACATAGTGGCGTTCGCGCGAGGCAACCAGGTTGATCGAGGAGATGCCGAGATCCTTCAGGATCTGGGCCCCGAGGCCGATCTGGCGCCATTCGTCCTCGCGATGGCGGGCCTCTTCATGATCCTCGCGTTCGGCCGAAGGCCGGTTGCGACCGAGATTGGAAACGCCGACCGACCCTTCGCGCAGATAGACGATGACGCCGCGCTTGCACTCGCCGAAGGTCTTCATGATGTCGCCGAGGCGGTTGCTGGTGCCGAACACGTCGGTCACCACGTCCTCGGTGTGCAGGCGCACCGGCACTTCCTCGCCGTCGCGGATGTCACCGAAGACGATCGCGAGGTGGTGCATGACGTCCCACGGCAGCGTGTAGGTGATGGCCTTGGCCGTGCCGGCCGGGGTCTCGATGTCGAAAGTATCGACGCGCTCGATCAGCGTCTCCTGGCGCTGGCGGTAGGCGATCAGATCGGCGACCGAAACCTGCTTGAGGCCATTCTTCTCGGCAAAGGAGGCAACCTGCGGGCCGCGCATGACGGTACCGTCGTCGTTCACCAGTTCGGAAATGACACCTACCGGCGGCAGGCCGGCGAGCTTGCACAGGTCGACGGCAGCCTCGGTATGGCCCGAGCGCATCAGGACGCCGCCTTCGCGGGCGATCAGCGGGAAGATGTGGCCCGGGCGGACGAAGTCGGAGCCGCCGACATTGCCGTTGGCGAGGTTGCGCACGGTCAGCGTGCGATCCTCGGCCGAGATGCCAGTCGTGGTGCCATGCTTGAAGTCGACGCTGACGGTGAACGCCGTCGTGTGGGCGGAATCATTGTCGGCGACCATCGGCGTCAGGTTGAGCCGTCTGGCATCTTCCTTCAGCATCGGCGTGCAGACGATGCCGGAGGTATGGCGGACGATGAAGGCCATCTTCTCGGCCGTGCAATGGACGGCGGCGACAATCAGGTCCCCCTCGTTCTCGCGCCCGTCATCGTCCATGACGACCACGATCTCACCGCGCTCGAAGGCTCTCAGCGCTTCGACAACTTTCTTCTGATCGTATGGCATGTGTGCTCGCTTCGCTCGTTCTGGCGAATAGGAAATAGTGAGTAGCGAATAGAGGGAAACCGTACCATTCGCTACTCACTATTCGCTATTCGCTCATCTTCCCGTCTGTCCACGATGGCGCAGATAATGGTCTGCAATGGCGCAGGCGACCATCGCCTCGCCGATCGGTACGGCGCGGATGCCGACGCACGGATCGTGCCGGCCCTTGGTCATCACGTCGACGTCCTTGCCATCCTTGTCGATCGACTTGCGCGGCGTCAGGATCGACGAGGTTGGCTTGACGGCGAAACGCGCAATCACCGCCTGCCCCGTCGAGATGCCGCCCAGTATACCGCCGGCGTGGTTCGACAGGAATATCGGCTGGCCGTCATTGCCCATGCGCATCTCGTCGGCGTTCTCTTCGCCGGTGATGCGCGCGGCTTCGAAGCCGTTGCCGATCTCGACGCCCTTGACGGCGTTGATCGACATCAGGTTGGAGGCGATGTCCTGGTCGAGCTTGCCGTAGATCGGCGCACCGAGCCCCGCAGGCACGCCCTCGGCGACGATCTCGATCACCGCGCCGACGGAGGAACCCGATTTGCGGATGCCGTCGAGATAGTCGGCGAAGCCCTGGACCGAAGCCGCATCCGGCGTGAAGAACGGGTTCTCGGCGCTGCCGATGAAGTCCCAGTCCCAGTTGGCCCGGTCGATCGACTTCGTGCCCATCGACACCAGCGCGCCGCGCACGACCAGCCCTGGCACGACCTTGCGGGCGATGGCACCGGCAGCCACGCGTGCCGCCGTTTCGCGCGCCGACGAGCGTCCGCCGCCGCGATGGTCGCGCAGGCCGTATTTGACGTCGTAGGTGTAGTCGGCATGGCCCGGGCGATACTGCCGGGCAATCTCGCCATAATCCTTGGAGCGCTGGTCGACATTCTCGATCAGCATCGAGATCGGCGTGCCGGTCGAAATCAGTGTCTCGCCGTCCTCGTCAAGGATCACGCCCGACAGCACCTTGACCTCGTCGGGCTCGCGGCGCTGGGTGACGAAGCGCGACTGGCCCGGCTTGCGCTTGTCGAGTTCGTCCTGGATGTCCTTCAGTGTGAATCGAATGCCGGGCGGGCAGCCGTCGACAACGCAGCCAAGCGCCAACCCATGGCTCTCGCCCCAGGTGGTGACGCGGAACAGATGGCCGAAGGTGTTATGCGACATGCAAGAGCCCTTTCCGGGGGGTATGGGGCCTTCTAGCGCATGCCCCCGAAAAGTAAAATTCCTTTTCGGAAAGGACCATGCGCCAACTCCCGGGAATGGCGCATCCTTGCGCCTCCGCAACGACACATGGGGTGCAATTGCCTTTTTAGCGGTGGTCAAACCGTGATCGAAGACGATTTAGTTTTGACACATTCGGTTGGTTTCTGCTTCCCTCCGACCGCCCGTAAATCGTCGCCTTTCGGGGGAGAGGCGTGAAAGAACGTAAAAGAAAGAGGACGATAATGCGTACCCTTATTGGCGCCGTTGCCGCCGTTCTGATGATCACCGGTGCCGCGCTGGCCGCAGAGGCCGAAGGTCAGGTCAAGTCGGTCGACAAGGACAAGTCGGTCATCACGCTCGACAACGGCAAATCCTACAAGCTTCCGGGCGAGTTCGATGTCGACAACATCAAGCCCGGCATGGAAATCCTGCTGGCCTATGATGTGGTCGAGGGCGAGAACCTGATCACCGACATGGAACTGCCGCAGTAGGCACCGAAATATCCGGCCGCTAGATCCAGTCCAGGCGGCCGCCTTCCAGTTTCAGCACGCGGTCCTGGGGAACCTCCAGGGCCGCGGCTCTGTTTTTGGGCAGGTCTTCGACAAGGCGGAAGATGGCGCGGATGACGCCGCCGTGGGTGACGCATACCGTCGGCTGCACGACCTCCGCCAACCACGGGCGGATACGGGCGGTGAGCATCTCGTAGCTCTCCGCATCCTTGCCGGGCGGCACGAAATCCCACTTGTCGTGCAGGCGCGCCGTGCTGGCGCCGGGCTGGCGTTCATCGAGCTCGGGGAAGGTGAAGCCCTGCCAGTCGCCGAAGTTTACCTCGACCAGGCGGCTGTCGGTGCGATAGGCCGAGGGATCGAGCCCCATCGCCTTGCGCGCGCGCTCCATGGTCTCGCGGGTTCGCCGCATCGGGCTGGCCACGAAATCGAAAGCCTCCGGATCGGCAATGAGCTCAGCGAGCCGGCGGCCATTGCGGTCGGCCTGTTCCCGTCCGAGCGCATTGATGTCGGTGTCGGCCTGGCCCTGCAGGCGCTGCTCGGCGTTCCAGGGCGTCTGGCCGTGGCGCACGAAATAGGTGAGCGGGGTCATGTCAGGCTGATGCGGGATGTCAGTCCTTGACGGCCGCGATATCGGGTGCATCGACCGCCTTCATGCCGACGACATGATAGCCGGAATCGACGTGATGCACCTCGCCGGTGACGCCGCGCGACAGGTCGGACAGGAAATACAGGCCGGAATCGCCGACTTCCTCGATGGAGACGGTACGGCGCAGCGGGGCGTTGTACTCGTTCCACTTCAGAATGTAGCGGAAGTCGTCGATGCCCGAGGCAGCCAACGTCTTGATCGGGCCGGCGGAGATCGCGTTGACGCGGATCTTCTTCGGGCCGAGGTCGACGGCGAGATACTTCACGCTCGCCTCGAGCGCTGCCTTGGCGACGCCCATGACGTTGTAGTTCGGCATCACCTTCTCGGCGCCGTAATAGGTCATGGTCAGAAGCGAGCCGCCATCGGTCATCAGCTTCTCGGCGCGCTGGGCGACCGCCGTGAAGGAATAGACCGAGATATCCATGGTCTTCAGGAAGTTGCCATGGCTGGTGTCTACATAGCGGCCGGTGAGTTCGTCCTTGTCGGAGAAGCCGATGGCGTGGACGACGAAGTCGAGCTTGCCCCACTTCTTCTCCAGCGTCTCGAAGCAGGCGTCGATGGTCGCCATGTCGGTGACATCGCAATGGCCGCAGACGAAGGCACCGATTTCGGCGGCCAGCGGCTCGACGCGCTTCTTCAGGGCGTCGCCCTGATAGGTGAAGGCGAGTTCGGCGCCCTGGTCGGCGCAGGCCTTGGCAATGCCCCAGGCGATCGATCTGTTGTTGGCGACGCCGAGAATAAGGCCGCGCTTGCCGGCCATCAGGCCCTGTCCACCCGCCATATGAGCGCTCTCCGATGCAAGAATTGTTTGGGAGAGCCTATCGCATAGGCAACTCATGCCTTCAAGCATTGATACGCCGATGGCCGGCGACGTCGCGCCGGCCGGCTGTCAGCCGTTGGACTTGCGCATCAGCTCTTCGAGCGCGGCATCGCCGCCCTCGGGCAGCATGACGCGAACATGGACATAGAGGTCGCCATGGCCGCCGGCCTTTTCGGGCAGACCACGCCCTTTGATGCGCAGGACCTTGTCCGAGCTCGACCAGGCCGGCACGTTGACGGCAAGCCGCCCGGCCGGTGTTTCCACCGCAAGCTTGGCGCCGAGCACGGCATCGCGCAGCGGCACCGGCAGGTCGGCATGAAGGTCCCTGCCCTCGACGCGATAGCGCGGATGGCGGCGGAACCTGATCTTGACGAGTGCATCGCCCGCGCCGCCAAGGCCCTGCTCGCCCTGGCCCTTGAGCCTGATGGTCTGGCCGTCCTCGACATACTCCGGCAGCTTGACGGCCATCTTGCGTCCGTCAGGAAACATCGCCGCGACCTTGGGCGCAGTCGCAGCTTCCTCGATGGTCACGTCGAGCGTGACATTGACGTCGGCACCGGGCTGAGCGCGCTGGCCGCCCCCCATGCCGGCGCCCGCACCTGCTCCCGGGCCGCGCTGGCTGAAGGAATCGCCGAAAATCTGGCTGAAGATGTCGCCGGCGTCGAAGGATGCGCCGCCGGGACCGCCGGAACGGAATTCGAAGCGCGAGCCGCCAGGCCCGGCCTGCTGACGGCGGAAGCCGCCGAACGGATCGCCACCCGCAGCACCTTCGAAGCCATGGAAGCGCTGCTTGCCATCGGCATCGATCTCGCCGCGGTCGAACGCGCCCTTCTTCTTCTCGTCGCCGAGAATCTCGTAGGCCTGGTTGGCGGCGGCAAAGCGTTCCTTCGCCTTGGGATCATCGGGATTCTGGTCCGGATGATGCTTCTTGGCGAGCTTGCGGTAGGCCGCCTTTATGTCCTTGGCCGAGGCGTTCTTGGCAACGCCCAGCACCTCATAGGGGTCGCGCATGCGCAGTTCCACAACAGAGAAAAAGGGTTGGTTCCCTCCTATATGCGCTTGGCTAGGAAGAAATTCCAGAGGCAGGGATGCCGCAATGCGTCAGGCGGGCTCGAATGCCACCATCTGCCAGGCCCCGGCACCGGCGGCGCACACTTCGCCCTTGAACAGGCTGACGCCGTCGAAGCTTTCGCGCGAGGCGGCAAATTGCCGGCACAACACGCCACGTCCGGTGCTTTCCACCAGCGCGCTGATCGCACCGCGAGATCCGGTCTCCGTATTGGCCCAGGGAATCGCCTGCCCTTGCAGGCCTTCGACATCGGCGGAAGAGACGGCGTTGCGGATCGTCGCCTCGTCGGACAGACGATTCGCATCGCTGCTCCGGTTGGCGTCGTCCGGAACCTTGCTGGTCAGCAGCGTGCGGTCCACCTCGGCCTTCTCCAGGCTGAAGCCGCCAACGCCACAGGCGCTGATCGTCGTCAGGCTAAGCAGCAGCACCACCTTGAAGGATCGGAACCCGAATTGTGGGAGGCAATGGCCCTCAAAGGCTTGCGCGAAGCGCGACAATAGGCATTCTCCCGGTCGTAAATGGCAGGTCGAGTAAGAGCTATGACGGACACTGAGTTAACAAGCGGTGACTTCACCGAGAGCGCCGAGCCTTATCGGCTGTTTGCAGCCTGGCTGAAGGACGCAACGGCCAGCGAGCCGAACGATCCCAACGCGGTGGCACTGGCAACCGTCGACACCGACGGGCTGCCGGACGTGCGCATGGTGCTGCTCAAGGGCTTCGACGAACATGGCTTCGTCTTCTACACCAACTTCGAGAGCGCCAAGGGCCGCGAGATACTGGCGACGATGAAGGCAGCCATGTGCTTCCACTGGAAATCGCTGCGGCGCCAGGTCCGGGTGCGCGGCCCGGTGGAGATCGTCAGCGATGCCGAGGCCAACGAGTATTTCGCCACCCGTCCGCGTGGCAGCCGCATCGGCGCCTGGGCGTCGAAGCAGTCGCGCCCGCTTGAAAGCCGTTTCGCGCTGGAGAAGGCGGTCGCCGAGTACACCGCGCGCCACGCCATCGGCGAAATCCCGCGCCCGGCGCACTGGTCAGGCTTCCGCATCGTGCCGAGCCAGATCGAGTTCTGGCACGACCGTCCGTTCCGGCTGCATGACCGCGTCGTCTTCACCCGTGCTGCCGACGGCGGCTGGGACAAGGACAGGCTGTATCCGTAAGCCCTTCACCCTCCCCGGGGAGGGTGAAAATCAGCCCTTCTTCCGCGTCATGAAGGCGACGAGCGCGGCGCGCGCCTCGTCGGATTTGAGCCGGGCACGGAAGTGCTCGCCTTCCACCTTGATGCGGGCGACGAGCTCCGAGCGGTCGCCGCGCATCAGGTCGCGGGCGATCTTCAGCGCTTCCGGCGGCTTGGTCGCGATTTCACGGGCAGCCGCAAGCGTTGCGGCCTCCAGCTCGTCTTCAGCCACGACTTTGTAGATCAGCCCCGCAGCGAGCGCCCGTTCCGCCGGGAACCCCTCGCCCAGGCCGAGCAGCGCAAAGGCGCCCTGGCGCCCAAGCACCTGCGGCGCAAGCAGGCTGGACCCCGCCTCCGGCACCAGTCCCAGGTCGACGAAGGGCGTGCGGAACACGGTACGCGGCGTGGCGAAGGTCAGGTCGCAATGCAGGTTGATGGTTGTGCCGATGCCGACGGCGATGCCGTCGACGCCCGAAACCACCGGCTTTTCGGTCCTGGCCAGGGCAAGCAGGAAATCCCAAACCTCGCCGCCGCCTTCGCCACCCGTGGCGATCGTCATGAAGTCGGCGAGGTCGTTGCCGGCCGAGAACGCGCCCGGCACGCCGAGGAAGACATGCACGCGCACTGCCGGATCGGCATCGCCGGCGGCAAGTGCCGCCGCCATCTCGGCATACATGGCTCGGGTGATCGCGTTCTTCTTGTCCGGACGGTTCATCCGGATGGTCTGCACGGCATCCTGCCGTTCGATGATAATGTGGTCGCTCACGTCAGACTGTTCCTCGTCCCATAATTCATGCCGAAAGCAGCGCCTTGGCGGCTTCGCGCAGGCTTGCCGCGCCGCCGGTGACGCGGTCCTTGAGAGCCGCCGTCTCGCCGAGCAGGTTCTCGGCAAAGAACCGGCACAATGCCACGCGCCCGGCATCGCCATCGGCAAGGGCCGCGCGTGCCAGATAGGCGCCGCCGGCAGCCAGCGCGAACAGCCGGAGATAGGGCGTGGCACCGGCCAGGGCGTCGTCCGTCCTGCCGTCCTCGAGCAGCTTCTGCAGGAAGCGCGTGGTCTGCTGCAGGTCGTCCAGCGACTGCTCAAGGCAGATGGCGCTGCGGCCGTAGTCCTCGCTGTTCAGCGCCGCGACCGCATTGGCCACCGCGTCGAGTTCGCCGATGTAGTCGAAGACGTGGTCGCCGTTGCCCAGCGGCAGCTTGCGGGTGACCAGGTCGATCGCCTGGATGCCGTTGGTACCCTCATAGATCGGGGCGATGCGGGCATCGCGCAGCAGCCGGGCCGCACCCGTCTCCTCTATGAAGCCCATGCCGCCATGCACCTGCACGCCAAGCGACGCGACATCGACGCCGACATCAGTGGGGAAGGCTTTCGCGACCGGGGTCAACAGATTGGCACGGTCCTGCCAGTGCGCCTTGGCCGAACCTTCCGAAACCCGCGCCATGTCTATGGCATAGGCACAGGAATAGGCGATGGCCCGCGCGCTTTGCGTCAGCGCCTTCATGGTCAACAGGTTGCGCTGCACGTCGGGGTGATGGACGATCGGCGCCATGCCCTCGCCGGTGTAGCCGGATGCCTTGCCCTGCCGGCGGTCGTTGGCATAGGCGAGCGCCTTCTGGAAGGCCGTCTCGGCCACCGCCACGCCCTGCATGCCGACGGCGAGGCGGGCGTTGTTCATCATGGTGAACATGCAGGCAAGGCCCCGGTTTTCCTCGCCGATCAGCCAGCCGACCGCACCCGGCTCGCGGTCTTTGGCAAAACCGTCGCCATAGATCATCGTGCAGGTCGGCGAGGCGTGGATGCCGAGCTTCTCCTCGAGCCCAGAGCAGAACACGTCGTTGCGTGCACCCGGCGTGCCGTCGTCGTTGAGCAGGAACTTTGGCACGAGGAACAGTGAAATGCCGCGCGTGCCGGCCGGCGCATCGGGCAGGCGCGCCAGAACCAGGTGCACGATGTTGTCGGTCAGATCGTGCTCGCCATAGGTGATGAAGATTTTCTGGCCGAAGATGCGGTAGGTGCCATCGCCGGCGCGCTCGGCACGGGTGCGCAGCGCTGCCAGATCCGACCCGGCCTGCGGCTCGGTCAGGTTCATGGTGCCCATCCACTCGCCCGAGACGAGCTTTGCCAGATAGGCCGCCTGCAGTTCCTCCGATGCGTGTTTCTCCAGCGCCTCGACCGCGCCCATCGACAGCGTCGGGCCGATGCCGAAGGCCATCGAGGCCGAATTCCACATTTCAAGCGCCGCGACCCCGATCATCGTCGGCAGGCCCTGGCCGCCGAACGCCTCGGGACCGTTGAGGCTGTTCCAGCCGCCCTCGGCCCAGTGCTTGTAGACGGCCTTCCAGCCGGGTGGCGTGGTCACGGCCGCGTCCTTGAGCTTTGCCCCCACCTTGTCGCCGATCTCGTAGAGCGGGGCCACCTCTTCGCTGGCGAAGCGACCGGCCTCACCCAGGATGGCGTCGACCAGATCTTCGCCGAGGTCGCCAAAGGTTCCCGCATCGAGCGCCGCCTTCAGCCCCGCGACGTGCTTCAACGCAAAGGCAATCTCTTCCACCGGGGCGCGATACATGACACTTCCTCCTGGTCATCCCACGCGGCCCGTCGGCCGCCTTGCGCGACACACTATCCGCCTTCCGCCGCCGAGGGGAAGTGACTTTTGACGTAAACGTCAATTTTTTGACAGGCTTCGAACTAAAGTCTGGCGCTGCTAAAAAGGGGCGAAACAACGAGGTTCACAGATGCTCGCCCGCCTCGATCCCTACAGCTGCATCGAATGCGGCCTGCCGTTCCGATCGGAGGGTTTCTGCTATCACGAGGGCAGGGTCGAGAATGGCGCCGCCTACTGGACCGACCGCGGCATCCTGTGCTCGCCCAAATGCTCTCGCGCGCACTACCGCAAGCGCGCTGCCGACGGCACGCTGCCGACGGAAGCCGCGCCCGATCCTTTCGACCTGCAGGCGATCTCATTCAACGACGGCAAATAGGGCGCCTTTGCAACCGCTGGGCGGTGGAGCTTCATCAGCATTTCCTTAACCATGGCGGTTCACCATCGGTTCGTCACCGAGGATGGCCGCTTGAGGGGATTGACGTCCAAGCTTCACCGTTTCGCGCTCGCGGCGCTCACCGCCGCGTGGGCCATTCACCTGCCCGCGACGGCTGAAGCCTCCGATTTCTCCGAACCGTGGAAGAAGGTCGACCGGGCGCTCGTCATCGACGCCTACGAATACAATTCGATCGACTGGCAGAAGCTCGCCGGCGACAAGCGCATCGTCGGCTTCATCAACAAGGCCTCCGACGGGCTGCCGCCAGCCTATTCCTGCTCCGGCGACGAAACCGCCTACAGGCTGTGCAAGGCGCTTTGGAAACGCCATGCGGTGGCGCGCGAACTGTTCCACACCCGCAGGACCGTCGCCAAGGCGCTCGGCCTCAAATGGGGCGCCTACCACCTCGCCCGCCCCGGCAACCCGATCGAGCAGGCGGAGAATTTCCTCGACTTCGCCGAGCCGGGCCCCGACGACCTGATGGCGCTCGACATCGAGGAAAACGATCCAACGAAGTGGATGTCGCTGGAGGATGCGGAAATCTTCGTCCGCCGCATCTTCCTGCGCACCGGCCGCTATCCGATCCTCTATACCAACGGCTCGACGTCCCGCTATATCGCCGACAACCGCTACCGTTACCGGCTCCTGTCACGCCTGCCGCTCTGGTACGCCCGGTACAAGCCCGAGATCGGTATCCATTTTCCGAAGGGCAACTGGCAGAGCTACA
This sequence comes from Aminobacter niigataensis, assembly GCF_946995915.1. Taxonomy (GTDB): domain Bacteria; phylum Pseudomonadota; class Alphaproteobacteria; order Rhizobiales; family Rhizobiaceae; genus Aminobacter; species Aminobacter niigataensis. The sequence goes on from NZ_OX341517.1 coordinate 4,402,881, forward strand.
CGCTGTGGCAGTTCTCGGCGCAAGCCAATTGCGGCATCCGCCGCTGCCCCTACCGGGTCGCCGGCACGCCCAACGACATCGACGTCAACGTCGCGCCGATGGATGCCGAAAGCCTGCGAAAAGTCTGGCCGTTCGGCCAACTGATCGAATCGACCGACGAATTCGTCGCATCGGTGCCGGTGCCTATCGCCCGCGAAAACGGACTCAGGGGCGAAAGCCGCATTACCTATGCCTCGGTCGCCTACCCGGTTCGCCTCGATCTTCTGGCGGAAGCGCTGCGCTCGAGCTGGAACAAGGCAGTCATCGGCGCCGTGCCGGCGATCCAGGCGCCTGCAAGCCGGTATCCCCACGGCATGGCGGAATACATCGCCGCCAGGCTCGACGCACGCCTTAATACCGGCCGCAAGGCCGAGTTCGACCCGGTTTCAACCGCCTCGACGGAGATCGACAGCGCCGCGCGCTAGCCGGAGGCGCCTAAATCCGGCGCCTACTTCCGCTGTTCGCGTTCCACCGCAAGCCAGCCGATGTCGCGGCGACAGAAGCCCTCCGGCCAGTCGACCAGATCGACCGCAGCATAGGCTTTCTGTTGCGCTTCGCTGACGTTCTTGCCGGTCGCCGTGACATTCAGCACGCGGCCGCCATTGGCAACGATCTTCCCGCCCTGCACGGCGGTGCCGGCGTGGAACACCCGGGCGCCGGAGGCTTCGGCCTTGTCGATGCCAGAGATGACCGAGCCCTTTTCCGGCGTGCCGGGGTAGCCCTTCGCCGCCATCACGACGGTAAGGGCGGCCTCGTCGCGCCAGCGCGCCGAGACATGCGCGAGCTGGCCGTCCGTGGCAGCGTTGAGCAGCACGAGCAGGTCTTCCTTCAGCCGCAGCATCAGCACCTGGCATTCGGGATCGCCGAAGCGGGTGTTGTATTCGATCAGCCTCGGCCCCTTGTCGGTCAGCATCAGGCCGGCAAACAGCACGCCGGCAAAGGGCGAGCCCATCTCGGCCATGCCGCGCATCGTCGGCTCGACGATCTCGCGCATCGTCTGCTCGATCAGTTCGGGTGTCATGACGGGCGCCGGCGAATAGGCGCCCATGCCGCCGGTGTTGGGGCCAACGTCACCGTCGCCGACGCGCTTGTGGTCCTGCGCCGTGCCGAACGGCAGTGCTGTCTTGCCGTCGCACAAGCAGAAGAAGCTCGCTTCCTCGCCGGTCATGAATTCCTCGACGACCACCGATGCGCCGGCACCGCCAAAGGCACCGTCGAAGCAGCCGTCCACGGCGCCCAGTGCCTCGTCCAGCGTCATCGCCACGGTCACGCCCTTGCCGGCAGCCAGGCCGTCCGCCTTGATGACGATCGGCGCTCCCATCTTCTCGACATAGGCGCGGGCCTCGGTGGCATTGTCGAAACGACCATAGGCAGCGGTCGGGATACCGTAGCGGACGCAGAGATCCTTGGTGAAGCCCTTGGAGCCCTCGAGCTGGGCGGCCGCCTTCGACGGGCCAAACACCCGGATGCCTGCTGCGCGCAGGTCATCGCCGATACCCGCCACCAGCGGGCCCTCAGGCCCCACGACGACAAGATCGATGGCCTTGTCCTTGCAGAAAGCAGCGACCGCGGCATGGTCGGCGATATCGAGCGCCACGAGCTCGGCTTCCTGGGCAATGCCGGGATTGCCGGGCGCGGCATAAAGCCTGGTCAGCATCGGCGATGCCGCAAGCTTCCAGGCCAGCGCGTGTTCGCGGCCGCCGGAGCCGATGAGCAGGATGTTCATGCGCTTGACCTCTTGCCGATGCGGAATTTGATGCACCCGCTAGTGGTCGAGAGGGACGAGGTCAAGCGCCCCGCGCCTATCGGTGATAGTGAAAACGGCAAGCGACTATTTCAAGCGCCTGGTTTTCTCCGGTTCCGATCACCCGATAAACTAACCGGTGCTCGTGATTGACGCGCCTGGACCACCATCCGGACATTTCGTTGCGCAAAGGTTCTGGCTTGCCGATGCCAGCGAACGGGCTACGTCGCGTATCCCGGATCAATTCGTTGATCCGCACCAAAATCTTGGCGTCCGTCTCCTGCCAGTAAAGATAGTCCTCCCTGCCTTTGGCAGTCCAGAGAACCTTCACGGCTCGATCAGTTCATGCTCTTCGAGCTTGCCGGCATTGGAGTCCTCGATGGACTTCAGCAATCTTTCAGCGTTTACGGGATTGCTGAGGAGATACAGCGTCTCCTTCATGCCCTCCCACTCGGAAAGAGGAAGAACCACCACAGGTTCATGATTCTGTCGCGTGACAATCAGTTCGGTCCGGTCTTCCTCGACCTTGTCGAAATGCTTGGCCATGTTGGCGCGAAGTTCTGTAAGCGTGACATAGGCCACGGCAGCCTCCTAAGTTCTCACTGTACATATATACGTACATCTCACCCGCTTCAAGCCGGAGCCGCTTGACGCCCGCCCGCCTCGCTGGCACTCCCGTCACATGGAACAGATCCAATCGAAAGCCGGCCAGGGCCGGGTCGCCGACGCCCCCAGCGGACATTGGGTTTACCGCGCCTTGCCGCGCGGCCTGTGGCCCTACGCGCAGCTCGCGCGCTGGGACCGGCCGATCGGCTGGGTGCTGTTGCTCTGGCCGTGCTGGTGGTCGGCGGCGATGGCGGCAAGCGCCTTTGCCCGCCCCGGCGACAGCCTGATGTCGCTGCTGCCATCGCCCTGGTTCCTCTTTCTGTTTCTCGTCGGCTCCGTCGCCATGCGCGGCGCCGGCTGCACCTACAACGACATCGTCGACGAAGGCATCGACGCGCAGGTCGAGCGCACCCGGTCGCGCCCCCTGCCCTCCGGCCAGGTCACGCGCAGGCAGGCCTGGACATTCCTGGTGCTCCAGGCGCTGGTCGGGCTTGTCGTGCTGTTGCAGTTCAACAGCTTCGCCATCCTGCTCGGCATCTCGTCGCTGGCGATCGTGGCGATCTACCCGTTCATGAAGCGCATCACCAACTGGCCGCAGTTCGTTCTGGGCCTCGCCTTCTCGTGGGGCGCGCTGATGGGCTGGGCGGCCGAGTTCGGCGACCTCGACGCCCCGGCCGTGCTGCTCTATTTCGGATCGGTCATGTGGGTGATCGGCTACGACACGATCTACGCCCACCAGGACAAGGAAGACGACGCGCTCGTCGGCGTGAAGTCGACGGCACGTTTCTTCGGCGAAAACACCAAATCGTGGCTGGTCGGCTTGTACGCCGGAGCGCTGATGCTGTTTGCGACGGCTTTTGCCATCGCGCAGGTGCCGATGCCGGCGCTGGCAGGACTGGTTGCCGCCGGCATCCACATGGCGCGGCAGATCACGTCGCTCGATATCGACGATCCCGACCAGTGCCTCCGACTGTTCAGGTCGAACGGCCAGGTCGGATGGATCATCTTCATCGGCTTGCTTTGCGGCGGCGCCTGGGTGGCGCTGAAGCCGCTGATCTGATCACGCCCGGGCGATAATCTCCTCGCCGTCGATGACGAGGCGCACGCCGAGATTGCCAGACTTGCGGCGGGCGAGGAAGCGCGGCCGGCGCATGCGCGACACGCGGCCCTTGCGACGATCCTGTGCCGGCATGGTCTTGATCGCCGCACCGAGCGACTCCTCGAGCGTGCGGGCAATGCCGTCCGCCTCGATCAGCAGCATCGGCAGGCTGTAGAAGTCGGCCCAGGCGCGCCAGTCGGCGGCAACGTCGTCGAGATCGTGGGCAACCAGCAGCGGCACCGACAGCATCGGATCGTTGTGCAGCAGTTCGAGCGTCACCGTGACGTTGAGGTTCTCGTCCTCCATGGCACGCGCAGCGACACCGCGAAAGGCGCGGGCCGGCAGTGCGATGATGGCGGGGAGCCCGCTCTGCGCCAATACCCGGCGGATGACGGCGCCGCGGTGGTCGATGGTGAAGGTGACGTCGCCAAGGTCGTCACGCGTGGCGTAGCTGACCATCTGCGGCAAGCGGAACGGGTCGAGGCGCATGTTGCGTCCCGCCCAGACTGGCTTCAGTCCGGTGTTCATATTGTGCCTTCCTGTTATCTCCTGAGAGCCGGTTTCCGGTCTCTCCGGACCAGTTTTCCCGGTCTCGTTGGGAAGGACACTAGCGGGGTCGCCTTACCGCCCCGCTTAAGAAATTCGGTTAAATATTGCTGATCGCGGCGATGGTTATCGGAATGCCACCAGAGACGTTCAAATCGTCTTGCCGGGGTTCATGATCCCGGCAGGATCGAACGCCGACTTGACCCTGCGCATCAGCTCGATGGCGTGCGGAGGTGCTGTGGCAATCAGCTCGTCGCGCTTGAGCTGGCCGATGCCGTGCTCGGCGGAGATCGAGCCATTCATGCTGCGCACCACGTCGTGAACGGCCTTGTTCATGTCGCGGTACAGGGCGAGGAACGCCGCAGCTTCCATGCCCACCGGCTGCGAGATGTTGTAGTGCAGATTGCCGTCGCCCATATGGCCGAAGCAGACCACCCGCGCCTCGGCACACACTCCGGCAACAGCCACTGCCGCCTGCTCGATGAAAGCCGGGATGCTGGCGATGGGCACCGATATGTCGTGCTTGATCGAGGCGCCTTCCGGCTTCTGCGATTCAGGCAGCATCTCGCGCAGGCGCCAGAACTCGTTCGCCTGGCCCACGCTCGCGGCAATCACCGCATCGCCGACCTTGTCGGCCTCGAAACCGGCAGACAGGATATCTTCGATCAGCGTGCGCGCATCCTCGGCCGAACGGCCCGACGAGATTTCCATCAGCACTTCCCACTGCCAGTCGCCAGTGAGAGGAGGCCGGGCATCGGGGATGTGGCGCATGGCGAAGCTCATGGGCGTCCGGCCGATGAGCTCGAAAGCGGTAAGCGCCCCTCCGCCAAGGTCCTGCGCGATGTTGAACAGCGCCAAAGCCGCCCCGGCCGACGGCAGGCCGACCCAGGCGACTTCGCGCCCCTTCGGCTTCGGGAAGAGCTTCAGCACGGCGGCGGTGATGATGCCGAGCGTGCCTTCCGCGCCGACGAACAGGTTCTTCAGGTCGTAGCCGGTATTGTCCTTCTTGAGCTTGCGCAGATCGTCCAGCACCTCGCCGGTGGGCAGCACCACCTCGACGCCGAGGCAGAGTTCGCGGGCATTGCCATAGGCCACGACGCCTGTACCGCCGGCGTTGGACGACAGGTTGCCGCCGATCTGGCAGGACCCTTGCGAAGCGAGCGACAGCGGATAGAGCCGGCCGACCTCGTCGGCCGCCTTGTGCAGCGTGTCGAGCACGACGCCGGCTTCGGCGATCACCGTATTGGATACAGGGTCGATCTCCCTGATCCGGTTGAGCCGCGACAGCGACAGCACGACCTGGCCACCTGAACGGTCGGGAACCTGACCGCCGACAAGCCCGGTGTTGCCGCCCTGCGGCACGATCGGCGTGCGCGTCTCCGAAGCGAGCTTCATGATGGCACTCACCTCCTCGACGCTGCCCGGGCGCAGCACCAGCGTGGTTGCGCCGGTGAACAGCCCACGTGGCTCATGCACATAGGGCTCGATGTCGGCCTCGGCGCGAACGGCGTAGCGCTCACCTACGATGGCAGCAAAGCGCTCGGCGAGCGCGGGATCGAGGCCGGGAAGGTTTTGCGTCATCTTGTGAAGCTAAATTCAGACGTGGGGATTGTCACGGGGTGCTGCCGCACGCGCCAGCCGGTCGTTGATCGCTTCGCCGAGCTCTTCCGATGGCACCGGCTCGACGGCAATCATTCCGGCACCGCTGCGGTCGAGCGCCTGAAGGTGCGCGAAGAGGTTCGTCGCCGCTTCGCGCAGGTCGCCGCTCTCGGAGAGGTTCAAGAAGGCACGCGCCTGCTGCCAGCCTTCGGCACGCTTCGGCCCGAAGCCAAGCAGCGCCTCGCCTGCCCCGACGCTACCTGCATTGAGCCGCATCGCGGCGCCCGGCGCATAGTGCGAGGCGAGCATCCCCGGCGCTTCGATACCGGCGGTTGCGCCGCGCAGCAGCGGCGCGCCGACAAGAGCCTCTATCTCGCCGGCCGCAACACCGCCCGGACGCAGCAGGCGCACCTTGCCGTCCTCGACCTTGACGATCGTCGACTCGAGCCCGACCGGCGTGGCGCCGCCGTCGACGACAAGCGGAATGCGGCCGCCGAGGTCGATCGCCACCGCCTCGCCGCTGGTCGAACTGATCTTGCCCGACGTGTTGGCACTGGGTGCCGCAAGCGGACGACCGAGCCTAGCGATCAGCGTGCCGCCAAATCCCTTGGGCATGCGCAATGCAATCGTGTCGAGACCGGCCGTGACCAATGGATGGATGCCTGATCCAGCACGCAGCGGCACGACCAGCGTCAGCGGGCCGGGCCAGAATTTTTCCGCCAGCCTCCGTGACAGCGGATCGAAGACGCCGATGCGCTCGGCCATGGCCATGTCGGCGACATGAGCGATCAGGGGATTGAAACGCGGGCGGCCCTTGGCCTCGAAGATGCGGGCGACCGCCTCGCCATTGGTGGCGTCGCCGGCAAGGCCATAGACGGTCTCGGTCGGGATGGCGACGACTTCGCCTGCGCTGAGCAGGGCCAGTGCCGCGTCCATCGCCTTGTCCGCTGCGATCAGTTCCGCCACGTCATAGCTTCCAGTTGAATGCCCCGGTCCCTAGCCCGCATCCGGCTGGGCGACAAGACCGAGGCCCACAAATTCAGCCATTGCCTAAAATGCAGGGCATCTTCGCAAGCCGGCTGCAACCGCCGGCCAGCTACATTGCCCTCAAAGGTTGATTCAAAACTGAGGGCTAAATGCGCCTGTTTGCTGCGTTTCTTGTTGCCGGCATCGTCGCTTCCGGGTCGGCCCATGCGTCTTCGATCGTCGTCATCAAAGACGACGCGGCCAGCCCGTCGTCGATCACCGTCGGCGTGCCGAAGTCGGCATCCGGCTCCATCGTCGCGATCGGCATGCCAGGCATCGATACCGGCAAGGTTGCCGCAGTCGACGCCAAGAGCTCCAGCCCCGAACTGGCCCCCGAAATGATGGTCATACGCGGCGGCGAGGTCGGCAGCGCATCGCCGGAACCGGCATCAGCTGCGCCGGCCTCGGCAGATGCCGCCGCGCCTGCCCAGCAGGCCGCCGGCGGCCAGCCTGCCCTGCCTGCGTCGTCTGACGACGCAGCAGTCGATCCAGCAGTGCCGGTCGAAACACAGTAGACTGGCTTGACCACCTTCCAGTCGATGTGCAGGTTCGCGCAGCGTTCGATGCCGCGCGAACGGCACATACGCAGATTTGGACAAGGGGTTGATCCATGAAGGCAATTCGTTTGACGTCGGTAGGGCTCGCCGCCGCACTCTTCCTCGGTGCAAGCGCCGCGCAGGCCGACCAGTTGCTCGGCACCTATGTCGCACGCATCTCGGAACGGGATCACCAGGCCAGTGACGGCTATGCGCTCGACAGCGCAGCCCAGGTCGTCCGCCAGGATCGCGCCAACGTCCACCGGCACATCCAGACCGACGAGGAAGACGACATCGACGGCTGGTTCACGACCAATGCCAAGCGCGCTCGCTTCGAGCAGTTGTTGAACCGGCCGGGCGCGATGAGCAATTCGACCCGCAGCGCCATCTTGCACGGCGATCCGCTGATCGAGGTCGAAGTCTACCGCGAGAGCGTCAGGGTCCGCCTGCTCGACTAGCAATATGCGAGGGCGGCTCTGCGCCGCCCCGCCTCAGCCCGCGATCTTGGAGAAATCGGCAACCTGGTCGGTCGCCGCACGGATGCGGGCGAGCAGCGCCAGGCGATTGGCGCGCACGGACAGATCCTCGTCATTGACCAGAACCTTCTCGAAGAATGAATCAACCGGTTCACGCAGCACGCTCAGCGCGCGCATGGCGCCGGAAAAGTCTTCATTCCGTATGGCTTGGCCGGCTTCGCTGATGGCCTGATTCATCGGCGCGAACAGCGCCTTCTCGGCTTCCTCGCGGAACAGGCCGGGGTCGACGGCGGCGGCTACGGCCGTGCCCTTCTTCTCCTCGGCAGCCAGGATGTTCGCCGCGCGCTTGGTGCCGGCAAGCAGGTTCTTGCCGTCCTCGGTGTCGAGGAACTGACCCAGCGCCTCGACCCGGCGGGTGATGGTCAACAGGTCGTCGGCCTCGGGCGTGATCACCGCGTCGATCAGGTCGTGGCGGGCACCGAGCTCGCGCAGATAGACCTTGAGGCGGTCGTGGAAGAACGCCAGCAGGTCAGCCTTGAGCGCGCCGGCACCTGCGATGACTTCCTGGCGCAGCTCGGCCTCGTAGGCGGCAAGCGCGTTGTCGACATCCTGCTCGCCATCGACGTCGCCGCTGTCGATCGCTGCCTGCGAGGCTTCGAACGCCGCCAGCCGGCGCTGGACGGAGGCCTCCTCGAGCTGCCCAAGTGCTGCATCGAACAGCCCCTGCAGCGGCAGGCTGCCACGCGCCGACAGGATGATCCTGACGATACCGAGGGCGGCGCGACGCAGCGCGTAGGGGTCCTTCGAACCCGTCGGCTTCTCATCGATGGTCCAGAAGCCGACCAGCGTGTCGAGCTTGTCGGCGAGCGCCACCGACACCGAAACCGGATCTGCCGGCACGCGGTCGGAAGGGCCCTGCGGCTTGTAGTGTTCTTCGAGAGCGGCAGCGACCGACGGGCTTTCGCCCTGCAGCAACGCATATTTGCGGCCCATGGCCCCCTGCAGTTCGGGGAACTCGCCGACAACCTCGGTCTGCAGGTCAGCCTTGGCGAGCACGGCCGCGCGGTCGGCCAGCTTCGGTTCGGCACCGACCAGCGGCGCGATGGCGCGGGCCAGCCCGCGGATACGCTGGACGCGCGCGCCTTGCGTGCCGAGCTTGGCGTGGAAGGTCACGCCGAGATGGTCGAGGCGGGCCATGCGCTGGTCGAGCGGCTTCCTGAGGTCGAGCCCGAAGGCTTCCGCCGACGACTTCAGCGTGCCGAGGTCGGGCAGGTCGCCCTGGTCGGTGTTCCAAAAATAGAGCGCGTCCGACAAGCGCGCGCGCACCACCTTGCCGTTGCCGTGGGCGATCTCCTTGCCGCCGTCCTTGGCCTCGATGTTCGAGGTCAGGATGAAATGGTTGGAGAGCGCATCCTCCTGGCCCTGCGGCCGCGTGACGAAGCACTTCTGGTTGGCACGGATGGTCAGCCGGATCACCTCGGCCGGAATCTCCAGGAAGGCATCCTCGAAGGTGCCCATCAGCACGACCGGCCATTCGACCAGCCCCGAAACCTCTTCCAGCAGCCCCTCGTCCTCGACCAGTTCGAGCCCGCTGGCAAAGGCCAGGTTGCGCGCGTCGGCGACGATCATCTCCTTGCGGCGGTCGGCGTCGATAACGACCTTGGCGGCCTCCAGCTTGGCGGCATAATCGTCGAAGCGGCGTACGGTGATCGCCTCGGGCGCGTGGAAACGGTGGCCGTAGGTGACGTTGCCGGAACGGATGCCGTCGACCTCGAAGTCGATGACGACTGGCTCCTCGGTCTCGGGACCGAAGGTGCAGACGATCGACTGCAGCGGACGCACCCAGCGCAGGCTGCCCGGCTTGGCCGAGGCCGGGCCCCAGCGCATCGACTTCGGCCACGGGAAGCTCTTGACGATTGCCGGCATCAGTTCGGCGATGATCTCCTCGGCCGAACGGCCCGGCTTGGAGATGTGGGCGACGTAGAAATCACCCTTCTTGGGATCGCTGTGGACATGGGCCTCGGAGATCGAGGCGAGGCCGGCGCTGCGCAGGAAGCCCTGGATCGCCGCTTCCGGCGCCTTGGTGCTCGGGCCCTTGCGTTCCTCGCGAATGTCCTTGGAGCGAGCCGTCAGCCCCCTGATGTCGAGCGTCAGCCGGCGCGGCGTCCAGTATTCGCGCGCCGCCTCATAGGTCAGCCCGGCCTCGACCAGACCGTCGGTCAGCATTTTCCTGAGATCGCCCGCCGCCTTGCGCTGCATGCGCGCGGGGATTTCTTCGGAACGCAACTCTAAAAGCAGATCGGGCATCGGACGGGCTCACGCGGGAAATGGTCCGCGCGGCATAGCAACTCAGGTGCCCGCTGTCACCTCCAGTGCGCGTCGAGCAAAATTCCATACGGCTGTCGGGCCGCGGCCGATCGAATCGTCCTTGGGATGAAGATTTCCATGAACCGAACGCTGCGCTCGAGCGACCCACGCTCAGACAGACACCTATTGGCCGAACGACAATGAAAACCGCCTCCGCCCTGCTCCAGATCCTCAGCCTCAGCGCCCTGCTCGCCATGCATGTGGCGGCACCGACCGAATTCAGGATGCCGGGCGTGCGCAAGGCACTGCAGACGATGGAGAGCTTTACCCTCCCCTCGATGGGGAGGGTCGGCGCGTAGCGCCGGGGTGGGGTGTCTTTCCAGTCAGTGAGCGTCGATAGCCAAGTCTCTGCGACGCTCGTCGACGACCGCAAAGATGGTGTCCAGAACTGCTTCCAGTTCCTGTTTCACTTCGTGATTCCAAAAGCGAATGACCCGATATCCTTGGCTCTGGAGCCAGAGGGTCCGCGTTTGATCATGCCGCCTTTGATCATCAAAACCATGATGAGCGCCGTCGACCTCAATGATCAACTTCAGCCGATGCGAGATGAAGTCAGGGAAATAGATGCCTAAGGAAGCTTGCCTGCGGAAATGTGTTCCTTCAACGGGAATCCGCCAAATATGCTTCCATAAAATTCGCTCCTCGTCGGTCATTGCCGAGCGAAGGCGGCGCGCTGACTCCAGTCGGAAACGATCGAGTTTGGGCATCGAGCCCTCCTCCTCATGACCCCCACCTGCCGCTTCGCGGCGACCTCCCCCATCAAGGGGGAGGTAAAACCTATCACACCGCCAGGCCACCCGCTTCCGTCAGCAGGAAGGCCTCGCCGCACGCCTTTGACAGGTTGCGGACGCGCAGGATGTAGCTCTGGCGCTCGGTGACCGAGATCACGCCGCGCGCGTCTAGCAGGTTGAAGACGTGGCTCGCCTTGATGCACTGGTCGTAGGCCGGGAACACCATCTTATGCTGGGCAAGATTGCCTCCCTCGGCGGGCGCGCCGGCAGCCAGCAGCGCCTTGCACTCGGCTTCGGCGTCCTCGAAATGCCTGAGCAGCATCGCCGTGTTGGCGTGCTCGAAATTGTGCCGGGAATATTCCTGCTCGGCCTGCAGGAAGACCTCGCCATAGGTGACCTTCTCGTCGCCCTCGAGGCCGTTGAAATTGAGGTCGTAGACGTTGTCGACGCCCTGCACATACATCGCCAGGCGCTCGAGGCCGTAGGTCAGCTCGCCGGCCACGGGCGCGCATTCGATGCCGCAGACCTGCTGGAAGTAGGTGAACTGCGACACTTCCATGCCGTCGCACCAGCACTCCCAGCCAAGGCCCCAAGCACCCAGCGTCGGGCTTTCCCAGTCGTCCTCGACGAAGCGGATGTCATGCACCAGCGGGTCGATGCCGATCGCCTTGAGCGAGCCGAGATAGAGCTCCTGCAGGTTGGACGGGTTCGGCTTCAGGATCACCTGATACTGGTAGTAATGCTGCAGGCGGTTGGGGTTCTCGCCATAGCGGCCGTCCTTGGGACGGCGCGACGGCTGCACGTAAGCCGCGTTCCAGCGCCGGGGACCGAGCGCACGCAAGGTCGTCGCCGGATGGAAGGTACCGGCGCCCACTTCCATGTCGTATGGCTGCAGGATGATGCAGCCCTGCGCGGCCCAGAAATTGTGCAGCGTCAGGATCAGCCCCTGAAACGAGCGGCTGGGGTGCATGTGGGCAGGCATGGTGTTGGTCACGGGCAACGCTCGATCATTGGCGCCCCGCAGCAAAACGGGGCCAGAGAGGCCCCGTCCTATTCCGCCCGAAGATATGGGTCAAGCAGCGGCGCCCAGCCGCCGCCTTCGCTGCCGGTCAATTGCCCGGCAGACGCAGTTCCTGACCGGGCGCCAGCCGGGCCGGATCGCCGCGCAGTTCGGGATTGAGATCGAGCAGTTCGCGATAGCGGTCGCCGTTGCCCAGCACCTCGTTGGCGATCGACCACAGCGACTGGCCGCGCTGCACCTTGTAGGCGGCGGGAATGGCCTCGATCACAGGCTCTGGCGCCGGCGTTTCAAGCTCGCTCTTCTTCTGGCTGTCCGTCGCCGGGGCTGCCGGCTTGACCAATGGTGGCTTTGCCGGGGCTTCGAGTGCCGTGGGCTTCTCCGGCAGCGGCGGCATGCCTTTCGCCAGTTTCTGTTCGACGTCGGCCAGAACATTCGGCTCCGGCTTCATGTCGCGCGCATGGCTCCACTGGAATGTTGCTTCGAGCCTGCGCCCGGCGCGCCAGTAGGCATCGCCAAGGTGGTCGTTCAAAACCGCATCGTCGGGCTTGAGCGAAACGGCGCGCTCCAGCTCGCGCACGGCATCGTCGAAGCGGCCAAGACGATAATAGGCCCAGCCGAGCGAATCGATGATGTAGCCGTCGCTTGGGCGCAGATCGGCGGCCTGCTTGATCATCCCGAGGCCTTCCTCGAGATTGATGTTCATGTCGACCCACGAATAGCCGAGATAGTTGAGCACCTGCGGCTGGTTGGGGAACAGCTTCAGCGCCTCGCGGAAATTCGGCTCGGCCTTCGGCCATTCCTTGAGCCGCTCATAGGCGATGCCACGCTGGTAGAAGACGTTCCAGTTGGCGTTGGTCGGCGCCTTTAGCACGCCTACCGCCTTGTCGTAGGTATCGGCTGCAGCCCGATAGTTGTCAGTCGCGGCATAGACGCCGCCGAGCGCGAGATAACCGCGCATGTCATCGGGATTGGCGTCGACCAATGCCTTGAGATGCTTGATCGCTTCGTCGTGGCGCTTCAGGTCGGCAAGGTTGAGGCCAAGCTGCAGTTCCGACAGCCGCTTGAGCGGCGAACTTGCCGGCACGCGGCGATAGAGTGCGATCGCCTGCTCGCCATCCTGCTGCTGTTCGGCAATCGCCGCGAGTTGCACCAGCAGCTCGTCGCTCTCCGGCTTCAGCGCCAGCGCGTATTGCAGATAGAGCCTGACGAACGGCTCGCCGCCGCCGCGATTGAGCGCGGTCGACAGGTTGAGCAGGATTTCGGCGGCTCCGTCGTTCGGGCCGGAGACCAGCGGCGCAATCTTCTCGCCCTTGGTGATCTTTTCGCGCAAGGACGAGATCGGCAGTTTGCCCGGCGCAAATTCATCGGCACGGTCGAGGATCGCCAGCGCCTCGGCCTTCTTGCCGCCGCGCGCCAGGAAGCCGGCATAGGCCTCGGCGGCACGCATCCAGGTTTCGGGAGCTGCGCTGCCGGCACCAAGATTGTCGATCGCCGCCTTGTAGATCTCGCCGGCCTTGTCCTTCTGGCCGGCAGCCTCGGCGATCAGCGCACGATGGTAGGTCTTGAACAGGTCGTACCATTCGGGTCCCTCGAGCTTGTCGAGGAACTGCAGCCCGTCACCGGCCTTGCCTTCACCCTGCTTGGCCCAGCCGGTCATCACACCGGTGATCAGGCGGTCGAGGTCGGATTCGAGTGCCAGCTTGAGCCAGTTCTGGGCGGCTTCGTAATCCTTCTTGCGGAAGGTATCGACAGCCAGAGCCAGGCGCGAGAAGCGCTCGACGTCCGGCACCGTCTTCAGCATCTGGGCATAGGGCAGCGATTCATCGAAGCGGCCTTGCGCGATCAGCGCGAGCATCACGCTCTGCTGCAGGGCGGTGTCCTCGGGATCGAAGGCCAAGGCGCGCTTGTAATAGGCAATGGCGCTGTCCAGATCGTCGTCGGCTTCGGCGGTACGTGCCGCCAGATAAGCCCCGGAAAACGAGCTGATTTCAACCGGCTCGGTGAGCTGTTTGGCATATCCGGGCTGGGTCAGGGCGGTAAAACCCGCCAGAGCCGCAAGGCCCAACAGCCAGATTGCACGTCGCTGCCGCATGAAAGTCCTTCCTAGTGAGGTCCCACGATCGTCATGACACCCGTAAGCCGGGTCGCAACCGCTTGTCTGCGCCAAGCATGGCCTTTTTGGGGTCGCGCATCAATCCGCACCTGCTTCACAATCCGACAACCGGCTCAAGGTTTTCACGAGTCCGGCGCCGGGCGCAAGGCCGTCTGCGGCCTCAGACGACGCGGCTTATGCAGAAATCGATGACGTCGAGCAGTGCCGCCTTCTGCGGCGTCTGCTCAAGCGGAGCCAGCGCGTCGCGGGCAATCTCGCCGAAATGGCTGGCGCGTCCGATCGTGTCGGCGATTGCCCCGTGCCGCACCATCAGGCCGACGGCCTTCTCCAGCGCCGCGTCGTCGGTGGCGCCGTCCTCGATCGCGCTCTTCCAGAAAGCACGTTCGGCAGCGGTGCCCCGGCGATAGCTCAGGATGACCGGCAACGTGACCTTGCCCTCGCGGAAGTCGTCGCCGACATTCTTGCCGAGGTCCTTGCTTGAACCGCCATAATCCAGCGCATCGTCGATGAGCTGGAAGGCAAGGCCAAGATTCATGCCGTAGGAGCGCAGTGCCGCCTTGTCGTTTTTCGAGGCGCCGGCGATGACCGGGCCGACTTCGGCGGCCGCAGAAAACAGCGCCGCGGTCTTTGCCTTGATGACGGCGAAATGCTCGTCCTCGGTGGTTTCGAGGTTCTTGGCCGCGGCAAGCTGCATGACCTCGCCCTCGGCGATGATCGATGCGGCCGAGGACAGGATGTCGAGTGCCTCGAGCGAACCGACCTCGACCATCATGCGGAACGCCTGGCCGAGCAGGAAGTCGCCGACGAGCACGCTCGCCTGGTTGCCCCAGATGGTACGCGCAGTCTTCTTGCCTCGACGCAGGTCGCTCTCGTCGACGACGTCGTCATGCAGCAGCGTTGCGGTGTGCATGAACTCGACCGACGTGGCGAGCCTGACGTGATTTTCGCCGGAATAGCCGAACATCTGGGCGGCGGCCAAGGTCAGCATCGGCCTCAGGCGCTTGCCGCCGGAAGAGATGAGATGGTTGGCGACTTCCGGGATCATCTCGACATCGGAGCCGGCCTTGGAAAGGATCAGCTCGTTGACCCTGGCCATGTCGGCCGAAGTCAGGTCGATCAAATCCTTGATCGACGCAGCGTCCCGCTTTCCCTTCTCGATGTTGAGAACGACACCCAAGGCCAACACTCCCAAATTACACAGGCGCGTGGTCGCGCGCGTAGCTCTTAGGCGATTCTAAGGCGGCATGCACACTGCCCGCAAGTGGCGAATTGGCGCGGTGCAACACGCGGCGTTTACTTCGCTGCCTCAAACTGCGAATTTCTCCGACATGATCGAACTCATCCGCACCAACGACGCCGTCATCATCTCCTTCGTGGAATCGCTGCTGCGCGATGCCGGCATCGGCTGCTTCGTCGCCGACCAGAACATGAGCGTGCTCGACGGTTCTATCGGCATCCTGCCACGCCGCATCATGATCGACGAGGACGACGCCGACGAGGCGCGCCAGTTGCTGATCGACGCCGGCATCGAGAACGAAATCCGCCAGAAGTGACAGCCGAACCGTCGCGAGCCCGGGAGGTGGACCTGCCGCCGCATACGGTGGACGCCTTCCATCGCGGCGACTTCTGGCTGGTCCAGCCCAAGGACAACGGCCACCGCGCCGGCATGGACGCCCTCATGCTCGCCGCCGCCGTACCGGGCTCATTTGCCGGCCGGCTCGCCGATTTCGGCGCGGGCGCCGGTGCAGCCGGACTTGCGGTCGCTTCACGCTGCAAACAGGCAGAGGTGCTGCTGGTCGAGCTCACGCCTGAAATGGCAGCCTTTGCCTGTGCTACGCTTGCTCATCCCGGCAACACGCAACTGAGCGGACGCGCCTCGGTGCTCGTCGCCGACGTGGGGCTGTCGGGCAACGCACGGGCCAGGGCCGGGCTTGCAGACGGCTCGCTCGACTTCGTCATCATGAACCCGCCCTTCAATCCGCCCCACCACAGGCCGACACCGGATGCGCTGAAGCGGCAGGCGCATGTCATGGAAGACGGATTGTTCGAGAACTGGATCCGGAGTGCTGCCGCCGTGGTCAAGCCGCGCGGCGGGCTGGCCATCATCGCGCGACCGGAACAGATGGCCCCCATCCTCACCGCCCTGGACGGCCGCTTCGGCAAGGTCGAGATCGTGCCGGTCCATCCACGCGCCGACGCCGCCGCGATACGCGTCATCGTGCGCGCCGTGCGGGCGTCGCGGGCCCCCTTGGCCCTCTGCCCGCCATTGGTGCTGCGCGACGCGGACGACAGGTTCTCGCAACGCGCCGACGATATAAGCAACGGCCGATCTTCGCTTTTCGGCGACTGAGCAACGGGAAAACATTGCGGATGTCGCAAGAATACATACATCCCGCATGACACAGACCGGAGAGACCAAGCCGTGAAGAACCTGTTCCGCCGACTGCTGCCGAGATCGATGCGTGGCGGCGAAGTCGTCATTCCCGTCATCAGGCTGCAAGGTGCGATCATGTCGGGCGGCGGCCAGTTCCGACAGACACTTTCGCTGGCAACGACAGCCGGACTGATCGAAAAGGCATTTTCGATTTCCAGCGCGCCGGTCGTCGCCATCTCGATCAACTCGCCCGGCGGTTCGCCGGTGCAGTCGCGGCTGATCTACAAGCGCATCCGCGACCTTGCCGCCGAGAAGCACAAGAAGGTGCTGGTTTTCGTCGAGGACGTCGCCGCATCCGGCGGCTACATGATTGCGATTGCCGGCGACGAGATCATCGCCGATCCCTCCTCCATCGTCGGATCGATCGGCGTGGTCTCCGCTTCCTTCGGCTTCACCGACCTAATCAAGAAGATCGGCGTCGAGCGGCGCGTCTATACGGCGGGCGAGAACAAGGCGACGCTCGATCCGTTCCAGCCGGAAAAGGCAGAGGACATCGAGCGGCTGAAGAAGCTGCAGCTCGAAGTGCACGAGACGTTCATCGACATGGTCAAGGACCGTCGCCGCGGCAAGCTCAAGGACGATCCTGACATGTTCACCGGCCTGTTCTGGTCGGGCAAGAAGGGCCTCGAACTCGGCCTCGTCGATTCCCTTGGCGACTTGCGCACAGTGCTCAAGGACCGCTACGGCGCCAAGGCCGAACTCAAGCTCATCACCGCGCCGCGCGGCCTGTTCGGCCGCCGGCTCGGCCTCGGCTCATCGGCCCTGGGCTTGACGCCCGAGGTTGTGGGCGCCGCCGCCTCCGGGTTGGTGGATGCGGCGGAAGAACGCGCATTGTGGAGCCGGTTCGGCCTTTGAAAAAGCCGCAACCGCGGACTATCATCGGGGAATGATCCCGGCAGGCCGGAAACGCCGGCATCCGAAGGGAGGAGAATGACGATGCCTCAGCTCATCTTTTTCGCGCTTGTCGGCGTGGTCGCCTATATCGGCTATCGCTCCTTCATCAGGGAGGCCGAGCGGGTGACGGCCAAGGTGCGGCGCAACGAGCGCCAGCGCCAGACCGGCGCTTCGGGCACGCTGGTCAAGGATCCCGAGACCGGCGAGTACCGGCTCGAGAAGGAATGACAGCCGGCTCGTGACCTTCAACAGCGTTCCGCTCGCCGAACTCGCCCCGGCCAAGATCAATCTCGCGCTGCATGTCACTGGCCGGCGCGCCGACGGCTACCACCTGCTTGAAACGCTCGTCGTGTTCGCCGAATTTGGCGACCGTATCACCGTGAGGGCTTCGGGCGAAGACAGCTTCTTCGTCGCCGGTCCCTTCGCCGGTAGCGTTCCGCGCGATGCCGGCAACCTCGTGCTGCGCGCCCGCGACGCCCTGCGTGGGGCTTATCCCGCCCATGCGACCCAGCCGGTTTCGATCGCGCTCGAAAAGCACCTGCCAGTCGCCTCCGGCATCGGCGGCGGTTCGAGCGATGCGGCAGCGACGTTGCGGGCGCTTACCCGCCTCTGGCGCATCCCGGCCGACGCCGCCGCACTGGCCCGCCTCGCCCTGCCGCTCGGCGCCGACCTGCCGATGTGCATCGCCGGGCACCCGCTGATCGCCCGGGGCATCGGCGAGGAGCTCGATCCCGTCAGGCACTTCCCGGCCCTGCCGATGGTGCTGGTCAATCCCGGCGTCGCGGTGGAGACGCCCAAGGTGTTCCGCGCGCTGGCCTCGCGTGACAACCCCGCCCTTGCGCCGCTCGACAGCGCCGACACGGTGCTCGACTGGCTCGGCGCCACCCGCAACGACCTGGAAGGTGCTGCGATGTCGATCGAACCATCAATCTCAAAGGTTCTGGCGGCGCTTCGCCGCTCGGGGGCTGCCTTCACCCGCATGTCGGGCTCCGGCGCGACCTGCTTCGGCATCTTCGACAGTGCCGCCGCCGCTTCGCGTGCCGCCACCGCGATCTCAAGCGAACACCCCGGCTGGTTCAGCACCGCCACCATGACACGGACCTAGGAGCCCAAGAATGGCAAGCGAACCCCGCCCCTTCGTCCCTGTCCGCATCGCGGTGCTCACCGTTTCCGACAGCCGCACGCTTGCCGAGGACAAGTCGGGCCAGACGCTGGCCGACCGCATCACCGAGGCCGGCCACGTGCTCAAGGCGCGCGACATCGTCACCGACGACAAGGACAAGATCCGCGACCGCGTCACCGCCTGGTCGCTCGATCCCGAGATCGACGTGGTCATCACCACCGGCGGCACCGGCTTCACCGGCCGCGACGTCACGCCCGACGCGCTGGAGCCGATCTTCGAGAAGCGCATGGACGGCTTCTCGGCGGTGTTCCACCGCATCTCCTACGACAAGATCGGCACGTCGACGATCCAGTCACGCGCGACGGGAGGCGTGCTCAACGCCACCTTCGTCTTCGTGCTGCCGGGCTCGCCCGGCGCCTGCCGCGACGCCTGGGACGGCATTCTCAAGGCGCAGCTCGACTACCGCCACATGCCGTGCAATTTCGTGGAGATCATGCCGCGTCTCGACGAGCATCTCAGGCGCGGCGGCATCAAGACCGCCTGAACCTTTTCGGTATCATTGCTGCATCCATACCGGCGAAGACAGCACCTTCCTGATCAGGTCGCTTTGCCGGTGCGAGCCAGTCTTGACGAACATGCTCTTGAGATACTGGCGCGCGCTTTCATGCGTCAGGTCGAGCCGGCCCGCCGCCACCTTCAGCGTAGCTCCAGCGACCAGTAGTTCGAGCAACCTTGCCTCAGACCGTGTCAGGCCAAACATATGCTGCAGCTGCTCCGACTGCGCATCCACGAGTTGTTCGGGGTCGCTGATGAAGACCATGACCAGATCGCTCGGGGGCAAGGCAATCGACTGGCCGACCCGATTGGCCGACAAGGGACAGACGAGGAGCCGCAGCGGCTCTCCCTTGTCCCGTCGCAGGGTAAGCGCCTGGGACCGCCTGGTATCGCCGCGTGCCGCTGTCGCAATCGCCGCCTGCAGGCGTTGCGTATCGGGGTGGCGTTCGGCCACCAGCATGCCGGCGAAGATGGAGAATCCATCTCCGGCCATCGCAAGATCGCGTGCGATGCGATTGAGCGAGACAATTCTGGAATTCGCCCTGACGACAGCGACACCGAGCGGCAGCCTGTCGAGCGCCTCTTGCGCCACCAACCGGTCGAGATCGATTTCGGCGAAGCGCGTATGCAGCTTGATGACCCGCCGAAGATGCGGAACCAACTCGCGCAGGATCTCGCATTCCACCTCGCCGAACGGCGGCCTGTCGGGGCCTCGCAGCATCATGAAAAACGACGTCGACTGTTCTTCCTCGATCAGGTTGACGCCAAGGGTGTATTCGATGCCATCCGGTGCCAGCACCTCCCGGTAAAGGCGGCTCGCATGGAAAGCTTCGTCGCTGACGATCATGCGGCAGTGCATGGGTACGAAGGGCCGGGCGACAAACGGAGCAAGACGAGGGTCCTCGCCCATCAGTTCCTCGTAGCTCCTGATCCGCTCCGGGGTGATGTCGTAGCCGTGGCTGATGACGAACGACAGCCGCTGGTCGACGAGGCTCAAGTGACCGATCTGCGCACTGCGGGATTCAAACAGGTCAACCGCTTCGGCGAGCGCAGCGGGCCAGCACGATGCATCGAGCGCCGCCTCATAGAGGCGATCCAGGAAGCCATCCAGATTCCGCTTTGCCATCATGCCTTTCGCCGCCCCCTCCGGCGAAGGCCTGCATGGTCGACCCGGCACAGGAAACCCCTGCGCCAAGGAGCGACACGCAGCATTTGTTCAATCGCCGGATGCGCCAGCCGATCCTTGCGCAAGTCCTGAAAGACCTTTTCGCTCACCGGACACGCAACCCACCGCGTCTGCAACCCGCGGCTTGCGTACCAACGCCTTGGCGCTTGCGTAACAAGCCTGCAGTAACAGACGGAAATTGCCCGATTTCTTCTCCGGCAGATTTCGAGGCGGCCTTTCTCGCATAGTATCCCGCCTGGCCGCCAAGGTCAAAATTGCCAACCTTCCAAACTGCGAAGACATGGTCGCACACCTTGAAATCAAGATTGGCTTATTTTTCGCGTTCTCGTTTGAAACCGATAGGTCACTGCCAATCTTCAATACGCACAATGAAAGCAACTGACGCAGCCTCCACAGCGCCTGCTGTGCCTCATCGCCAACGTCACTGAAAAACATGAGACAGCCCACCAGTCCCAAGAACTTTGGAACGTTACCTTTTCGGGGGATCGCCTACAGTTCCCAAACGGGGGGGATGCGCGAAAAGACCTGCTGAATGGAGATACGACTCCGCAGATCAGCCGTCACGGGCTACCGGCGGGAGGAATCATTGCCCTTCTGGGCAACCACGATCTCGGCGTCGAGCGTCTTCACCGCCAGCCCGCGCGCTATGCCTTCGGCATCGGCGCCGTTGCGCGCCTGCACCGCCGCCTGCTTCCTGGTGATGATAAGCCCCTGCTGCAGCGCCCGTGGTCGTGAGGTCACACGCGCCCAGAACGGCCGGTTGCTTGACCTTGACCGCGTGAAGCGCGCGGCCATCGTCAGCCGGCCGACGTGGCGCACCGCATCTTCGGTCCAGCCTTCGGCCAAGCGGGCACCGGGCTCGATCAGCAGCAGCCAGTCGCTCCTGGCCTGCGCGATGCCGGCCTTGATGCCGCCGCTGGCCAAATAGGCGCAGCCGGCATGCTCGGCGACATAGTGCGTCTGGTCGGCCGAACCGAGGTCGCAGACGATCACCTCGCGCACCACGCCCTCTACGGCGGCGCCGACCAGCGAGGCCAGCGTGCGCGCCAGCCCCTCCTCGTCGTCTTTGGTTTCGATCAGAACGCTCAACATCCCTAGCCGCATATCCGAAAGCCGGCCGGAGCGCCAGTTTTGCAGCCAGGCCGACAAAGTTCTTGCTTTGTTCTCATTTCGGAAATAGGAATAGTTTCATGCTGGACGAATCGACGGACGGCGCCTTTCCCTTCGGGAGACAGTGAAATGGAACCCATTGCGCGTGCCGATATTGCTGCCTTCAAGGGCGGCGGAGCCGGGATGGCCAATGCCATGATCGAGGAAAGCGGCCTGCGCATCAATCATGAGCGCAGGCGCGGCCGCGGTGCCGGCGTCAATCCTTCCGGTCGCTACGAGCCGGTCAGCCGCCAGGTCTTCGACGACGGCTGGAGCACCATCGAGGAGCTGCCGCCGTTCAAGACCGAAGTGCAGGTCGAGAAGCCGCGCACCATCATCACGCGCAACGAATCGCCCGACATTTCCTTCGACCGCTCGATCAATCCCTATCGCGGCTGCGAGCATGGCTGCGTCTATTGCTTCGCCAGGCCGACGCACAGCTATATGGGTCTCTCTGCCGGGCTCGACTTCGAGTCCAAGCTGTTCGCCAAGCCCGATGCTGCGCGGCTGCTCGACCGCGAGCTGTCGAAGGACGGCTACCAGCCGCGCACGATCGCCATCGGCACCAACACCGACCCCTATCAGCCGATCGAAAAGCACTGGCGCATCATGCGCGAGGTCCTCGAAGTCCTGGAAGCTCGCAATCACCCTGTCGGCATCGTCACCAAGTCGGCGATGGTTGTCAGAGACATCGATATCCTGAGCCGTATGGCCGAGAAAGGCCTGGCCAAGGTGGCGCTGTCGGTCACAACGCTCGATCGCATGCTGGCCCGCACCATGGAGCCGCGTGCGGCAACACCGACCAAGCGGCTTGAGGCGATCCGGCAACTGTCGGATGCCGGCGTTCCTGTCTCGGTCATGGTGGCACCGATCATTCCCGGACTCACCGACCAGGAGATCGAGCGCATCCTCGATTCCGCAAAGGCCGCCGGTGCGACCGGCGCCGGCTACGTCATCCTGCGCCTGCCGCTCGAGGTCAGCCCTATCTTCAAGGACTGGCTGCTGCGCCATTACCCGGACAGCTACCGCCATGTGCTGTCCCTGGTCCGCTCGATGCGCGACGGCAAGGACTACGATTCCGAGTGGGGCAAGCGCATGAAGGGCAAGGGGCCCTATGCCTGGCAGATCGGCCGTCGCTTCGAGATCGCCGCCCAGCGCCTGGGCCTCAACTCCGTACGGACCCCGCTCAGGACCGACCTGTTCGAAGCGGCGCCCAAGGACCAGCTGCAGCTGACGCTGCTCTGACGATTGCGCGGGCCAGCCTGGCCCGCCGCTCAAGATCCCGTCCGGCCTCTCCCCGTGGCCAGCCGACGGTACCTTCCCGGGCCGCCGCCCCAATCGGCCGGGAAGGTCTTGCGGAGAATCGGAGCCGATGCGAGCATCGCCGCACTATGGCTCGCCCGCGTTCCGATTCTCCGCCCCTCTTCGAGTTCATCGACAAGCCCGACTTCGCCTTCGAGACGAAAGCGATCTCGGGAGGCCTGTGGCCATGCGCCGGCCTCGATGAGGCCGGGCGCGGACCGCTTGCCGGCCCCGTGGTAGCCGCGGCCGTCGTGCTCGATCCTGATAACATCCCCGGCGGCCTCGACGATTCCAAGCGGCTGACCGCCGCCCAGCGCGAGGCATTGTTCGACGAGGTCCTGCGCAAGGCGCTGGGCGTCGCCGTGGCCTCGGTCTCGGCCGACAGCATCGACCGCAGCGACATCCGCAAGGCAAGCCTGGAAGCGATGCGCCGCGCGCTGGTGGGCCTGCCTGTTATCGCGAAATCGGCCCTCGCCGACGGCCGCGACGTGCCGCCTGGCCTCGCCTGCACCTGCCGCGCCCTGGTCAAGGGCGACCAGCGCTCACAATCGATCGCCGCCGCCTCGATCGTCGCCAAGGTGACGCGCGACCGGATGATGTCGGCCTGCGGCTCGAACGACAATCGCTATGGCTTCGAAGTGCATATGGGCTATGCGACTGCCCGCCATCGGGCAGCCATCGTCGAGCATGGAGCGGCACTGCGCATCCATCGCGTATCCTTCGCACCATTCAGGGACTAGAGCCCGAACGACTGTGCGTCTATCCCTTGAGGGACGCTTCCTGAAAACAAAAAAGCCGCCGGAAATTCCAGCGGCTTTCTTCAGTGCTTTCGGCGCGCTCGAATTAGTTGAGCTTGGCCTTCAGTTCCTGAACCGAACCCTTGAACAGCTCGGCATTGGTCTTCGCGTCAGCCTTGCCGGCCAGAACCTGGCGGGCCGCTTCGACCGCGAGGTCGACTGCATTGGCGCGGACTTCGTTGATCGCCTCGCGCTCCGCCTGGCCGATCTTCTGCTCGGCAAGCGCGGTCCGGCGCGCAACGTATTCCTCGGTCTTCTTGTGCGCTTCTTCAGCAAGAAGGCCTGCTTCACGCTTCGCCGATTCGACGATCTCGGAGGCTTCCTTCTCCGCTTCCTTGCGCTTGCGCTGATACTCGGCGAGCAGCTGCTGGGCTTCTTCGCGCAGCTTGCGTGCATCTTCGAGTTCGGCACGAATGCGGTCGGCGCGGTCGTCGAGCGACTTCGACAGCATGCCCGGCACCTTCAGGTACAGGACAACCCCGACAAAAATAACGAGAGCGACTGTGGCCCAGAATGTTGCGTCCATGGCCTCTCTCCTACTTGCCCGCTGCCTTGACGGCGGCGGCGATGTCGGCCTTGTCGACCTTGCCCGCACCCAGAGCCTGGACGATCGCAGCTGCGGTGTCCTCGGCAATGGAGCCCACTTCCTTCATGGCGTTAGCCTTGATGGTAGCAATGCGGGTCTCGGCAGCGCTGAGCTTCTGGTCCAGCCCGGCTTCGACTTCCTTGCGCTTGGCTTCGGCTTCCGCCTTGGCCGCGTCGCGTGCGTCCTGGCCGATGGCGTTTGCCCTGGCCTTCGCCTCGGCAAGCTCCTGCTCGTATGCGGCAACAGCCGCATCCGCCTCGGATTTCATCCGGGCAGCCTGGTCGAGATCCCCGGCGATGCGATCGCGACGCACCTCGAGGATACCGCCGAGACGCGGCAGCACGACGTTCTTCAGGAAAAGATAGAACAGGCCGAAAGTGATCGCGAGCCACAACAGCTGCGACGGATAGGTCGACGAATCGAAAGGCGGAAACAACCCGCCGCCGCCATGCTCCGCACCCGTTTCCGTGTGCGCTGCAGTACCGGCATCGGTTTGAGCTTCCCCAGCCGCAGGCGCGACTTCCTCGGCATAACCCGGCGTGACAAACATCTCTTTCCCCTGTCATCTACCGGCCGCAACTTGCGGCCGGTCAACTCGCCTGCGCGGCTCTTATGCGAAGAGGAGCAGCAGAGCGATGAGGAGCGAGAAGATGCCCAGAGCTTCGGTCACGGCGAAGCCGAAAATCAGGCGGCCGAACTGGCCGTCGGCTGCCGACGGGTTGCGCAGAGCGCCCGACAGGTAGCTACCGAAAATGGTGCCCAGGCCGATGCCCGCGCCACCCATGCCGAGGGTCGCGATGCCTGCGCCGATTGCCTTTGCTGCGTCTACTTCCATTGTCCAACTCCTTGTGGATCGAAACTTAGTTGCGATTTCCCGACCGGCGGCGAGCCGCCGACGAACTCTTGCTCAGTGGCCCGGATGCAGGGCGTCGTTGAGATACATGCAGGTCAGAACCGCAAACACGTAGGCCTGCAGGAACGCGACCAAGACTTCCAGGCCGGTGATCGCGACCGTCATGAACAGCGGCAGGATCGAGCCGACGACGCCGACAGCGCCGAATGCGCTGAGCGAGGTGACGAACCCGGCAAAAACCTTGAGCGTGATGTGGCCGGCCAGCATGTTGGCGAACAGACGAACCGACAGGCTGATCGGACGCGACAGGAACGAGATCACTTCGATCAGCACGACCAGCGGCACCAGGATGCCCGGCACGCCCTGCGGCACGAACAGCTTGAGGAAGCCGAAACCGTGCTTCATGAAGCCGTAGACGATGACCGTACCGATGACCAGCAGCGCCAGCGCGAAGGTGACGATGAGATGACTGGTGACGGTGAAGAAGTAGGGGAACAGGCCGATCAGGTTGGCGACGAGCACGAACATGAACAGCGAGAATACCATCGGGAAGAACCGCATGCCCTGCGAACCCGCGGCGTCTCGAAGCATGGAGGCGACGAACTCGTATGACATCTCCGAAACCGACTGCATGCGGCTTGGCACAAGGCCACGGCTCGACGTCGTCAGGAACAGGAAGGCGCCTGCAGCGACCACGGTGGCAACCATGAAGGCAGCCGAATTGGTGAAGGAGAAGTCGAGGCCGCCGATCTCGATCGGAATCAATTTCGAGATCTGAAACTGATGAATTGGATCGTTGGCCACGCTGGCCCCCCTTCGCCTAAATTGCGCCTTGCAGCGCCGCTATTTCTTTTCCGGTCCGCCCGACTGCTTGTCGGCAGACCTGACACCGGCTTCTGTAACCATTCCCGCCGAACGCAGGACATTGAGCACACCGGCGCCGAAGCCGAGCAGCAAAAACACGATCAACCCCCAGGGCGACGTGCCTGCCGTCCGATCGATGATCCAGCCGATGCCGACACCCACTGCGATCCCGGCGATGAACTCGCTGGACAGCTTGAGCGCCTGGCCGTAGCCGGTCACGCCACTCGACCCTGTACTCTTTTCCCCGTCGCGCTCGGCCTGGCGTCTTGTCGCAAGTGTTGCTTCAAGCTGTCGCCGGCGGCGCTCGAGTTCATCGTCGCGAATGTCGTTTTCGGCTCGATTTTCAGGCCGGTCGTTTCCAGTTTCGCCTGGCCCTGGTGGCTTGGCCATCGCAAACTCCCGCCCGGTCCGAGCGTATCCGTTCGTCCGCTTCAAAGTCGCCGGCAACATAGTTAGAGGGCCCCTGCCCGTCAAGCCACGGGGGCGCCCATCTAACCAAGTATTTTATATAAGAAAATCATTGGGTTGGCGAAGTGCGACATCCTGCCCGCGACTCCGTCCGGCGATCAGCGGCCGAATCCCGCAACAATCCACCTTCCGGCCCGACTCCACGAGCCAGGCACGGACACGTCAGCTCCAGCCGCCGCCATAGGTGCGATAGAAGATATGCAGGCCGATCTTGGTCATCTTCTTCATGCCGCGAGCCCAGCCCGGATTGACGTAGTTGGCGTAGTAGTGGGTCGACGAGCCGACTTCCGGGATGAATATCTTGCCGGCGGTGACGGCCATGGCGACATCCTGGGCGGTCTTGTAGTGCGATGGACTGGCAACGCGGTCCTTGATGCCGTCGCAGGCGAACGAGAACTGGCAGCGATTGAACCAGCCGTCGTTCTGGTAGACGACGCCGCAGATGCTGCCGGGATAGGCAGGGTTGCGCACGCGGTTGAGGATGACCTGGGCGACCGCCGCCTGGCCGCGCACCGATTCGCCGCGCGCCTCGAAGTAGATGCCGTTGGCGAGGCAGGTCTGCTCGGCCTTGGAGAAGACGCTGGCCGGCAGCGGGTTCTGCAGCCAGCGGTGGTCGCCCTTGCCCATCGGCGGAATGAAGCGGCCGCTCGCCTCGTCCTCGTCGCGCAGCAGTGCCTCGAAAGGCGAAGCCTTGGCATAATCGGGCTCTGCCGGTGCATAGGCGGTGGCGAGGATGTCCGGTTTGTCGTTGTTGACCAGCGACGCCAGCATCGCCGGCACGCCGGAAGCCTGCCGCTTGGTTTCCTTGGCGTGGAAGGCCGCGGCGATCTCGACTTCCTTGCCCCTGATGTCGGGCTTGGCGAAGGTCATCTTGAGGCTGCTGTCGAGTGCGGGGCGAAGCAATGAGCTGGTGCGTTCGAATACCGAACCTGCGGTGAAATTCTTTGGCGGCGCAACCCGCGTGACATTGATGATGCGGCCCTTCTTGTCGACGCGGACGACGCGGTCCTCGTCGGGAAGGTCAGATGCGCCGAATTTCTTGCCGCGGAAGGAGACGGTGCCGACGCCGGCAATCTTGACGCCCGACCCGGAGATCGGGCCGGTGACAATGCCATCGACGAAGGGCATTTCGGCTGCGTGGACCGAACCGGCCGCAGCTTTCTCGACATAGGAACTCCAGCGGGTGCTCCGGCCTTCGAGGCCGGAGACGAGGCTGGTCATGTCCTGGTATGCGGCGACGGTGGGAAAGCCGAGCCAGATTCCGAGCCCGACAATGGCGGGCGCCAGGAACGAACGTCTCCCCTCGCGGGCAGCAGCAAACCGCCCCTTCACAACTCGTCGATGCACAGAAACTCTCCAGGACGCAACACACCCTACTGGAGACGAAAATGATGCATTAACCTTGATGGAGCGTTAACGGCGCAAGGGTGCGGCAATGTGCGAAGGGCCCGCGCGATGCGAGCCCCTCGATCCTTCATTTCTTCTTTTTGGCGCGCCCGGCGAACGGATTGTCCGAGGTGCGCAGCGCCATGCGGATCGGCACGCCGGGCATGTCGAAGGCTTCGCGCAGGTTGTTGACGAGATAGCGCACGTAAGACTGCGGCATCGCATCGGGGCGCGAGCATGAGACGACGAAGCCGGGCGGCCTGGTCTTTGCCTGGGTGATGTATTTGACTTTGAGCCGGCGGCCGGCGACGGCGGGCGGCGGATGATGGGCCAGAATGCCTTCAAGCCAGCGGTTGAGCTTGCCTGTCGAGATGCGGCTGTTCCAGACGCGGTGCGTCTTCATCACCGCGTCCATCAGCTTGTCGAGGCCGCGGCCCGTCTCGGCCGACATCGGCACCGCCTGCAGGCCGCGCGCCTGGGGCAACAGCCGCTCGGTCTTCTCGCGCAGTTCGGCAAGCGCTTCCTGCGGGTTGTCGATCAGGTCCCACTTGTTGAAGGCGATGACCGGCGCCCTGCCCTCGCGGATGATCAGGTCGGCGATCTGCAGGTCCTGCTTCTCGAACGGGATCGTCGCATCGAGCACGATGATGACGATTTCGGCGAAGCGGATGGCGCGCAGGCCGTCCTGAACCGACAGCTTTTCGAGCTTTTCCTGCACCCTGGCCTTGCGGCGCATGCCGGCAGTATCAAACATCTTGATGCTGCGGCCACGCCAATCCCAGTCGACCGAAATCGAATCTCGGGTGATGCCGGCTTCAGGCCCGGTGAGCAGGCGCTCCTCGCCGATCAGCGCATTGATCAGCGTCGACTTGCCGGCATTGGGCCGGCCGA
Source organism: Aminobacter niigataensis (assembly GCF_946995915.1). Lineage (GTDB taxonomy): Bacteria > Pseudomonadota > Alphaproteobacteria > Rhizobiales > Rhizobiaceae > Aminobacter > Aminobacter niigataensis. The sequence goes on from NZ_OX341517.1 coordinate 4,431,272, forward strand.
CGACGGCGATGCGCAGCGGCTTGGTCTCGTCATAGGCGTGGACATCCTCGGCGTCGGGATCGGCGATGTCCTCGCCGATCAGCACGTCGCTTTCGGCGATGTCGTCGGCATCGTCCTCGTCATCGGCGAACACGACTTCCTTGCCGAGCGCCTCGACGACGGCGTCACGCAGGTCGGGCATGCCCTGGCCGTGTTCGGCAGAAATCTGCACCGGCTCGCCGATGCCGAGTTCCCACGCCTCGAGCGCGCCGCCCTGGGCGCCGCGCGCCTCGGACTTGTTGGCAACGAGCACCACCGGCTTGCCGGAGCGGCGAACGATCTCGACGAAGGTACGGTCGTCAGGGGTCAGGCCGGCCTTGGCGTCGACCATGAAGAAGATGAGATCAGCTTCCTTGATGGCGATCTCGGTCTGCGCCCGCATGCGGCCCTGCAGGGTCGCAGCACCGGCATCCTCGAAACCAGCGGTGTCGATGACGTCGAAGACGAGGTCGTAGAGCTTGGCCGCATGGACGCGGCGGTCGCGCGTCACGCCGGGCGTGTCGTCGACAAGGGCGATCTTCTTTCCAACCAGCCGGTTGAAAAGAGTGGATTTGCCGACGTTGGGCCGGCCGATTATCGCAATCTTGAAAGCCATCGGGCCCGCATCACGACGCGTTGCCGGAACCGCGGATCAGTTCGGCCAGGAGGTTGGAGCGCTGACGCGCATTGCGCGGTGCGCCTTCATCGGAAGCGATCTGCTCGAACAGCTTGAGCGCGTCAGCGAGCTTGCCTTCCTTCCAGGCGGAGAGGCCGAGGGCCTCGCGGGCGGAATGGCGCAGCGGATTGGTGTCGTTGGTCAGCGCCTCGACGCGGCCCGACACGTCGGCGTAGGAGCCGTGGTCGACGAGCAGCATGGCGGCGCGCAGGCGAGCGATGTCGCGGATGACGTTCGGGATGGAGCTGTCGGCGGCCACTTCGTCGAAGCCGGCGATGGCAGCCTTGAAGTCGCCCTTGTCGGCCTGGACGGTGGCGGCACGCATGCTGGCCAGAAGCGGATAGGCGCCGTAGCCATCCTTCTCCAGCGCATCGAAGGCGGCGAGCGCCTCGTCGGCCTTGCCGGTATTGGCGAGCGTCAGCGCCTGCGAGAACTGGTCGCCGGAACGGTTGGCCTTGGTCTCGACCCAATATTCCCAGGCGACGAACAGGCCCGTGCCGATGACGACCAGGATGGCAAGGACAATGGCCAGGGGGCCATAGCGGTCCCACAGGGCCCTCGCCTGCTCCTGGCGAATTTCCTCGTTTACCTCCCGAAAGAAACTGTCGTCCGACATGCTATCCAACCACCTTTGCCCCCTCGGGGCCGTTTGAGCCTGCGTTTTAACGGAATTTCGCCGCCATGGAAGGGGGCGGGGTGGAAATTCGGTGGGCAGGGAGTTTCGCGGTCCGTTTGGGCACCTTCCCCTTCTTCCCTTGTGGGAGAAGGTGGATTGGCGCGCGGCGCCAAGACGCCACGCCCCGTTGCCGGTCTGGCCATTGTCATCCGTCGACAAGCTCAGGATGAGGTAGTTCGGGAAGCGGGGCGCGAGGCCGTGCCTTCCGATTGTAAGTTAGTGGCGCGACGTTCGCGCCCCGCCCGGTGTTCTTGCCCCGCTCAGTCGCCTCGGCTTTCACCGCCAGCCGCCGCAAGGCCCGGACTTGGGGGCTCATCACCCAGCAGGAGATCCGACCTCCTGCCAGCCCGGCACCGGCGCTTCCCCCCGCTGCCCGGTGCGCACCGGGGTCCCGTGGAAGATCGCGAGGATGAGGATACGGGAGGTGGAGAGGGGCGTGGAAAAACAGGCGCGGCTATCCACGCGGGTTGGTGACAGATGGTGACAGCCGGCACGGTTGCTTCGACAGCATTGGACCGCCGCTGCAGTTGCCACTTCACGGCATGGATCCCCGGGGTCTCCGCACGTCGCTTCGCTCCTGCTCCGCCCGAGGATGACGAAGGCACTGGTGGCTTTCGGCTAGCCTCCAAGGTTGGCACTTGGCAGGAAATGCCAGCCTGTGCGAGCAGAATGGGGCTGTGCCAACCGCTGAAGTAGATGATTAGCCACGACCCCAACGCCTTCGTCATCCTCGGGCGGAGCAGGAGCGAAGCGACGTGCGGAGACCCGGGGATCCATGCCGTGACATCGAAGACTACCCCCCACGATCCAGAATTTTGGACAACGTAGCGCCCAACAAAAATCACCGGCCGTGGAGAAGCAATCCACGTCGGCCATGCCCGCCGGCTGCGCTGAATTTCCGGCGCTGCATGCCGCATTCCACCGTGAACGCATCCATGCCACATTTCGGCCCTACCCGCCTGAAGTCGCCAAGCCCCCGAAATTGCATCGAAGTTCGACATGACCAAAGCGTTCCGCCTCTGTGCCCTGTTGTCCGCGTCGCTGGTGGCGCTGCCGGCGGTCGCCGGCCCTGCCCCCAAGGTCGAGGACGTCAAGGCGCCGCAGGTGGTGCTGATCTCGTTCGACGGCGCGCACGATGTCGCCCAGTGGCAGCGCAGCCGCAACCTCGCTGCCCGCACCGGCGCGCGCTTCACCTACTTCCTCTCCTGCGTCTTCCTGCTGTCGCGCGAGACACGCGGCGAGTACCAGGCGCCGGGCAAATCGGCCGGCAGGTCGAATGTCGGTTTTGCCATGAACAAGCAGGAGGTGGCCGACAGGCTTGGCCAGATCAATCTCGCTGCCGCCGAGGGTAACGAAATAGCCAGCCACGCCTGCGGTCATTTCGACGGCGGCAAGTGGAGCAAGGCCGAGTGGACCAAGGAGTTCGACGCGTTCTCGACCATCATGCGCGACACCTACAAGATCAACGGCATATCGCCCGAGCCGGCGGGCTGGGCGCAAATCACCGCCTCGGTGAAAGGCTTCCGGGCTCCGTACCTCTCCGACAGCAAGGGGCTGACGGCCGCGCTGCGCGACAAGGGCTTTGCCTACAACGCCAGCGGCGTGTCGCGCGGACCGGACGAACCCAAACTCGACGGCAGCATGATGGAATTTGCCCTGCCGCTGATACCCGAGGGCCCGTCGGAGCGGCGCATCATCGCGATGGACTACAATCTGTTCGTCCGCCATTCCGGCGGCGTCGACAAGCCTGACGAGGCGGCGAAATACGAAAGCCGCGCCTATGGCGCCTTCCGGCAGGCCTTCGACACGCAATATGCAGGCGGCCGGATTCCACTGCAGATCGGCTTCCACTTCACGCTGATGAACGACGGCGCTTATTGGCGCGCGCTGGAGCGCTTCGCCGGAGAGGTGTGCGTGAAGGCCGACGTCGAATGCATCAGCTATGCCGACTATGTGGCGCGGCGCAACGAGGCACCGGTGCAGACCGGCGGGTGACCCGGCGACTGGTTTTTTCAAGCGGGACGTTGACGCCCCTCCCCCTTGTGGCGAGGAGGGTGGAGGGCGTGCCTGGCTTTAAGCCGACGGTGGACCTCAAGCAGGATGCGGCGGCGTGTGTGACTTACCCCCGCCCCTTGCCCCTCCCCACAAGGGGGAGGGAGTCGTCGGCGTTGGAGCTAGGCAATCACGCCACCGGTTGATCTTCCGGCTTCAAGCCGGCCTTTTCACGTTCGAGATAACGCTGGTCGATGTCGGGTAGCGCGCCGCCCGACAGCGTCGCCTCGAAGGCACGCAGGCGCTTGTAGATCGAGATCAGTTCAACAATCGTCGGCCAGGCGCTGACAAGGTACTGGAATGAAGAACTGACCTGACTAAAGGCCGTCGATATCTGCTGCCAGATTCCAAGCGTTATCTTGCCCGCAGCGATAGTTGGGATGAGAATGAGACTGGAAAAAATGGCATCCGCCTGAAGGTAACCGGAGCGAATGACGTTGAAATAGGCGTAGTGGAAATAGAGGTTGAAATAATTGCGCCGAACATTCGCGAACAATTCGGCCACGGTTGGCGGCTGGGCGCGATCCGCATGATCCTCGCCATAAACCAGTTCCTTGCGATAGGCGGCCTCAACTCTCTGGTTCTTGAACTCGAGACCCGGCAGCTTGATGCCAAAGACCATCAGCAGGATGGTGCCAAAGAGCGACCAGAAGATCGCGGCGAAGACAAGCGAATAAGGTATCTGGCCAACGACAGGCAGCGCCGTGATGTGCGTGGACAGTTGGGCCAGTAGTGGCAAGAAGGCAATCAGCGTCATTGCAGAATCGACGAAGGCAACACCCAAGCCCTCAAGCGTCGTCGAGAAGCGCATCGTATCTTCCTGAACACGCTGGGAAGCGCCCTCGATATGGCGCAGCTTAGGCCAGTTGGCCATGTAGTAGTCGTTCATCGCCGTACGCCACCGGAAGATGTAGTGACTGACGAAAAAGCGTGTCACCACGAACAGGGAAACCGAGAAGAGGGCGATTCCGGCAAAGACCCAGATGAGGTCGTAAAGTTCGCCTGGCGTTACTGACCCGGCGGTCGATATGGCCTTCTGGAAAAGGTCGAAAAACGGTCCCCGCCATGTGTTCAGCGCAACATAGAGCTGAACCGAGGTGTAGGTGGAAAAAAGGATCGCCGACGATCCCAGGATCGACCAGCGCTGCCAGGGGTGCGGCGAGTACCAAGCCCAAAACGCGTAGAAGACCGCAACCAAAAACCCAAAATAAATGTAGAACCAAAGGAACGGGGCTGACCAGAAAATCCGGATCCCGAGTATCGGTGGAACACCGGCCGGCGCAGGCGGCAGGCCGAAGATGGCCCCTAATTGTTCACCCCCGAAGAACCAGAACAGCACCGCTGCAAGGCTCCAGACGGCGGCCGAGGTGAAAAACAGCTTCGGCTGCGGGAAGAAGGATACGAACACGGTTCCGGGTTCCTTTCGGAGACGGTGGCATTGCCAGTTGGCCGCATGAAGTCACACTTCGCGACACAAGGGAATCCCCGGCGGCGGCCGGTTGTTGCAATGCGCGCCGGATCGTGGCGATTTTCCGCACCGGAATATTACAGTTTGGTCATTTACACAGTCCGGGGACGACATGAACCAGTCAGCATATGCGGCAGCAGGGCTCTACGCCGCGCTCAACGGCCTGATCCTGCTGTGGCTGACGATGGCGACGGCGCTGGTCAGGCGCAAGCACATGGTGCTGATCGGCGACGGCGGGGTGGCGCGCTTGCACCGGACGATGCGCGGCCATGCCAATGCCATCGAGAACATTCCTATCATGCTGGTCTTGCTGGGTTTTGCCGCAGCACTCGGCGCGCCGGCGGTGGCGATCCATGTGCTGGGCTGCGCCTTCACCTTCGGCCGCGCGGTCCATGCCTGGCATTTCACCCATGAGCGGGCGGCGCAATGGCAGCGCGCGACAGGCTTCGGCCTAAGTGTGCTGGCGATCACTGTTGCGGCACTCGGCGTGCTCGGCCACGCCCTCGCATTGCTCTAGGCGCGGCACTCGCCCGGCACCGGCAGGGCCGGCCTGAAGCCGCGGCCAAGCGGCAAGTCGCCGAGCTCGCGCGCATCCATGCGTTCGATGTCGGGGTGGGAAAGCGGATCGCGCAGCCAGCCGAGAAAACGCTCTGTGTCGATGCCGTGGCTGTCGCGCTGGCTCTGAAGCAGCTTGGAAATGCTTGAGAAAATCTTCATTGGACTTCTCCTAAGCGTTGGTCCTTTCACGCTATTTTCGCTACAAACGCTCTGTCTTCAATCAAGAATGCCGCAGACGGAGTTTAGAAAATCTCAAGTCAGGCACTCAATCGCGTGCATCTCAACGGGCTCCGCGCGATGGAGAGCGTGGCGCGCTGCGGCTCGCTGGTCAAGGCCGCGGAAGAACTGGGCGTCTCGGTGAGCGCGGTGAGCCAGCAGATCACGCGCACCGAACGGCAGCTCGGCCGTGCGATCTTCCGACGCGGTGGGACAGGCCTCGTGCTGACCAGCTTCGGCGCGGAGTTCACGCGCCGGCTGAGTGCCGGCTTCCAGGAATTGTCGCGCGCGGTGGCGCTGGCCGACGAGACGAGCTCGAAGATGCTGGTGGTGTCGGTGGCACCCGCCTTCGCCTCGCGCTTCCTGGTGCCGCGGCTCAACCGCTTCAACCTGCGCTTTCCCGAGCTGAAGCTGAGGATCGATGCCTCGACCGGGCTGGTCGACCTCGACCACTCCGACGTCGATCTGGCGATCCGGATGGGCGACGGCAAATGGGCGGGCGTGCGGGCGGAACTGCTGCTGGCGCAGGAAGTGTTCCCGGTCTGCGCGCCGGCGCTGGCGGCGAAACTGCGGACGCCGGCCGATATCGCGCAGCTGCCGGTCATTTCGGACGAGAGCACGATGATCAGTTGGGAGCGCTGGTTCGAGGCGGCGGGTCTGGCGCCCTATCCGGTGCTGCCGGCAGGGCCCTCCTTCACCGACCCGATCCTCGGCATCGATGCGGCGATCGCCGGCCAGGGCGTGGCGCTGGCCTGGCAGCTGCTTTCGGCTGACGCGCTGGCCGACGGGCGGCTGGTGGCGCCGTTCGGCATCACGGTGGCGAGCGGCCTCGGCTACTACCTGGTGACGTCGGCTGCCGAGCGGCCGCCGCGCAAGGTCAGGGATTTTTCAGGCTGGCTGGCCGAGGAGGTCGCCGCGACGATGGCCCGGTTCGGGACCGGACCTCAGCCGGGGAAAGCGGCGTCGTAGGCCTCCGGCTTGAAGCCGACGATGCGGCGGCCGCCGAGGTCGAGCATCGGGCGCTTGATCATCGAGGGCTGGGCCAGCATCAGGGCAATGGCCTTTTCGGCGTCGAGGCCCTGCTTGTCGGCGTCGGGCAGTTTCTTGAAGGTGGTGCCGGCACGGTTGAGCACGGTCTCCCAGCCGAACTCCTTGACCCACGCCTCCAGGCTTGGGCGGTCGATGCCCGAGGCCTTGTAGTCGTGGAAATCGTAGGCGACGCCATGGCCCTCGAGCCAGGTGCGGGCCTTCTTGATGGTGTCGCAGTTCTTGATGCCATACATTTTGATGGGCAAGGTCGGCCTCCGCGTCTTGCGGCCGGGCAGGCTGTGCCGACTCGGCCGTTTCGGTTGCGGCTAGGTTGTACATCGAGCCCGGTTTGGCAAGCGCGCGGCATCGCCCTCGGCGGGGGCGGCACGTCTTGCAAAATGCCTCCGGATTAATTACATAGGAGGCTAATCATATCCATACTAATAAAAGGGGATCGACATGAGCGACGAAGGCCTGAAGGGCGCATTTTTCGACGAACTGCTGAAGGTCAACCGAAAGCTGCGGACCATGTTCGACGCCCGAGTCAAGAAGCGCGGGCTGACGCTGGCACGCGCCCGGCTGATGATGCAGATCGCCGAATGCGAAGGCAAGACGCAAGCCGAGCTGGCGGAGCTGATGCATATCGAGCAGCCGTCGCTGGTAGGGCTTATCGACGGGCTGGAAAAGAAGGGGCTGGTGGTGCGCTGCACCACCGACGACGACCGGCGCGCCAAGCGCATTTTCCTGACGCCGAATGCACGGCGCGAAGCCGACAGCATGATCGCCTTCGTCGCCGAACTGCGCAATCGGGTACTGGCCGGCGTCGACGATGCCGACATCGAGAGCGCTACCCGCGTGCTGAGCATCCTGAGCCGCAACATCGGCGAAGCCGCCTGCGAGTAGAGCTGACCAGAGATGCAGCAGGCACCAGACAGCGGCGAGGGCCGCGGTAAGGCGGCTGAGCCCGGGCAAACCGATGCGGCGACCCGGGCCGAGGGGCCTGCCGCGCCGCAGCCTGCTGCGCCTGCCGTCGCACCTCCGCCCTTCGTGCCCAAGCCGCAACTGATGGCAGCAGCCTATGTCTGCGCCTCGGTGGTGCTGGCACTGACACAGGGGCTGGGCATGAACCTGGTTGCCGCCAACATCCCGCAGATCCAGGGCTCCATTGGCGCGACGGTGACCGAGACGACGTGGCTGGTCGCCGCCTACATGGCGCCGAATGTCTCGCTGGCGCTGGCACTGATCAAGATCAGGACGCAATACGGCCTGCGTAATTTCGCTGAGCTGAGCATTCTCGGATTCGTGGTCGCCTGCGTGCTCAACCTGTTCATCTCCGACCTGCAGTCGGCGCTGGTCGTGCGCTTCATGAGCGGCATCGCGGCAGCACCGATGTCGACGCTCGCCTTCCTCTACATGCTGGAATCGTTCTCGCCGGAGAAAAAGCTGAATGTCGGTCTGCCGCTGGCGCTGACCAGCATCACGCTCGGCGCGCCGGTGGCGCGGCTGATCTCCCCTGCCCTGTTCGACATCGGCGGCTTTCATGCCGTGACCATGTTCGAACTCGGCATGGCGATGATCGCCTTCGCCCTGGTCTATGCCTTGCCGCTGGCACCGCAGCCGCGCGCCAAGGTGATCGAGAAGCTTGACGTGATCAGCTATTTGCTGATCGCCACAGGCTTCGGCGCGACGGCGATCGTGCTGGTGCTCGGGCGGCTCTACTGGTGGCTGGAAGCGCCGTGGATCGGGGCGCTTCTGGCGCTGGCGGTGGTGTGCATCACCATTGCAGCCGTCATCGAGCTCAACCGCAAGAACCCGCTGCTCGACATACGCTGGCTGGCGAGCCCGCCGATCCTGCATTTCACCGGCGTACTGCTGATGTTCCGCCTGGTGCTTTCCGAGCAGACGCTGGGCGCCTCCAGCCTGTTCCAGGCGCTCGGCCTCAGCAACGAACAGACGCGGGCGGTCTATTGGGTGATCCTGGTGGCCTCGATCGCCGGCGGGCTGACCTGTGCGGCGCTGATGAAGCACGGCAAGGAGGAGCGCATCCACATCGCGGCGCTGATCCTGATCGCCATCGGCGCCTACATGGACAGCCGCGCCACCAACCTGACGCGGCCGGAGCAGGTGTTCTACAGCCAGGCACTGATTGCCTTTGCCGGGGCGCTGATCCTGCCGCCGGCGATGAAGAGCGGGCTGATGTCGGCGCTGAAGAAGGGGCCGAACTACATCCTCAGCTTCATCATCGTGTTCCTGACCACCCAAAGCCTGGGCGGGCTGCTGGGCTCGGCGGTGTTCACCACTTTCGTCACCAGCCGCGAGCAGTTCCACCACAATGTGCTGGTCGAGCACATCGCGCTGACCGACCCGCTGGTGGCGCAGCGCGTGGCCCAGCTTGGCGGCGCCTATTCGCGCGTCATCACCGATAAGGGTTTGCTCAACGCCGAAGGCCTGCAGCTCTCGTCGCAGCAAGCGACGCGCGAAGCGTATGTGCTCGCTTACAACGACGCGTTCCTGCTGATCACGGTGATCGCACTGACGTCGCTGGTCCTGCTTCTCGTCCACATCGCCATCGTGGCTTTCCGCAACCGGACAGCCACCCCTACACTCCCAGCCACCGCGTGAACCGCCATGCTATCGAAAAGCCTCCATCTCCTCCGGTCCGCCAGCACCATCCTGGCCATCGTCCTCGGCATCGCCGGGCTGACGCTGATCCTCTATGTCTGGCACCTGCCGCCGTTCAAGAGCGCGGTCGAGATCACCGAAAACGCCTATGTGCGCGGCCAGCCGACCATCCTGGCGCCGCAGCTGTCGGGCACGATCGCCGACGTCGCGGTGCAGGATTTCCAGGACGTCAAGGCAGGGCAGCTGCTGGTCCGGATCGACGACCGCATCTTTGTCCAGAAGCTGGAACAGGCGCGGGCGACGCTAGCATCGCAGCAGGCGGCACTGGCGAATTCCGAGCAGCAGCGGCACTCGGCCGAGGCACGCGTCACGTCGGCGGAAGCGCAGGTGGCTTCGGCCAAGGTCGCCTATGACAACGCCCTGGCGAGCTGGGGCCGGATCGAACCGCTGCTGGCGCGCGGCGTGTCGACGCTGAGCGAGGCCGACAAGTCGCGCACCGCGCTCGAGCAGGCACGTGCCGCCCACAGCCAGGCGGAAGCGGCACTCGAGGTGTCGCGGCAGGACCTGCAGGCGACCATCGTCAGCCGGCAGTCATTGGAGGCAGCAGTCTCGGGCGCGGAGGCGACCGTGCATCTCGCCGAGATCGATCTCAAGAACACGCGCATCGTGGCACCCGAGGACGGCCGGCTCGGCGAGGTCGGCGCCCGGCTCGGGCAGTATGTGGCGCCTGGCACGCAGCTGATGGCGCTGGTGCCGAAGCGCATCTGGGTGGTCGCCAACTTCAAGGAAACCCAGCTTGGCGGCATGAAGGTGGGCCAGCCGGTGACATTCACTGTCGATGCGCTGGGTCATGCCCGCCTCGACGGCCATGTCGAGCGCTTTGCCCCGGCGACGGGTTCGGAATTCAGCGTGCTGCGGCCCGACAACGCCACCGGCAACTTCACCAAGGTGGCGCAGCGCCTGCCGGTGCGCATCGGCATCGATCCGGGCCAGGCGATGGCCGACAGGCTGGCGCCCGGCATGTCGGTGGTGGTCAGCATCGACACGGATTCGCAGCCGCTGGTCGAAACCGCAGCGCACTAGGCGAGGTCGGACCGCTTCCTCATCAACGCGGCATTCGCTCGAATGTCTGCAACGACGCATCCATCGTGTCCCAGGCATTGGCGCGGATGCCGTATGTGACCGCATGCGGATTGAATTGGCCCGGGTCGTCGAGGCTGGCCGCATGGATCGCGATCAGCTCCGGCATCGCGACGAATGTCAGGTAGACCGGCGTGCCACAGGTCGGGCAGAAGGCGTGGATCTTTTCGTTGCCACTGTCGGCCGTTACCCGCCAGGTTTTCGCTTCGCCCGTGACCGTGACATCGGCCTGCCGGGCGAAGCTGAGATATGATCCATGCCCGGTGCCGCTTCGCTGCTGGCAATCGCGGCATTGGCAGTGGTTTTCGAAGACGGGCGTGCTGCTCGTTTCATAACGGATCGCGCCGCACGCGCACCCGCCGGTATAGCGCTTGGTCATTGTCATTCCCCTTCAGGCCGCCTTCGGCTTGGCAAACACGTCGAGGGCGCGGCCGGTTTCGAGGAAGGATTTGAGGCTGGAGAGCACGATCGGCCAGCCCTTGCTGATGCCGTTCGCCATCCCGCTGCCGGCTTCGAGTTCGTCATGGCTGACGGTCAGCCGAACCATGCCCTCATATTCGTCAATATCGAACGTAACCCTGCTGTGGCTTGCCGGATCGGCGGCCTGCGAGGCGTTCGCCCAACTGATGACGAGACGGGTCGGTGGCGAGACGTCGATGACGTTGCCGACGAGTTCGACGGTCCGCTCGTCATTGGCGCGGACATGTTCCCATTTCGAACCGGGGTTCCAGTCGGAGACGTTCTCGTGGCCCCAATAGCGCCTGGCGACGTCCGGTTTCGTTATGGCCTCGAACACCTTTGCGGGTGTCGAGAGAATGTAGGTCACGTAAACAAAGCTGGTCTTCTCTTTGGTCATCGTCACTCTCCTTCGAGTTCCTTCTTCAGATCGTGCAGCAAGCTGAGCCGCTGACGTTCGAATTTCCGCACCCAACGTTCGTAGACTTCGTGCAACGGCACGGGGTTGATGAAATGCAGCTTTTCCCGGCCACGCCTGACCGTGCTCACCAGATTGGCCGCCTCCAGAATCCCGAGGTGCTGCGTGGCGGACTGGCGGGCCATCTCAAGATTTTCGCAAAGCTGGCCGAGCGTCTGCCCGTTCTTCTCGTAGAGAAGGTCAAGCAGCCTCCTGCGTGTCGGGTCGGCCAGTGCCTTGAAAACGTCGTCAGCGTTCATCGGTCTCACTCATGTGAGAGACAATATGCAGGTAAATGCCTGCATGTCAAATCACGGCGCATGCCTGCTGACAAAGGGCGACCCTTGCAGAGCCCGGCAGGCTCCAAACTCTGCTTGCAAACAAAAAGGGCGCCACCGCGTGGTGGCGCCCTTTCCGTGCAAGGCGTCGGGGGCTTACGCCTTGCGGTGGGTCGGGTAGCTCGACGAGAAGATTTCCTCGACCGGCGGATGGCTGAAGGTGCGCAGCGGGTACTTGGCGATGACGCCGTCGAACTGCGTCTGCGCGCGCTTGCGATATTCACGGTCGTCGACACCCGGGATGACGCCATTCTCCATGACGAAGCGGCCGGCGATCATCACGGTCGAGACCGACCGGGCCGAGGCGTTGAGCATCAGCGTCTGGATCGGGTCGATGGTCTGGCCCATGAACGGGTCGTCGAAATCGACGACGATCAGGTCGGCGGCGGAGCCGGGCTGCAGGCGGCCGAGGTCGGGACGGTTGAGCGCGTCGGCGCCGCCAAGGGTGGCGGCATCATAGTAGTCCTCGGAGCGGCAGCCGTCGGTACCGCTTTCCTCGATGCGGCAGAGCATCATGCCGACCTGCATGTTGAGGAACATGTCCGGCGGGTAGGTGTCTGTGCCGAGACCGATGCGGATGCCCATGTCGCGGTACTTGCGGAAGGACTGGAGCGCGTTGCCGTGGCGGGCCGAGACCAGCGGGCAGTGGGCGATGGTGCCGCCGCCGTCGCGCAGGATCTCCAGGTCCCTGCCCGGCCGGTCGATGCCGTTGCGGCCACTGACATGGGTGCCGTGCGGCAGGATCGCGCGCGGCGACAGGAAGCCCAGGCTTTCGAGCCATTCGGCCGGGCTCATGCCGCGCAGCTTGAGCACGCTCTGGTACTCGAACGGCGACTGGCAGCAATGCAGGCGGATCGGCACGTCGAGCGCCTCGGCCGCGGCCGCTGAGGCCTTCAAGAGTTCGGGCGTGCAGGTCTCGATGCGGTCGGGGGCGAGCATGGTGCGGATCAGGCCATTGGCCTGGCCCTCGAACTTGCGGCAAAAATCGACCGCATCGGCGAGACCGTCGAGGCCGCGTTCCTCGTCGAAATGGTAGTCGATGGTGCCGTCGCGGCGGACGAAGCTGTTGCCCGAGCGGTAGGCTGGGCCGAGATAGACGCGCAGGCCGAGGTCACGCGCGGCTTCGGCGGCAGCGCTGAACTCGCCTGTCGTTTCGCCCCACTGGCGGTAGAACAGCGAGGCGATGGGCAGCGCGGTGGTGATGCCGGAGCGGATCAGCCTGGAGAAGGCGTAGCGCTTCTGGAACGCCAGCTCTTCCTCCGAGTACATCTCGAAGGGGCCGCTTTCCATGTAGGTTTCGGGCCAGATGCGGCCCTTCTTGACCGCTGGCTGGTTGTCGTAGCCGAGCACGGTGGTGTCGAGGTCGGACAGCGCGTCGAGATCGACGAAGCCGGGGCCGATGAGCGCGTTGCCATAGTCGATGCGGCGAGCGACGGGGCCCTCATAGCCGTGGCCGACGAAGAGCACGCGGTCGCCTGATACAACGACTTCGCCATTGGGATAGAGCGCGTGGCGGCCGTCGACATGGCCGACGACCCAGCGGGCGGTGAGAAGCAAAGGTTCGGTCATTTCAAATTCTCATTCGACAGTGAAAAGGGCTTGGCCATCGCGCGCCACCGGTTTGCCGCGCTTGAGCACCAGCTTGCGCTTCGGACGGGCGGCAACGGCTTCCGGCACGGTCTCGGCATCGAGCAGGACGATGTCGGCGAAGGCGCCTTCGCGCAGGCCGTAGTCGGCGAGCTCCATGACGTCGGCGCCGCCCTGGGTGCAGATATGCAGGGCGTATTCGACGTCGGCGTCGTTGCGGAAATTGTTGCGCAGGCCGATGAACAGCGCGCGCTCCAGCATGTCGAGATTGCCGTAGGGACCCCAGGTGTCTCGGATACCGTCGGAGCCGGCGCAGAGACGCACGCCGGCACGGCGCAGCTCGGCCGCCATGGGCACGGGACGCGATGCCGGCGCCGTGGTGGCAATGGCGATGTCCTGATGCGCCAACTGCTCGGTGAGCGAAGCGGCGCGGGCGCGGTCGGTCATGCCGAGGCAGAAGGCATGGCTGATGGTGACCTTGCCCTGCATGCCGAGCGCGCGGGTCCGTTCGATGATCATCTCCATCGAGAAGGCGCCGAGGTCGTCGGCTTCGTGGAGGTGGATGTCGATCGGCTTGCCGTGCTTCTCGGCGAGGCCGAAGATGGCGTCGAGCTGGCCCTTGGGGTCGCGGTCGATGCCGCAGGGGTCGAGGCCGCCGACGATATCGGCCCCATTGGCAAGGGCTTCGTCCATCAGCTCCAGCGTGCCGGGGCGGATCATCAGGCCCGACTGCGGGAAGGCGACGATCTCGATGTCCATGACATCGCGGAAGCGTTCGCGCGTGGCGGCCACGCCCTCGAAGCACCACAGCTTCTGGTCGGTGTCGATGTCGACATGGCTGCGGATGGCGGTGGTGCCGTGCGAGGCGGCGAGCGCCACCTGGCGCGCCGACTGGCGGGCGGGATCGATGTTGAGTTCGCGGCGCAGGCGGCGCTCGGTGGAAATCTTGTCTTCAAGAGCCGGGCCGGCCTGATGGACATGCCAGCCCATGCCCCACAGCGACTTGTCGAGATGGGCGTGCGCCTCGATCAGGCCGGGAATGGCGATCGCGCCGCCGCCGTCCTCGACCTCGGCAGCCGAGGCGTCGGCCTTGCCGATGCGGACTATGCGGCCGTCGCGGATGAGGATGTCGGTCGCAGCACCACCGAAGGGCCGGACGTTCCTGAGGAGAAGTTCTTTCATTTCAGCACCGCTGCATTCTCGAATTTCAGTGGAGCCGGGCGCGGACGCCCGGCGCATTCCCTGGGTCAGCCGGCGACCTTTTCCGGCTTCGATACGGCATAGCCGGCGGCTTCCTCGTGGTGGAGAAGCTCGGCCGGACGCTTGAGCACGAACTGGTTGTCGGCGACGATGTAGTTGTCGGCATGCAGCCGGGCGATCGGCTGGTAGACCTCCGGCCGGACGTAGCGGCCACGCTCGTCGAGGCATTCGTCGCGGACATACATCTGCACGACTTCGCCGATGACGATGGTGCGGCGGCCGTAGTCGAGGATCTGCGATACGCGGCACTCCATGGCGCAGGGCGATTCCTCAATGCGGGGCGCCGCAACCTTGACCGACGGCGTGCTGGTCAGGCCGGCCAACTCGATCTCGTCGACGTCGCTTGGGAAGTTGATGCCGGTGACGATCATCTCGTTGGCGATCGCCATGTCGACCATGTGGACGACGAACTCGCCCGAGCGCCTGATATTGGCGACGGTATCCTTGGCGGTGCCGTCGGGGCGGGTCTGCATGCCGAGGATGAGCAGCGGCGGCTCGTGCGAGAAGACATTGAAGAAGCTCATCGGCGCGGCGTTGTTGCAGCCGTGTTCGTCGATGGTGGTGACGAGCGCTATGGGACGCGGCCCAACGAAGCTGCACAGCAGCCGGTAGCGATCGTTTTCGGGCAGCTCGGCGAAATCGAAATCCATTTTTTCTCCCTCAGACCGCAGCCTGCAGCGGGTGGGCGGCACGTGCCAGTGCCATGATCGGTTCGACACCGCGCCCTTCCTCGACCGCATGGCAAGAGGCGCGCACGCCGCCATCATACATGCGAAGCACCGGCGCCTCACTCCGGCACCGCTCGTTGGCGAGCGCGCAGCGCGGATGGAAGTGGCAGCCCGGCGGCGGGTTGATCGGATTGGGCACCTCGCCGGCCGCCGGCTGGCGGTCGCGCTTCGACATGCCGAGGTCGGGGATCGTGTCGAGCAGCAGCCTCGTATAGGGATGCTGCGGATTGGCGAAAAGTTCGGCCGCTGGCGAGACCTCGACGAGGCGGCCGAGATACATGACGCCGATCCAGTCGGACATGAAGTTGACCACCGCCAGATCGTGGCTGATGAACAAATAGGTCAGGCCGAGCTCGCGCTGCATCTCGCGCATCAGGTTGAGGATCTGCGCCTGGACCGAGACGTCGAGCGCCGAGGTCGGCTCGTCGCAGACGAGGAACTCCGGCTTGGTGGAAATGGCGCGGGCGATCGAGATGCGCTGGCGCTGGCCGCCGGAAAACTCGTGCGGAAACTTGTCGCCGTCCTTGGCGTTGAGGCCGACGAATTCGAGCAGGCGGTCGACCTCGCGGCGTTCCTCCTGGCGGGAGGCGCACATGCCGTAGGTGCGCAGCGGCTCGGCGATGATGTCGGCGACCCGCCAGCGCGGGTTGAGGCTGGCATAGGGATCCTGGAAGATCATCTGCATGCGGCGGCGGATGTCCGCCGGCTGGCCTGCCGGGGCGCGGGAGATGTCGGCGCCGTCGAACAGGATGGAGCCGCCGGAGGGATTGGACAGGCCCATGATCAGGCGGGCAACGGTGGACTTGCCGCAGCCGGACTCGCCAACCAGGCTCAGCGTCTGGCCGCGCGGAATCTCGAGGTCGAGGCCGTCGACGGCCTTGACCGTCTGCTGCTCGCCGCCTTCCAGCAGCCGGTTGAGGAAAGGCTTGGCCATGGCAAAGTGCTTCTTCAGGCCCTTGACCTGGAGCAGCGGCTGGCCGGTTCTGGCAATCGGTGCGGCGTTCATGGCGTCACCCCTTCATAGAGCAGGCAGGCGGCGGCGCCGGCGGCGACCGGGCGCAATTCGGGCCTGACACGGTGGCATTCGGCGAAGACCTTGGGGCAGCGCGGATTGAAGGCGCAGCCGCTCGGGATGTCGGTCAGGCGCGGCATAGAGCCCTCGATCTGGATCAGCCGTTCTGGGCGCGGACCGACGCGCGGGATCGATCCCATCAGGCCGGCCGTATAGGGATGGCTCGGCTTCTGCAGCACATGCGCGACCGGGCCGATCTCGGCGAGGCGTCCGGCATACATCACCGCGACACGGTCGGCGGTCTCGGCGATGACGCCCATGTCGTGGGTGACAAGGATCGCGGCCGCATTGCGCTCGCGGCAGACCCGCTTGAGCAGCGCGATGATCTGTGCCTGAACCGAAACGTCGAGCGCGGTCGTCGGCTCGTCGGCGATGATCAGCCGCGGCTCGGCGCAGAGTGCCAGGGCGATGACCACGCGCTGGCGCATGCCGCCGGAGAACTGGTGCGGGTACTGGTCGAAGCGCCTGTCGGGCGCCGGGATGCCGACCTCGGCAAGCCAGCCGATGGCGCGCTTCTTGGCTTCCGCCGCCGACATCGGCAGATGCGTGCGGATCGTCTCGACCAGTTGCTCGCCGACAGTGAACAGCGGGTTGAGGCTGGTCAGCGGATCCTGGAAGATCGCGCCGATGTGGCGGCCGCGGATCTTGCGCATCTCGTCGGGCGACAAATTGTCGATGCGCTTGCCGTCGAGACGGATCTGGCCGCCGCCGATGCGACCCGGCGGTTCGAGCAAGCCGATGACGGCAGCACCGGTCATCGACTTGCCGGCGCCGGACTCGCCGACGACGCCGAGGATCTCGCCCTGTTCGACGTTGAAGGAGACGTTGTCGACGGCGGTGAGCACGCCCTTGCGGGTGGGGAACTCGACTTTCAGATTTTCGACTTCGAGCAGGGCCATGGCCTTACCTCAGCTTCGGATTGAGGGCGTCGCGCAGCCAGTCGCCGATCAGGTTGACGGCGAGGACCAGCACGGCGAGCGTTGCCGACGGGAAGATGACGACCCACCAGATGCCGGAGAACAGGTACTCGTTGCCGACGCGGATGAGCGTGCCGAGCGAAGGCTGGGTCGCCGGCATGCCGACGCCGAGGAACGACAAGGTCGCCTCCGTCAGGACGGCCATGCCGAGATTGATGGTGGCGATGACCAGCACCGGGCCGAGCACGTTGGGCAGGATGTGGGTGAGCATGATGCGCAGGCGGCCGACGCCGATGGTGCGGGCTGCCTGGACGTATTCGCGCTGGCGCTCGACCAGCGTCGAGCCGCGCACGGTACGGGCGTATTGCACCCAGTTGGTGAGCCCGATGGCCAGCACGAGAACGAGGATGGCCGCGCTCTCGTGCTGGTTGGCGGGGAGGATGCCACGCATGACACCGTTGATAAGCAGTGCGACGAGGATCGCCGGGAAGCTCAGCAGAACATCGGCGACGCGCATGATGACGGCATCGACGATGCCGCCGACGAAGCCGCCGACAAGCCCGAGGAAGACGCCGAGCACGGCAGCAAGGATGACCGAGGCGAAGCCGACGAAGAGCGAGATGCGCAGGCCGTAGAGGATCGACGACAGCACGTCGCGCGCCTGGGTGTCGGTGCCGAGGATGTAGGCCGGGTTGGAACCTTCCATCCAGGCCGGCGGCAACTCGCTATCGAGCAGGTTGAGGTGGGCGATGTCGAACGGATCAAAGGGCGCGATCACCGGCGCGAAGATCGCGCCGAAAAACAGCAGCGCCAGCGCGACTGCGGCGATGACCGTCGTCCTGGAGCGGCGGAACGAGTAGAACAGGTCGCGGTCGGCGAAGCTGCGCAGGCGCCCGGTGAAGGAGGTGTCACTCATGGTCATGGGTTCCCGTCAGGCGCCCTTCCCGGAGGCCCGGGTCGGATCGGTGCGAAGGCGCGGATCGATGACGTTGTAGAGAAGGTCGACGCTGGTGTTGATGATGACGAAGATCAGCGAGACCATGACGAGATAGGCTGCCATGACCGGCACGTCGGTGAAGTTGACGGCCTGGATGAACAGCGCGCCCATGCCCGGCCACTGGAACACCGTCTCGGTGATGATGGCGAAGGCGATGAGGCCGCCGAGCTGAAGCCCGAAGATGGTGACGACGGGGATCAGCGTGTTCTTGAGCGCATGGCGGAAATGGATGGCGCGGCTCTTCAGCCCGCGCGCCTTGGCGAACTTGATGTAGTCTGCGCGCAGCACCTCCAGCATCTCGGCACGCACCAGCCGCATGATCAGCGTCAGCTGGAACAGGCACAGCATGAAGGACGGCAGGATCAGCGCCTTGAGCCCGGAGGCGGTGAGGAAGCCCGTCGACCACCAGCCGACGTCGATGACGTCGCCGCGGCCGAAGGACGGCAGCCAGCCGAGCCAGACCGAGAACACCAGGATGAGCAGGATGCCGGTGACGAATGTGGGCAGCGAGATGCCGATCAGCGACATGATCTGCAGGCCCTGGCTGAGCACCCCGCGCGGCTTGAGCGCGGTGTAGATGCCGAGCGGAATGCCGAGCACCAGCGACAGCATGGCGGCGACCAGCACCAGTTCGGCTGTGGCCGGGAAGCGTTCGGCGAGCAGTGCGCTGACCGGACGGCTGTTGCGGTAGGAGACGCCGAAGTCACCCTTGGCGGCATTGACGACGAAACGGCCGTACTGAAGGAACAGCGGGTCGTCGAGACGCAGGCGCTGACGCACCTCCTCGCGCTGGACCTGGGTGGCATCCTGGCTGACGATGTTGTTGACCGGATCGCCGAGGAAACGGAACATCAGGAAGGCGATGAACGCCACGGCAAGCATGACCATGACGGCCTGCAGCAGACGGCGGACGAGGAATACGAACATCGTCGCAGCTCCCTTGGAGGTAGGCCCGCTTCGTAGCGGCGGGCTTGCCGGTAGCGAAAGGCCCCTGCCCTAGATGGACAGGGGCCCGGTTCGACTTACTTGACGTTGACGTACCAGAGGCGGAGCAGGTCGTCGGCGGTCTGGACGACCTCGACATTGTCGCGCACGGCCCAGGACAGCGGCTGTTGGTGCAGCGGCAGCCAGGCGACTTCCTGCTCGGTGATGCTGAAGGCCTCGACCATCATCGCGCGGCGCTCGGCCTCGTCGAGTTCGACGTCGATCTTCTTGACCAGTTCGTCGACCTTGGCGTTCTTGTAGCCGCCGGGGTTCCAGGTGCCGAGCTTCTCCTCGGGCGAGTGCAGCATGGCCGACAGCACGGAGAAGCCGTCGAGCATCGGCAGCGTCGCCCAGCCGATCATGAACATGTCGGTCTGGCCTTCCTGCGCCTTCTTGAAGTGCAGGGTGCGTGCCTCGGTAACCAGCTTGGCGTTGAGGCCGACCTGGGCCAGCATCGCCGTCATTGCCTGGCAGACTTCCTCGTCGTTGACGTAGGCATCGTTGGGGCAGTTCATGTTGAACTGGAAGCCGTCGGCATAGCCGGCCTCGGCCAGCAGCGCCTTGGCGGCCGCCGGATCATAGGGGAAACGCTCGTTGAGCTTGGCGTCGAAGCCAGGCACCTCGGGCGCGATCTGCATGCCGGAGACGCGCGACTTGCCGCGCATGATCTTGTCGCGGACCAGATCCATGTTGATGGCCTGGTAGACGGCCTTGCGAACACGCGCATCCTTGAACGGGTTGCCCTCGACGTTTCCGTCGACGAGCTTATCGCGCATGTTGAAGTTCATCATGATGGTGCGCAGGCCCGGATTCTCCAGCACCTTGGTGCCGGGGTTCGAGGCGATGCGCTTGGCATCCTGCAGCGGCGACGGCGTGATGATGTCGACCTCGCCCGAGAGCAGCGCCGCGACGCGGGTGGCGTCGGAGGCGATCGGGGTGAAGATAACCTTGGTCAGGTTGTGCTGCGGCTTGTCCCACCAGCCTTCGTTGACGACCAGAACGGTCTGGGCATCGGGGCGGCGGCTTTCGAGCTTGAAGGGACCGGTGCCGTTGGCATGGGTCGAGGTGTAGCCTTCCTGGCCGAGCTCGGCGTTGATCGGCTTGACCGCGTTGTTCTTCTCCAGCCAGCCGGCATCGAAGACAGCGATGTTGGTGAGATAGTTGTTAAGCAGCGGCGTCGGGCCGGCGAGGTGCAGGTCGACGGTGTAGTCGTCGATCTTCTCGACCGACTTGAGCGCCGGCAAGTTGCCCTTGATCGGCGAATTCTCGTCGACGGCGCGCATCAGCGACATGATGACGTCGTCGGCACCGAAATCGGCACCATCATGGAACTTGACGCCCTGGCGCAGCTTGTAGCGGACGACGTCGGGCTTGACGACTTCCCAGGACAGGGCCAGCGCCGGCTCGATCTTCAGTTCCTTGTTGTAGCGGACCAGTGGCTCGTAGATGTGCTGCAGGAAATTGTTCGAGAAGCTGTCGGTCATCGAATCCGGGTCGAGCCCGTAGATGTCGCCGGCCGCTGCATAACGCAGCTCGGCTGCGCTCGCGTTGCCCATCATGCCAAGCTGGACCAGAGCCGCGGCGGTGGCCGCGAGCAGGAACTTCTTCATTGAACTCCTCCCGTTACAGAACCAGTGGACCCGCGCCTTCACGTTTGCAGGGCGCCTTTGGGCTCCATCCATTTAACGCTGACATCGTATCCAATTATTGTCAACAATCTATGTCGACAAATTTGTTGACTTGCGGCGTTTTTGGGTTTGAATAGGCTGCGGGTCGCACATCGGACCCGGCGGGAGGAGGATTGGATGGACGCTGAAGCGGGCAAGCGACATGCCACCGATCAAGAGATTTACGAGAAAATCTGGAACGCGATCGCCGAACGGCAGGTCGGCCCCGGTACACGGCTGAAGGAAGAGCAACTCGCCGACATCTTCAGCGCCAGCCGGGCGCGCATCCGCCATGTATTGCAGAATCTGGCACGCGACGGTCTGATCACATTGGTTCCAAACCGCGGTGCTTTTGTATCCAAACCGTCGATCGAAGAGGCACGCGATGTCTTCTTCGCCCGCCGCACCATCGAGGAGCGACTGGTCGAGCGGCTGTGCGCGACGATCGACGCCGGCGGTATCGCGCGGCTCAGCCAGCATGTCGAGGCCGAGCGCAAGGCCCACCAAAGCGGCGACGTTGCCGGCGCCATCAGGCTGTCGGGCGCGTTCCACATGCTGATCGCCGAACTGGCGCAGTCGCAGATCCTGGCCAGCCTCCTGCGCGACCTGGTCTCGCGGACGTCGCTGATCATGGCGATGTACCAGCAGAAGGACGTGCTGAACTGCGGCCCCGACGAGCACGCGGACATCGTCGCCAGCATCACCGCGCGCGACGCCAGGAAGGCGCTGGCCGTCATGCACCACCACCTTGCCCATATCGAAAACCAGCTCGACCTCGAAAGCGACCGCGTCGCCGCGCGCGATCTGGAAGACATTCTCGGCCTCTGAGCCGGCCCAAAAAACTTCGGAAAGCAGAAGACATGGCGCAGCCAGACATCCTCGTGCGCAACGTAACCATCGTGACCGTCGACCGGGATCGCCGGGTGATCGAGGGCGGCTGGCTGACAGTCACCGGCGACCGCATCAGCGCCATCGGCAGCGCAGGCGATGCAGCGCCGGTCGAGGCCAGCGAAATCATCGACGGCACCGGCATGGTGGCGATGCCGGGGCTGATCGACAGCCATTCCCACGCCGGCCACGGGCTGGTGCGCAATGCCGGCGCCGGCGTCGACACCTGGTTCGAGGCCTGCGAGGAGATCTATGCCCGCGGCTCGACGCCCGCCTTCTGGCGTGCCGAAGCGCGGATGACACAGCTCGAACGGCTGCGCGGCGGCATCACCACGGCGATGACGCTGCTGGGTGGCGGCGCCGACATCTACCGCACCGACGATCCGGCCTTCGGCGACGCCCATAGCGGGGCGACCGCCGAATCCGGCCTGCGCACCTTCATGGCGGTGGGCCCCGGCCGGCCGCCCTTCCCGCGCAGCTATCGCCATTTTTCGGAGACCGGGCAGTCGAAGGACGTGACGGTGTCGTTCGAACGCCAACTGGAGGTCAGCGAGATCCTGATCGACCGCTGGAACGACCTGCTTGGCCGCGGCACCGGCGTCTGCCTGGTGATGCCGGTCTACTATGCCGCCCAGGTGGCGGATGCCGACGCCCGCCGGCAGGTCATCGAAATGGGCGAAGCGGTGATGGATCTGCGCCGTCGCAAGGGCGTGCTGTTCACCCAGGACGGCCACCGCGACGGTTCGATCGCGCTGGCGCGCGATCTTGGTGTCCTCGGTGAGTTCGCCCTGCTGGGCCACAGCGTCGACCTTACCGAGGACGATTTCACCGCGCTGAAGGAGACGGGCGCGTCGATCATCCACAACCCCTCCGCGATCATGTCGGTCTACGGGCGCTGCCCGGTGCCGGAACTGATCGAGGCCGGTATCAATGTCTGCCTCGGCTCAGACGCCGCAGCCCCCGACCGCGGCTACGACATGTTCCGCCACATGGCGCAGTGCATGCACTACCATCGCCGCCACTTCCGCGACCCGGCCTATTTGCCGCCGGGCAAGACGCTGGAGATGGCGACCATCGACGCTGCAAAGGCAATGGGGCTGGAGAACGAACTCGGCTCGCTAAAGGTTGGCAAGAAGGCCGACATCGTGCTCGTCGACATGCGCAAGCCGCATCTCTACCCGCCGGTCATGCCGGTGACGCGCATTGCCCATTTCGCCAATGCCGCCGATGTCGACACCGTCATCGTCAACGGCAAGGTGCTGATGCGCGGCCGCAAGACCGCGCACCTCGACGCCAACGACATCCTTGCCGATGCGGCGGAACAGGCAGCACTCGCCTTCGAGCGGACCGGGCTGACCCACCTGCTCGAAGAACCGCAGGAATTCTGGCGCAACGCCCGGCAGCCGCTGCCGAACTGACTTCAGCCAAGCAAGGGCCAGCTCCCGACGCGCCGGCGCCAGCCACCAACCTTCCTGTGCAGAAGGTGAAACTCCGTGACCGGGACAATGATGGGCCGGTCGAGACGCGTTTCCGGGACGAGCCTGTTGTCGTAGAGCACCGTGCAATGGGGCACGAAGCCGGCGCGACGACGAACCCCGAGCCCCGCACCGTTCAACGCATCGACGATTCGACGTTCGAGGTCGACCACCAGATCGGCGCTCTCGCCGCACAGCAGGACCAGCGGTTTCAACTTCCCGCTCCGGAAGCTGATGATGCGGTCGAAGGCAAGGTCGAATGCCGGCGCCCTGACTGTAGCGGCGGCCGCAGATACATTCTGTACGGCGGCCTCTTCGATCTCCCTGCCATTGTCAAACCCCACGAGCGAGACGTGCAGGCGGTCTGCCTCACAGGGCTTGCCCGTGAGGCCATGGGCGCGGCAAGTGGCGTCGACCGTCGCCGCCATCGCCCCCGGCTGCCCCGGATGCAAGCGGAACATGAGCCGGTCCGACGCGCCCTTTGCCTGCCTTGCCCGGCAGACCGGCGGCCGCGAGCCAAGCGAGGTTCCGAAGTCGAACTGCAGTTGACGCGACATGCCCTCCTCCGTCTAAATGAACAAAGGAGGAACATGCTAAGTTTATTTTCCTAGATTGGCAACAACCCGCGGCACCTCCCAGCGGCAGCCTACCGACGTTCTTTCAGCCAATCCCCCAGCGACGGCCGGAAATGCCCGGCCCAGACTTGCATGGCTTCCGCCGCGCACATCGAGTTCACCACGGCTTCCTCGGTCGCTTCGGCTGCAGCGCGGAACAGGCGGTCAATGCGGTTTTCGTTGAGGGCTGAGATGGCGACGAAATCGGCGGGCTCGTCGTGGTCGACGATCCGCGCTGTCGAGAAGCCGAGCGCGATGTCGCCGCTGCCATGGCCCCAATAGGCGCCAAGCCTGGCAAGGCCAGCACCGCAGCGGCGGACGACGCGCTTGAGCTGGCGGTACTCCAGGGCGACGTCGGTGGCGAGGATGACGATGACCGAGCCCTTGTCCGGCTCCACCTTGGAGCGCGGGTCGGGGCGGCGGCCGTCGGGCAGAATCAGGTCGCCAGCGCGGCCGAAATTGGTGAGGACCAGCACGCCGAGATGATGGTCGCGGCCGCCGAGCTCGGTGCGGCGCGAGGCTGTGCCGATGCCGCCCTTGAAGCCGAAGCAGCTCATGCCGGTGCCGGCGCCGACATTGCCCTCGGCGACAGGGCCTGACGCGGCGGCGGCCAGCGCGGCGCGGGCGTCATCCTCGGTGACGGCAAGCGCCTGGATGTCGCTGAGATAACCGTCGTTGCACTCCATGACCACGGGATTGACCGTCACCGTCTCGCGGCCGATGTCGGGGTTCTCGGTAATCGCCGCGCGGATCAAGGCATTGGCGCAGGTGCCGACGCCGAAG
Organism: Aminobacter niigataensis; assembly: GCF_946995915.1. Classification (GTDB taxonomy): domain Bacteria; phylum Pseudomonadota; class Alphaproteobacteria; order Rhizobiales; family Rhizobiaceae; genus Aminobacter; species Aminobacter niigataensis. Next base: position 4,455,950 of record NZ_OX341517.1, read on the forward strand.
GTGTTGGCGAGCAGGACAGGCGTTTCGAGCGTGCCCAGCTCCTCGACCTGCATCAGGCCGGCGCTCTTGCCGAAGCCGTTGATAATGTCGCAGGCGGCCAGCACCTTCTTGCGGTAGAGGTTGCCACCGTGGGGCAGGATGGCGGTGACGCCGGTGTTGAGGTCGCCCGAGCGGATGGTGCGGTGGCCGACCAAAACGCCCGGCACGTCGGTGATGGCGTTGAGCGGGCCGGTGAGCGACGCGCCGAAAGAAATGCCGAGTTCGCGGGCGATGCCGGACATAGCTCCTAGGCTCCGCGCAGCAAGTGGAGTGCTGCGTATTGCAGCAGCATGATGGTCTTGCCATCGCAGATGCGGCCGTCGGCGACCATGGCCAGCGCCTCGTCGATGCCGATTTCCAGCACCTCGATGTCCTCGCCCTCGCCCGCATGACCACCGCCGGCGGACACACGATCGGACGGCTCGTACTCGCCGACGAAGAAGTAGATCTTCTCGGTGACGGCGCCCGGGCTCATGAAGGCTTCGAAGACGCGGCGGACATGGTGGATACGGAAGCCGGTTTCTTCCTCGACCTCGGCGCGGATGCGCTCTTCGGGGGCGGCATCGTCGAGCACGCCGGCGGGTGTCTCGATCAGCATGTCGTCATAGCCGCTGACGAAGGCCGGGTAGCGGAACTGCTTGACCAGCACCACGGTGCGGCGCGCGGGATCGTAGAGCAGGATGGTGGCGCCGTTGCCGCGATCGTAGGTCTCGCGGCTCTGGGTCTGCCATTCGCCGTCGCCGCGGCGGTAGGCGAAGGTGGTCTTCTTCAGGACGTACCAGTCGTCGGAAAGGGTTTTGACGTCCTGGACGCGGATGCGGTCGGCAATGCTCATCTGACACCTTCGAAGCTGGCCATCGGGCCGGGGATTCGCGGGCGCCAGAATAGGCGGGGCCGCGCCGGAGCGCGACCCCATGTGGTGAAACCTCAGCGCACCGGCGGGGCGTACATCAGGCCGCCGGCGTTCCACTGGGCGTTGATGCCGCGGTCGATCTTCAGGTCGCTCGACTGGCCGAGATTGCGCTCGAAGATCTCGCCGTAATTGCCGACCTTGGAGACGACATTGTAGGCCCAGCGCGGGTCGAGGCCGAGCTGCTGGCCGCTGTCGCCCTCGGCGCCGAGGAAGCGCTTGATGGCGGGATTGGCCGAGGTGAGACCGGCTTCGGCATTGTCCTTGGTGATGCCGAGTTCTTCCGCCTCGACCAGCGCGAACAGCGTCCAGCGGACGATGCTGAACCACTTGTCGTCGCCCTGGCGTACGGCAGGTCCGAGCGGCTCCTTCGAGATGATTTCGGGCAGCACAATGTAGTTGGCCGGGTCGGTGAGCTTCAGGCGCTGGGCGTAGAGGGCGGAGGCATCGGTGGTGTAGACGTCGCAGCGGCCGGTATCGAAGGCCTTGATGATACCGTCGGCGGAATCGATGACGACCGGCTCGTATTTCAGCTTGTTGGCGCTGAAGTAGTCGGCGACGTTCTGCTCGGTCGTGGTGCCCTGTTCGGTGCAGACGGTGGCGCCGTCGAGCTTGAGCGCGCTGTCGACGCCGAGATCCTTGCGCACCATGAAGCCCTGTCCGTCATAATAGGCAGTGCCGGCGAAACGCAGGCCGAGGCTCGAGTCGCGCGACAGGGTCCAGGTGGTCTGGCGCGAGAGCAGATCGACTGTGCCCGACTGGACGGCGGTGAAGCGCTCCTTTGTCGACAGCGGGACGTAGCTGACCTTGTCGGCGTCGCCGAGGACGGCTGCGGCCACGGCGCGGCAGATGTCGATGTCGAAGCCGGACCATTTGCCGGCGTCGTCGGGTGCCGAGAAGCCGGCGACACCCTGGCTGACGCCGCAGGTGACGGTGCCGCGTTGCTTGACGATGTCGAGCGTGTCGGCCTTGGCCGGCGTGGCGAGGGCGGCCGTGCCGAGCAGAAGTACTGCGAGATGATGTTTCATGGTTCTTCCTCCCTTGTTTCGAGGCAAAGCCTCTTCGTGCCGCCGGCGCAGGGCGCCGGAAGTTCGTGAAATCCCCTGTCGTTAAGTCCCTCCGCGCGAGGCCGTCGCGCGGGCCTGCTGCTATGCGCCTTCGGCTTCCACCGCAGCGAAGGTTTCTTCGAGAACGCCGACCAGATGATCGGCGTCGCGCCGGCTGAAGATCATCGGCGGGCGCATCTTGAGCACGTTGTCGTGCGGGCCTTCGGTGCCGATGAGCACGCCACGGGCGCGGGCGCCGTCATTGACCTTGCGGGCGAATGCGGTGGCCGGTTCCTTCGTCCTGCGGTCGGTAACCAGCTCGATGCCGAGGAACAGGCCCATGCCCCGGACGTCGCCGATGACCTCGTAGCGCCTCTGCATGTCCTTGAACCGCTCGACGAGATAGGCGCCGACGTCGGCGGCATTGTCGCGCAGGCGGTCGCGCTCGATGACGTCGAGCACGGCGAGGCCCGCGGCACAGGACACCGGGTTGCCGCCGAAGGTGTTGAAATACTCCATGCCGTTGTCGAAGCGGTCGGCGATGTCGCGCGTGGTGACCAGCGCCGACATGGGGTGGCCGTTGCCGATGGGCTTGCCCATGGTGACGATGTCGGGGGTAACGCCTTGCGTCTCGAAGGCCCACCAGTGGCTGCCGACGCGACCGAAGCCGACCTGCACCTCGTCGGCGATGCAGAAGCCGCCGGCGGCGCGGACCATGGCGTAGACTTCCTTCAAATAACCCTCGGGCAGGAACACTTGGCCGGCGACGCTGGGGATCGACTCGGCGATGAAGAAGGCCGGCGCGCGACCCTGCTTGCCCATCGCCTCGATCTGCTCTGCGATGCTCTGTGCGAACCGACTGGCATGCTCCGCGACCGGCCAGTCGGCAGGTGCGCGGTAGCTGTCGGGAATGGTTGCCTCAAAGACATGAGCCGGCCGGCCCTTGCCGCCCTTGCGCTTGTATTTGTAGGGGCTGAGGTCGATCAGCTCCTGGGTGGTGCCGTGGTAGGCCCAGTCGAGCACCAGCGCATCGTTGCTGCCGGTCAAGGTGCGCGACATGCGCAGTGCAAGCGAATTGGCCTCGCTGCCAGAGCAGGCGAAGGAGGCAACCGAAAGACCATCGGGCAGGGTCGCGGTCAGCCGCTCGGCATAGGTGACGATGGCGTCGTGCAGGTAACGCGTGTTGGTGTTGAGCCTGGCCGCCTGGGTGGCGATGGCGTCGACGACGTCGGGATGGGCGTGGCCGAGGTGGCAGACATTGTTGAAGCAGTCGAGATAGGCGCGGCCGCGATCGTCGATCAGCCAGGCGCCCTCGCCGCGCACGAACTTGATCGGCTGGGAGTAGGAGATCGACAGGTTGGGCAGCAGCGATGTTTTCCGCGCGGCGACGATCTCAGGACGTGTCCGGCCGTCGCGGTGGAAGGTCTCGGGCGGAATGCCGGCAAGGGTTGCGGCATCGGGGAACAGCTCAGCCCAGACGTCGAGATAACGCGCCTCGCCGACGCCGAGGATGTTGCGGGCGGCAAGATCGGGGTCTGTCGATATCTGGAAATGCAGGTGCGGCGCCCAGCCGCCGTTCTCGGCGGGCGCTCCCATTTCGCCGACCAGCGCGCCGGCCTCGAGCCTTTGCCCTGGCTTCAGGCGTGCCATGGCCTCATGCGCCATGTGGCCCCAAAGCGTGACGAAGGACGGGCAGCCTTCGGGCGAATGCTCGAGGGCGATCAGGCAGCCATAGCCGAGCGGGTCCTCCTCGATCTCGACGCTTTTCACGGTAGCCGCGAGCGGCGTGTAGACCCTGGTGCCGGCGGGCATGAACAGGTCGAGGCCGAGGTGATGGACCCGGCGAGCGCCTTCGACGAAGCGCGACCAGAAGATGTCGGAGGTGTAGACGGTGCGCGCCTCGCCCCACGGGCCAATGCCAAGCGCGATACCGTTCTCAGCACAATAGGCGTCCCACCAGGCGGTGGCCTTGTCCGGCTCCCGGCCGGCCGAGATGACCGTCATCGGATGGGCCGGATCGCCATAGGGCACCAGCGCCTTGGCAAGCGTCGCCGGGTGGCGGTCAAGCACGGGCGCGAAGCTCTTCTTGTTGGCCTTGATCCAGTCGGTGATAGCCTTGGCACCGGGCGCGGCGTCGAAGCCGCAGGCATGGCGCAGAATGGCGGTGGCGAAACGCCGGTTCATGGCATCGAGCCGGCGAAGCAACCGCCAGGCTGGGGCCTCCGAGATCGCCAGGTAGGGATTGTCGCCGACCTGGGCCTTGCGCTGCGCCGACAGCGACACCGAGATGACCAGGCGCATGACGATGAGGTCGAACAAGAGGTCGGTCTCTTCCTCGCGCAGCGGATACTCGGCGTGGAAGCCTGCGGTAAGCTGAGCTGCGGCACCGATCGGATCCTCCACGTCGAGGATCGAATAGGCGCAGGCGACCGCCACCTCGGCTATGACGGGAGAATATAGCGCGTCGCCGAAATCGATAATGCCGACGATGCGGTTGTGGTCGTTGTCGTCGACGAGCACATTCCAGTCGTTGGCGTCGTTGTGGATGACCTGGGCGCGCAAGCTCGCCAAGCGCGGCGCAACCTCGGCATCGAAGCGGTCGAGAAAGCGTCCGAGCAAGGCGCGGTCTTCGGCATCGTCGACATGACGCAGCCGCCCACGCGCGGCACCGGCCTGCCTGATGTCCCAGTCGAAGCTGCGCAAGGCGCCGGGATGGATGAAGCCTTGCAGGGCGCGGTCGAGCCGGCCAAGTGCTGCGCCGAGATTGCCCAGGAGTTCAGGCGTGCGCGCGGCTTCTGCCAGTGGCATGCCGGGCAACCACGACACCAGCCGCAGGGCATGCTGCTCGCCGGCAACGCCCGTGGCATGGGCGAGCGCTGTGCCGTCTTGCGTCAGCCGGAGGCGCGGCACCGCGACATCGGCGCCGGTGCGCGCCAGATGATCGAGCAATGCCACCTGGAATTCGCTCTCGGCAGCCGGCTCGCTGGCGTTGACGATCTTGAGGATCCAAAGGGACCCTTCCGCCGTCAGCTTGAAATTCTGGTCGCGCTCGCTGTCGAGCGAACTCGTCCTGCCTGCGACGCCGAAGCGGCTCGCGGCCAAGGCCTTTGCCTGGTCCAGCGAGAATTGCGGCGCGGGGTAAGTCACGTCAGTCATTGGCTATCCGGATTTGCTGCGATCGGAGCTTGGCACGGGCCGAAAAATCGGGCATCCGGCAAATCGTCGGTTATACCGGCACAATGACTGCATTGACCGGCACTTTAACGGCGCGGATCGGAACCAGACGATGAAGGAACTCGACGCCAAGGACAGGGACATTCTGGGCATCCTGTCGAAGGAAGCGCGCATCCCGCTCAAGACGCTGGCGGGGCGCATCGGCCTGTCGCGAAGTGCGACCAGCGAACGGGTTGCGGCGCTGGAGAAAAGCGGCGTCATCCGCGGCTATCGCGCCGATATCGGCCAGATGGACACCAACCTGGTCTCGGCCTTCCTGCTGGTGACGCTGGTCAGCACACCTTCGATGGGCGTGCTCGACCAGCTGGCGCGCTATTCTGAAGTGCGGCGGGTGTCGTCGATTACCGGCCAACTCGACCTGATCGTCGAGGTCGAGGTGCCGTCGATCGACAGGCTGAACACGCTGCGCGACATCATCGCCACGCACCAGAGCGTGCAGGACCTAACGACGCTGATCGTGCTGCGCCGCGACATCGAGCGGGTGGCGTGACGGCGGCACCCGCTGGCTGCGATGGGGGAGAGATCGAAGCGAGCAATCGCAGGGGAGCTACAAGGCCGAAAGCCAGGCGAGCGTTCTGGCTTCATCGACATCGAGCCACGTACTGCGCGTTCTTCGGGACCCGTGACGTCGCGTCCCAAGCTCCCCGTCCGACCACCGCTCTAAGATTGCGGGATGAATATACCCGTTCCGGCACACCGTGCGGGTATTGCCAAGCCTGCTTGCGACTTCATCGATGACCTGATTGCACAGGCGTTGCCTGGCTGGCAGGCTGTCAGGAAGCTCGAGATCGCCGAACAGCGCCAGCGTACGCACCGTTCCACCCCAGGTCCTGAAATCCTTGGAACTGAAATCCGGGCCGCACGCAGCGCGGATGTAGTCGTTCACGTCGTCGGAGGTCACGCGTGATCGTTCGCCGTTGTCATCGATGTATTGGAACAGGTGCTGCCCGGGCAATTCCTGTATTCGTCGGACCAGCCCGGCCATCCGGCGGTCAACGAGTTGCAACCGCCATTGCTTGCCGGATTTGCCTTTGAAGGCAAAGCGCAGGGTCGATCCGCTGACGTCGACATGACGGCCGCGCAAGGTGGTCAGGCCGAAACTGCCATTTTCCCGAGCATATTGAGGACTCCCGACCCGGATCATGGTGTTGTCCAGGAGCCAGACGATGGCGGCGACAACCTTTTCCCGCGACAGCTTTCGTTTGCCCAGGTCCGCATTCACTTTGCGCCTCAGCCGGGGAAGTGTCCGGGCAAAATCGCCGAGCCTCGAGAACTTTGCCTCATCGCGGCGCTCAGTCCAGCGCGGATGGTAGCGGTACTGCTTGCGTCCGCGCTGGTCCCGACCGGTTGCCTGGATATGGCCCAATGCATCGGCACAGATCCAAACGTCAGTCCACGCAGGAGGGATGGCCAGGCCGCGAATTCGCTCCAGATCGGCCCGACCCGCAGTCCGTCCGTCAGCGCAGCGATATGAGAAGCCCTTGCCGGCCGGGCGCCGCGAGATACCGGGCTCCTCGTCGTTGACATAGCGCAGACGCGCAGGGCTTGAGGAAACGCCTGCCAAACCTCCACCCGCCTCATCCGGTACGGTGCATGGTCGGGTGCCTGCGACGGCCGAACATCTGAGCCATCGTGCGGGCGAGCCGTCTTTCCGGCTTGGTGTCCGGGACCGGGTCCACCACCCTGCTGCGCTTTCGAATACGCGCGGCGTCCTGGAGAATGGTGCCCGCCCATCGATAGACATTGTTGGAGCTTACAACTTCACGCATGCGTATCATGCGCGCGGCCTGCTCCTGCTCCGGCATGGAGACGGCGCGGTAGATCGTCTCGCCCATGGCGGTTGGATCGTAGGGATTGACGATCAGCGCATCGAGCAGTTCCCGGGACGCGCCAGCAAATGTGCTGAGGATAAGCACGCCCTGTTCATCATCGCGCGCTGCCACGAACTCCTTGGCAACAAGGTTCATGCCGTCGTGCAGGCTGCTCACCACGCAGACATCGGCGGCGCGATAGACGGTGTAGATGTCGCCCTGATTGTGATGCTCGTCCATCAGGACGATGGGTGCATAGCCCTCATTGCCAAACCGGCGGTTGAAGTCCTCGACGAAATCCAGGCACTCGCGATGCAGCTGACCATATGCCGGGAGCGTTCCCCGGCTCGGCGCGGCGATCTGCAGGAACACCAGCTTGCCTATCCATTCGGGATGCCGTTCAAACAGTTGTTCCAATGCCAGGAAGCGGTCGATGATGCCCTTGGTGTAATCCATGCGCTCGACCCCGACCAACAGCCGCATGTCTTCGGGCAAGCCCAGGGTCTCGAATATCTTGGCGCGGCATTCGGCAACAGGAGGCTGGGACTCCAGCACCGATGGCGGCCAATCGATGGAGATCGGGTACGGGTGAACCAGCGTGGTTTGTCCACCGAACGTTATCGCGGAGTGCTCTCGTTCAATCCGGCTTTCCAGAAATCGATCGATGCTTTCAATGAAGTTGTTGCAATGGAACTGAATATGAAAACCGACGATCGAGCTGCCCAGCAACCCGTCCAGAATCTCTTCCTTCCATGGACAGATGCTGAACACTTCCGAGTTCGGCCATGGAATATGCCAGAACATTATGATCGTGGCGTCCGGCAACCGCTGCCGCACCATGCGCGGCAGCAGCGCCAAATGGTAATCCTGGATCAGCACAATCGGGTCGGGCCGTCGCGCTTCTTCGCACACGCGGTCGGCAAACTTCTGATTGACCGCCTTGTACTGCTCCCAGTCCGATTCCCGGAAAACCGGCCGCGTGAAGACGATGTGACAAAGCGGCCAAAGGCCGTCATTGGCGAACCCCAGGTAATAGCCCTGCTGTTCCTCCTCGCTGAGCCACACTCGGCTCAACGTGTAGGCAGGCTTGTCAGGCGGCACCCGAATTCGGTTATCGTCATCCACCACCATGCGATCGGCCGTACCGCCGCCGTGAGCAATCCAGGTCCCTGCGCAGGCGCGCATCACGGGCTCCAGGGCCGAAACCAGCCCGCTGGCCGGCACGACCAGGTCTATCTTGCCGTCCCTGAGATTGTGGATGTAGGGCTCGCGATTGGAGACGAGAATGATTTGAGCGTCGGGAAGCTCCTTGTCGATGACAAGCCGCATCGCTTCGGGCGTCCAACTGGCCAGCGGACTGTCGGCAACCCGGTTGTTCTGCTCAAATTCCGGAAGGATCTGCTTGGGCATTTCCGTGGAATAGCCGAGTTGTTCGGGAACAGGCGGATTGCCGGAAACAAGCCCTCGGCGCATGGCCGCGGCCGCAAGGCAGGCTGCGGCGATTGACAACAAGAGGCTCAGAGCCACCACGGCCCAGAGGCCGATGTCCAGTTCAGAAGAGAAGTTCTCAGCGGTCATAAGGGGGATTGCCTGCTTTCACGGGTCGCGAGTTATTGCGGCCCTGATTGTTCGAACTCCCTCGCGGTGAATGGGTTCCGAAAATCGACGCGATCAGGAACGCACGATCAGCGGCGCCAGTCCCTCATGGCGCGGGTCGAGATAGGCCACGACCCGATCTCCGACCCTCTGGAAATGGAGATCCACCGCCACGTTGCCCACGCTCAGGCGGCGGATCGAGACCTGGTCGATGCCGATGGGCAGGCGCGGACGCGTTACGTGAATCTCGGCAGCGAACCCGTCGATCTCGAGGCCCAGGCTGGCTTGCATCAGCATAAACACCGATCCGGATGACCACGCCTGCGGCAGACAGGCGACGGGATATGCCACCGGAGCCTCGCTGGGCGACCGGGTAAAGCCGCAGAACAATTCCGGCAGGCGCATGTTGAAGTGAACGGCGGCCTCGAACGTACCGCTCATCAGACGAACGACGCTGTCTCGGGCGCCGTAGCGTGCCAGGCCTGCCGCGCAGATGGCGGTGTCGTGCGGCCAGATCGAGCCGTTGTGATAGGACATCGGATTGAACGGCAACTCATCATCCGGCAGCGTCCTGACCCCCCAGCCCGTATGAAAGGCAGCACTCAGCAACTGGTCGGTCATCAATTGCGCCCGCTCGGGCGACGGCAGGCCGACATAGAGGAGATGACCGGCGTTCGATGCCCGCACCTGGCAGGGCTTTCCCTCACCGTCGATGGCGAGGGCGTAGAAATTTCGATCTTCCATCCAGAAATGGCGTTCGACGGAGATGCGCATGGCTTCGGCACAGGCTTGCCAGTGTGCAGCTTTCGCGTCTTCACCCTTCAAGGCAGCAAGCTCGGCCAATCCCCCATACGCCGCATATGCATAGCCCTGGACTTCCACCAGCGCGATTGGTCCCTTCGGAATACGGCCATCGGCGTGAAAGACGGCATCGAAGCTGTCTTTCCAGCCCTGATTGGCGAGGCCGGTCTCGGCCGCGCGCGCATAACTCACGAACCCGTACGGGTCTTGCTGGCTTGCGTTTTCCATCCAGGCCGCGGCGGCGTTCAGCGAAGGCCATAGCAGGTCGATGAAGGAGAGATCGCCCGTGCGCTTCGCATATGCGGTCGCAAGATAGATGTAGAGCGGCGTGGTATCGACCCCACCGTAATACCTGCCGAAAGGCAGCTCGCGCAGCACAGCCATTTCGCCCTTGCGGGTCTCATGCATGATCTTGCCGGGCTGTGAGTCGCTGAACATCGACGTCTCGGTCGCCTGATGCTGTGCGAGAAACGAAAGGACGCCGCGGGCAAGCCCAGGATTTAGCCACAGCATTTGCAAAGCCGAGATCACCCCGTCACGCCCGAACGCGGTAGAGAACCAGGGAATGCCGGCATAGGGATAAGGGCCCGTAGGAAGGTCGGTGGTCAGGAGCGCGATATCCGCACGGGCGCGCGACAACCAATCGTTGAACACACGGCCGGAACTGTGAACGTTGGCACCATGACGCCGCTTGCCCCGCATTCGCCAGCGCGCCTTGGCGGCAGCTGCCCGATGGCGCTCGCGGCTCGGAGTCCCCAGGTGATCGACCCCGACCTCAATGAACAGGGACAGGCTGTCACGGCGCAGCAGATTCAACCGGAAATCGGCGCGATCGGGGGTCAGGGCAAATGGCCGATCGGAGAACGAAATCGTTGATTGCCGTACGAGCTCGTCCAACCCCTCATAGCGCATTTGGACATGGTCGGGCCCGAGTTCGATGTCGAAGGCCTTGCCCCGTTTGGTGCGGGTCGAACCTCGGACTTCGAACATGTCGCGAAAATCCGCTTCGAAGCGCACCGAAAGGGGAAGCTCGACATCGTGGGCGCTATAGTTGGACAGGCGGATGCGCTCATACATCCGGTCGTCCCACAGCAGTCGCGACCTCTCGATATGGATGACCCCCTGTGGCGTTGGCGCGCCCTTGTCAGGCGTCAGCGGCAAGTTGGTCAGGTTTGCGGTGAAAACGATATTGTCCTGGCTGAGGGAGGCGCCGAGCAGCGATGGCTCCGTGTCGCCGATCAACAGCCGGAACAGCGAAAGCACGCGGGTATCGTCCCGGAAAAGCCCATCCCCCCGCCCCCGTATGTCGCCGTAGTCATCGGCAACGATGAAGCAATCGCTGTGTTTCAACGCAAACTGGCGATGAGGATTGCGTGGTGCCGCGTCGCCGAGCATTGCCAGGGCAACAGCTGGATCGAGATGACGTTCGTCGAGCTTGGCCAAATGCCTGCTCCCTCCTTGTCTTGGACCGGTTCGAGACGCCCCGGGCTTCAGCGCGGCAACGCCTCCATGAGTTGGACATAGGCCGCCTCGTACTCACGAACCATGCGATCGGCCGAGAACCTGGCTTCGAAGGTCTGGCGAACGGTTCTTCGATCGAGTTCGGGCAAGCGCCCAACGGCCGCGACGGCCTCTTCGATCGACCGCACGATGTGGCCTGTCACGCCTTCGTCGACGATTTCGGACATCGCGCCATTGTCCCAGGCGATCACCGGTGTGCCGAAGGCCATGGCTTCGATGACGACCAGGCCGAACGGCTCCGGCCAATCGATTGGAAACAGCAGTGCCGCGGCATTGCCGAGAAACTCGGCCTTGCCGTCCTCTCCAATCTCTCCAATGTACTCGACCTGCTCGCCATCGATCATCGGCTCGATCGTTTCATGGAAATAGGGGCGATCGTCGTCCCCGATCTTTGCCGCGATCTTCAGCTTCAAACCGCTGCGGCGGGCAATTTCAATGGCCCGGTCCGGCCTTTTGTCGCGCGACAACCGGCCGAGAAAGGCAAGATAGCTCGTCGGCCCGCCAGCGACCGGACGATAGAGGTCGAGCGGAAGGCCATGCTGGACCGTGGCGATCCAGTTTGCCTCTTTCAGGGGCTGCCGCTGCCGGTCGGAAATGGAGATCATCGGGAATTGCGGCCATCTGCCGTACGCAGCCGGAAGGTCCGCGTAATCGAGACGGCCATGTGGTGTCGTCACCGTTCGCTCGGGAAAATCCTCGAAAAACGGGAAGTGGACAAAATGGCTGAGATGGAAATGAAGCAGGTCGAATTCGTCAGCATGCTGTTTCACCTGGTGCAGCATCGACAAATGGGCGGCTGTCGGTGAAGTCAGCGGATTGGCGTCGAGCCTGAGCGCTTGATGGCGAACCGGAAAGAGCTCGGCCCGGGTCTCAGCATCGGCGCTGGCAAACAGCGTCACCTGATGCCCCCGCTCAACCAGGCCGTCGACCAGATACGCGATGATCCTCTCAGTCCCGCCGTAGAGCCGTGGGGGCACGCTTTCGTAGAGCGGCGCGATATGCGCGATCTTCATTCCGTCATTCCTGATAGTCGTCCCCCAGGGTGAACCGCGCAAGCCCCCAATGGTTCCCGTCCACCATACCCAAGCATGTCTGCGTACGCGTCGTTCCCACTCAATGGTGGAACGATCGTCCGCCAAGCAGATTGAAGTCTGGAGCGGAGAACCGATGATGTATGTGCTTGCCCTCGCAACCGACTATGACGAGACCCTTGCCGAGCATGGGCTGGTCTCTGATGCTACCTTCAAGGCATTGGAGGATTTCAAGAAAACCGGCCGAAAGCTGGTCCTCGTAACCGGGCGCGAACTGCCTGACCTGGCAAGGGTATTCCCCGGGCACGACATATTCGACAAGATCGTCGCCGAGAACGGAGCGCTGCTCTACACGCCGGGGACGAAGGTAAAGCGGCTGTTGGCCCCCGCCCCGCCTCAAGAATTCGTCGAACGTCTGAAGTCGCGTGGCGTGGCTCCGCTCTATGTCGGCGATTCCATCGTCGCCACGCTGGTTCCCAACGAGACAATCGTCCTGGATGAAATCCGCAGGCTGGGGCTCGAACTGGAGATCATCTTCAACAAGGGCGCTGTCATGGTGTTGCCAAGCGGTGTCAACAAGGCAACCGGGCTTGCGGCCGCGCTGGAGGAACTTGAGCTTTCGCCGCACAACGTCGTGGCCATCGGCGATGCTGAGAACGACGATGCGTTCCTGCGAGCCGCGGGTTACGGCGTCGCGGTGGCAAATGCACTGCCATCCCTCAAAGAAACAGCCGACCGGGTCACTTCCGGCCAGCGCGGCGAAGGGGTTGCCGAACTGGTGGGCCAGATCACGGCCAACGACGCCGACCTCACGCAAAGCCGTCGCCAATAAGTCAAAGCGGCGTCGCCGGTCCTGGGCCAGTTGCGGGCTCGGACGGAGACTATGATCAACCGACGTTCTTGAAGCCCTCGAGACGCTCATTTGCGCTCGGCCGTGACACTACGTCCGTCCGCCGGGCCGCCAAACCCAAACCCACCGATAGCTGCCGATTGTCGGCGTTTTCAGTGACTTGCGTCGTACACGGCGTAAATGCGGCGTTCGGATGGGCCTAAATCATTCCCACTCGATGGTGCCGGGCGGCTTCGACGTCACGTCGTAGACGACGCGGTTGATGCCGCGGACCTCGTTGATGATACGGGTGGCGGCGGCGCCGAGGAAATTCATGTCGTAGTGGTAGAAGTCGGCGGTCATGCCGTCGACCGACGTCACCGCGCGCAGGGCGCAAACGAACTCGTAGGTGCGGCCGTCGCCCATGACGCCGACGGTCTGGACCGGCAGCAGCACGGCGAAGGCCTGCCAGATGGCATCGTAGAGGCCGGCCTTGCGGATCTCGTCGAGATAGATGGCGTCGGCCTGGCGCAGGATTTCGAGCTTTTCGCGGGTGATGCCGCCGGGGCAGCGGATGGCGAGGCCGGGTCCGGGGAACGGATGGCGGCCGATGAAGCTGTCGGGCAGGCCGAGTTCCTTGCCAAGCACGCGGACCTCGTCCTTGAACAGCTCGCGCAGCGGCTCGACCAGCTTCATGTTCATGCGGTCGGGCAGGCCGCCGACATTGTGGTGCGACTTGATGGTTACCGAAGGGCCGCCGGTGAAGGACACGCTTTCGATGACGTCGGGATAGAGCGTGCCCTGGGCGAGGAAATCGGCGCCGCCGAGCTTCTTGGCCTCTTCCTCGAATACCTCGATGAACAGGCGGCCGATGGTCTTGCGCTTCTTTTCCGGGTCGGCCTCGCCTTCGAGCGCGTCGATGAAGCGATCGGCGGCATCGACCAGGATCAGCGGCAAATTGTAATGCTCGCGGAACATGGCGACGACGTCGGCCGCCTCGTTCTTCCGCATCAGGCCATGGTCGACGAGGATGCAGGTGAGCTGGTCGCCGACCGCCTCGTGGATGAGCAGCGCCGCGACCGAGGAATCGACGCCGCCCGAAAGCGCGCAGATGACCTTCTTGTCGCCGACCTGCTTGCGGATCGCCTCGACCGCATGCTCGCGGTAGGCGCGCATGGTCCAGTCGCTCTCGATGCCGGCGATCTTGTGGACGAAATTGCGCAGCAGCTTGGCCCCGTCGGGGGTGTGTACCACTTCGGGGTGGAACTGCACGGCATAGAACTTGCGGGCCTCGTCGGCGATGGCGGCAAAGGGTGCGCCGTTGGAGGTGCCGATGACGCGGAAGCCGGCGGGGATGGCAGTGACGCGGTCGCCATGGCTCATCCACACCTGATGGCGAGTACCCTTGGCCCAGACGCCGTCGAACAAAGCACTTTCGTCTTCGATCTCGAGATAGGCGCGGCCGAATTCGCGATGGTGGCCGGCTTCGACCTTGCCGCCGAGCTGGGCGCACATGGTCTGCTCGCCGTAGCAGATGCCGAGCACCGGGATGCCGGCCTCGAAGACGGCGTCAGGAGCGCGCGGGCTGCCGATGTCGACCGTGGAGTGCGGGCTGCCCGAGAGGATCACCGCCTTGGGGCTGATCCGCTTGAAGGCCTCAGCGGCCGACTGGAAGGGAACGATCTCGGAATAGACCCCGGCCTCGCGGACGCGACGCGCGATGAGCTGCGTCACCTGGCTGCCGAAGTCGATGATGAGGACGGTTTCGGGGTGCTCGGAGTTCTTCATGGCGGGCGTTTAAAGAAAGATTCGAGTCTGTGCAATGGGCTGGATTGCATGGCTGGCAGGCAGGGAGCGCAATGGCCGGCCAAGGCCGGCTGCCAATCAGCTCGCCTGCGGTTCGGCAAGCCCGCGCAGGGCCGCCATCAACGCCTCGAAAGACCCCTCGCCCAGACGCTCGCGGTAGCGCTTCTCGATGTCGATCTTGATATGGTCGCCGTCGTCGAGTGCAGCCAGCCCCTTTGACGTGTAGCGCACAAACTTGCCACGCTTGTCCTCCGGGTCAGGCGCGCGTTCGATGACACCTTCGGCCTCCAGGCCGTCGAGCAATTGCTGCACCGCCTGCTTGGAGATCCCCATGCGTTCGATCAGCGCCGCCTGCCTGGTGCCGCGGCGGGGTATGTGGCCGAGCAGTCCGGCTCGGCCTTCGCTGAACCAGCCATGGCCGGCCGCGCGCATCGCCTCGGCAAACTCAGCCTGCCAGGCGCGGCTCGCTTGCCACAGGCGCCAGCCGATATGGTCAGGCAATGCCTTGGCGTCTTTTTCGTCAAGTTGCTTGACCATTTTTCCAATCATGCATATCGTCAAGATGCTTGACTATCCTGATAGTGGAAGGAACCGAAGATGGCAATTCTCGACCAGGCCTCACTGAGGGTGCTGATAGCAGGCACGACCCATGTGCTCGACCGCAACGGCAAGGAGGCCTACGTCTATTTCGAAACCGGCAACAGGGCGCACATGCTGCTTGACGACGGGGAAACGCGGAAGGGAAGCTGGGCGCTCGCCGAGGGCGGCTACGTGGTCGACTGGAACAATGGGGCTGTCGGCCGCTGGACGCTCGACCACGAGGCAGGATCAATCACCTATGTGAACCAGGATCGCGATGTCAGGGTGAGGCTTGCCGGTATCCTGTTCGGCAATGCCAAGGGGCTGCCGCGCGCGGCGCGGTAGGCAAGGATGGCCGCCCAAGGTGCGACCATCCAAATCTCGTCAGGCGAGTTCTTCGTCGCGCTGGGCAACAAAGACAAGCACCAGCAGAATGGTGATGAAGAAGCGGAAGGCGTCGGGAACGCCGTTCCACGTCTTCGACATCCACATGCCGAACCATTCGCCGCCGACCGACATGAAGCCGACCTGCCATACCAGGAAGCCAAGCGTCAGGCCGGCAATCGACAGCGTCTTGGAGGCGTTGAAGCTGCGTGCGTCATTGCGAAGGTTGGTGGCGAGGCGATAGGCGCCGATCCAGCACAGGATGGCGGTCAGCGATTCAGCGGCGATGATCAGGAAGTAAAACAGGTTGTGAAGTGCGGGATTGGTGATGGCGCGGTACTTGATGGCGGCATCCGGGAAGATCGTGTCCATGCTCATCACATGCTGCACGAAAGCGAAGTTGGTGCCGTAGTCGGTCAGATTGCCGAAGGCGACAAGCGTTGAAAACAGCGCGGTTGCGGCAACAGCGGCGGTCTTGGATATGCGGATGATCATCATTTCGTAGGCTACTCCTGAAAAAGCGCGCGCACGCTTCGGCGCTGTCGCGCCCGCCCGGTCCGAGCAAGAACCCGGATCGAGGAAGCGCGTCAGTGTCGATGAGCGTGCACGACTGTGCGCCGCATACATCAAACGTCGGGGCAAAACTTATGACAAAAGAGCGCAGCGCCGCATGGCCGGCGGCTAAAGCTTGAGAGTGCCGCTCTGGATCGCCTGGCCGAGAAAATGGACAGCATGGGCCAGCTTCTCATCGACGACATGGAGATATTCGGTCCAGTCGTCGACATGGCTGATGTCGTTGGCGCCATCGGAAATGCCGCGCAGGCCGATGAGCGGGACGCCGAAGATCTGGCAGGCGCGCAGCACGGCAAAAGTCTCCATGTCGACCATGTCTTCCGGGATGGCGTCATAAGCGGCACCTGAAATGATGGTGCTGCCGGTCGACAGGCTGGCCTGCCTCACATCGGGGATGCGCAACGGCAGGTCCAGGGTCGCGGGAAGGTCGAGAAACGGTGTCCTGCCCTTCTCGAAACCGAGGGCCGATGCGTCCATGTCGCGATAACAGACCGAAGTCACCTGATAGACCTCGGTCTGATCGAGCCGGCGGCTGCCTGCGGAGCCGAGGCAGACGACGAGATCGGGCAGATAGTTGGAAGCGGCGAGCAGCGCAAGTTCAGCGCCTACCCTGACGCCTGCCTCGACCGGGCCGATGCCGGTCATCAGCGGCGTGAACAGCTTTTGCAGATGCGGGCCGTATTCGGCATCTGCCGCCATGACGAACAGCACATTGCGGCCGGCAAATTGCGTCATGCCAGGCATGGTCTACCCCTCGATGCCGTCGCGGCCGGCAATGGCCATCATCGTGCCGGTCATGGTGGCGATCAGCCTGGCCTCGCCATCGGCGGCGATAGCATAGGCCTGGCCGTCGGCGACGACGATGGTGCGGCCGGGCTTGGTGACCGAGCCGCGGAACAGGAAACGCTCGCCCTTGCCGGGGGCCAGGAGATTGACCTTGAACTCGATGGTCAGGACGCTGGTGCTTTCCGGGAACAACGAAAAGGCGGCGTAGCCGCAGGCGGAGTCGAGCGCGGTCGAGATGATACCGGCATGGAGAAAACCGTGCTGCTGGGTCAACTGATCCGAAAACGGCATCTCGATCTCGATGATGCCGGGGGTAACGAGCGTGAGTTCGGCGCCGATGGTCCGCATCGCGCTCTGACGCGCGAACGAGGCCCTGACGCGCTCGTCATAGTCGGGTGTGGGTACGATCTTGGCTGCCATTTCAGATGTTCCTCTCGCCTTGCTTATCGCAAAGCAGGCAAATGCAGGCAATCTCAAATGCTGCAGCGCAAACGTCAGTTGAGCCACCAGATCGATGCATTGAGCAGCGTGGCGAAGGCAACCCAGGCGGCATAGGGCGCAAACAGCCAGGCGGCAATGCCGTCCTTTCTGCTCGCAAGCACCATGAAACCCGAGATGGCGCCGAGAAGCGCTAAGATGACCAGCAAAGCCAGGCCGGGCTGCTGCAGGCCGAAGAAAGTCGGCGACCACAAGAAATTGAGCACGAGCTGAGCGATCCACAACCGCATGGCGCCACCCCAGGGATCGCGCTGCCAGACGCGCCAGCCAGCGATGGCCACGAGGATGTAAAGCACCGACCAGACTGGGCCGAAAATCCAGTTGGGCGGATTGACGAACGGCTTGGCCAGTCCGGCATACCAGTCGCCCGGCAGCGTCACGTAGCCGATCAGCGTGCCGCCGCCGAGCACGACGACGACAAATGCAAGCAAGGTGAGAAGTCTGCTCATCGAACCTCCAGAACAAGAGGACGGCCTGATGCGCCGCCCCGCTCTCAACTGGAGGACAAGTCCGGATCGTCAATGGTGGAGGCGAATTAAGCTTCGCCGTCAGCCCTTGCGGCGCATGGCGGCGAAATAGAAGCCGTCGGTGCCGCTCCTGGCCGGCGTCAGCGACAGGCCCTGCGCGCCAAGGCGCACGGCATCGTCGCGGCCGGGGAAACGGGCCTGCCACAGCGCGCGGTGATCGATAGCCGCAAAGCCGTTGGCACGCTGAAAAAAGGCGTCGACCTGGTCGGCGTTTTCCTCGTCGAAGACCGAGCAGGTGATGTAGACGAGGAGACCGCTCGGCTTCACATAGGCGCTGGCGGCGTCGAGGATGGCCGACTGCTCGGCCTTGCGGACATCAAGCTGGCGCTGGGTAAGACGCCACTTGGCATCTGGCCGGCGGCGCCAAGTGCCGCTGCCGGTGCAGGGCGCGTCGATCAGCACCAGATCCATATGGCCGGTGAGGCCCGACAGTTCGGACGGCTTGGTGACGACCTGGACGTTGCGGTTGTCGGAGCGGCGCAGGCGATCGAACATCGGCGCAAGGCGCGACTTTTCCGAATCGTGGGCGAAGATCTGGCCGCGGTTCTCCATCGCCGCCGACAACGCCAGCGTCTTGCCGCCGGCGCCGGCGCAGAAGTCGAGCACCTGCATGCCAGGGGTTGCGCCGGCAAGTTCGGCCGCTAGCTGCGAGCCCTCGTCCTGGATCTCGAACCAGCCCTTCTGGAAGGCCGGCTCGGCCTGGACGTTGGGGTGGCGGCCGCTGCCGTCGATCGGCGGGATGCGCACGCCATGCGGGGCGAGCGCCATCGGCGCGGCCTGGGTGCCTTCGAGTTCGGCGATGACGCGGTCGCGGTCGGCCTTCAGCGTGTTGACACGGATGTCGAGCGGCGGACGGGCGGCAAGGGCGGCGCCCTCCTCCACCCAGTCGGTGCCGAAAGCGCGTTCGAGAAGCGGCGCACACCAGTCGGGACTGTCAGCGCGGACAGCATCGGGCGCATCAGTGAGCTTGCGCTCGGCAATGGCGGCCAGCTCCGCGGTACTCAGCGCTTCGGGCGCGAACTTGTCGCCATCGAGCGTCTGGTTGAGCGCTTCGGCCGACTGGTCCCATTCGAGCAGGAGCGCGCCGAAGCCCAATGCGCGCGAGGTCTCGTCGCCAAGCAGCCAGCCGGCGGAGCGCTTGCGGCGCAGCGCGTCATAAACGATGTTGCCAATGGCCGCACGATCGCCAGCGCCGGCGAAACGATGGGAAAGTCCCCAGTCTTTGAGTGCATCGGCGGCGGGACGATGCCGCCTCTCGATATCGTCGAGTACTTCGATGGCTGCTGCCAGCCTTCCGCCAAGTCGCATGTTCGGTGATCCGTCTTCGGTTGACCCGTATAGGGCCTAGCTAAACAGCCGGGACGAATTGCACAAGCACTGGCCGCCGCTCACAGAGCAAAATCTTTGCACCGCAAAGGCCAGCCGCAAAACAAAACAGGCGCGGATCGCTCCGCGCCTGCCCTATCGGTTGTCGCGAGTGGTTATTACGCCGCCTTCAGCGTCTGCACGAGGTCGAAGCGGTCGGCATTCATCACCTTGGTCCATGCCGCCACGAAATCCCTGGAGAACTTCGCCTGGGCGTCCGCACTGCCGTAGACTTCGGCCAGCGCGCGCAACTGCGAGTGCGAACCGAAGATCAGGTCGACGCGGGTGGCATACCACTTGACCTCGTTCGTGTTGCGGTCGCGCCCTTCGAACACGTCCCTGGCATCCGAAACCGCCTTCCACTCCGTGCCCATGTCGAGCAGGTTGACGAAGAAGTCGTTGGTCAGGGTTCCGGGCCGCGCAGTGAAGACGCCGTGCGCGGACTCTGCAGCATTGGCGCCGAGCACGCGCAGGCCGCCGACCAGCACCGTCATCTCAGGTGCCGACAGCGTCAGCAGTTGCGCCCGATCGATCAGGTTTTCCTCTGAGGTCAGGCGCTGCCTGCCCTGGAGATAGTTGCGGAAGCCGTCGGCGGACGGCTCGAGCGGCGCGAAGGATTCGACGTCGGTCTGCTCCTGCGAGGCGTCCATGCGGCCCGGTGCGAAGGGCACCTTCACCTCCTGGCCGGCATCCCTGGCGGCTTTCTCGATTGCGGCACCGCCGCCGAGAACGATCAGGTCGGCAAGCGACACCTTCTTGTTGCCCGATTGCGAAGCGTTGAACTCCTGCTGGATCGCCTCGAGCTTTTCCAGAACGGAGGCCAGTTGCGCCGGCTGGTTGACTTCCCAGTCCTTCTGCGGCGCAAGGCGGATGCGCGCGCCGTTGGCGCCGCCCCGCTTGTCGGAGCCACGGAACGTCGAGGCCGATGCCCAGGCCGTCGAAACAAGCTGCGACACCGAGGGTACCGCGGCGAGAATCTTGTCCTTCAGGGCGGCAATGTCCTGCTCATCGACCAGGACATGGTCGACCGCGGGAATGGGGTCCTGCCAGATCAACTCTTCCTTGGGGACGAGCGGACCGAGATAGCGTGCGATCGGGCCCATGTCGCGGTGGGTGAGTTTGAACCAGGCGCGGGCGAAGGCGTCGGCGAACTGGTCCGGGTTCTCGAAGAAGCGCCTCGAAATCTTTTCGTAGGCGGGATCAGCCCGCAGCGCGATGTCGCTGGTCAGCATCGAGGGCGCGTGACGCTTGGACTTGTCGTGCGCATCCGGCACCGTACCGGCGCCCATGCCGTGCTTGGGGGTCCACTGATGGGCACCGGCCGGGCTCTTGGTCAGCTCCCATTCGTAGCCGAGCAGGTTCCAGAAGAAGTTGCCGCTCCATTTCGTCGGCGTCGTGGTCCAGGTGACTTCCAGGCCGCTGCCGATGGTGTCGCCGCCCTTGCCGGTGCCGAAGCTGTTCTTCCAGCCGAGGCCCTGCTGCTCGATGTCGGCCGCTTCCGGTTCGGGGCCCACATTGGCCGCATCGCCGGCGCCATGGGTCTTGCCGAAGGTGTGGCCGCCGGCGATGAGGGCAACCGTTTCCTCGTCGTCCATCGCCATGCGCGCGAAGGTCTCGCGGATGTCGCGCGCCGATGCAAGCGGATCCGGGGTGCCGTTCGGCCCTTCCGGATTCACATAGATCAGGCCCATCTGGACGGCCGCGAGCGGGTTGGAGAGATCGCGGTCGCCGCTGTAGCGCTCGTCGGCCAGCCACTTGCCTTCGGAGCCCCAGTAGATGTCTTCTTCAGGCTCCCAGACATCGGCGCGGCCGCCAGCAAAGCCGAAGGTCTTGAAGCCCATCGATTCCAGCGCGACGTTGCCGGCGAGAATCATCAGGTCGGCCCAGGAGATCTTGCGGCCATATTTCTGCTTGACCGGCCAAAGAAGGCGGCGGGCCTTGTCGAGATTTACGTTGTCCGGCCAGCTGTTGAGCGGCGCGAAGCGCTGTTGTCCGGCGCCCGCGCCACCGCGGCCGTCGCCGATGCGGTAGGTGCCGGCGCTGTGCCAGGCCATGCGGATGAACAGCGGCCCGTAGTGTCCGAAGTCGGCCGGCCACCAGTCCTGCGAATCCGTCATCAGGGCAGTGAGGTCTTTGATCACGGCATCGAGGTCGAGGCTCTCGAACTCCTTGGCATAATCGAACGCCTCGCCCATCGGATCGGACAGGCTGGAGTGCTGGTGGAGGACCTTGAGATCCAGTTGGTTCGGCCACCAGTCACGATTGGTCCTGCCGGCAGCGGTGTGCGCGACGGGGCATTTGCCCGCGCTGTTTTCGTCGGTCTTTGCGTCCATTTTTCTCTCCGAAACGTCTTTGCGTAGGTGCTTGCGGACCTGGGTCCGCCTCTTGATGAGTTGGCAGCTCTACAGCAGGGCCGGGCGGCATTCGCCGGCAGTGATGGAATTGCGATTGTCCGATACCGGCGCGCCCGCACTGGTGGTCATCGTCGGTCTTGTCATGGCTTGCGCCTCCCTCGTGGCTTCAACTCGCTAGACGGTCCTGGGCAGCGCAACAGGGTGCGCCGCCTCATTGGTACCATTCCAGTCTAGGATCGGATTTTGATAAAGCCAAATTGCCTTTTCAAACAATCTTGATAACCTTTGATTATGATACGCCTGACAATCCGACAGATGGAATATTTCGCGGCATTGGCCCAGATGCTGCATTTCGGCCGGGCAGCCGAGTTCGCCGGGGTCAGCCAGCCGGCGCTCTCGGCGCAGATCGCCGAGATGGAGGAAAGGCTCGGATGCATCCTGTTCGAACGCGGCGGCAAGGCGGTGCGGATGACCGAGGATGCGCTCGAGCTACAGCCGCGCATCGAAAACATCCTGACCCAGATCCGCGAGGTCGAGACGACGGCTCGTCGCGGCAGGCTGGCGATGGAGGGGCGGTTGCGGCTCGGCGTCATCCCGACCGTCGCGCCCTATCTTTTGCCGCACATCCTGCCGGCGCTGAAACGCGAATATCCCAAGCTCCGGCTGGAACTGCGCGAGGCGATCACCGGCTCGCTTGCGGAGGAGGCGCTGAACGGGCGGATCGACGCGTTCGTTGCCGCCCTGCCGCTCGACTATTCCGGGCTGACGACACAGGAGCTGTTTTCGGACCGCTTTTATCTTGCCGTGCCCGCCGACGACCCTGACTTCGTCTCGCCACCGGTGCCGCCGGAAAGCCCGGCACTCGAACGGCTGATGCTGCTGGAGGAAGGCCACTGCCTGCGCGAACAAGCGCTGGCGGTGTGCGGCAGCGTCAAGCCGGTGGCAATGGCCAACTATGGCGCGACCAGCCTGACGACGCTGCTGCAGATGGTGGCACATGGGCTGGGGGTGACGCTCATCCCGGCGATGGCGGCAGGGCCGGCGCACGACCAGCGCGACCTGAAGATCGTGCCCTTCGCCGAACCGGTGCCGGAACGGCGCATCTGCCTTGCCTGGCGCCGCAACAGCCCCAGGCACAATGAATGCCTGGAGCTTGCGCGGATTATCCGCGGACTGCAGCCGCTATTGCAGCATTGAACCCGGCAAGCGTCGCCGCGTCGGCGGCGCCGCGCGCCTTGCGCGACTGCACCAGGCAGGCCTGCGATCGCAGGATGACGCCGTCCGACAAGATCTTGAGGTGATTGGCGCGCAAGGTCGAGCCGGTCGAGGTGATGTCGACGATGACGTCGGCGGAACCCGCAGCCGGCGCGCCTTCGGTGGCGCCCAGGCTTTCGACGATGCGATAGACCTGGATGCCGTGCATCTGGGAGAAGAACTGCTGGGTCAGCCGCCAGTATTTGGTGGCGATGCGCAGGCGACGGCCGTGGCGCTGGCGGAAATCGGCGGCGACATCATCGAGGTCGGCCATGGTGACGACGTCGAGCCAGATGTCGGGCACAGCGACGACGACATCGGCGTGGCCGAAGCCCAGGCGCGCGACGATCTCGGCCTTGCTTTCCCAGTCGGCGAGGTTTTCGCGGATCAGGTCCTCGCCCGTGATGCCGAGGTCGACATTGCCCTGCCCAATCTCGCCCGAGATTTCGGAGGCCGACAGGAAGGCGATCTCGATATCCGCCCTGCCCTCGATCGAAGCACGGTAGCGGCGGTCGTCATCGGGCAGGTTGACGACAAAACCGGCCTTGGCCAGCACGTCGAGCGCCTGCTCCTTGAGCCGTCCCTTGGAGGGAAGTGCGATCGAGATGGCCATCAGCGCGCCTCCCTCAAGGCTTCGATGCGGTCGAGCCAGACGGAGAAGCCGACGCCCGGAATGGGCTTGCCGGCGCCGAGCAGCGTCAGCAGCCGGTCGTAGCGGCCGCCACCGGCCAGCGGGCGTTCGGCATCTGGCCCGGAAATCTCGAACACCAGGCCGGTGTAATAGTCGAGCGGACGGCCAAAGGCGGCGTCATAGCGCACCGAACCGGCAGCAAGGCCATGGCCGGCGACAGCCTTGGCGCGGGCGGCGAAATTGTCCAAGGCGGCACCGAGCGTGAGCCCTGCGCCGGCAGCGAACTCCTTGAGGGCCGCGGGAGCCTCGTCGAGCGAGACATGGATCGCCAGGAACCGTTCCAGCGCCTCGAAGGCGTCGCTGGACAGGCGAACGCTGCGCAGTTCGGCCTTTTCGATCAAGCGGCGGGCGATGTCGTTGGGCGTGCGGCCGGCCGAGGGCGACAGGCCGGCCTGCTCCATGCCCTCTGATATATGGGCGGCCAGCGCGTCATGGTCGCCCGACGCAACAAGCGAGGCGACCGGTTCGGCAAGCGCCGAGGTACGGGTTGGTGCTGCGAGATCGCCGAGGGCTGCGGCCAGAAGCTCAGCCGAGCCGAAGGCCCGGGCCAAGCGCATGCGCCAGCCGCGCGGCAGGCCAAGCGCTGCCAGCACCGCCTCGAAGATCGCCTGGTCGCCGAGCGTGACGGTGAGGTCATGGCCGGGCAGGCAAAGCGACAGAAGCGCATGCGCGTCTGCTACCGAGCGCGCGTCGGCTGCCGCCGTGTCGGTGTCGCCGAGATCCTCGACACCGGCCTGGAAAAACTCGCTGCCGCCCTCGCGGCGCTGGCGGAACACCTCGCCGAGATAGGAATAGCGGCGCGGCGTGCCGGACTGGGTGTGGATGTGGTCGAGGCAGACAGGAATGGTGAATTCCGGCCGCAGGCAGAGCGACGCGCCGGTCTCGCTTTCGGTCAGGAAGATGCGTCGACGCAGGTCCTCGCCGGCCATGTCGAGGAACGGATCGGCCGGCTGCAGCACCGGAACGTCGACCGCATCGGCCCCCCGCGCGGCGAAGAGCTTGAGGATATCGGACGCGATGGCCGGATAACGCGCGTTCATGGCCTTACAGCTTCGCCCGCTCTTCCGCCTGCGCGGCGAGGATCTTCTTGACCTCGGCGACGAGGTCGACTTCCGGCACGGTGATCTGGGCCGGACGCGCGGCGCGCCACTCGGCATTGTCGGTGATTTCGGCCGACATGCGGGCGCCCTCGATCAGGTCCTTGATCTGGACCTGGCCATTGGCGCGCTCGTCGCCACCCTGGATGACGACGACGCCCGAGCCCCTGCGGTCGGCATATTTGATCTGCGCCTTCATGCCCGAACCGCCGAGATACATCTCGGCGCGCACGCCGGCGCGGCGGAGGTCGGCGACCATCTTCTGGTAGCGGCCGAGGCTTTCGGTGTCCTTGTCCATGACCAGCACGACGACGGGCGCAATCACGTCAGAGGTGTCGAGCTTGCCGAGGTTCTTCAGCGCCGTCATCAGGCGAGAAACGCCGATGGAAAAGCCGGTGGCCGGCACCGGCTCGCCGCGGAAGCGCGAGACGAGACCGTCGTAGCGGCCGCCGCCGCCGACGGAGCCGAAACGCACGACCTGGCCGTCGTCATTGGGGATTTCGGCGAGCAGCTCAGCTTCGTAGACGGGACCGGTGTAATACTCGAGGCCGCGCACGACAGAGGGGTCGATCTTGATACGGCCGTCGTCATAGCCGGCCGCCGCGACCAGCGAGCCGATCTGGGCCAGTTCTTCCACGCCTTCAGTGCCACGAACATTGCCCGAAACGATGGCCTTGAGGTTCTCAGCCGTGGTGTCGGAATCGGCAGCACCGGCTTCAGTGAAGGCAATAACGGTGTTAATCGCCGCATCGTCCAGGCCGGCGCCCTTGGTGAAGTCGCCCTCGCCTTCCTTGCCGCCGTCCCAGCGGCCCTTGCCGAGCAAGAGCTTGACGCCCTCGGGCCCGAACTTGTCGAGCTTGTCGATGGCGCGCAGCACGGTCAGCCGGCGGTTGGCGTTGTCGTCGCCGCCGAGGCCAATGGCCTCGAGAACGCCGTCGAGCACCTTGCGGTTGTTGACGCGGATGACGTAGTCGCCGCGCTTGATGCCGAGCGCTTCCATGACATCGGCCATCATCATGGTCATCTCGGCGTCCGCCGCGACGCCCGGCGTGCCGACGGTGTCGGCATCGAACTGCATGAACTGGCGGAAGCGGCCGGGGCCGGGCTTCTCGTTGCGGAACACCCAGCCGGAGCGGTAGCTGCGATAGGGCTTGGGCAGCTTCTCGAAATTCTCGGCAACGAAGCGCGCCATCGGCGCGGTCAGGTCGTAGCGCAGCGACAGCCACTGCTCGTCGTCGTCCTGGAACGAGAACACGCCCTCGTTGGGACGGTCCTGGTCGGGCAGGAATTTGCCGAGCGCGTCAGTGTATTCGATCAGCGGCTGATCGACCGGCTCAAAACCGTAGAGCTCGTAGACCTCGCGGATCTTCGCCATCATCTTCTCGACGACCCGGATGTCGTCCGCGCTGCGGTCGACGAAGCCGCGCGGCAGCCGCGCTTTCATCTTTTCCGATTTGTCGGCCATGGTCGAATTCCGCACTTTTCCAGAAATTTTTGGCCGCGATCACGGCGCGGCGTTTCGTAACCGAAATGGGGTGGAGCGGCAAGCGTTTGGCGCGCGCCGCAACCGGCAAGGCCGAAACAATGCGGCCGCGCGCCGACATCGTGCCGAAACAGCCGCGCCCGATAAGCCGCCGCAACCGAACGATGGAACGACTGCCATGTCCAGCAACACTGGAGAAATCGACAAGACGACGGCCCGGCTGCGTCCAGCAGGGCCGGAAAAGCCCGCAGCCAGGAAGCCTGCGACCGCACGCGACGCGCTGATGACCTGTGTCCTTGTGCTGTATCCAGCCTTGGCGACCGTGGGCGCCATCGCGGCCAGCCTGCTGTTGACGGGCACGAGCGCCTGATGCCGATGCGCCCCTGGAAAGCGACGCCGGTGCCGAAGACGATCGCGACCCTCGCCGCCATGAGCGCGCTGGCGCTTGCCGCCTGCACCACCAGCGGCGGCGCGTTGGCCGGCGGCGGTTGCAAGCCCGGCGATGCAAAGCTGGCCGGGCACTATTATCTCAACGGCGTGATGGAGGTCGGCTCCGAACTGCTGCTCAGGCCGGACGGCAGCTTCGAGTTCATGCTCGCCTATGGCGCCAACGACCAGTACGGCAAGGGCTGCTGGGTGAAGCGCGGCGGAACCGTCGAGGTGATCCCCGCCGGACGGTCTTCAGCCTCGCGGCGGCACACGCCGGAAGATCGCGGTTTCGGCGGGCTGGTGCTGACGGTCTCCGGCCGGGCGCTGGTCTGGGATATCGCCGGCAGCGGATACAAGGGCCGGTATGAGCGGTGAGTGTTGCTCCCTTCTCCCCTTGTGGGAGAAGGGAAGGCCTCACACCGGCCGCTTGAACGCTTTCCGCTCGGCCTCGATCTTCGGGCGGCACATGCAGCCTTCGATATGGTCGTTGACCAGCCCCATCGCCTGCATGAAGGCGTAGACGGTGGTCGGGCCGACAAAGCTCCAGCCGCGCTTCTTCAGCTCCTTCGATATCCGCGTCGAGGTCGGCGTCGTCGGGTTGGCGATCAGCGTGGGATAGTCGACCACTTCAGGGCGCTCATCTGCGCCGGGCTCGAACTTCCAGAACCATGCCGCAAGCGAACCGGCCTCGTCGGCCAGTTCGCGGGCGCGGCGGGCATTGTTGATGGTCGAGACGATCTTGCCGCGATGCCGCACGATGCCGGGATTGCCGAGCAGGCGCTCGATTTCGGTCTCGCCATATTCGGCGACCTTGTCGAAGTCGAAGCCGGAAAACGCCTCGCGGAAATTGTCGCGCTTGCGCAGGATGGTGAGCCACGACAGGCCGGACTGGAAACCCTCCAGGCAGATCTTCTCGAACAGCCTGATCTCGTCGGTGACCGGCCGACCCCACTCGTTGTCATGGTAATGCAGGTAGTCGGGCAACGTGCCCGACCAGAAGCAGCGGGTCGCCCCGTCTGCACCCAGCATAAGGCCTGTCTTTTTCTCTTCCATCTCAAATCCGTTCGTTAACAGCGAGAAGTGCTGATTTACCCGTGCTTTACCAGACTCCTGAACCGGCTGGTAACCACACCAAAAGGTTTCCTGACAAACGCGCATTTTAAGCAACCCGATTCACGTTTCGGTGGGGGCGCGAAGACAACATGACCCGGAACCGGGAACGGATCGCCCTGCCCGGCAGCGACGAACGTGTTGAGAGTGCGTCCATGAAGAAACGTCTGATGCTTTTGGCAACGGCCGCATTGCTGGCCGAGCTGGCTTCGCCGGCCCTTGCCTATGACCGCTACGCCGAGCGGCCACCGGTGGTGGTGAGCCCCGACCTTTCCGCACCCTGGGTGCTGCAGCTCGGCCGCAGCCCGGCCGAGGCGATGCCGCGGCAGCAGCGGCGCCAGGCTGTCCAACCGCGGGCAAGGCAGGCGCCGCCCAAGGTCCAGCAGCGCACCGTACAGCAGCAGCGCAGCGCCCAGCCGCGCCAGCCCAAGGCTGCCCAGGTACAGACCGCAGCGCTGCGCGCGCCGGAAAAGCGCACCGTCAAGCCGCAGATCAACCCGATCTACCTGCCGCAGATGGTCGCCTATGATGGCGGCGAGAAGCCAGGCACCATCATCATCGATACCAATGAGAACTTCCTCTACCACGTGCAGGCCGACGGCCAGGCGCGGCGCTACGGCGTCGGCACCGGCAAGCCGGGCTTCGAATGGTCGGGCACGCACAAGGTGACGTCGAAGCGCGAATGGCCGGACTGGCGCCCGCCTGCGGAGATGATCGCCCGCGAGCGCGCCAAGGGCCGCGTGCTGCCGGCAATGATGGTCGGCGGACCGGAAAACCCGCTCGGCGCACGCGCGCTCTATCTCGGTTCGACGCTCTACCGTATCCACGGCACCAACCAGCCCTGGACCATCGGCGGCGCCGTGTCTTCAGGCTGCATCCGCATGCGCAACGAGGACGTGATGGACCTTTACGAGCGGGTCGCGGTCGGCACCAAGGTCATCGTCAGGTAATTTTCGATTACGGGGGCGGAGCCCGGTCGAAAGGCCTGGCTCCCGAGCAGAAGGGCAGCGCGGCGGAAGATCGCGCTGTCCTTTTCGCTTTTCGGGATCGAATTGGCCTTCTCCGGCTCGATCTCTTGGGAAAAAATGTTTATCATGGATGAAAATTGACCTGATCGACCCTCCCCCAGGCGTACCGACGTATCCGGGGGCTATCCTGGATCGACGACCGCCGAAGGAAGAAGAATGCCGCCGCTCGATGACAACCGCTATCTGAAAGGCGGCCCCGTGGCCGCCCGTATCATCGCCGAAGTACGCGCTGCCGCGCAGAAGGCAACCGAAGAAGGCTTCCGCCCGAAACTCGTTTCGATCACCGTCGGCGACGTCGCGGCGGTCGATGTCTATGTCCGCAACCAGCGCGCCAAGGCCGAGCTCGCCGGCATCGATTTCGAAGAACGCCCCTTCCCCGCCGAGCTGACGGCGGGCGAACTCGAAGCAGCCATCCACGGCATGAACGCCGATCCGCGTATCACCGGCATCATCATCCAGCGGCCGGTGCCGCCGCACATTCCGATCAAGGCGATCCAGGCTGCGGTGCATCCGCTGAAGGACGTCGAGGGCATGCACCCGGCCTCGATCGGCAACATCGTCTACAACCAGCTCGAACTCGCGCCCTGCACGGCGGCTGCCTCGGTGGAACTGCTCAAGGCCACCGGGCTCGACCTCAAGGGCCTGGAGGTCGTGGTCGTCGGCCATTCCGAGATCGTCGGCAAGCCGATCGCCTTCCTGCTCATGAGCGAAGGCGCAACGGTGACGGTCTGCCACCACATGACACGCTCGCTGGCGGCGCATGCGCGCCGCGCCGACGCGCTGTTTGTGGCAGTGGGCAAACCGCGGCTGATCAAGGCCGACATGGTCAAGCCGGGCGCGGCTGTCATCGACATCGGCATCAATGCCGAAACGCTGCCGGACGGGACCAGCCGCATCGTCGGCGACGTCGACACCGAGAGCGTCAAGGAAGTGGCATCATGGATCACGCCGGTTCCAGGCGGCGTTGGCCCGGTGACGGTGGCGATCCTGTTGCGCAACACGATGGTGGCGTTGAACCGCCAGCGTGCGGTCTATCGCGCTACGTTCGGCACGGCCGAAGCGACGCTGGCGGCGGAGTAGACGACCCGGCTCCAGCGACGGGCGTTAGAGCCTCCAGGTGCCGTCCTGGACCTGCGGCGTCGCGGGGTTTGCAACCATCTGCAAGCCGCTGGTGACAACGATCGGCGTGCCGTCGGGCACGCGGTCGTAAAGATCCATGATGTCCTGATTGATCAACCGCACGCAGCCCGACGAGACGGACTTGCCGATCGAGGCCCATTCCGGCGAGCCGTGCAGGCGGTAGAGCGTGTCCTTGCCATCCTGGAAGATGTAGAGCGCACGCGCGCCGAGCGGATTCTGGATGCCCGGCTGCATGCCGCCTTCCCACTCGTTCTTGCCGGGAATCTGGCGGGCACGGTACTTTTCCAGTTCCGGCTGGCGGTCGATCATCTCGTTCGGCGGGAACCAGCGCGGCCAGGTCTGCTTCCATTCGATGACGCCACGGCCGGCCCACTCGAAGCCGGCACGGCCGAGGCCGACGCCATAGCGGATGGCCTCGCCATTGTCGCTGACGAGATAGAGGAAGTGGGCTGCGGTATCGATGACGACGGTACCCGGCGCCTCGCCGGTCGGGTCGGCCACGACCTGGCGATAATAGCGCGGATCGATTTTCTTGAACGGCACGCCCGGAATGTCATAGCCATTGTCGATGACCGGCGCATACATCATCTGCGGCTCGGTGAAGGACGGGTCATTGCGCAAGGTGGGCGGTGGCGGCGCCACGGGAAACGCCGGTTCGGCCACGCGCTCGCTGCGCGTCGTCGAGCATGCCGAAAGAGCAGCCGATGCGACACCGGTTGCGGCCAATGCCAGAAGATTGCGGCGGGTGAATTTCGACATCGGCATTCCATGTGATTGAAGGCTTGCAACGCGCCGGACCCTTGCATGTTCCATGCCAAAGTTTCAATCAGCGCCCTGCCTGCTCGCGGCGCGCGCAGAGCGGATTGGCGCGAGATGAGGCTTTCAGGTCACTCAAGCCCGGCCGGCTTGTCGCCGCCATAGGCCCAGTCGAGCAATTTGACGGTGTGGACCACCGGCAGTTTTGCGCCCGAGGCGATCTGGGTGATGCAGCCTATGTTGCCGGTGGCGACCAGCACTGCACCCGTGGCCTCGATGTTCTTGACCTTGCGGTCGCGCAGACGCGCCGAGATTTCCGGCTGCATGATGTTGTAGGTGCCGGCCGAACCGCAGCACAGATGCCCCTCGCGCGGCTCCCTGACGACAAAGCCGGCGCGCGACAGCAGGTCCTTGGGCTGGCGGGTGATCTTCTGGCCGTGCTGCATCGAGCAGGCCGAGTGATAAGCGACGGTCAGGCCCGGCTTGCGCTGGGGCTCGGGCAGATCCAGGGTCGCCAGATATTCGGTGACGTCCTTGGCCAGCGCCGATACCCGCGCCGCCTTCTCAGCGTAGGCCGAGTCGAGGCGGAGCATGAAACCGTAATCCTTGATCGTCGTGCCGCAACCCGAGGCGGTGATGACGATGGCGTCGAGGCCGCCACTGTCGATCTCGCGCGTCCAGGCGTCGACATTCTGCCGCGCCGAGGCAAGCGCCGCCTCCTCGCGTCCCATGTGATGAACGAGCGCGCCGCAGCAGCCCTCGCCCTTCGGCACCACGACCTCGATGCCGAGCCGGGTGAGCAGTGACACCGTCGCCTCGTTGATGCCAGGCTCGAGCACCGGCTGGGCACAGCCGGTGAGGATGGCGACACGTCCAAGTTTCGTGCCTTTTGCGGCATGGCTGCCTGGTGTCGCCATGGCCGACGCGGCTGGCACCGAGGCGGGCGCGAGCCGGAGCATCGCGGCGAACGGTTTCAGCGCCGGCACCCTGTCGAACAGGTTGGCGAAGGGCCGGCCGAGCCTGGCCAGTTTCAACGCCGCGCGGAACCGCCCGGGATATGGCAGCACGGCAGCCAGCACGCCGCGCGTGAGCCGGTTCATCAAAGGGCGGCGATAGGTCTTTTCGATATGGGCGCGGGCGTGATCGACAAGGTGCATGTAGTTCACGCCCGACGGACAGGTGGTCATGCAGGCAAGGCAGGACAGGCAGCGGTCGATGTGGGTGACGATTTCCTTGTCGGCCGGCCGACCGTTTTCCAGCATGTCCTTGATCAGGTAGATGCGGCCGCGCGGCGAATCCAGTTCGTTGCCGAGCGTCACATAGGTCGGGCAGGTCGCCGTGCAGAAGCCACAATGCACGCATTTGCGCAGGATCTTCTCCGATTCTGCGACATGCGGATCGGCGAGCTGGGCGGCGGTGAAATTGGTCTGCACGGCGTTTTGAGCTTTCTCAGATCAGCCAGCTGTCGGGGTTCTTGATCGGCTCGCCTCGTCCCAATGCCTGAAGGCCGACGATGCAGCGGACGATGAACCAGACGGCGACGGCGAACATCAGGATGAAGCCGATGAAGACCATCATCAGCACAATGGATACCAGCGCGTAGAGCAGGCCAATCCAGAAGGTGCGGATGAGCCAGGTGTAGTGGCTCTCGACGAAACCGCCAGCCTTGCCGCGGTTCATGTAGGCCAGGACAATGCCGACTATGCCGCTGATGCCGATCACCAGCCCAGCGAGGTAGAGGATATAGATGACCTGGACATTGGTCTGGCCGGGGTCGAGCCAGCGGTCGGTCTGGCGCGGTGTCGTGGGCGGAGGTGTGTCGCTCATGGTGTTTTTCCCTCTGTTGCACCCGTCAGGGTAGCAGGTCCGGAGCCGGGCACCATGCGGCCAGGATTGAAGATGTTCTTCGGGTCGAACTCGGCCTTCAGCCGGGCCGAAAGTGCCTCCAGGGCTGCAGGCTGCGGTTCGAAGACTGGAACAGCGGCACGCCAGGCAGCCGGAGCGCGGACCAGCGTGGCATGGCCGCCTCCGAACCTTCGGATCGAGGCGCGCAACAGATCGGCTTCGGGCTCGCCCTCCATGCGCAGCCAGACGAGGCCGCCCTGCCAGTCGTAGAACGCGTCAGCGGCCACCTGCATGCGCAGGGCCAGCACCATGTTGTGGGCGTCCGCCGGCGGCATCGATACGCGCCAGACGGGCTTGTCGGAGCCATCGGCGAATGGCCTGACATCGCGCATGTCGCGCCACAGTGCTGCCGATGCTTTGCCTGAGATCTCCTCGATCGCCCCGGCATTGCCGAGCAGCTGTTTCAGCTGTTCGAGGCGGTAGGCGACCGACGGACCGAAACCCTCGACGCGCAGCAGCGTCGCGGGGTCACTGCCGAGGCTGCCGTCAAGGACACGCGCGGCCATGCGTTCGGGCAGATGGGCTGCGGACGAGACCTCGGCACTCGACCCCATGGCGAGGGCCATCGCAGCGGTGGCGTTGTCGTCGAGCAGTCCGCGTATGGCGAGCGTGGTCTCGGTTTCCGCTGCGGGCAGCACCTTGAAGGTCACGTCGGTGAGAGCGGCCAGCGTGCCCCACGATGCGGCCATGACCTTGGACAGGTCATATCCGGTGACGTTCTTGACGACGCGGCCGCCCGACTTGAAGGCCTCGCCGCGGCCTGAGACGGCATGAATGCCAAGAATATGGTCCCTGGCGGCGCCTGCCTTGAGGCGACGCGGGCCGGCGAGGTTGGCAGCGAGCGTGCCGCCGATGGTGCCGCGCCCGGGCGTCTGCCCCAGCAGCGGACCGTAATCCATGGGCTCGAAGTCGAACCGCTGGCCGTTTTGGGCAAGCAGTGCTTCGATCTCGGCAAGCGGCGTGCCTGATCTGGCCGACAGCACCAGTTCGGCGGGTTCGTAGAGCGTGACGCCGGACAGCTGCGACAGATCGAGCGTGTGCTCGCACTGCAGCGGACGGCCGATGCCGCGCTTGGAGCCATGGCCGAGAATTTCGAGCGGCGTTTCTTCCGCAACGGCCCACTGGACGGCGGTGAGCACTTCGGCTGAGGTGGTGGGCGTGAAGGTGGTCATGGACTCACAAACCTTGGGTTCCTCGCCCCCGCAAAGCGTAATGCAATTGCGTGCGCTTGCACTGAATGGTCCGGCCAGCGCTTTACCCCCACCCTTAACCCCTCCCCACAAGGGGGAGGGGGACCGCTGGGCCATTGATTTCACCAAAACCGTCGAACGTTGGCTGAGGATGTCCGTGCCGAAAAGTTCTCCTCCCCCTTGTGGGGAGGGGTTAAGGGTGGGGGTAAAGCGCTGGCCGGACCATTCAGTGCAAGCGCACGCAATTGCATTACGCTTTGCGGGGGCGAGGAACCCAAGTCCTGCGAGCCCGCAAAATCCTGCGCGCCCATCACAGCCGATGCTCCCGGAGCTTTTCGAGGGCGGCTGTGCCGCGCGGCGAGAGGCGGTAGCCGACGTCGAGGCTCTCAGTCAGGCCGAACTCCTTGAGCTTGCGGACGTCCTGCTTGAATTTGAGCTTCTCGACGCCGAGGCGCTCGGCGAGAATTGCCGCAGGAACCTCGGGGTTCTGGCCGATGAGACGCAGGATCGAAGAAAAATAGCCGGGGGCGGCCCGATCCCATTTTTCGAAGCGCTGGGCGAGCGCGTGCCAGTCGGCATCGCTGAGGTCGGCCGCCTCGCGCAGCGACAACCGGGCGTCAGCCTCGATGCCATCGAAGGAAATGCGGTAGAGGGTACGATCGGCGCCGTCGCGCAGATCGGCGGTCAGCGCGCCAAGATCATTGTAGCCGGCGGCACGGGCGTCCGCCTCGGACAACGTGGCTTCATCTACTACCTCGACCACGCCGATACGGACCACGCCAATGGCCGTGCGCAGGCCGGTGCCGGCCTTGACCGTGGGCCGCTGCCAGCGGCGGAAGGCGAGCGTGATGTCGCCGCGCCTAATACCTTCGAGGGTCGCCTGCTTCAAAAGCATCAGAACCTCGGAATGTCGGGGAAGGCCATCTGGCCGCGGTGGACGTGCATGCGGCCAAGCTCGGCGCAGCGGCGCAGTTGCGGGAAGACCTTGCCGGGATTGAGCAGGTGGTTGGGATCGAAGGCGCATTTGACCCGCATCTGCTGGTCGAGATCGATCTCGTTGAACATTTCGGGCATCAGGTCGCGCTTTTCGACGCCGACGCCATGCTCGCCGGTCAAGACGCCGCCGACCTTGACGCACAGGCGCAGGATGTCGGCGCCAAACGCCTCGGCCTTTTCGAGTTCGCCCGGCTTGTTGGCGTCGTAGAGGATGAGCGGGTGCAGATTGCCGTCGCCGGCGTGGAAGACGTTGGCAACACCGAGGCCGTACTGTTCCGACAGCTCGCGCATGCCGGCGAGCACGCGCGGCAGTTCCTTGCGCGGGATGGTGCCGTCCATGCAGTAATAATCGGGCGAGATGCGGCCGACGGCCGGGAATGCTGCCTTGCGGCCGGCCCAGAAGGTCAGCCGCTCCTGCTCGCTTGCCGAGATGCGGCAGGTGGTGGCGCCGTTGCGGTTGGCGATCGCCTCGACCAGGCCGATCAGGTGGTCGACCTCGACGCCCGGCCCGTCGAGCTCGACGATCAACAGCGCTTCGACATCGAGCGGATAGCCGGCATGGACAAAGTCCTCGGCAGCGTGGATCGCCGGCCGGTCCATCATCTCCATGCCGCCGGGAATGATGCCGGCGCCGATGATGTCGGCGACGCACTGGCCGCCCTGCTCGCTGGTCGGGAAACCGATCAGCAGGGCGCGCGCCGTCTCGGGCTTCTTGAGGATGCGGACGGTGACCTCGGTGACGACGCCGAGCAGACCTTCCGAGCCGGTCATGACGCCAAGCAGGTCGTAACCTTCGGCGTCGAGATGCTTGCCGCCGAGCCGCACGACCTCGCCGCTCATCAGCACCATTTCAATGCCGAGCACATTGTTGGCGGTGAGGCCGTATTTCAGGCAGTGCACGCCGCCGGAATTCTCGGCGACGTTGCCGCCAATGGAACAGGCGATCTGCGAGGACGGGTCGGGCGCATAATAAAAGCCGTCCAGTTCGACGGCGGTGGTGATGCCGAGATTGGTGACACCGGGCTGGGCGACAACGACACGGTTGGGATAGTCGATTTCGATGATGCGGTTGAACCGGCTCATGACCAGGAGCACGGCATCTTCGAGCGGCAACGCACCGCCTGACAAGGAGGTGCCCGAGCCGCGCGGCACGACGCGAATGTTGCGATCGTTGCAGTATTTGAGCAGGCGCGACACCTGCGCCACCGTTTCGGGAAGGACGACGACCATGGGCAGTTGGCGATAGGCGGTCAGGCCGTCGCTCTCGAACGCCCGCATCTCATTGACCGCGTCGACCACGCCTTCGCCCGGCACGATGATGCGCATGTCGGCGACGATCTCGTCGCGCCGGCCAAGGGTTGCGGCATCGGGCTTGGGCATCGATATGCCGGACATCGGTCACCTGCGGTCGTCAACTGGTAAAAAGCTTTTACCAGTGAAGCCCAACTGATGCAAATTGGAAGAAGGTCGAGGTCCGATCGGCCCAGCAAACGACCTCACGCAGCGTCAATCTGACGCTGGTGGGAAGGCGCTGCCCGTTCGGGCAGGCCACGATTGGAAAATTACTCGCCCGGGGCTGTCTTGGGCTCTTCGTGGGCGCGGCGCACACGTCGCACACCCCACCAGACAAGCAGGATCGCCAGCGGCACCGAGGCTGCAGTGACGACCTCCGGAGCGAAGAAATGGTCCACCGTCGAGGCGCCCTTGGCGACATAGCCGATCAGGCCGACGACATAATAGGAAACTGCGGCGACCGACAGGCCCTCGACCGTCTGCTGCAGACGCAGTTGCAGGCGGGCGCGGTTGTTCATGGAGGCGAGCAGGTCGCGGTTCTGCCTTTCGACCTCGACGTCGACCCAGGTGCGCAGGAGCGTGGTAGCGCGGGTCAGCTTGCGCGACAGGTTGGCCTGGCGCTCCTCGACCGACCGGCAGGTGCGCATGGCGGGTGCGACTCGGCGCTTGAGAAAGCCGGCCCAGGTGTCGTAGCCGGCGACAACCTCCTCTTCGAGCGCCTCGAGGCGCTCGCGGACGATGCCGTCATAGGCGCGGCTGGCGCCGAAGCGATAGAGGCTGGAGGCAGCATCGGCCTCGAGCTCGGCGGCAAGCTCGGTGAGATCGGCAAGCAAGGCCTGGCTGTCGCGCGTCTCGGTCGCCTTCATCTCGCGGGTCGCCTGGGCAAGCCGGTCTTCGATGCGGCGGACGCGGCTCGACAGCGAAAGCGCCATCGGCAGGCCGAGCATGGCCAGCGTGCGATAGGTCTCGATGTCGATCAGGCGCTGCGACAGTGCGCCGGTACGGGCCGGCGTGAGACCGCGATCGAGGATCAGGATGCGTGTCAGCCCGTCGCCATCCTGGCGGAAGTCGGTGACGATGGCGGCAGCACCGTTCTCAACGATGGAATAGCACAGGCTGGTGGGATCGAAGCCGGCGATCAGCTTTTCGGTAGCCGGCGTCCACTTGCGGATCTCCAGCCGGATGCCTGAGATGACCGTGCCGGGCGGGCTGAAGCCGTTGCCGAAGGGCGAATCCTCCTGCGACCGGCCGCTGTCGGACAGCGGTCCTTCCCAGAGATAGGTCGAGAATTCGGTGTGCCGCTCCCAGCGCAGCGAACCCTGCCCCCACTTCATGGCGTGGTGGCGAGCCTGGCGATCGGGCGAGGCGATGCCCAGCCGGCGCGACAGTTCGGAAAGCACCGCGTGGTCGACGCTCGATCCGCCCTCGGTCATGAAGGAGAGCTGGACCAGCACGCGCGGGTTCTCGACCAGCGGATGCGGCCTGGAATGCACCTCGCCAAGAGCGCCGGGACGGCCCTCATGCGCCGGGAATCCCATCACGCTGCCGGTGGAACGCGGCAGGAATTCGAGTGACGACGGATCGACTGTCACAGATGGCTCCCTCGATGCCCAGAGCTTCGAGCCTCTAGGGAAATTCAATGCAACAGGCAAACGTGAACTTTAGGCCAAGCTGATAAAGGTGAGCGCGATCGAGACTGCACGAATGCGACAGATTGGATAATTAATTTGACCAGTTGGCAGCTGGGCACATATCCTTGCAGACCGACAACGGCTCCGGACACGACCTTGAGCGACATCTTTTCCAGGATCGAGCATTCGCGCACCGCCGACGAGGTGGTGCAGCAGATCGAGAGCCTTATTCTCGAGGGCGTGCTGCGCGCCGGCGACCGGCTGCCCGGCGAACGCGAGATGGCCAAGCAGTTCGACGTGTCGCGGCCGATCCTGCGCGACGCGCTGAAGGCGCTCGAAGCGCGCGGCTTGATGGTCACACGGCATGGCGGCGGCACGCATGTCGCTGATGTCATCGGCCAGGTGTTTTCGAAACCTGTGATGGAATTGATCGTCAACCACCGCAAGGCGGCGGCCGACTATCTCGAATACCGCAGGGAGATCGAAGGGCTGGCGGCCGAATACGCGGCACGGCGGGCGACATCGGAAGATCTCGCCCTGCTCGATGGCATCATGGCGCGGATGAAGGCGGCACATACCCGTGCCGACCCTACAGAGGAAGCGGAAATCGACGTCGAGTTCCACCATGCGGTGGGCGAATGCGCCCACAACATCATCCTGCTGCACACGCTGCGCTCCTGCTATCGGCTGCTCTCCGACGGCGTGTTCAACAACCGCCTGGTGGTGTTCACCGTGAGCGGGACGCGCGACGTGCTGCTCGAACAGCACAAGGCAATCCATCGCGCGGTGGTGGCTGGCGATCCGGCCGGCGCGCGCAAGGCGGCGATGGACCACATCACCTATCTCGAGCGCGCCATGGCCGAGGCCGAGCGCAGCGGCGACTGGCAGCGCATTTCGCGCCTGCGGCTGCGGCAGCGCACCGACAGCGGCGAGACGGGCCGGAAGCCATGACCGGCGTACATTTCCTCGATGCCCGGGGTCCCGAGGGCATCCGGGTCTATGCCATCGGCGACATTCACGGGCATCTCGAACTCCTGGCCGAAATGCACGCTCGGATCGCGGCGGAGATCGAACGCGACAAGCCCGGCGACTGGCGTATCGTCCACCTCGGCGACCTGGTGGACCGCGGACCCGACAGCCGGGGCGTGATCGAGTACCTCATCGCGGCCACGGCGCGCGACAGCCGCAACATCGTCTTGACCGGTAACCACGACACCGGATTTCTCGATTTTCTGGCCGAGCCCGATGCGGAGGGGCTGTTTGCCCGGCATGGCGGACAACAGACGGCCCGCTCCTATGGCGTCGGATTGAATATGAGCGATGCGTCGGGGCTCAGGCAAAGCCATGCCCAACTTGTGGCTGCCGTGCCCGACAACCACCTGCACTTTCTGCGCGCGCTGCCCTATTCGGCGTCCTTCGGCGATTTTTTCTTCTGCCATGCCGGCATCCGGCCCGGCATTCCCCTCGACCAGCAGGATCCGCAGGATCTCATCTGGATCCGCAACCAGTTCCTGAACCATCCAGGGCTGCACCCGAAGGTGGTGGTGCACGGGCACACACCGCAGGCGGAGCCCGAAGTGCTGGCCAACCGGGTCAACATCGACACCGGCGTGTTCTATTCAGGCGTGCTGACCGCGCTCCTCATCGAGGGCGCGGAAAAACGTCTGTTTTCAGTGGAAAAGCCCGGCTTCAGCGGGAGGCGGTGACGCCGTAGCCGTCGACGGCGTGGTGGTCGGCCGCGGCATCGGCGGCATAGATCCCAAAGCCGCCGAGCACGATTGCCGACAGCATGGCGAAGGACAGGAGCGCTGCTTTCAAGGGAGTCATCTCAGGTTGAGCTTCCTGCATTCTGCATGAGCAGAGTTACGAATAAGTTTCCGAAAAGTTTAAGCGAAGCCGTCGAGGCGCGGCTTCACGGCCGTGCTTCTAGGGTGGTTCTGTATCGGGCTTGTGTCGCGCGGCACTCAGAGATGGTTCATTCGCGATACCATCGCCAACTGGCGCGGGGCTGTCTTTAGAAAGGCTTTGGGGCACAATCCAGCAGGCAAATGACTATCCCCGGCGGATTTTGTTCGACGTGCCAAAAATGTCACGAAAACGCGGGGCGCGACCGGTCAGATCGCGGCGACCCAGGACCGCGCCAGCGCCAGGCCGACGGCATCTGCCTCGGGGCCGTGAAGCTCGGCCTCGCTGTCGAGGTGCTGATGCCAGTCGGGATGCCGTTGAGCAATCGTCTCGGCAAAGGCCTCGCTCCAGTCGCGAACCATCGGCCGGTCGGCTTCGAAGTGGAACTGGATGCCATAGCCGGCGCGGCCAATGCGAAAAGCCTGGTTGCCGGTGACCGAACTGCCGGCAAGCCGCACGGCATCCTCGGGCAGGGTGAAGGTATCGTCGTGCCACTGGAAGATCGGGAATCGCTGGGGAAGATCGCTGAAAACCAGGTCGTCCTGGGCCTCTTCGGTCAGGGTGATTCCGTGCCAGCCGAATTCGGTCGAGCCGCCGATACGGTTGTGGCCGCCGAAGGCGCGCGCCATCAGCTGACCGCCGAGGCAGATGCCGAGCACCGCCTTGTCCCGTTCGACAAATTCGCGAGCGAGCTCGAGCAAGGCCGGGAAATATGGGGAATGGGCGTCGTCGCGCGCATTCTGGCCGCCGCCGAGGATCACCATGGCGTTGTGGCCTGCCGCATCGGCCGGCAGGGCGTCGCCGAGATAGGCATTGCACTGGTCGATCTCGGCGCCGACTTCCACGAGTGCGGCTCCGACCTGGCCGAGGCCGGTGTTGGCAAAATTCTGGACGACAAGAACGCGCATTTCGGCCCTTCAGCAGCACAGTGACAACGCTGCGGCGAGCCCTATCATGAGGCGCGCGACGCAGCCAAGAAGGAACAGCTATGCCACTGCAGAACCGGGTCGACCCGTTCGGCGAGATCCATGTCGATCCGGCGCGCGGCATGTTCACCGGCAATCGCGGCATCATCCACGATCCCGAGACGAGATCGCTGCAAAACCGGCGCTGGGCGGCCAAGGCGTGGATCACCTGCGCGCTCGAGTTCAAGGGCGTGCGCCGCGTGCCGATGGGGCGCAACCGGCCGGGCGACAAGACGGGGTGGACGGAGTTGTTCTTCCTCGACGAGGTGACGGCGCTGGCCGCCGGGCACCGCCCCTGCTTCTATTGCCGTCGCGCGCGCGCCCAGGCCTTTAGCGCAGCCTATGCCGGTGCCTTCGGCGCCGAAGACCCGAAGGTCGGCGAGATCGACGGGCGGCTGCACCTGGAAAGGCTGGCGTCGGGCGGCAAGCCCATCGAGGTCGACCGGCACGGGCTGCACCTGCTGCCCGACGGCGCGATGTTCTCGGACGGGGCCTCGGACTATGCGGTGCACGGCGGCAAGGCGCTGCGCTGGAGCTTTTCCGGCTACGATGCGGCATTCGGCTTTTACGAACTGGCCGATGCCGAAATGTGCATCATCACGCCGGCGACGACGCTGGCCGTGTTGCATCAGGGCTACCGGCCGGACTGGCACCCGAGCGCGGAGTTGCTTTCGGCAAGGAGGGCATAGGCCCGCTGCGAGCGGCACGATGGGCATCGAGCAGCGCCGCGAAATAGGCAGGCGGGATGGTCATGACCAGCGATGCGCGACGACCGAGGAGCTTGAAGGACATGCCGGTCGCGGCGCGGCGCACCATCTCGTCTTCTGTGAGGTTGAGGCCAATTACTTCCTTGATGATGCAGAAGTCGGCGCAACTGACGCGCTCGCGATCGATTGCTATCGTGCTTACCTTTTCGCCATCGGCATAGGCCTGCTTGAGATAGACGCGCTTCGGGTATCGACCGGTGACAAGGATCTGGAAGTCGTCGTTTACGGACTGCCCCTTCGGATCGATCCAGCTGCGGATCAGGTAGGTGTTTCCAAGCAGGTTCCGGTCATGAAAAATCAGCGGCCCCGAGACTTTGATCAAGCCCGTGTGCGGATCCTGTTCAACCGAAATGTTCTTGGACACCTGCTCCTTCTGCCCTGCTGGCACGATTGGAATGCCGTAGGCGGCGGCGAGCTGCGCACCGCAACCCGCCAACAAAAGGCATGCAGCAACGACACGAAAGATCGCCATCTCCGCCCCCCGGCAAAGAACGAACATAACATGAACATCCATGCCTGAAAAGAGGCCGCAAGAGTGCCCCTTGACCGCCGCCGCGGCCTGCCGCATTGCTCGGCCATGCGCGCAAACTACAAGATGCAACGGCTATTCGTGCCTGATGACCTCTCCTCCGGCGCGGCTTTCGATGCCGATCCGCAGCAGAGCCACTACCTCGCCCATGTGCTTCGCCTCGGCGAAGGCGCGGAAGTGCTGCTGTTCAATGGCCGTGACGGCGAATGGTCCGCGCGGATCGCGGGCAGGACCAAGAAGGCGGTGCGGCTCGAGGTGCTGGAATTGCAGCGGCCGCAGCCTGATCACCCCGATCTCGTCTACTGCTTTGCACCGCTGAAGGTGGGCCGGCTCGACTATCTCGTGCAGAAGGCGGTGGAGATGGGGGCGGGCACGCTGGCGCCCGTCATTACCCAACACACGCAACTGGCAAAACCGAGCATCGAGAGGCTGCGCGCCAATGCCGTCGAGGCCGCCGAGCAATGCGGCATCCTGGCCATTCCCGAAGTGCGCGAGGCGGTGAAGCTGGAGCAGTTACTCAGTAACTGGGACAAGGAACGGCGGCTGATCTTCTGCGATGAGGATGCCTCGACCAACAATCCGATGGCAACGCTGC
Source organism: Aminobacter niigataensis (assembly GCF_946995915.1). Taxonomy (GTDB): domain Bacteria; phylum Pseudomonadota; class Alphaproteobacteria; order Rhizobiales; family Rhizobiaceae; genus Aminobacter; species Aminobacter niigataensis. The sequence goes on from NZ_OX341517.1 coordinate 4,498,404, forward strand.
AGGGTATCAAGGAGCGCAAGCTCGCCCTCCTGGTCGGGCCTGAAGGCGGCTTCTCGGACGACGAGCGCCGCATGCTGCGCGCCCTGCCCTTCGTGACCGCGATTCCACTGGGACCCCGCATCCTGCGTGCCGACACAGCTGCGGTGGCAGCACTGGCCGTCATCCAGGCAGCAATCGGCGACTGGTAGTCAGGCAAGCACCCTGCCCGGCCACGGGTTGATGCCGTCGCGCAGCCAGAGCAGCGTGTCGAGCCAGAAATCGGCTGCGTGCGACTGTGGAACAGGCCGAAATGGCCGATCTCCTGCCGGTCGAAATCGACAGGCGAAAGCAGGACCTGGGTCGCGTTTGCGCCCGAGTAGTAGGCCAGCGCCCGCTTGATCGCCTGTGGCGTGCCGAGTTCGTCATCCGAAACGCCGATGGCGAGGATGGGCGCTGAAACGGCGGCAAGGCGACGAAGGACAGCGTCGCGCTCATCTTCGGGATGGCTCTGCTCCATGCGGGCGCGGCGAAAACTCTATTCGTTGGCCACACCTGAGGGAAGATCCTCGAGCCAACCGAGGCGCTTGCCGGGAAAATAGCCGAGCAAGGCGGTGAGCGCAGGCATCGCGACATGCCATTTCAGGAACAGCCGCAGACGCCGGTCCCCGGCATAGTCGCGCCACCAGGCATATTGGGCGCCTACCGTGAGCATTCGCGTGATGACCGGGGCGGATTTGGCGAGGCCGGGCAGGAAACCGCCTATGCTGTGGCCGACGACCATCACCGGCGCGCCAGGATCAAGGGCGAGAACGAACCGCAGGGCGGCATCGAAGTCACGTTCGCCCCAGTCACGCCATCGGTAACCGCAGCGGCGCAAGTCGGCCGGCCGCGAGGCGCCAATGCCTCGGTAGTCGTAGGTCAGGACATCAAGGCCGTGTCCGGCAAGAAAGGCGGCGTAGCGGTGATAATATCGTGCCAGCACGCCGGTGGCAGGATTGAGGATGACTGTGCCGAAGCCGGAACCGAAGGGCCGCGGCCAGAGATGGCAGTGCAGCACGCCGCCATCGTCGCAGACGATCTCGACAGAGCTGGGGGCGGCGACGGATACGGCAATGGACATAGCAAATCTCGCATGCGTGCAAGTTGCTGCACGGATATGCGAAATTGCCTTTTTAATACACTCACTAGTCGGTATACATAGATGATGAAACCGACAGACATTCCGACGCGCGAACGCATCGTCACCGCCGCCTCGAAACTGTTTTACGGCGCCGGCATCAGGGCTGTCAGCGTCGATGCCGTGGCCGAAAAGGCGGGACTGACCAAGCGCACGCTCTACTACCATTTCGCCAGCAAAGACGAGTTGATCGCCGCCTATCTCGACGGCCGCGACCAGCCAAATCTCGCTCTGTTCCAGCGCTGGTTTGCAGAAGCGGAAGGCGGGCCGATTGAGAAGGTGGCGGCCATATTCACCAATCTTGCCCGGGCCGCGCGCCAGCCGAAATGGAAAGGCTGCGGTTTCCTGCGCACGGCTGCCGAACTTGCCGACATGCCCGGCCATCCTGCGATCAAGACCGGCATCGCCCACAAGAAACGCGTCGAAGGCTGGCTGCGGGACGTGCTGGCAGAAGCTGGCGCGGCGGCGCCCGAGGTGCTCGCCCGCCAGATCGTGCTGCTGCTCGACGGTGCCTTCGCGGTGGTGCTGCTCAATCGCGATGCGAGCTACATGGAAACGGCAGGCGAAGCGGCATCGACGCTGGTCAAGGCGGCACTTTCGGCGCGATAGTCAAGACAAGGACTTGCTTGACGCAGCGGGTGCAGCGAAATCATTCAATATCTATTGACGAAGGCTCAGGATTTTTCGCTTGATCGGCAAGCGCTCGATCGTCCATCAAGCGCCCGCGGTCCTTCCGCCTTCAGGAGAAGCATACATGGCGCGCGACACCACTGATTTCCGGCCTATCGAAGGGATGGACGAACTCGTCGACTATCTCGCAGCCGGCAACAAGCCGCGCGACAAATGGCGAATCGGTACCGAACACGAGAAATTTCCTTTCTATGTCGACGGCAACGCGCCGGTTCCCTATGGCGGCGACCGCGGCATCCGCGCCATCCTGGAGGGAATGCAGACCAAGCTCGGCTGGGACCCGATCATCGATGCCGGCCGCATCATCGGCCTTGTCGAGCCGACCGGCCAGGGTGCGATCTCGCTGGAGCCGGGCGGGCAGTTCGAGCTTTCGGGCGCGCCGCTGGAGACGATCCACCAGACCTGCCGCGAGGGCAACGCACATCTGGCGCAGGTTCACGAAATCGCCGAGCCGATGGGCATCCGCTTCCTCGGCCTCGGCGGCAGCCCGAAATGGACGCTGGCAGAAACGCCGCGCATGCCGAAGTCGCGCTACGACATCATGACCGCCTACATGCCCAAAGTCGGCACCAAGGGCCTCGACATGATGTACCGCACCTGCACCATCCAGGTGAATCTCGACTTCGAGAGCGAAGCCGACATGCGCCGCAAGATGCAGGTGTCGCTCAAGCTGCAGCCGCTTTCCACTGCGCTGTTTGCCAACTCGCCCTTCACCGACGGCAAGCCCAACGGCATGCAGAGCTGGCGCGGCGACATCTGGCGCGACACCGACAACCAGCGCTCGGGCCTGCTGGAATTCTGCTTCTCGCCCGAGTTCGGCTTTGCCGACTATGCCGAATGGGCGCTCGACGTGCCGATGTATTTCGTCATCCGCGACGGCCGCTACCACGACATGACGCACATGACCTTCCGCCAGTTCATGGCCGGTGACGCGCGCAACGAAATCACCGACGGCATGCCGACCATGGGCGACTGGGCCAACCACCTGTCGACCCTGTTCCCGGACGTGCGACTGAAGCGCTTCCTCGAAATGCGCGGCGCCGACGGCGGCCCATGGCGCCGCATCTGCGCGCTGCCGGCCTTCTGGGTCGGGCTGCTCTATGATGCGGAAACGCTCGATGCAGCGGAAGAGTTCACCCGAGACTGGAGCTACCAGGACGTGCGGGCGATGCGCGACGCGGTGCCCGAGCAGGGCATTTCGGCGCCGTTCCGCAATGCTACGCTGCGCGAAGTCGGCCGCGAAGTGCTTGCCCTGTCGCGCCAGGGGCTGGTCAACCGTGGCCGCAAGAACCGCGACGGCTTCGACGAGGCCGGCTTCCTCAACACGCTCGACGAGGTCGTCGCACGCGGCACGACGAGCGCCGAGGAAATGCTCAACGCCTACAACACGCGCTGGGGCGGATCGATCGAGCCGGCGTTCCTGGAGTATGCCTACTAGGGCTGCAAAAGCCCCTTCAACCTCCAGCTAAAAGGCACTACGCTCCTCCTCCGGCAAATGACCTGAGGAGGAAAGCATGCTGCCCCTGTTCGAAATGCTGGCCAATGCCCAGAACGGCAACGGCATGGAGGCACTGGCGCGCCAATTCGGGCTCAGCCAGCAACAGACGCAATCAGCGCTCGAGGCGCTGATGCCCGCCTTCAGCCAGGGGCTGAAGCGCAATGCCTCCGACCCCTACGGCGTCGGCTCCTTCCTGCAGGCCATGGCGAGCGGGCAGCACGCCAAATATTTCGAAGACGCCACGCGCGCCTTCTCGCCCCAGGGGGTGCAGGAAGGCAACGGCATCCTCGGCCACCTGTTCGGGTCCAAGGACCTGTCGCGAGCCGTCGCCGGGCAGGCAGCGCAGGCGACCGGTATCGGCCAGGACGTGCTCAAGCAGATGCTGCCGGTGATCGCGTCGATGATCATGGGTGGGCTGTTCAAGCAGTCGACCGGTCAGATGCAGGCGGCCAGCGGCATGGGCGGCAACAACCCGCTGGGCGAGATCATAGAGCAGATGATGCGCCAGGGTGGCGGCATGATGGGCGGCGGGCAGCAGCAGGCGCCCCAGCAGACGCAGGCGCCCGACCCGTTCGACAACCCGTTCGGCAAAGTGCTGAAGGACATGTTCGGCGGCGGCCAGGCACAGCCGCAATCGGCGCCGCGCCAGCAGGCACCGCAGCAGAGCCCCTACGGCGACAATCCACTGGGCAAGATCTTCGAGGAAATGCTTGGAGGCGGCGGTGCCCAACCGGCTCCGCAGCCGCAGGCGCGCCAGCGCCCTCAAGAGCAGGCGAACCCGAGCGGCAGGCCAAAAAACCCATACGACGACCTGTTCGGCAAGATGTTCGAAACCGGCAGCCAGCAGCGCGACGACTACCAGAAGGGCGTCGAGTCGATCTTCGAGCAGTTCAGCAAGGGTATGGACAGGTATCGGTAGGGAACTTGGGGATCAAGGCAACAAGGAAGTAGGGCAACAGAGACGGCTGCCTTACTGCCTGCCCAAGAAAAAGCCCGGTCCTTGGGAGGACCGGGCAACTGCAGGCAAGGCCGGCGGGGACCGGCTGGGAGTGGGGAGCCTGCGAAAGCAGAAATCGATCAGGCGACGCGCCGGGCCATGGCCTCGATGTTGTCGGCGCGGGCTTGCCGGATCGTGCGCAGACGCGCGGTCGGATCGCTGGCAAACGGCAGGTCGACGGCGACATGCAGGTCGCCACGGGTGAGCCCGACATCGGCGAGTTCGGTGTCGGTCATTTCGCCGAGGCGGTAGAACGCACGGCGATTTTTCCAGGCGCGGAGGAGATCGGCGGTGTAAGTGACGATACGCATCGCATTCACCGGCCGAGCCGCGGAATGCGTCGTCTCAGTGCAATGGTCAAGCGTGGTCATAGTCATCTCCCTGAGGGACAAACGGGCCCCTTCCGGTCGACGCTCCTTGCCGCCGCACCGGTTCCGATACACATGCCTCATGTGGACGATCAAACATTGCCATCGGTGGATTGATTAATCCAACGAATGTTTCTAATCTTTATCATCAAAGTTCATGATGGAAACGTCGATGGCCGCTCCGCTCGATCTTGACCAGCTCCAGACCTTCGTCACCATCGTCGACACCGGCAGCTTCACCCGCGCCGCCGACGAGGTCCACCGCACCCAGTCGGCAGTGTCTATGCAGATGCGCCGTCTCGAAGAGCGCATCGGCAAGGCGCTGTTCGAAAAGGAAGGGCGCATGAACAAGCTGACCGAGGAAGGCGAGCGCCTGCTCTCCTATGCGCGGCGGCTGCTGCACCTGAACCGGGAAACGCTTGCCGCCTTCGACGACCGCGCGCTCGAGGGCACGATCCGCATCGGCGTGCCCGACGACTATGCGGACCGCTTCCTGCCCGAGATCATGGCGCGCTTCTCGCGCTCCAACCCGCGCGTCGAGCTGTCGGTCATCTGCGAGCCTACGGTCAACCTCGCCGACATGATCCGCCGCGGCAATCTCGACATCGCCCTGGTGACCCAGTGCGAAGGCACCAACCCGACCGAGATCGTGCGCAACGAGCCGCTGCTGTGGGTTTCTTCGGCCAGCCACATGGTGCATGAGGAAGAGACCCTGCCGATGGCCTTCGGCCGGCCGAACTGCCAGTGGCGGCGCACCGCCTGCGAGATGCTCGACGCGCGCGACCGCAGGTATCGCATCCTTTTCACCAGCTGGTCGGCCACCGTCATCACGGCTGCCGTGCTGGCCGGGCTTGCGGTGTCGGTCTTGCCCGAGTGTGCACTGCGGCCTGGCATGCGGGTGCTGGGAGAGGCCGACGGTTTCGGCTCCCTGCCCGACTGCAAGATCGGTATCCTGCGCGGCCACTCCAGCCGGCCGCAGATCATCGACGCGCTTGCCCGCCACATCTCGGAAAGCCTCGACAACATCTCGATACCGACACCGGAAGAATCGGGCTCCTTCGATTTCGCCGCGATGATGGCGACGCGCAGCCGGCGGCTGAAGCCGAACCAAATCATGCCGGGATGGTAGGCAAAGGCTGAGCCGCGTGCTTGACGGGAGGGCCATGCCGGCCCTCAATCGTGCCATGAGCGAAGTTGCCACCGAATCACGAACCAACGCTGCGGAATACACCGTCAGCGAAATCTCCGGCGCGCTGAAGCGCACGGTCGAGGACACCTTCGGCAATGTGCGCGTGCGCGGCGAAATCTCCGGCTATCGCGGGCCGCATTCATCTGGCCATGCCTATTTCTCGCTGAAGGACGACCGCGCCCGCATCGAGGCCGTGGTATGGAAAGGCACGATGAGCCGGCTGAAATTCCGTCCCGAGGAAGGGATGGAGGTGATCGCCACCGGCAAGCTGACCACATATCCCGGTTCGTCGAAGTATCAGATCGTCATCGATAATCTCGAACCGGCGGGCGCCGGCGCGCTGATGGCGCTGCTGGAGGAACGCAAGCGCAGGCTTGCCGCCGAAGGACTGTTCGACGACCACCGCAAGCAGCTGCTGCCGTTCATGCCGCTGGTCATCGGCGTCGTCACTTCTCCGACCGGCGCTGTCATCCGCGACATCATCCACCGCATCAAGGATCGCTTTCCGCTGCATGTGCTGGTCTGGCCGGTGCGCGTCCAGGGCGAGACGTCAGGCGCCGAGGTAGCGGCGGCCGTCAACGGATTCAACGAACTGCCCGAAGAAGGCAGCTTCCGTCGCCCTGACCTTCTGATCGTAGCGCGTGGCGGCGGCAGCCTCGAAGACCTCTGGGGCTTCAACGACGAGGCGCTGATCCGCGCGGTGGCGGCCTCGCATATTCCCGTCATTTCCGCCGTCGGCCACGAGACCGACTGGACGCTGATCGACCTTGCCGCAGACAGGCGGGCACCGACCCCGACAGGTGCCGCCGAGCTCGCGGTACCGGTGAAGGCCGAACTCGAGGCGACACTCGCCAATCTTGGCGCGCGGCTGCGCGGCGCCGTCTCGCGCATGATCGACCGGCGCAGCCAGGCGGTACGCGCAGCGGCACGCGCCCTGCCGACGCCCGATCAGTTGCTGGCGCTGCCCCGCAGGCGCTTCGACGAGGCCACCAGCCGGCTTGGCAGGGCGCTGACGGTCACCACCGAACGCAAGCGCGCGCGGCTTTCAGCTGTGCGACTGTCGCCGGCGACCCTGTCGCGGCGCATCGCCGAGACGCGCCGCCACCTCGACCGCGACATGCTGCGGGCCAACGCGGCCCTGCGCTCCCTGGTGCGCGAGCGGCATATCCGCTTCGACCGTACCAGGGCACGGCTGTCTCCCGAACCGCTGGCCAGGCGGCAGGAGGCCTGCCGCCTGCAGGTCACCAGCCTGGAACGGCGTGGCGCATTGGCCGTTGGCCGCAGGCTCGAACGCGCGCGGACGCAGCTCTCGCAGGCAGACCGGTTGCTGGCGACGCTTTCGCACAAGGCGGTGCTGGCGCGCGGTTTTGCGCTCGTGCGCGATGCCGACGGTGCGGTGCTGAAGCGTGCAGCCGAGATTTCGGCAGGGGCCGCGCTGTCGATCGAGTTTGCCGACGGCACGGCCAATGCCGTCGCCACCAGCGGCGACGCCAAGCCACGACCGCCGGCCAAGCCGGTGAGCAAGGTCAAGGAACCCGGCAACCAGGGTAGCCTGTTTTAGTCCGAGGTCGTTCCGGACGGCGTCGCAAGCACTGGAGCGACGAGCGGGGAAATGAACGGCGCGCTCCACGATCCGCCGACGAAGAAAGCCGCAGGTGGGATGGCCGGCGGGGTGGTGGCCGTGGCGTCCTTGGCTTCGATCGCCCCGGACAAGGCCAAGCCGCGGCCGACGTAAGGCACGATTCCCGTCAGCCAGATGCGGTTGGAAGCGGTGCGCGCCTCGGCCTTGTCGATCCTGGCGACACCGTTGGCAACCGTCGCCTTCAACTCGACGCCATCGACCGGCAGCGTGCCGCCAGAGACTTCGTCAAGCGAGAAAAAGCCGCGTTCCGACGAACGCTTGAGGAATGCCTGCAGATCGAGGCCGACGATGGCGCCGGCGCCGAATGTGGCGGCAATCGAGCCGTTGGCATTCTGCAACAGGGTGTTCCAGCTGATGCCCGGGCCCTTGAGGATGACCGACACCGTGCCCCGGCCGATCGGCACGATTCGGCTCATGCCGGCGGCGGTACCGAACGCGCCGCCATCGATGTCCGATGCCAGAAGCCGCAGTTCGGCCTGGGTGCCGCCTGGCTTGCGATCGAAGCGAATGCCGGCCTGGACATTGCCGCCAAAGGCTTCGGCGTCAGAGATGTCAAACGCCATCAGGCCGCCCTTGACCTGAGCCGTGGCGGCGACCTCGGACAGCGCAATCGAACCGGCAGTTGCCTTGCTGGTTGAAAGCCTGAGATCGAGGTTGATACGCTCTGCGAAGCTGGTATCGATCTCGGCCGTCCCGGCATTGGACGACGCCATCGGCGCGAAGGCCGAGGCAAAGGTCATCAAGTCGAGCGAGTCGAATGCAAGGGTGCCGGAGATCGCTGGCACGGGTCCGTTCAGCGACAGATCGAGAATCCCCATGCCGGGATTGCCATCGATCGTCACCTTGGCGCTGTCGAGCTTGAGACGATCGAGATCGCCCGTGATGCTGGAAGCTACGGAGATCGAGCCGACCGGGCTCGCGGGCAAAACGCCGGAGCGTGACCATTCGAGCACCCGCCTGAGCGAGGATGCGGCAAGCTTGACCTGGCCGTCGACATGGACATCGCCGGACAGGCTGGCGGCGCCGTCAAAGGACGCCTCCACCGGCGCTGACTTCAGTGACGCGACGATGGGCGCGGTGCCGCCGGCAAAGAGCACCAGCGGGCGGGGTGACGACAGTTCGAGTGCAGCCTGCTCGCCACGCCAGATAGCGGTGGCGGTCAGGCTTCCAGCCTTGTTGAGCGCCGGCAGGCTGGCCTTGCCAGTGAGGTCGGTCAAAAGCTCGTCTTCGCCCTCGTCCGAAACGGCGACGACTCGGCCATCGACGAATTCGACAGAGCCGAATTCATCCGAGGGCATCTGGCTGAGGTCCGGTTCAGCGGGACTGGCAGAAACCGTGGCGCGTGCAAGCTCGATTGCCCGCGTCAGCCTGCCCCCGCGCGATTGGGGCAGCTCCAGGCCGCCATCCGCCAGGCGCCGCAGACGCACCGTCGGCCGCAGGAAATGGGCATCGGAGAAGTCGACATTGCCGCTGAGGGCAGAAAATGCCGACAGCTCGATCTCGACCCGTTCGGCCTCGATGACCGGCGATCCCTGCTCATCTTCCCAATCTGTGAGTGTCACGTCGGTGAGCGTGGCGCGGAAGACCGGCCATATCTCGATGTCGGGCGTGCCGTTGATCGAGACGCGGAAGCCGCTCCACGCGCTCATCTCAAAAGCGATGCGGTCCTTGACGATCTGGGTAGAGGCGACGAACGGCACGGCAGCAACAGCCACGGCGATCAGGACGGCAATGCCGACGATCGCCCAAATGCTGCGCCTGAACAGTGGTGATGGCATGTTGCCCTTGTGCTGCCCGTGCTGCGCGGTTGTGGCAACGGGTGTAACGGAGACTCGCGGCATTTCAAGTCTTTGTGGCCTTGCGATGACGTTTGCGCACAGCGCAATGGCGCTATTCGACATCTCCTTGATCTGCTGCAGTGCGACATGCATAACCAGATGCCGTTCTGGGAGATATGCCGATGTCCGTTGAAACGCCGCTGTGGGTGCCTTCCGCCAAGCAGGTCGCGGAAGCGCCGTTGACGGCGTTCATGGCCGAGGTGTCTGCCCGCGCCGGGCGGGTATTCTCCAGCTATGCCGAACTGCACGCCTGGTCGGTGGACGAGCGCGAGGGCTTCTGGGACCTGGTCTGGGACTTCTGCGGCATCGTCGGCGACAAGGGCAGCCGCGTGCTGGTCGACGGCGACAAGATGCCGGGCGCTGCCTTCTTCCCCGATGCCAGGCTGAACTTCGCCGAGAACCTGCTGCGCGGCGCGGGCTCCGGCGAGGCGATCGTCTTTCGCGGCGAAGACAAGGTCGAGCGGCGGCTGTCCTGGGACGAACTGGCGGCCCTGGTGTCGAAGCTGCAGCAACTGTTCGTTTCGCTCGGCGTCACAAAAGGCGACCGGATCGCTGCGATGATGCCGAACACGCCCGAGACGGTGGCGGCGATGCTGGCAGCCGCCTCGATCGGGGCGGTGTGGTCGTCATGCTCGCCCGACTTCGGCGCACAGGGCGTGCTCGACCGCTTCGGCCAGATCGAACCGAAGGTCTTCATCGTGCCCGACGGCTACTGGTATGCCGGCAAGCACATCGAGGTCGGCGAGAAGGTCGCAGCGGTCGCCGCAAAGCTGACGACCGTGAGCAAGGTGCTGGTGGTCGACTATCTCGGCACGGCCAGCGACGTGGCCTCGTCCATCGCCAAGGCCGAGGCGCTGGAGGCTGCCCTGGCGCCGTTCGTAGCCAGGCCGGTGACGTTTGAGCCGCTGCCGTTTTCGCACCCGCTCTACATCCTGTTTTCCTCGGGCACGACCGGCATTCCCAAATGCATCGTCCATTCGGCCGGCGGCACGCTGATCCAGCATGTCAAGGAATTGCGCCTGCATGCGGGGCTGAAAGCCGGCGACCGACTGTTCTACTTCACCACCTGCGGCTGGATGATGTGGAACTGGCTGGTCTCGGGGCTGGCCGCTGAGGCGACGCTGCTGCTCTATGACGGCTCGCCGTTCCATCCCGACGGCAACGTTTTGTTCGACTTCGCCCAGGCCGAGCAGATGACCTATTTCGGCACCTCGGCGAAATTCATCGATTCGGTGCGCAAGGCCGGCCTGAGACCTATCGACAGCCACGATCTTTCGACCGTGCGCACCATCTCGTCGACCGGCTCGCCTTTGTCGCCGGAGTGCTTTGCCTTCGTCTATGACGGCATCAAGAAGGATGTGCACCTCGCCTCGATCTCCGGCGGCACCGACATCGTCTCGTGCTTCGTGCTCGGCGTGCCGACCGAGCCGGTGTGGACGGGCGAGATCCAGGGTGCGGGCCTCGGCCTTGCCGTCGAGGTCTGGGACGACGACGGCCAGCCGGTGCGCGAGGAAAAGGGCGAACTGGTCTGCGCCAGGGCATTCCCGGCGATGCCGATCGGCTTCTGGAACGATCCGGACGGCGCCAAATACCACGCCGCCTATTTCGAGCGCTTCGACAATGTCTGGTGCCATGGCGACTTCGCCGAATGGACAGCCCATGGCGGCATGATCATCCATGGCCGCTCGGATGCGACGCTGAACCCGGGCGGGGTGCGCATCGGCACCGCCGAGATCTACAACCAGGTCGAGCAGATGCCGGAGATCGCCGAGGCGATCTGCATCGGCCAGGACTGGCAGGACGACGTGCGCGTCGTGCTGTTCGTCCGCCTCGCCCCGGGCGTTTCGCTGGACGCGGAGCTGGAAAAGCGCATCCGCACCAAAATCCGCACCGGTGCCAGCCCGCGCCACGTGCCGGCGAAGATCGTCGCCGTCGCCGACATCCCGCGCACCAAGTCGGGCAAGATCACCGAACTCGCCGTCCGCGACATCGTCCATGGCCGACCCGTCAAGAACCAGGAAGCACTGGCAAACCCCGAAGCGCTCGAGCTCTACAAGGACATCGAAGTCCTCGGGAGCTGAGGGCCTCATGCTTAACGAAGGGTAACCACCAAATTTACCTAGACTTCAGGAGTGGTACACTTTCGTAAACTTATCATTATCTCGGTAAGGAGCTGTTAAGGTTCGACCCCGATAGTCATGCCTAACTTGAAGGGAGAAATCCCTTTCCTCGTCTTCGAGGATGGCACGTTAGCTCAAGTCCCCGTTGTAAACAGCATCTCCTTTCAAGGCGCCAATCTGGCGCCTTTTTCTTTGGCGTTTGTTGGAGAAGCTAGAGCGACGCCTCGGCGTCGCGCACCAGGGCGCCGGAAAGCAGTACCACCGGCACCATGGCGGTGATGATGATGACGATCGCTGCGACAGCACCCTCCTCCGGCACGCCGCGCGAGGCGTTCTCATAGACATGGGTGGCGAGGGTGCTGAAACCGAAGGGGCGCAGCAGGATGGTCGCCGACAGTTCCTTGACGGTGTCGACAAAGACCAGCACCGCTGCCGTCAGGATGGCCGGCTTGAGCAGCGGCAGGAGCACGCTCGTGGCGCTCTGCGCCGGCGTCTTGCCGAGGCTGCGGGCGGCCTCGTCGAGGCTACCGGGCAGCTTTTCCATGCCGGAGCGGATCGCGCCCTCGGCAAGCGCGACGAAGCGGATGGTGCAGGCGAGGATGACGGCGGCGGCCGAGCCGGTGAGCAGCAGCCCGGTGGAGACGCCGAGATAGGCGCGGGCGAAGGCGTCGACCGAATTGTCGAAGCGGGCAAGCACGAAGAGCAGGCCGAGGCCGAGGATACCGCCTGGCAGGGCGTAGCCAACCGACGCGAGCCGCACCATCGCCGCCATGCTGCGTGTCTTCGACAGGCGCTGGGCGTTGAGCAGGAACAACGCGATGCCGACGGTGACGACGGCGGTGATCGAGGCAGTCATCAGGCTGTTGACGAAGGCGCGTGCGACGTCGGGCGAGGCGAACTGTTCAAGGCGGCGCGATGCATACTGGCCGAAGATGGTGATCGGCACGCCGAAGCCGCTTAGGATGGGCAGAAGCAGGGCCGCGGGCATGGCAAAGCGTGTCCAGCCCTTGAGCGCAAGGCGCGGCGGGTGGACCTTGAGGTGGGTGCCGCGGCCGGCATGGAAGCGTTGGCGGCGGCGCGCCCATTGCTCGGCGACCAGAAGCAGCACGACCAGCACCAGCATCAGGATGGCGATCTGCGCCCCGCCTTCGAGGCTGCCGCGGTTGAGCCAGGTGGTGTAGACGGCGACTGTGAGCGTGCGGACGCCGAAATATTCGGCCGCACCGATGTCGTTGATACTCTCCATCAGCACCAGCGCCACGCCGGCGACGATGGCCGGCCGCGCGACTGGCAGCAGCACGCGCCAGAACACCCGCGCCGGCGAGGCGCCGAGCGTGCGCGCGACATCGGCGATATTGCGTCCCTGCATGAGGAAGACAATGCGGGTGGTCAAATAGACATAGGGATAGAGCACAGAGGCAAGCACGAAGGCCGTGCCCCAGGTCGAGCGTATGTCGGGAAACCAGTAGTCGCGGATGGTCTGGAAGCCGAACACGGCGCGGACCAGGCTCTGCACCGGCCCCTGATAGTGGAAGAACTCGCCGAATGCATAGGCTGCGAGATAGGGCGGCACGGCAAGCGGCAGCACCAGCGCCCAGGACAGCATGCGGCGGAACGGAAAATCATAAGCGACGACCGCCCAGGCGCAGGCGACGCCGGCAACCGATGTCAGCGCTGCCACCATGACCAGCAGCGCAAGCGTGGTGCGCGTGGCGCCCGGCAACACGTTTTCGATCAGATGCGGCCAATCCTCGCCGGTGCCGGAAAGGGCGACGAAGACAAGCGAAAACACCGGCAGGACGACGACGACGGCGATCGCGAGCGCCAGCGTGCCGAGCAACGGGTGGCGCGAGCGCTTGACGGGCAAAGCTCGGGCGTCCGCGGCAATCGCCTCGGCCGAAATCCCCTGACCTGCTCCGCTTGTCATCGGCAAGGCCGCTCCCCGGCAATGCAGAAAAGCCGGACCGATTGCCCGGCCCGGCTCTTCTTCAGTTCATGTACCCGCCTATCAGCTGCTCGGGCCGTCGTCGAGGCCGACGCGGTCGACCATCTCGGAGGCAGCCTTGCGGCCCTTGGCGATGTCGACCAGCGGCAGCGTGTCAGCCTTCAACTCGCCGAAAGCCTTGACGGTCTCGGACGGCTCGAGGCCGGGCTCGACCGGGTATTCGTAGTTCTTCTCGGCGTAGACCTGCTGGGCCTCGTGGCTGGCCAGGAAGCGGATCAGCTTGACGGCGTTGTCACGGTTGGGCGCGTTCTTGGCGAGCGCCGCACCCGAGATGTTGACGTGGGTCAGGCCGTTCTCGAAGGTCGGGAAGAGGACGTTGATGGCGTTGCCCCATTCCTTTTCCTTCGGGTCCTTCTCGTTGTTGCGCATCAGGCCGACATAGTAGGTGTTGCCGATGGCGATGTCGCACTCGCCGGCAGCGATGGCGCCAGCCTGCGGACGGTCGCCGCCGTCGGGCTTCTTGGCGAGGTTGGCCTTCAGGCCCTTCATCCACTCTTCGGTCTTCTCGGGGCCCCAATGGGCAATTGCTGCCGAGAACAGGGCCAGATTGTAGTCGTGCTGGCCCGAACGCATGCAGATCTTGCCCTTCCACTTGGGATCGGCGAGCTCGGCATAGGTGATCGCCGTGTCCTTGACGCGCTCCTTGGAGGCGTAGATCACGCGGGCGCGCTTGGTGACGCCGAACCAGTTGCCTTCCGGATCGCGATATTCGGCCGGCAGCAGCTTGTTGATTTCCTCGTCGACCAGCGGCTGGGTGACGCCCTTTTCCTTGGCCGAGGTGAGACGGGCGATGTCGACGGTCATGATGACGTCGGCAGGCGAATTCTGGCCTTCCGCCTGGATGCGCTCCTCAAGACCCTTGTCGAGGAACAGCACTTCGGTCTTGATGCCGGTCTCGGCGGTGAAGGCATCGAGCACCGGCTTGATCAGATCGGGCTGGCGATAGGTGTAGATATTGACCACGCCATCGGCGAGCGCCGAGGTGGTGAAGAGCGCCGCAATCGCGAGGGCGCCGCCGGCAATTGCCGACCTGGCGTTTCCAAACTTCATTTTTTCTCTCCTGGCCAAAGGGGGCAAAGTCCCTTGAGGAACATATGGCAGCCTCGCTTGCGAGACCCCCTTCCCTATGGCCATTGTGACACTTGCGGTCAAGTTTAAAGGCCAACAAATTCAATAGTTTAGAACTGTTCTAAACTGGACTGTTTTGCACCGGATTCAATGGCTTGTTCGACAAATTCTAACAACAGCCAGCGAGGATCACGCAGATGTGCACAAAATGTCGCACCCGGCGGGCGCCCACTACTCTGCGAGAACCCTCGTCGAGGGGAAGGTCACCTCTATCAGAGTGCCTTCGCCCGGGGTCGACGCAATGGTGAAACGGGCGCGATTGGCCTCGACCATCGCCTTGGTCAGCGGCAGGCCGAGGCCGGTTCCGTCGCCCCTGCCGCGCTTCAGCGAATTGATCTGCTTGAACGGTTTCAGCGCCTGCTCGATCTCGGACTGGCTCATGCCGATGCCGGTGTCGCGCACCCGCATGACGATGTCGCCCGAGGTTTCGTAGGCGGTGGAAACGATGACCTGGCCGCCAGCCTGGGTGTAGCGCACGGCATTGGACAGGATGTTGAGCGCGATCTGACGGATGCTGCGCCGGTCGGCGACGATTTCCGGCAGGCGCGAGGCAAAGCTGGAGCGGATGATGACGCGCTCGCGATTGGCCTGAGGCTGCATCATGGCCACCGTCTCGGCGAGCGTATCGTTGAGCGACACCGCCTCGTAGTCCATCTCCTGCTGGCCGGCCTCGATCTTGGAGATGTCGAGCAGGTCGTTGACCAGATCGAGCACATGATTGCCGGAGCGGTTGATGTCGCGGAGATAGTCGCGGTAGCGGTCGTTGGCGACCGGGCCGAACTTCTCGTCGACCATCAGTTCGGAGAAGCCGATGATGGCATTGAGCGGCGTGCGGATCTCGTGGCTGATGCGGGCGAGGAAATCGGTCTTCTGCGACGACGACCGCTCGGCCACAGCGCGCGCCTGGGTCAGTTCCTCCTCGGCGCGCTTCCACTGGGTGATGTCGCGGACGACGGCGCAGAAGCCGCTGTCGTTGGGCAGGCGGCCGATGGTCATGAACAGCGGTATGAAGCGGCCCTGCGATTCGCGGCCGATGACCTCGCGGCCATCGTTGAGCACGCTTGCCACGCCATGCTCGGACTGGCCGACCAGATAGTCGCGCGCGGCGCGCTGGCTCTCGATGGCAAACAGCGAATGGAACTGCTTGCCGGTGACCTCGTCGCTGTCGAAACCGAACAAAGCTTCGGCCGGGCGGCTGATCGAGCGAATGGCGCCGTCGCGGTCGATGAGCACGACGCCGTCGGTGGCAGTGTCGATGATGGTGCGCATCTCGGCGAGACGCTCTTCAAGCTCGGCTATCTGGCCTGAGGCGTCGTCGAGGTCGTCATCGCCGCTGATGCGACGTACCACCAGCATCAGCGCCTTGCCGTCCTGCCAGGGCACCGAGCGCAGCACCGCCTCGATCGGAAACTCCTCGCCGTCGCGGGTCTTCAGTTTCAGCTCATGGTCTGAGCCCGGTTCGTCGCCGTAGCTCTCGGCAAACAGCGCGTCGAGGCCGCCGGCCTGCGCCAGTTCATCGACCGAACCGTAGCCGGTCAGGTCGAGAAACTCGGCATTGGCATAGTGCAGCACGTCGCCGGCATGGATGAGCACCGGTACCGGCAATTCCTCGAGGATCGGGGCATCGACGGGCGTGTCGCGTCCCCCCGAGAACGACGGGATGACGTCCTCGGTGCGCAGCGGAGGCCTTGCGGGCTCGTCGCGCGGAGGTTCGGCCTGTTCGGCTGCCGGTTCGCTTGCTCGCACGGACGACAGAGCCACGACCTCTGCACCCTCGCCCGCCGGCTGATCTTCCGGCGCCGCCTGAGTGGCTCCAGGGGCATCCTGTTCGGCAAGTTCGGCGGCGGCGGCTTCGGAATAGCCGGCAATTTCGGCCGACGCCGCTTCGCCGTTGTTCTCGGCAGCCGCCACGTCCGCTTCTGGGGCGCCCGATCCTGGCTGCTGCCCAGCGGCGACAATCTCGCCCGCCCGCTTGAGCTTTTCGCCGATCTCGCGGAAGGCGTTGCGCTCGACGGACGAAAGCCCCTTGCCGTTGGCGGGCTCCTCCGGCGCGGTCGGCCGATGCTCGGCAAGCCGGATCACCTTGTCCGAATAGCGGCGATCGTGCGTCGGCTCGATTTCCAGCGCCGGCACCTCGCCGGAGAATGGGTCGGCGGGAGCGGCTGCTTCGGCTGCGGGCCCGTCCGATGGAGCAGTCCCGGCTTCCGCCTGCTCAGCAGGGTCGACGGCCCCCGGTTCGGCGGCCGAAGACGCAGGTTCCGCCAACTCTTCGGCGGCGTCTTCAGGCGTAGCTTCCAGCGGCGGCGTGCCGTTGGGCACCAGCGCCAGGCCGATGCGCTCGTGGTCGATCACGGCCTCAGCCGGGCGCGCCACGCCAAACCCTCGAAAACCCTCGAAACTGCGGTCGCGCCCATAGACTGGCAATGCGGCGAGATCGACCGGGATACGCTGTTCCGAGCCGGCAACCGGCCACAGTACCGAACGGCCCGACCAGGTGTCGCGGCGCTGGAGCAGTCCGGCGATCTCGCCGGAGGGATCGAGCTCGAACGTGTTCGAGACATCCTGGAAGCGCCGGCCGATGACATCGGCTGCATGCTCGCCGACCACGGCGGCGAATTCAGGCGAAATCGCGCTGAAACGTCCCTCGGCATCGGTGCGCCAGACAAAGCGGACCGGTGCCGCCGATCGTTCCGTCACCGGCTCGGGGCGTTTCGCCGGCGGCTCGGCGGCCTCGCCAGCCACGACAGCCGGCCTTTCCACGAGTTCGGCGACAGATCCCGGCTCAGGCAGCTTGGGCGAATGCTGCGCGGCAGCCATCTCGCGGACCGCGGCGCCGCCCCGGCTTTCGCGTTCTTCCGGGCTGAAATACCAATGATCGTGGTCTGAATGCGGAGAGACTTGTGGCTGCGCTGGGGCTGTCGCCTGCGTCCGCTGGGGATCGGCATCCCGGGCAGGCTCCAGCGCAGGTCCGGCCGGAGCCTCCTCGGGGAGGCTGCCTTCGAAGGCTTCGATGCGTTCATCGACGACGACAAGCAGATGCCGCGCCGGATCGTCGACAAGCCGCGCCAGTCCGGCAGGCAGGTAGCCACCGGCGGCGGGGATGGCCCGCTTGATGATGCGGTCGCGTTCGCGGCTGACGGCAGAGACCAGACCGGCAAGGGTCGAGGTGGCGATGCCAAGGTCGGCAAATCCCTCGGTCGCCGCTTCTATTTCACCTCGGCCATCGACAAAGGCGAGAAAATGCCCCGGCTCGGTGAAGCCACGGATGGCGTTGGCGGCAATGTCCCTGACGCCGCGCGCGCTCGCCTGGGTTACGGGAACGGCAAGCATGATTGCGGTTTCGCCATCAGGCAGCCGGACCGAACTGGCCATGAAGGCCACGGCGCTGCTGGTCATGCCCGATGCCACCCGCACCATGATGGCGCGGTCGCTGCCGATTTCGGGAAAGCCCGAGGTCGCGGCGATCTGCCGACGCGCCGCCAGGCCCAGGCGCGCCGGGGCGCCGATCACCGCATCGATGTCGTCATAACCGAGCACGGCAGCACCCGGACCATTGGCCCAAACAACGTCCTCGAGGTCGGCAGTCAACACGACGATAGCGTCGCCAGCAGCAAAATGCTGCCTGACACGGTCGACCACCGCGACGTCGATGAAGGAATAGGCTGCTGACGGCATTCACATAACCCGCAAGGCACGCATTCTCGTAATTAACGCTTTGTTAATAAAAGCCGTCATCGCCAAGGTCTAGCAAACAGGTGTCATAGAGCGAGATTATTCTCGCCACGTGGTTAACCCCGCAGAAGCCAGAAATGGTGCACTGCAACATAGATATTGCATTGCACCATAAAATGCCCTATATGAGATATGCGAATAAACGAGACGGGTGACAACACCCCGTCCAGTCACAGGGTGAGACAATGTCCAAGACCAAAACCGCAGAATTCGCAGACACCATCGAAATGCCGAGCTTCGACGTTTCCAAGGCCACCGACCAATTCCGCGTCTTCGCAGAAAAGGGCGTCGAGCAGTCCAAGGAAGCCTACACCAAGCTCAAGACCGGCGCCGAAGAGGCGCAGAAGACGATCGAGACCAGCTATGAGACCGCCCGCAGCGTGACCAACGAGCTGTCGCTCAAGGCGATTGCCGCACTCCGCACCAATGCCGAAGCCAGTTTCTCGCATCTCGAAGCTCTCGCCGGCGCCAAGTCGCTGTCGGAAATCGTCGAACTGCAGACCTCTTATCTGCGCAGCCGCGTCGAGCAGACCGTCGAGCAGGCCAAGGACTTCCAGGCCGTTGCCTCGAAGGCCGCCGAAGACGTTTCGAAGCCGGTCAAGACCGCTTTCGAAAAGGCGCTGAAAGACCTCAAGGCCGCTTAACAGCGTCCGACACGATACCCGGCGGGCGGTTCCTCCTCCCTCTGCCTGCCGGGCGAAGCGGCCAGCACCTCCTCCCGCTGGTCACATAAAGGAAAAGGCCGGCACCTCCTCCCGCCGGCCTTTTTCTTTTTTCCGGGGCGATATCCCGCTGAATTCAGCGACTTCGCGCTGTGGGCACAAATCGCCGCAGTGGATGGTTCGCAAAGCTCTTGAAATGTGTTGGAATTGTCCGTAAGGACGCTGCGCCAGAGCAAGGCACGCGGTTGTAGCTCAGTTGGTTAGAGCGCCGGATTGTGGATCCGGAGGTCGGTGGTTCGAGCCCACCCAACCGTACCAACACCTTCCCCCGACAGACTGATATGCACGGCAAGGCCTGGTTTTCCTGATGGCGTTGTGCGTCGTCATATCCCTATCGCAATGCTTGCCACCAACATGGCGATTCGGACTGAGCACACCGTTCCGCGATTCGCGGCTCGGCAGTCGGCAGCAGCGCACAATGCAAAACGGCGCGCCTCGCTTGAAGCGCGCCGTTCTGCGGTCTCTAGGGACGAAGGTGTCGTCCCGGCGATTGTTACTGGCAGGGGGCCAGGTAGGTCACCGGCCTGCCATTGCGGTCATACATCGGCCGACCGCGGTTGTCGTACTGGTGGTAACGGCATTCGCCAGGTGCGGTGCCCGCGCCGATCATTGCGCCGGCGAGGCCGCCAATGACGGCGCCAGCAACGGTCGAGCCCGTATTGCCGCCGATGGCCTGGCCGACCAGGGCGCCGCCCACCGCGCCGACGGCACCGCCGCCGACAGCGCGTTCCTGCGGGGTGTTACAGGCCGTAGCGGCCAATGCGACGAAAGACAAAACTGCAGCTGTAGCGAGAAAACGCGTCATTACCCCTACTCCTCAAAGTTGATCGCCATGACGCTATCATGGTGACATTGGCTTATCCAGCGGCACATCCTTGGAAAGGTTAGCCTTTTTGCGCCACTCCAAGATCAGCCTATACTTGCGGACGAGCGATCTCCGCGGTTGCCGATGTAGCGATGGCTGTCACCCGCTGCGCGGCTTGTTCGTCGCGCAGGCGCTGAACCTTACGCGCTTATCCGCCAAAACATGGCTTCGCATCGAGATCTGTAACTACAACATGGATCTGCAATACATAAAATCTGCCATAAAGCTTTCATCTCTCCTTCTGGCGTCATGTGATTTCATGGCGACTTTCAGGAGAGAGCAATGACAAGACGTTACCTCGCCGCCATCATCATTCTAACTGCAAATACAGCTGCCTGGTCGCAAACGATGCCACTGAGAGGCGGTCGCGCGCCTGACGGATACATCTCCCTGTCTTCAAACATCACCATTTCCATGCCATTCGACAAATCGCAAGACATCGAAGCGCAGCAGAAGGCGGCAATGGAATCCGTCTACCGGATGATCAAGAACAGTTGCGAGCTCGTCGTCGACGCGTTTGCCGAGAGCTGCGAAATCACCGGCGTCAGCAGCAACGTCAACATGAGCAACCGAAACGACCGCGAAATGTCCGTGACGGTCAGCGGCCAGGTGCAGATGGTTGCGAAGCCAAGGGCGGTCGCCGCTCCCAATCCGTGAGCGGCGACAAATCGCCAGATCGTGAATGCCGCAGCCTAGCCCCGCTGCGCCGCCTGTTCGTCGCGCAGGCGCTGAACCTCGCGCCGCTTGTTGACCAGCGAGGCGGCGATGACGCCGACGGCGACGATGCCGATCAGGATGGTGCAGGCGGCGTTGATTTCGGGCGTCACGCCAAGCCGGACCTGGCTGTAGATCTTCATCGGCAAGGTCGTTGCACCCGGACCGGAGGTGAAGCTCGAAATCACCAGGTCGTCGATCGACAGCGTGAAGGCGAGCATCCAGCCGGAGACGATCGCCGGTAGGATGACCGGCAGCGTGATCTGGAAGAAGGTCTTGACCGGCGGCGCGCCGAGATCCATCGCCGCTTCCTCGAGCGAGCGATCGAAGGTGACCAGCCGCGACTGCACCACCACCGCCACGAAACACATCGAGAAGGTGATGTGGGCGAGCGTCAGCGTGAAGAAGCCGCGGTCGAGCCCGACGGCAACGAACAGCAGAAGCAACGACAGGCCGGTGATGACCTCGGGCATGACCAGCGGGGCGAACACCATGCCCGAAAACAAGACCCTGCCGCGGAAACGCGTGTAGCGGGTGAGTGCCAGGGCGGCGAGCGTGCCGAGCACGGTGGCCAATGTCGCCGACACCAGGCCGACGCGGATGGTCACCCAGGCGGCATCCATCAGGCCCTGATTGTGGAACAGCGAAACGTACCACTTGGTCGAGAAGCCGCCCCAGACGGTGACGAGCTTGGATTCGTTGAAGGAGAAGATAACCAGAAGCACAATGGGCAAATAGAGGAAGGCAAAGCCCAGCACGATCGACGTGATGTTGAAGCGGCTCCAGCTCGCGTTCATCTCAGCGCCCCTCTTCCTGGGCGCGGGCCTGCGCCTGCTGGAAGAACATGATCGGGACGACCAGCAAGAGCAGCAGGATGACGGCCACCGCAGAGGAGACCGGCCAGTCGCGATTGGCGAAGAACTCGTTCCACAGCGTCTTGCCGATCATCAGCGTCTGCGAACCGCCGAGCAGGTCGGGGATGACGAACTCGCCGACGGCCGGGATGAAGACCAGCAGGCAGCCGGCGATGACGCCGGGCAGCGACAGCGGAAACGTGATTTTCCAGAAGGCGGCGATCGGCGGGCAACCAAGGTCCTGCGCCGCCTCGATCAGCGAATAATCCATCTTCTCAAGCGCCGAATAGAGCGGCAGGATCATGAACGGCAGGTAGGAATAGACAATGCCGATGAAGATCGCCGTATGGGTGTTCAGGATCACCAGCGGCTGGTCGATGATACCGGTGCCGAGCAGCAGTTGGTTGAGCAGCCCCTCGGGCTTGAGGATGCCAATCCAGGCGTAGACGCGGATCAGGAAGCTGGTCCAGAACGGCAGGATCACCAGCATCAGCAGCGTCGGCCTGATCGTCGCCGGCGCGCGCGCCATGCCGTAGGCAATGGGATAGCCGACCAGCAGCGCCAGGAATGTCGAGATGCCGGCGATGACCACGCTCGATACGTAGGCGTTGAAATAGAGCGCGTCCTGGGTCAGCCAAAGGTAGTTGTCGAAGCTGAATTCGCCGATCTGCGACATCAGGCCGGAAAAGCCGTCGGCAAGGCCAAGGACGGGCGTATAGGGCGGCATGGCAATGGCCCGTCGTCGAAAGCGATATCTTGAAGACGATGACGAACGGAATGAGGAAGAAAAACAGCAGCCAGAGATACGGAACGAGGATGACCAGGCGGTTGGTGATGGCCGAGAGGGGGCTTTTCATCTCTCCACCTATCGCGTCAGAACGACGCCGGCGTCGTTGCGGAAGGAGATCCATGCCTTGTCATCCCAGCTCAGCGGGTCCTCGGTGGCGCGCGTCGCATTGAGCGAGCTTGCCTTGACCACCTGGCCATTGCCGAGCTGGACGTGGAAGATGGTCATGTCGCCAAGATAGGCGATGTCGTAGATCTCGCCTTCCATGACATTGTCGCCGCTTTCCGGCTTTTTCGACGAGACCTTGATCTTCTCGGGCCGGATGGCGAAGGCGACCTCACTGCCGGCCGCCGCATCGCCGGCATTGGCGGTGCGTATGGTGACGCCATTGGCGCTGGCGATGGTGGCGCCCGCGCCGTCACGGTCGGCGACCTTGCCTTCGAACATGTTGATGTTGCCGACGAAGTCGGCGACGAAGCGCGAGCCCGGTGCCTCATAGACCTCGGCCGGCGTCGCCACCTGCATCACCTCGCCCTTGTCGAGGATGGCGATGCGGTCGGCCATGGTCATGGCTTCTTCCTG
The DNA here is from genome assembly GCF_946995915.1 of Aminobacter niigataensis. GTDB lineage: Bacteria > Pseudomonadota > Alphaproteobacteria > Rhizobiales > Rhizobiaceae > Aminobacter > Aminobacter niigataensis. The sequence goes on from NZ_OX341517.1 coordinate 4,521,291, forward strand.
GTCGTGGGTGACGACGACGAAGGTCAGGCCGAGCGTCTGCTGCAGGTCCATCAGTTCGAACTGGGTTTCCTCGCGCAGCTTCTTGTCGAGCGCGCCAAGCGGCTCGTCGAGCAGCAGCACCTTGGGCTGCTTGGCGACTGCGCGGGCGAGCGCGACGCGCTGGCGCTGGCCGCCCGAAAGCTGGTGCGGCTTGCGCTTGGCGAACTGGCTGAGCTTGACCAGCTTGAGCATCTCGGCGACACGCGTGTCGATATCAGCCCTGGCCATGCCGTCCTGCTTGAGGCCGAAGCCGATGTTCTGCTCGACCGTCATGTGCGGGAACAGGGCATAGGACTGGAACATCATGTTGACCGGCCGCCGGTAGGGCGGGATGCCGCGCAGGTCCTGGCCGTCGAGGAGAATTTGGCCGGAGGTCGGCTCCTCGAAACCGGCCAGCATGCGCAACAAGGTCGACTTGCCGCAGCCCGAAGCGCCGAGAAGCGCGAAGAATTCGCGCTCGTAGATCGACAACGACAGGTTGTTGACGGCGGTGAAGTCACCGAAACGCTTGGTGACGTTCTTGAATTGAATGTAGGGCTTGGCGTCTGGCTTGTTCCAGGGCGCAAACTCCCTGCGGATATTGCCGAGCGATTTCATTTCCCTCTCCCACCTGCCCCTGATGCGAAATCCCGGCGCCCATGGCGCCGGGATCGGGTGGCCTGGCTATTGTCCCGTGACGATCTTGGTCCAGCTGCGGGTGACGGCGCGCTGGGTCTTGGGATCATAAGGCGGCACGGTAAAGAGCTTGGCGAGCGTTGCCTCATCCGGATAGATCGCCGGATCGCCTGAAATCTCCTTGTCGATGAACTGCTGAGACGCCTTGTTGCCGTTGGCATAGAAGATGTAGTTGGAGGCCTTGGCCGCCACTTCCGGCTTCATCATGTAGTTGATGAACTCGTGCGCCTCGGCGACGTGCTGGGCATCGGCCGGAATCGCCATCTGGTCAAACCACATCTCCGCGCCTTCCTTCGGGATGACGTAGTCGACGACAACACCCTGGTCCGCTTCGGCGGCTCGGTCACGTGCCTGGAAGACGTCGCCCGACCAGCCAACCGCCAGGCAGATGTCGCCGTTGGCGAGCGCGTTGATGTACTCTGACGAATGGAACTTGCGGATCGACGGACGGACCTGGAGCAGTGTCTCTTCCGCCTTGGACAGGTCGCCCAGCTCGGTCGACTGGGGCTTGAGGCCGAGATAATTCAGCGTCGTCGGGAAGATGTCGGTCGGCGAATCCAGCAGATAGACGCCGCAGTCGGCAAGCTTGGCCAACTGTTCCGGCTTGAAGACGACATCCCAGCTGTCGATCTTGTCGATGCCGAGGGCCTCCTTGATCTTCTTCTGGTTGTAGCCGATGCCGACCGTGCCCCACATGTAGTTGACCGAGTATTCGTTGCCCGGATCGTAGGCGGCGGTACGCGAACTCACGACGTCCCATACATTCGCCAGGTTGGGCAGCTTGGATTTGTCGAGCTTCTGATAGACGCCGGCCTGGATCTGGCGCGCCAGGAAGGGGCTGGCCGTGGGGACGACCACGTCGTAGCCGCTGCCGCCGGCAAGCAGCTTGGTTTCAAGTATCTCGTTGGAATCGTAGACGTCATAGACGACCTTGATGCCGGTCTCCTTGGTGAAGTCTTCGATGATGGAAGAATCGATGTAGTCCGACCAGTTGTAGACGTTGACGACCCGCTCCTGGGCGCTGGCAGTGGTCGCAAAAACAGCGATAAGGGCTGACGCGGCGGTCAGCCAAAGCGCTCTACGGTTCATGGCAGTCTCCTTTTCCGGACGCGCCCGTCCCGGCACATCCTGATCCCTTACAAAAATCGAGTGATGAAGGTAGCGCGCTCCCGCCGGCTCGCAGTTCGGCGCAAACGTGATGGCGATTTACAGCTGCGGACACCGAAGCCCCGGCAGTGGAACCTGGCAAGATACGCCTGTGTTGTTGTTACCCTCGGAGGTCAGCCTGCCCGCCGGACGGTAGCATTGTCAATGGTAAACAAGACATCGCTCAATCAGGCATGGGAACGCCCGTGATACCCGGCCTTTGGGGCCGTGCCTGGCGCTTGAATTCCAAGGCCAGATGCACCAGCAAGGCCGAGAAGATGACGGCTCCGCCGACAATGGTGCGCGTCGACGGCACCTCAGCGTGGACGAGCCAGACCCAGATCGGGCCGAGCAACGTCTCGAAAGTTCCGATCAGCGCGGCAATGGCCGCCGGAATGAGCCGCGCGCCGGTGGCAAAGCAGGCAAGGCCGAGGCCAAGATTGAGCGCGCCGAAGGCGAACAGGAAACCCATGTCGTGCGGCGTCACCACAAACATCGACGCTTGTGAAGCGGCAAAGGTCGCGGCGATCAAGGTGCCCAGGCATGTGGCCGGCGTCATCCGGACATGGGCGAATCGACGGGTGATGACGGTGGCGATGGAGAACGCCACGGCGATCAGCAGAGCGAGGCCGTCGCCAATGGGCGACACGGCGCCGTCGAGCGATTCGGAGACCATGATGGCGACGCCAAGGATGACCACGAAGATCGCCACCCATGTCGCCGTGGCAACGCGTTCGCGAAACAGGACCCAGGCAAACAGCGCCGCCAGCAGAGGCACACCGGCCTGCATGAGCAGGATGTTGGCGACGGTGGTGTAGGCAAGCGCCACGACAAACGAGGTCGAGGCGGTGGCAAAACAGATCGCCACGAGCAAGCCCGGGACCCCCATCTCACGGAACAAGCGCAGCGTGCCGCGCATGCCGTCGCGCCAGGCCATGAAGGCCAGCAGGAAAGCGGCCGCCCAGAACGAGCGCCAGAACACGATTGTCCAGCTGTCGGGAGCCTCGATGAAGCGGGCAATGGCGCCGCCCAGGCTCCACATCAGCGCCGACAGGAAGACCAGCACCACACCAATGCGCTGCTCGCCCGTGCTGCCGGTCGAGCCCAACTGCGATGTCGATGCCTGTTCGCCCATGCGTGCGTCCGTCGCCTCCCCCTGGCGTGGTTGGACCGCACACGCCTTGCCTCCGATAGCCGAGCAGCCGCGCGTTGGCGAGGTCCAGTGCCCCTATCCCGTTAGGGCACTTGCATAAGCCGCATATGTGCACTCAAGAACTTTCAGATCCTGTCACTTATGCGCTTGACCTCAACTTACCTTGAGGTTCTAAAGACACGGCTCCGACGCCCGAATTGAATTGGAGCCACGCCGAAATGCCGCCGAAAACCAAGCTCGCTGTGATCTATGGCAGCGCCCGCCAGGGCCGTTTCTGCGACGTCGTGGTCAATTGGGTCGCCTCCCAGATCCGCGGGCATGATCAGTTCGCGCTCGAGCTGGTCGATCCGCGAGACCTCAGCCACGACCGCCACGACATCGCGCGCCGCCTCGACGAGGCGGATGCGTTCATCATCGTGACGCCCGAATACAATCACGGCTACACCGCCGACCTGAAAGCGCTGATCGACGCGCACAACCGCCAATGGCAGGCTAAGCCGCTTGCCTTCGTATCCTATGGCGGCATCTCCGGTGGCCTGCGCGCGATCGAGCAGCTACGGCTGGTCTTTGCCGAACTTCACGTCGTGGCGATTCGCGACACGGTGAGCTTTGCCTTCGCTTCGAAGAAGTTCGATGCCAGCGGCGCGCTGATCGAACCGGGGGAACCACACCGGGCGCTGGCCGTCTTGCTGGCGCGCCTGCGGTGGTGGGCAGTCAACCTGCGCGAAGCCCGCGCCAACGCGCCCTATTTCGAGGTGGCAGCATGAACATCGCCCAGCAAGTCCAGGTCGCGAATGCGACGCCTGCCCCCGAGCGCCATGCCGCGCGCAATACGACGCTGCTGCTGATCAGTTCACTGACCATCATGTCGGGCGCGACCATTGCACCGTCGTTGCCGGCGATCGAAGCCCATTTCGCCGGCAGCGCCAATGTCGCGATCCTGACCAGGCTGGTGCTCACCCTGCCAGCGCTGTTCATCGTGATCTGCGCGCCTTTCGCCGGCGGGCTGGCCGACCGCTTTGGCCGTCGGCCGCTGCTGATCGCAGCCGCACTGCTCTATGGCCTGAGCGGCATGTCGGGCATCTTCGGCAATTCTCTGGTGGGGTTGCTGATCGGCAGGGCGTTGCTCGGCGTGGCGGTGGCCGGCGTCATGACCACCGCAACCGCGCTTGTCGGCGACTACTTCAGCGGACCTGCACGCGACCGCTTCATGGGCTATCAGTCGGCATTCGTCGGCGTTGGCGGCCTGATCTTCCTGACCGGTGGCGGCATGCTCGCCGAAATGCACTGGCGCGCGCCGTTTGCCGTCTACGGGCTGTCGCTGCTGTTGATCCCGGCAGTGATGGCCTTCATCAACGAGCCGGTTCGCGCACAACCCTCCACCCACGCAGCGTCCGCACCAAGCGGCAGCGGCACCGTGTGGCTGGCCGTCATGGCAGTCTATGCCGCGGCGGTGATCAACAGCGTCGCCTTCTACCTGCTGCCGACGCAACTGCCGTTCCACCTCAACGCCATGGGAATTGGTTCGCCTGCCGTGGCCGGGCTGGCGATCGGCGTGGGCAACATGGTGGGGGCAGTTGTCGCCCTTTCCTATGACCGGTTGCGAGCAAGGCTCGGAACGACCGGCGTGTTCGGTCTCGCCTTCGGCCTGACCGCCATCGGCTATGTACTCCTCGGGTTGGCGGAAACGCTCGCGCCGGTGCTGGCAGCGGCAGGCGTGGTTGGCCTGGGGCTCGGCATGATGATGCCCAACATCGCCGCCGCCGCCATGGCAGCGGCATCTCCCGACATGCGCGGGCGTATTGCCGGCGGCATGACGGCAAGCGTCTTTGCCGGCCATTTCATCTCGCCCTTCGTCAGCCAGCCAATGATTGCGGCATTCGGATTTGCCAACACCTACGTCTACGTGGGCGCAGGTGTCGGCGTTATTGCCATGCTCGCTGGGGCAATAGCATTCACATATGCGCGGCGCGTTCCGGCTTCTGTCGCCTGAAGTCTATTGGAAATCGAAGGCCGACAGGCCGGTCACCATCTCGTCGAGGCCGAGCGGCCTCGTGATCGGCGGCTCGGCGCGCGATAGGCATCCGGAACGTTCGCAAAGCCGGCAAGCGGGCCCGATCGGCGTCGCCGCCACGACACCCGGCTTGGCGCCGACGGCCTGGGCGGGCAGGGCCGCGCCATAGACGATCTCGTCGCGAAAGGCGATGTCGCAACCCAGCAGGATCGCAGTACGGCGCGGCCGTTCGCTGAAAGCACCCTGCGGCCCTTCCAGCGTGCGGGCGACGCAGAGGAACTCGGCACCATCAGGCATCTCGACGGCTTCGACGAAGATCTGGCCGGGCTGGGTAAAGGCGGCATGGACCGGCAGTTTGGGGCACCCGCCTCCGAAGCGGCTTTGCGGGAACCCTTGCGCGCCGGCCTTGCGGAAGCGGTTGCCGGCATTGTCGACCTCGAGCATGAAGAACGGCACCGACGAAGTGCCCTGCCGCTGCAGCATGGTCAGCCGATTGGCCGCCTGCTCGAACGACACGCCGAAACGCGAACGCAGCACATCGACATCGTAGCGGGCGCGCTGGGCGGCTGCGTGGAACGCCTGATAAGGCATCATCAGCGCGTGTGCTGCGTATCGGCCGAGTTCGAAACGGGCAAGCCGCCGTGCCTCGTCCGAGGTGAGTTTCAGCGCCTGAAGCTCGGCGGCAACCGCCACCTGCATGCGGATCAGGCTCGCTTCCATCGCGACTTCACGCAGCTGGTCGAACGGTGACAGCCGCTCCGACAGGAAAAGACGCTGCGAATGGCGGTCGTAACGGCGGCGCCAGTTGGGCATGGTGGCGACCGGCAACACCTTGACGACGATGCCATGCTCGCGCCGGAGCCAGGCCTTCAATGCGCCGAGCAGATCGTCGCCGGGATCGAGCAGCGAGGTGAAGGCCTCGGCCTCCTCTTCCAGCGAGACGAAATGGTTGGGGCGACGCTCGAAGACCTCGTGGACCTCGTCGATCGGCAGGCGCGCGCCCGACAGGGCGGTGGTGTGCCCCTCGCGTGCCAAAAGCTCGGTCAGGTCGGAAAGACGCTCGGCCTGCTCGCGATAGGCGCGGAACAGCTTGATCACCGCCGCCGCGGCATTGGGCGCGGCTTCGGCGATCTCGACAAGCTCCTGGTCACCCGGCAACTCGCCCGCCAGAAGCGGATCGGCAAAGACCTCGCGCAGGACGGCGATCGAGCCGCGTGCTTCGCCCTGCAGCTCATCCGGATCGACCTTGTAGACGGAAGCGAGCTTGAGGATGAGCTGGACGGTCAGCGGACGCTGGTTGCGCTCGATGAGGTTGAGATAGGACGGCGAAATGCCGAGCCCCTCGGCCATCGCCGTCTGGGTCAGGCCCTTCTGGTTGCGGATGCGCCTGATGCGCGGCCCGGCGAAGATTTTCTGCTCGGCCATCGGCTTTTACACCATTTTTACAACGAAAGTAGGGGTTTCGCCCTACCCATCCTTTTACATTTTTTACAATTTTACAGCCGCCATCTGTCAAACACAATACAGGTTTTCCCTAAAGTCGACTGCAAATTGTTGAATTTTCTGGCCGCTTCCGCGCTGCAATGTCAAACAAGTCACATAGAAATCGCCGCAACAAACCCAAGACGCGGTGGCCGCCCCCTAGAACCAAGTGACCAGACGGAGTCGACAATGACCGATTTTTACAACCTCGTCCCTTCAGCCCCGGAAGGCCGTTTCGACGGCATCGAGCGCCCCTACTCGCCGGAGGACGTGAAGCGGCTGCGCGGCTCCGTCCAGATCAAGCAGACCCTGGCCGAAATGGGCGCCAACCGCCTGTGGAAGCTCATCCATGAGGAAGACTTCGTCAACGCACTCGGCGCCATGTCGGGCAATCAGGCGATGCAGCAGGTCCGCGCCGGCCTGAAGGCGATCTACCTCTCGGGCTGGCAGGTCGCTGCCGACGCCAACACCGCTTCGGCGATGTATCCCGACCAGTCGCTCTACCCGGCCAATGCCGCGCCTGAGCTGGTCAAGCGCATCAACCGCACGCTGCAGCGCGCCGACCAGATCGAGACCTCGGAAGGCAAGGGCCTGTCGGTCGACACCTGGTTCGCCCCGATCGTGGCAGACGCGGAAGCCGGCTTCGGCGGCCCGCTCAACGCATTCGAGATCATGAAGGCCTTCATCGAGGCGGGCGCTGCCGGCGTGCACTTCGAAGACCAGCTCGCTTCGGAAAAGAAGTGCGGCCATCTCGGCGGCAAGGTGCTGATCCCGACCGCTGCGCACATCCGCAACCTCAATGCGGCTCGTCTCGCCGCCGACGTGATGGGCACGTCGACGCTGATCGTCGCCCGCACCGACGCCGAAGCTGCCAAGCTGCTGACCTCCGATATCGACGAGCGCGACCAGCCCTTCGTCGACAAGGATGCCGGCCGCACCGTGGAAGGCTTCTACCAGGTGAAGAACGGCATCGAGCCCTGCATCGCCCGTGCCATCGCCTACGCTCCGTTCTGCGACCTGATCTGGATGGAAACCGGCAAGCCGGACCTCGCCCAGGCGAAAAAGTTCGCCGAAGCCGTGCACAAGGCGCATCCGGGCAAGAAGCTGGCCTACAACTGCTCGCCATCGTTCAACTGGAAGAAGAACCTCGACGACGCGACGATCGCCAAGTTCCAGCGCGAGCTGGGTGCGATGGGCTACAAGTTCCAGTTCATCACGCTGGCTGGCTTCCACCAGCTCAACTTCGGCATGTTCGAACTGGCCCGCGGCTACAAGGACCGCCAGATGGCGGCCTATTCGGAGCTGCAGGAAGCGGAATTCGCAGCCGAAGTGAACGGCTACACCGCGACCAAGCACCAGCGCGAGGTCGGCACCGGCTACTTCGACGCCGTGTCGATGGCTATCACCGGCGGCAAGTCGTCGACGACCGCGATGCACGAGTCGACCGAACACGAACAGTTCCGTCCGGCCGCCGAATAGGCCTGGCGACAGAAAAAGCCCCGGAGGCATTGCCTCCGGGCACCTGCCAGAGGCAACGCCCAACAGGGCAAAGGCAACACCGAGGAGAACCACGATGGCACCGCGTACCCGTGTCAAGGAACGAGCCGAAGAACAGGCGACCACGATGAGCGCCGACCAGCAGGCCGTGATCCGTATCGTCGCCAACGACCTGCACCGGCTCAACCAGTCGGTCATGAAGGCAGTCGAGGCCGGCGTGTCGGTGGAATTGGTCCGCTCGGCCCGCCACCATGGCGGCAACGGAAACTGGGGCGACCTGCTGATCCCGGTCATCGTCACCCAGCAGCCGCACGGCTAAACTCACGTCCCCCTTGCCCCCCGGGTCCCGTCCGCGGCCATGCCGTGGGCGGGACTTGCTTTTTTTAAGGTACTGTAAGCTGGTCTGTGGCGAACATGCGGGAATGCTGAAACTTACGACTAAAGTTACACCTCATTTTGAGTGTATTACTTGACACTTCTCATACATGACGCGAAACGTATGGGACCGAACGCAACCTCGCATTGAACAATCGCCCCCCAGCTGTCGGCCAAGCCAATGAAGCGAAATGACCTGAATCCGGGCCACGCCCCGGGTACGAATGCGCGCGATCACCAGATTGCCGACCTGTCGAAGGTGCTGGTCGTCAGTCGCTCGCCGATCAATCGCGTCGTGGTCGCCAAGATCGTCGAACGCTCGGGCCTCAAGACGATCTCCGAGGAGCCCGACAGCGCCCTGTCGGTGCTGCGCAGGATGGCGCCGGGCACGATCATCCTGGACGGTGGAAGCGACAACAAGGATTGCGATGCGCTGATGCCATCGATCATGTCGCTGAGGCTCGCGTCGGGCAACAAGCTGCCTTCGGTGATCCTGCTTTCCAACCGGGCAGGCACGCCTGAGAGCCTGTCGCTGCCCAGCGCCGTCGACATCGTGGTCGCCAAGCCGATCACGCCGGAGCGGCTCCAGCCCGTCGTCGAAAAGCTCGTCGGCCGCGGCTGAGGCCTAGCCGAGACCTTTCAGAAGCTCCGACAGCTCACCGAGATGCGGCAGCTTGCGGAAGCGCTCCGCGGCGGTCGGCTCGTCGACATGCTCGTAGGCCCAGGTCAGGTCGTGGGGAATGTAGACGCCCCAGCTGCCGGCCTCGATGGCCGGCACAACGTCCGATTTCAACGAATTGCCGACCATCATCGCCCTGTCGGGACCATCGCCGTGGCGGGCGAAGATGCGCTCGTAGGTCGGCCGCGACTTGTCGCTGACGATCTCGACGGCGTCGAAGAAATCGCCAAGGCCCGACTGCGCCAGCTTGCGCTCCTGGTCGAACAGGTCGCCCTTGGTGATCAGCACCAGGCGGTAGCTACCGGCGAGCGCTTCAAGCGTGTCTTGGACATGCGGCAGCGTCTCGATCGGGTGGCTCAGCATCTCGCGGCCGGCGGCAAGGATCTTTTCGATCACCGAAGCCGGCACGCGGCCCGCGGTCACCTCGATCGCCGTCTCGATCATCGACAGCGTGAAACCCTTGATGCCGAAACCATAGGTGCCGAGATTGCGCTTCTCGGCTTCGAGCAACCGCGACATGAGCTGTTCCTGCTCGCCATGATCGGCCAGAAGTTCGGCGAAATGCCGCTCGGTCATGCGGAAGAACTGTTCGTTCTGCCACAGCGTGTCGTCGGCATCGAATCCGATGGTGGAAAGGCGGGTCGAAATGGAGGTCATGGCGATCATCTAGGTCAAGAATCGCCCGAAAACCAGCATTCCGGACCTCACAACTCGCTAGAATCGCTGATTTGCCCCCCTTTTCTTCCGTCATCAGGCCCGGCTATACTCGGTAACCTGCAACCACAACCTGGTGATTGATGCCGCCTGCAAAGAAGGAAGTCCGTCCGACCGCTCGGAGGGCTCGCGCCCGCACGCCTGCTTTCGTCAAGAACACGCGCGGTGTACGCAACTGGAAAGAAGCCTCCGAATGGCTGGAATGGCGCGGCATCGAGGACATAGAGTGCATCACGCCCGACCAGGCAGGGGTCGCCCGCGGCAAGATGATGCCGTCGAGCAAGTTCACCTCCAACACCTCGCTGGCGCTGCCTTCCGCAGTGTTCATGATGACCATTTCCGGCGGTTATCCCGAAGACGGCAACGGCTTCGAATATCCCGAAGATGACGGCGACCTGAAGCTGGTGCCCGATCTGTCGACGCTGAGTGTGGTTCCGTGGGAGGACGACCCTACCGCTCAGGTGATCTGCGACCTCGTCCACCAGGACGGGCGCCACGTCGAGTTCACGCCGCGCAACGTGCTCAAGCGCGTGCTCGCCGCCTATGAAAAGCGCGGGCTGAAGCCAGTCGTCGCACCCGAGATCGAGTTCTACCTGGTTCGCAAGAACCCCGACCCGGACTATCCGCTGACCCCGCCCGTCGGCCGCTCCGGCCGCCCCATCGGCGGCGGCGCGGGCTACTCCATCGCCGGCGTCAACGAGTTCGACGAACTGATCGACGACATCTACCATTTCTCCGAGGCCCAGGGCCTGGAGATCGACACGCTGATCCACGAGGAAGGTGCGGGCCAGCTCGAGATCAACCTGCGTCACGGCGACCCGATCGAACTTGCCGACCAGGTATTCCTGTTCAAGCGCACGATCCGCGAAGCTGCGTTGAAGCACGATACCTACGCCACCTTCATGGCCAAGCCGATCCAGGGCCAGCCGGGTTCGGCGATGCATATCCACCAGTCGATCATCGACAAGAAGACCGGGAAGAACATCTTTTCCGCCGAGGACGGCTCGGAGACCGAGGATTTCTTCCACTTCATCGGCGGCATGCAGAAGCATGTGCCCAATGCGCTGGTGATGTTTGCGCCATACGTCAACTCGTACCGCCGGCTGACGCAGGCGGCTTCCGCCCCGGTCAACAACAAATGGGGCTACGACAACCGTACCACCGCCTTCCGCGTACCGCGTTCCGATCCGGGCGGGCGGCGCGTCGAAAACCGCATCCCGTCTTCGGACGCCAACCCCTACCTGGCGCTCGCCGCATCGCTGGCCTGCGGGCTGATCGGACTGACCAACAAGCTGCCGTCCGAAGCGCCGGTGCTGACCACCGCCAACGAGGACGAGATCGACCTGCCGCGCGGCCTGCTCGAAGCTGTCGACCTGTTCGAGGCCGACGAGGAACTGACCTCGCTCCTGGGACGGTCGTTCGCCACCACCTATGCGGCGATCAAGCGGGCCGAGTTCGAGACCTTCATGGAAGTGATCAGTCCGTGGGAGCGGGAGTATTTGTTGCTGAACGTGTGAGTGAGGGAGCGAGTAGGGAATAGCGAGTAGCGAACGAGATTTTTCCGCCCCGCTACTCACTACTCGCTACTCGCTATTCGCTATTCGCTATTCGCTTCCCCCGCCCGGAGTCCCCTCCGCACCATGCCCTACCTCTCCCCCATCTCGCCCGGCCTTTCCTGGTACGAAGACACCGCCGGCCCGCGGCCCGAGTACCCTGTGCTCGACGGCGACAGGCAGACAGACGTCGTCATCATCGGCGGCGGTTTCACCGGGCTTTCGGCAGCGGCGCATCTTGCCAAGGCAGGCACCAATGTCGTGCTGATCGAGGCGCATCGCTTCGGCGACGGCGCATCGGGGCGCAATGGTGGCCAGCTCGGCACCGGCCAGCGTGCCTGGGCGGAGGAGATGGAGGGCGAATACGGCTTCACCCGCGCCAAGGCGCTGTTCGACCTCGCGGAAGACGCCAAGGCGCATCTGCTGGAGTTCTCAGCCACCAACGACATCGACATCGACTACATGCCCGGGCAGATGTCGGTGGCGCACAAACCGCGCTACGTCGACGACTACAAGGCCCATGCCGAGATCATGGCGAACCGCTTCAACTATCCGCACATCACCTTCATGGACGCGCGGGAAACGGCGGAGCGGCTGGGTTCGACGCATTACTTCGGCGGCACGCGCGACACCGGCACCGGCCACATCCACCCGCTCAAGCTGGTGATCGGCACCGCAAGGGTCGCGGCGGCAGCCGGCGCACAGCTGTTCGAGAAGACGCAATCGACCGGCATCACCTCGCAAGGCGGCAAGGTGCTAGTGACGACAGAGCGCGGCACCATCACGGCGCAGAAATGCCTGATCGCGGTCAACGCCTATGGCGGCAAGCTGGAGCCGATCAGCGCCTCGCATATCATGCCGATCGGCTCGTTCATCGGCGCGACCGTACCGCTAGGCGCGGACTCAAAGGTGATCCCCGGCAGCGAGTCTGTCGACGATTCACGTTTCGTGGTGCGCTATTTCCGCAAGTCCAGGGATGGCAGGCTGCTGTTCGGCGGGCGAGAGATCTACGCCGTCAACGACCCCAAGGACATCCACATCCACATCCGCAAGCAGATCGCCGAGATCTATCCTGAGCTGAAGGATGTCGAGATCACCCATGGCTGGGGCGGCTATGTCGGCATCACTGTGCCGCGCAAGCCCTTTGTGCGCGAGGTGATGCCCAACGTTATCTCCGTCGGCGGCTATTCCGGCCACGGCGTGATGCTGTCCAACTTCTTCGGCAAGCTTTACGCCGAGACCGTCGCCGGCAACCGCGACCGGCTCAAGCTGGTCGAGGACCTGAAGATACCGCCCTTCCCCGGCGGCCGGCGCTTTCGCGCGCCGCTGCTGTTTCTGGCGCTCAACTGGTTCGCGCTGCGGGACAGGATCTAGCCCGGCAAAACGCACATCCCGCGCCAGGAGCGCCCTTGCCCGGGAACCTTTTCCGACAGGCCGCATCCAATGGTTCGGAAGCCGCTGCATGGCGCAGGGGCTACCAACAGGGTATTGTCAGGTGCCGCATGCAAACGCCAGCATGTTGGGGCGGATCGTCGTCTGCGTGCCGCCTGCACAAGTTGCAACGATGGCAGCGCCGGACCGAAAAATGGAGGCGACAACATGCACCTGGCAATCTTGCGGCAACAGGTCGATCTCGACGGACACCGCGACGAGGAACTGGTGGCACTCGCGCGCCAAGGCGGCGAAAATGCCATCCGCGCGCTCATCAAGCGCAACAACCAGCGGCTCTTCCGCGTCGCCCGAACCGTCACCCGCGACGACGCGGAGGCCGAGGACGTGGTGCAAGAAACCTACGTCAAGGCCTTCACCAGGCTCGACAGCTTCAAGGGCGACGCACTGTTTTCGACATGGCTCACGCGGATCGCGCTCAACGAAGCGCTCACCCGCATCCGCAAGCGACGGCCTGTCGCCGAGTTGGAGGAACTGGATGTCGCTGCCGCAGCCAACGGAGGCCAGGTAATCATGTTTCCGACATCGCTGACCCCGCCTGGCGCCGACGCCGAACTGGCTCGCGGGCAAGCGCGCGAACTGCTCGAACAGGCAATCGACGAATTGCCTGAGATCTTCCGCCTCGTCTTCATCCTGCGCGATGTCGAGGAAATGAGCATCGACGAGACGGCGGCCCAGCTTTCGATCAAGCCCGAAACCGTCAAGACGCGCCTGTTTCGGGCGCGCCGTCTGATGCGGACAGCCATCGAAAGAAGGCTCTCGACGGGCTTTGCCGAATTGTTCCCGTTCAATGGCTGGCGCTGCGAACGCATGGCCGACCGGGTGGTCGAGCGGCTTCGCGGAGAAGCCTAGATCTTCCTGACGATGACGCTGCCGGCAGAATAGCCGGCACCGAACGAGCAGATCACGCCGAGGCTGCCCGACGGCAGGTCGTCGGAGAACTTCGAAAACGCGATGATCGAGCCGGCCGAGGAGGTGTTGGCGTAGTCCTGCAGCACATTGGGCTGCTCCTCACGGCTCGGCTCGCGGCCCAGCACCTTCGAGCCGATCAGGTCGTTCATTCCCTTGTTGGCCTGGTGCAGCCACAGCCGCGACAGGTTTTGAGGATCGATACCCTGGTCGGCGAGGTGGCCCAGCATCAGTTCGGCCACCATCGGCACCACCTGCTTGAAAACCTTGCGGCCCTCCTGATGGAACTGCATGTCGCGGCGGTCGGCCATGTGGCCTTCGCGTGTGCGGCGCAGGAAACCGTTGTTGTTGCGGATGTTGTTGGAAAACTCGGTCAGGCAGCGGGTGGCCAGCACCTCATAGGCGTTGTCCGTCTTCACATCGTCGGCGCGCTGGAGCACGACTGCGGTGCAGACATCGCCGAAGATGAAATGGCAGTCGCGGTCGCGCCATTCCTGGTGGCCGGAGGTGATCTCCGGATTGACCATCAGGATGGCGCGGGCCGAGCCGGTGCGGATCATGTCGGCGGCAAGCTGGATGCCGAAGGTCGCCGAGGAACAGGCGACGTTCATGTCGAAGGCAAAGCCCTTGATGCCGAGCGCCTGCTGCACCTCGATGGCAATCGCCGGATAAGCACGCTCGTGATTGGAAGCAGCGCAGATGACGGCGTCTATATCGGCAGCGGTGAGCCCGGCCTTCTTCATCGCCTTGTCGGCCGCCTTGACCGAAATCTCGGCCATCAGCGACAGTTCGTCCTCTTCGCGCTCGGGCAGCACCGGATGCATGATGCCGGGATCGAGGATGCCGAACTTCGAGACGACGTGGCGGCGCTCGATGCCGGATGCCTTGACGATGAACTCTTCCGACGACATCGCCATCGGCTCACGCTCGCCGGCCTCGATGGCGTCGGCATGGAGCCTGTTCTGGCGGTGGGCATATTCGTTGTAGGAGGCCACCAACTCGGCGTTGGTGATGACTTCCTCTGGCGTGAAGATGCCGGTACCGCTAATCGCAACCCTGTGCATGGCGTTTCCTGCTGGTTTTCAACCATTGGAATAGGGTTCCGACGCCGCCGGTCAAGCGTTGCGGGCCCCATTTCAGGCCGAGATGCGGTTACCTCGCGGCAGAAACGCTCAAATGCAGCGCCCGCCGTCGACTTCCATCGCCACGCCGGTAATCAGCGATGCCTCGTCGGAAACGAGGAACAGCGCGGCGTTGGCGATGTCGAGCGGCGTCGAGAAGCGGCCGAGCGGGATCGAAGCTTTGAACTTTTCGCGAATCTCCGGTGTGTCCTTGCCCATGAATTTTTCCAGCATTCCGGTTTCGCCGGCAACCGGGCAGAGGCAATTGACGCGGATGTTCCTGGGCGCCAGTTCGACCGCCATCGACTTGGTGGCGGTGATCGCCCAGCCCTTCGACGCATTGTACCAGGTCAGCCCCGGGCGCGGCCTGAGCCCTGCCGTCGAGGCCGTGTTGAGGATCGCGCCGCCGCCCTGGCGCTCCATGATGGGCACGATGGCGCGGGCGGAATGATAGATCGCCTTCATGTTGACGGCGGTGATGAGGTCGAAGACGTCTTCCTCGACATCGACGAGGTCGCCGTTGCGATGGGTGTAGCCGGCATTGTTGACCATGATGTCGATGCGACCGAAGGCGCTTTTGGTGGCATAGACCAGTTCGTCGAATTCGGAGCGTTGCGACACGTCGGTGGTGACTGCAATCGCATCATTGCCGATTTCGGCCGCGACCCGCTCGGCTTCCCTGGCATTCAGGTCGGCGACGACCACTTTCGCGCCTTCCTCGGCAAAACGCCTCGCCATGCCCTCGCCGAAGCCGGCTGCCGCACCTGTTATGATCGCTACCTTGTCCTTGAGTCGCATCGTCCTGCCGCCCCGTAGATTTTCTGCATGTCCGGTCTAGCGGTCGTCACAGTTCATCGCAATGCTGGGCGCGAGGTAGTGCGCCCACTGCACCGGCGCCAGAGGCTTATTCTTGGAAACGGGAGCGCTGAAGCCCTATGCTCGGTGGACATGATCGCAGCATCGAAAACGAAACTGTGACACCGAGGCACTGGCGTTTTTAAATCGATTAGCATATATCGGTCGGCGACATCACGGCCGTCCTGGAAACGGATAGAACATGACAAGCCAGATCATCCCCGTCGATCCTTTCGACTTCATCATTTTCGGGGGCACCGGCGATTTGTCGGAGCGCAAGCTGCTGCCGGCGCTCTATCACCGCCAGCGCGACCACCAGTTTTCCGAGCCGACGCGGATCATCGGGGCGTCGCGCACCAAGATGGACGACAAGGAATTCCGCGCCTTCGCCAAGAAGGCGATCTCCGACCACGTGAAGCCGGAATACATCGAAGAGGCCGAGCTCAAGACCTTCCTCGACCGGCTCAGCTACGTCACCGTCGACGCCAAGTCCGGCGACGGCTTTGCCGAGTTGAAGAAGTCGGTGGGCGATAGCAAGCGCATCCGCGTCTTCTACCTCGCCGTGGCACCGAGCCTGTTCGGCGACATTTCCGACCACCTCAAGGCGCACAAGCTGGTTACGGCCGACTCGCGCATCGTCGTCGAGAAGCCGATCGGCCGCGATCTGGAGTCAGCCAAGGCGCTGAACGACATCATCGGCGACGATTTCGGCGAGCACCAGATCTTCCGCATCGACCACTATCTCGGCAAGGAGACGGTGCAGAACCTGATGGCGCTGCGCTTTGCCAACGCGCTCTACGAGCCACTGTGGAACTCCGCCCATATCGACCATGTGCAGATCACGGTGGCCGAGACCGTCGGCCTGGAAGACCGCGTCACCTACTACGACAAGGCAGGCGCGCTGCGCGACATGGTGCAGAACCACATACTGCAGCTGCTTTGCCTCGTCGCCATGGAAGCGCCCGCCTCGATGGACGCGAATGCGGTTCGCGACGAAAAGTTGAAGGTTCTCAACGCGCTGAAGCGGGTCAACGGCAATGAGGCGCCCAAGCAAACGGTGCGCGGCCAGTACCGCGCCGGCGCTTCCGCCGGCGGTCCGGTGAAGGGCTACATCGAGGAACTCGGCGCCGACAGCACCACGGAGACCTTTGTCGCGATCAAGGCCGAGATCGCCAACTGGCGCTGGGCCGGCGTGCCGTTCTACCTGCGCACCGGCAAGCGGCTGGCGTCGCGCGTCTCCGAAATCGTCATCGAATTCAAGCCGATCCCGCATTCGATCTTCGGCGAAAGTGCCGGGCCGATCTTCAACAACCAGTTGGTCATCCGCCTGCAGCCGGACGAAGGCGTCAAGCAGTTCATCATGATCAAGGATCCGGGTCCGGGCGGCATGCGCCTGCGCCAGATCCCGCTCGACATGAGCTTTGCCCAGTCGTTCGACGGGCGCGCGCCTGATGCCTATGAACGCCTGATCATGGACGTGGTGCGCGGCAACCAGACGCTGTTCATGCGCCGCGACGAGGTCGAGGCGGCGTGGAAGTGGATCGACCCGATCCAGCATGCCTGGGAAGGCAGCCGCCAGGAAGCCCAGGGCTACACCGCCGGCACCTGGGGGCCCTCCGCATCGATCGCCCTGATCGAACGCGACGGCCGCACCTGGCACGAGAGCAATTGAGCGCCATGAACGGCATTGCGCCTCACTGGAACGAGTTTGCGACGCGCGAAGAGCTGGCTTCTGCCCTGGCCACCAAGGTTGCAGATACGTTGCGGGCTGCGATCGCCCGCCGCGGAGAAGCGTTCCTGGCCGTTTCGGGCGGCTCGACACCTGGCCGCTTCTTTGCCGCACTATCGAAGGAAGCGCTCGACTGGAGCAAGGTTATCGTGACGCTCGTCGACGAGCGCTTCGTGCCTGAGAGTTCGCCGCGTTCGAATGCGGCACTGGCCAAGGCGAACCTGCTTCAAAACGAGGCTTCAGCCGCACGCTTTGCACCGCTCTTCCATGAGGCATCAACGGTCGAAACGGGCGCTGATCTTGCGGATGCGGAAATCCGCGCCCTGCCCTGGCCGCTCGATGCGACGATTTTGGGCATGGGCGGCGACGGCCACACGGCTTCGTTCTTCCCGGATGCGGACGGGCTCGACGCCCTGCTCGATACGGCTTCCGCGCGCATCGTCATGCCGGTTCATGCCGACAGCGCCGGCGAACTCCGGCTGACGCTGACGCTGCCCGCATTGGTCGCTGCCGGGCTTGTCGTCGTCCATATCGAAGGCGCGGAAAAGCGCAGCGTCATCGAGGCCGCACTGGCTTCGGAACCGGCCTTGCCGATCCGCACCGTGCTCGACCGGGCGCCCCGCGCCGCCGAGATCTACTGGGCGCCCTGAGACGGCGCTCGTGGCACCGGCGCCCGAAATGGCGACGTGACGCGTTGAACAAGGCATGCCGCTCTAGGCCATGCCGCAGGCCCGAAGCTCCTCCCGGTTCGGGCCCCGAGTTGAAAGGACTGAGGTCATGACCGCCAGGAACGACATCCAAGCCATCACCGAACGCATCCGCGAGCGCTCGCGGGTCAGCCGCGAGATTTACCTCGGCCGCGTCGATGACGCCGCCGGCAAGACCGCCAACCGAGGCGTGCTCTCCTGCGGCAACCTCGCCCATGGCTTCGCCGTGTGCAGTCCTTCGGAAAAGGTGGCGCTGGGCGGCGACAAGGTCGCCAACATCGGCATCATCACCTCCTACAACGACATGCTGTCGGCACATCAGCCGTTCGAGACCTATCCGCAGCTGATCAAGGAGGCGGCGCGCGAGGCAGGCGGCATCGCCCAGGTGGCAGGCGGCGTGCCGGCGATGTGCGACGGCGTCACGCAAGGCCAGCCCGGCATGGAGCTGTCGCTGTTCTCGCGCGACGTGATCGCCATGTCGGCGGCCATCGGCCTCAGCCACAACATGTTCGATGCGGCCGTCTACCTCGGCGTCTGCGACAAGATCGTGCCGGGTCTGGTGATCGCAGCACTGACCTTCGGCCATCTGCCGGCGATCTTCGTGCCCGCCGGACCGATGACCTCGGGCCTGCCCAATGACGAGAAGGCCAAGATCCGCCAGCTCTACGCCGAGGGCAAGGTCGGTCGCCCAGAACTGCTCGAAGCGGAATCGAAGTCCTACCACGGCCCGGGCACCTGCACCTTCTACGGCACGGCCAACTCCAACCAGATGCTGATGGAGATCATGGGCCTACACACGCCGGGCGCCTCCTTCGTCAATCCGGGCACGCCGCTGCGCGATGCGCTGACGCGCGAGGCCGCCAAGCGCGCGCTGGCGATCACCGCGCTCGGCAACGAATACATCCCCGCTGGTCGCATGATCGACGAGCGCTCGGTGGTCAACGGCGTCGTCGGCCTGCATGCCACCGGAGGCTCGACCAACCACACCATCCACCTGATCGCCATGGCGGCGGCCGCCGGCATCCGCCTGACCTGGCAGGATATTTCCGACCTGTCGGATGCCGTGCCGCTGCTCGCTCGCGTCTATCCGAACGGGCTTTCCGACGTGAACCATTTCCAGGCGGCAGGCGGCATGGGCTTCCTGATCCGCGAACTGCTCGACGCGGGACTGCTGCACGAAGACGTCCAGACCGTCTGGGGCGAAGGACTGCGGCCATATGCGGTCGAAGCCAAGCTCGGTGCTGACGGCTCCGTCGTGCGCGAAGCCGCCCCCAAGCAAAGCGGCGACGAAAAGGTGCTGGCACCGGCATCCAAGGCGTTCCAGCCGAGCGGCGGCCTCAAGGTGCTCGGCGGCAATCTCGGCCATGCCATCATCAAGACGTCGGCCGTGAAGCCCGAGCGTCGCATCATCGAAGCGCCGGCGCTGGTGTTCGACAGCCAGCAGGGCCTCAACGACGCCTTCAAGGCCGGACTGCTCGACCGCGATTTCGTCGCCGTCATCCGCTTCCAGGGCCCTAAGGCCAACGGCATGCCGGAACTGCACAAGCTGACCACCGTGCTGGGCATCCTGCAGGACCGCGGACACAAGGTGGCGCTCGTCACCGACGGCCGCATGTCGGGCGCCTCGGGCAAGGTGCCGGCGGCGATCCACGTCACGCCGGAAGCGCTGGAAGGCGGTCCGATCGGTCGCGTCCATGATGGCGACATCGTCAGGCTCGACGCCGAGGTTGGCACGCTCGAAGTGCTGGTGCCGGCCGGGGATCTTGCGCTGCGCCCGGCCCCGGTCTGCGACCTCTCCGGCAACGAGCACGGTATGGGCCGCGAGCTGTTCGCCGGCTTCCGCCAGATGGCCGGCCGCGCCGACCATGGCGCGAGCGCATTCGGGACGGCGTGAGACTTCCTTGAAAGTAAGGCAATTCTGCCTTACTTTCTGGGATCAGGAGCCATGCCATGCAAACGCTGACGGTAACGTCGAAGGGCCAGATCACGGTGAAGAAAGAGGTGCTGAGGCACCTCGGTGTCAAACCAGGCGACAAGATCCTTCTGGATCTGGCCCCTGACGGCAACGTCGTGCTCAAGGCAGCGCCGCACGAACGACACGGGATCGAAGCCATATTTGGCATCTTTCATGATCCCGGCCGCGCACCGGTTTCCGTTGAGGACATGAACAAGGTCATAGCAGACGCCTGGGCCGGCAAGCGGTGAAGGTCGCTGTCGATACCAATGTTCTCGCTCGCGCGATGCTGGCGGACGAGCCTGGCCAAGCCGAGGTCGCCCAGGCCTTGCTCGCGGAAGCGGACCTAATCGTCATCCCCCTGGTCACCCTCTGCGAGCTGGTCTGGGTTCTCAGCAGCCTCGGGATAGAGCGAAAAGCGATAGCGCGAGGGATCGAAGACACGCTTAGTTCACGGCATGTCGTCGTCGATCACGCCGCAGTGGCTGCCGGCCTTGCTCACTTGCGGGCTGGCGGTGACTTCGCGGATGCAGCCATGGCTTACGAGGGCTACAAAGCTGGCGCCGAGCAGTTCGCGACATTCGACAGGAAAGCCGCTCGGCTGTTGGCCGCCGAAGGCAAGCCGGTGACCCTGCTCGAAAGCCGGGCCGAATAGCTCTCAGCGCCCCGACCTTCAGCGCTACTTCTCCGCCGTGCAGGAGAAGACCGGCGGCGCATCCTCGCCCTTCGTCAGGTCGTAGAGGTCGGCGCTATTACCCTTGGTCCACCAGACATATTGCTGGCCAGCGTATTTGGCGCCGCTGCCGCTCAGGACCGTGACAGCCACGACGATCTCGTCGCCCATCGTGAGTACAGCGAGGGAGTTGCTGCCGGCGTTGATGTACTCAGCCTTCACGTCGCGGTCGCCACACTTGTAGCTGGCCGTCTGTCGGTCGACCGCAGCATCGCCGGGCAACTCGAAAGTGACGGTGGTTGCCGAGGCCGTACCTGCGACTGATGTCAGCAAGAGTGCCGCCAGGAACAAACGCATTTCGACCTCCGTTGCCTTCGCTTTTGCGGGAACGATAGCACGGCGAAAAGGCCTGCCGAAGCCAAAGCTCCAACAGGCCTTTCTCGCACCGAAGGCTAAGCGCCGTTCTTTGCCACGTCGGCGAAGAAGCCTTCCGGGCTCTCGACTTCGACCAGGCGCTTCTTCTCGATCTGCCAGAAACGGTTGCCGACGGCGCGGACGAAGCTGCGGTCGTGCGACACCAGCAGGCAGCTCGCCTCATGCTTGAGCAGTTCGTCCTCCAATGCCTCCTGCCCGTCAATGTCGAGGTGGTTGGTCGGCTCGTCGAGCAGGTAGAAGTTCGGATTGGTCAGCCGCAGAACCAGCATGCCGAGCCGCGCCTTCTGGCCGCCGGACAAGCGACCGATCGGATTGGCCTGCATCTCGACAGTCATGCCTGCACCAGCCAGCAAGGTGCGGGCACGCTGCTCGCCGAGCGCGAACCGGCGCGTCAGGACGGCCAGTGGCGCATCGCTGTCCCTGAGATCGGACAGGCCCTGGTCGCCGTAGCCCAGCACCAGCGACGGCGTCGCCTTGATGCCGTCGACGGCAACGTCAGGCTGGGCGATGGCGCGCCTCAGCATATTGACCAGCCGCGTCTTGCCGGTGCCGTTGCGGCCGAGCAGAACGACGCGGTCGCCCTGGCGGATCCACAACTTGCCGGTCCTGAACAACAGCGTGCCGTCGGGCGTGGTGACAGGCGCATCGTCGAGCGTCACCAGCACCTTGGCATGCGTGCCGCGATTGGCGAGCTTTATCGCACCGGCCGATCGCTCCAGATGGGCGGGGCGTGCGGCGTCCTCCAGCTTGTCCGCCCGCTCCTTCAGCTGCTTGGTCTTCACCACCAGCAGGTCGCTGCCCGAGTTGATGCCGATATTGTTGAGCTTGGCGGCTTGTCGGCGCAGTTGCTGCGCCGTCTTCATGTCCTTCTCGAAACGGCGTGCATCCGACGCGTCGATCTCGTCGAGCGCTTCCCGTGCCCTGGAATAAGGCAGCGAGAACACTTGCGAGTTTTCCGGGCGCAGGAACAGCGTCCGGTTGGTCACGGCGTCGAGGAAGGCGCGGTCGTGGCTGCAGATCACCACAGGCACGTCGCGCGGCAGGGCATTCAGCCAGTTTTCGAGCTGGGCTATGCGCGCGAGGTCCAAGTGATTGGTCGGCTCATCCAGCAGCAGCATGTCGGGTTCGGTTACCCAGACGCGGGCAAGCATGGCCAGTCGCTGCCAACCACCGCTCAGCTTCGACAATGGGCGCTGGCGCAGGTCTTCGGGCACATCGAGGTCGTCGAGCACGATGTCGACACGCCAGCTTTCGCTTTCGGCCTGATCGGCCGGCAGCGCCTGCAGCACCGCCTCGAAGAAGGCCACATCGCGCAGGCTGGCCGGCACGTCCTGCTCGACATGGCCGACGCGCAAGCCGCGCGCCCGGGTGATATCGCCTGCCGTCGGTTCGAAAGCGCCTGTGATCGAGCGCAGCAGCGTGGACTTGCCGCGGCCGTTGGCAGCGACGATGCCGAGCCGGTCGCCCGGTTCGATGGAAAGGTTGAGATTGGAAAAGAGCGGAGCACCGAGCGTTACGCCAAGCGACCTCAGATTGATCAAAGCCATGTTCGTTCTCTGGTCTGTCCGGACCTTCGCCCGCATCCGATCTTACGAGATGCTTTTGGGGAGCCAAGTCCGGTGAGTTGTCCAGATGCGATCGAACACAAGGCTCGATGCCGCATCACCACTGAGGGCAGACCGGGAGAGAGTTGCGCTTTGGCGCGTCGTCCGAGGTCAGCCCTGCAAACGCATTTGCAGGGCGTGGACAGGGCCGCGCTGGCGGTGGAGATAGAAATGCTCGATCACGCAGCCCTCCTTTGTCGTTCGAGTTGCGCCGCTTTCATAGCTGCAATAGCGGCGCGAGACAATGCTACTGCACGGTGAGCTCGGTGCGCTCGCCCGCCTTGACGCTGGCAGAACCTTCCTTCTTGCCGGCATCGCCCAGGTCGGCCTCGACGACATAATCGCCCTCAGGCAGCGTGGCCTGGTGCTTCTGGTCGTAGGCGTAGCCAAAATCCTTGCGGTTGCCCTGGATGTCCTTCTTGGCCGCGTAGACCCGGATCTCCTTGGCACCCGGAGCCTCGATCGCCAGCACGCCGGCGCGGAGCACGGCGGTCACGTCGCCCGCCTCGCCGACACGAACGTTGAAGGGCTGCTCGGCCTCGGCCTGGTCCATGCGTGCAACGGCGACATAGTCGCCGGCCGGCAGGTCGAACTTGTTGTCCGGCCCGTAGCCATAGGTGACCTGCTCGCGCGTGCCGTCGATCTTCTTCTTCGCCTTGTAGATTCTGACATCGAGGCCACCGGCGTCGACCTTGTCGCCGCCCTGGGCATAAAGCGCATTGACCACCACGCGGCCGACGCCTGCGACGATGTCCTTCTCGACGGTCTGGCCGGCGGCGAGCTGGATCGTCTCATTGGCCTCGCCCTGGCCGATGGTGACCTTGACCTTGGTCTCGCCGGCCGGCAGCACCACCTTGGTCTCGCCGTAGTAGGTCGCCGGGTGGTCGCCACCGGGGAAGTCGAGGACGACGGCCGCACCGGTGTTGATGTCGCCACCGTCGCTGGGGCGGGGTCTGACGATCAGCGTGCCGGCGTTGAGCACAAAGAGCGGCTTGTAGGCCTGGCCGGCCTCCACCTCCAGCGGCTGCTCGACCGCCGCCTCGCCGAGCGTCGCGCGGATGACGTAGTCGCCGGCTTCCAGCGATCCCTTGTAGTTGCTGTACTCGGTGGTGATACGTTCGCCCTTGGTGCCGTCGGCGTTGGCCTTGTAGATTTCCCAGGCGTTGCCCGCATCCTTTAGCGGCGCTCCGTCCTCGGCCAGCGCCAGTTCAGGCACGAAGTTGAATTCGGGCTTGGCCGGTTCAGGCGCAGGCGCGGGTTCAGGGGCCGGCGCAGGCGCGGCAACTGTCTGCACCAGGGCGTCTTCCAGGCCCTTGGCGTCAGTCGCCTGGATGTACTTGCCACCAGTGTTTTCGGCGAGGCAGGCGACCTGCCTGCCCTCCTCCGCCGTCAGGCCGAAGCCGACGACATGGGCGGTGAAATCGACTCCCGACTGCTCAAGCTCCTTGCCCAGTGCGCAAGGGTCGGCGTTGCAGGTCTCCAGCCCGTCGGTGATGAGGATGACCGTCGCCTTATCCTCGGTGTATCTGAGGTCTTCGGCAGCCTGCTTGACCGCGGCAGAAAGCGGCGTCTTGCCAAGGAACTTCATGCTGTCGGCGGCGGCGGTGATGGCGCTTGCCGAGCCCGACGCCGGCGGCACCACCAGCTCAATGTCCGAACAGCTGCCCTTTTCGCGATGGCCATAGGCCATCAGGCCAAGTTCGGTGTCGGCGGGAATGGTGGTGAGCACCGAACGGAGCGCCTGGCGGGCGATCTCCAGCTTGGGCTTGCCGTCGATCTGGCCCCACATCGAACCCGAGGCGTCGAGCACGATGATGGCACGGTCGGCGGCACTCGCGCCCGCCACTCCCGCCAGCATGAGGACAGACGTCAGGATGCCTCGTGTGAACGCCTTCATGCTGCCCCTCGCCGATTCAGACCGTTTGTTCGAGGAAGCTAAACTTGGGGCCTGCCGCTGACAACCCTGGAGCACTCAATAGGTGGTCCGGCGCTCTTCGCTCGGTGGGCGGCCGAACTGCAGCCGGTAGCTCTGGGCGAAATAGGAATGCGAGGTGAAGCCGGTGGCTATCGCCACGTCGAGGATCGGCATGTTGGTCTGGCGCAGCAGCTCGCGGGCACGCTCGAGCCGGAGCCGCATGTAATAGCGGCCGGGCGTCACATTGAGATGGCGCAGGAACAGCCGCTCGACCTGGCGAACCGACAGGCCCGCCGTCTTGGCAAGCTGTACCGCTGACAAGGGTTCGTCGAGATTGTCGGCCATCAGCTCGACGATGCGCTTGAGCTTGTCCGACTTGCCGGTGAGGTCGCGTTCGGGGCCGACCCGCTGGCGGTCGCCGGCATTGCGGATGCGCTCGTGCTGGAACTGGTTGGCGACCTCGTTGGCAAGGTTGGCGCCGAAATCGCGCTTGATGATCTCGAGCATCAGGTCGATCGAGGTGGTGACGCCGGCACAGGTGTAGCGCTTGCGGTCGATCTCGAAGACGTTGTTGGTGCACTCGATATCGGGAAACTTCTCCATGAAGCCGGCACGGTTTTCCCAGTGGATGGTGCAGCGGTAGCCGTCGAGCTGGCCGGCCTCGGCGAGAAGGTAGGAGCCTACCGATAGCGCACCCAGGGCTGCGCCGCGGCGACCCCATGAACGAAGCGCGCCGAGCACCTTGCTCTTGCCGGGGAATTCGGTGGAGACGCCGACGCAGACGAACATGATCTCGACTGCCGGGACGTCGGCGACGGAATAATCGACCTTGAGCGGCAGGCCGTTGGAAGCGATGACCGCTTCGCCATCGGCCGAAACCGTTGTCCAGCCATAGACGTCGCGGCCGAGCAGGCGGTTGGCGGTGCGACATGTGTCGATCGCGGCTACCAGCGAGAACATCGAGAACTTGTCGACGAGCAGGAAAGCGAACTGGCGGCCTTCGGGATGAGGTTCTGACATGACGGCCAGGCCTACAGATTGCGCCGACTTGGAAGCGGCGCCGCGATCAACAACGCCGCCCGCATTTTCAAAGGCCCTTGTATTCGAGGCCGGCGTGGCGATGGGCCGACACCAGCGTGTTGGCCATCAGCATGGCAATGGTCATCGGGCCGACGCCGCCCGGCACCGGCGTTATGGCGCCGGCAACCTTTGCCGCGGAAGCGAACTCGACGTCGCCGACGAGGCGCGACTTGCCCTCGCCCTTGTCGGGCGCCGGTATGCGATTGATGCCGACATCGATGACGGTGGCGCCCGGCTTGACCCAATCGCCCTTGACCATCTCCGGCCTGCCGACGGCTGCAACCAGGATGTCTGCCGTGCGGCAGAGCGCCGGCAAGTCCTTGGTGCGGCTGTGGGCGATGGTGACGGTGGCGTTGGCCGCGAGCAGAAGATGGGCCATCGGCTTGCCGACGATATTGGAGCGGCCGACGACGACGGCGCTGAGGCCCGAAAGATCCTTGCCGTGCTTGCGCTCGATCAGCAGCATCGAGCCAAACGGCGTGCACGGCACGAGCGCAGTGTCGACCTCGCCGGTGGCAAGCTTGCCGACATTGATGAAATGGAAGCCGTCGACATCCTTGTCGGGCGCAATGGTCTGGATGATCTTGCCGGCGTCGATATGGGCCGGCAGCGGCAGCTGAACGAGGATGCCGTGGATCGAAGGATCGACATTCAGCTTTTCGACCAGCGCGACCACATCGGCTTCGGACGTTTCGGCGGCGAGCGTGTGCTGGACCGACAGGAAGCCGCACTCCTTGGCGGTACGCGACTTGTTGGCGACATAGACCTGGCTTGCCGGATCCTCGCCGACAATGACCACCGCCAGGCCAGGTTTCACGCCGTGCGCGGCAAGCGCCGCCGCTGATTTCTTGACGCCTTCGACGACCTCTGCCGCGACAATCTTTCCGTCAATGATCTCAGCCATGTTCACTCCATATGCAGGCACTGCTGGCGCGGCATTGTCATCAAAATTTCGACCCGCAACCCCGCCATTGCGGCGTCCGGTGCCGTAAACTCGAAACCGCAGTGCAGAATATTCAGAAGTAGCGGCGCGAACGGCGCTCGCGCAACTGGTTTAGCTCCTTGCGGACCTCGCGCAGGCTTTCGCTGATCTCGTCGATCTGGTTGCGCGGCAACGGGGCCTCGGCTTGCGGCATGGCGCTCGCGGGCTCAGGCGCTGATGGAGCCTGTGGCGGCATGGGCGGCCAGGGATGATGTCCCGAGGAAGCCGGCGGATAGGCATAGGGTGTCGCGTAGCCCGGAGGCGGAGGACCATAGCCAGGCTGCGAATAAGGCGGATAGGACTGCGGGAAGCCACCGTCGGCTGCCTGCGGCGCCACCTCGGCGGGCAACGACGGCGAGGCAGGCGCGGCCGCAGTGGCAGGGGACGACTCCGCAACCTGGGGTTCCGACAGCGGCGCCGGTTCCGCATCCAGCCTTGGCGAAGGCGCGTCTGCGCGGTCGTCCGGTCGGCCGCCCTCATTGTCCTCCACGGGCGCGGCGCGGCGCGGCGTGGGCCGAGCCCGAGCGCGCCGATTGGCGGTGTCGCGCAGGCTTTCGAGCGCCCCGCGCAGGCCGCCGAGGCCGACCCCGACGGCGAAGCCGGCCAGCATGCCGGCCAGAGAGATCATGGCGCGCGACGGCCCTGTCGATTCCAACGGCGGCGAGGCAACCGAAATGACGCTGACATTGGCCGAGTTGATATCCTTCTGCTCACCGGTCTCGCGCGCCCGAAGCAGGTACTGTTCATAGACTGCGCGCTTGGCGGTGACGTCGCGTTCGAGCTCGCGCAGCGTGACCAGTTCGTCAGCGACTTCGCCCTGGCGCACCTTGAGCTGGGCAAGCCGGGCGGCGAGTTCCTGCTCTAGCTGCACGGCCCGCTTGAGCTCGACCTGGATGGAGGCCGCGATCCGGCGCAATTCGGTCGCGATGCGCTCGCGGGCGCCGCTCAGTTGGGCCTCGACAGCGAGGCGCTCGGGATGACGCGGGCCGAGCCTGACCGCTGCCCGGTCGGCCTCCTGGGTGAGGGCCGCATACTGCGCGCGCAGCTCGGTGATCGCCGGCGAATTGATCGCCTCGGGCAAGGTGCCGCTCAGCACCGAATCGATGCCGAGGCTGCGGGTCGAGGCGGCCCGCGCATTCAGCTCCAGGGTCCGCGAGCGCGCAGCGGTCAACTGGTCGTTGACGCGCTGGATCTCGTCGTCGGTAATCAGCCGCCCCTGCGGATCGATGAGTTCGTTCTCGGCCTTGAAGGCTTCGACCTTGCGCTCGGCGGCTTCGACGGACTTGCGCATCTCGTCGAGCCGGGCATTGAGTTCGTCGGTCGCACGCCCGGCACTGCCGGACTGCAGCTCACCGTAGGTCTGCATGAAGACCTCGGTCATGGTGTTGGCGATGAGCGCCGACTTTTCCGCGCTCTCGGTCTTGGCACCCACCGAGATGACGAAAGTCTTGCCGCCACGCTCGACGGTCAATGCCTCGGCGAGATGGGTCGTCGCCAGCGCGTGCCTGTTATCGACAGCGCCTGTCGCCTTGTCGTCAGGCGAGATCAGCGAACGGACGAAGGAACGAACATCGAGGCCGCTGCCGGCCGTGCCGTTGAATTCCGGATCTTCGTCAAGATTGAGCTTGTCGACCACCTTGGTCAGGACTGTGCCCGATGTCAGCACCCGCACCTGGTTCTCGACGATGGCCAGCGTCGCCTCCGACGACAGGCCGCCCTCGGTCAGTTCCCGGTCCGTGAGCTTCAGGTTGCGCGGATCGACGATCATCTCGGTCCAGGCCTGATACATCTTCGGCATGGAAAGGGCGATCGCCACGCCCGCAAGCGCGCCGAGAAGCGTGGTCGAAGCAATCAACAGCTTGGAACGGCCAATGCCGCCGATGACCTTCATCGGGTCGATCAAAGGTTTCCAGCGCACATCGTCCGGGTCGTCCTGTTCGTCGAACGACTGGACCGCTTGCGGCTGAGCTGGCGTGCTGACGACTGCCGGCGCAACGGTCGGCTGGGACGGCCCCACCAGCCTTTCGCGCCAGCCGCCGATCAGCGAAGACTGGGCCGGCTTGTGCGGATCGTCGGCAGCTTGAACTACAGAGTCAGTTCGCGTGTGCGTGTCCGCCGCCATTTCGGTGGCCCGCTCTGCCTCGGAGCTGCGCGCGGCTATCTCCGCCTCGCGGCGAATACGAGCCATGCGATGGCGCGTGGCCGCATCCTGCGCATCCGGCTCGGGATGCTCGTCCGTGCCTAATGACAGCAGCGAAGCGCCTTGCCGCTTCGGAGCCGCGTCGTCCTGGGCGAGCGCGAGCAGCGATCCCTTGCGCCTGCCATCCTCGCGGTTCCCAGAATCGGCCATGTCTTGGGTTGCTTCCATGCACTGGGACGGATCAGGCGTCCGGTTCTTAACCCAAGCTAAACAGGCATGGGAAACAAAAGGTTAATTTTGTCACTTCAACGCTTCCCTGCCGCTCTTGCAAAACGGCACATTAAGCTTTGCGTCCTATCCTGCAGCCGGATCATGACCCAGGCCAACGACATACCGCGCATGCCGCTGCGCGAACGTATCGGCAGTTTCCTGTTGGAACGGCGCGCAATGCTGCGCGACTACTTCTCGGCGGTCAGCGGTTCGGCGGGCCGGCTGGTGTTCTCGCTGATCTATTTCGTGGCACTGGCCAACACGTTGTCCATCGCCGATTTCGGCCTGTTTGCCACGGCGTCTGCTGCCGGCGTGATGTTGTCGCGCACGCTCGCCTTCGGTTTCATCTCGGCGCTCTACCGCACCGCCACGATCAGACCGCGGCTGATCGGAAGCTATACCGCCGGCTTCCTGATGCTGTCGCTGCTGTCGCTGCCGGTGCTCGCCGCTGCCTCGGCGCTGACCTGGCTCCTGTTCTTTTCGAGCACGTTGTCGGCTGGCATCTTTGCCACCGTCATCTTCGCCGAGGCGCTGCTGTGGCGACCGGTCGAGGTGGCGATGATCGTCAACAACGGCCTCGGCCGCTTCGGCCGCGCCGCAGTGCTGGCTATCCTGACTTCGGCGATCAAATCTGCCGCCGCTGTGCTGTTCATCTTCTGGCCGACATCCACGATCGAAGCCTGGGCCTGGTTCTACGTCGCCTGCAATGTCGTTTCGCTTGCCATTGCCTTCGGCGTCTTCTACCCGCGCCAGAGGCTCCGGCTGACGCCAGATCTCTATTGGCGCCGGCTTTCAGACTCGATCTATGTCGCCGGCGCGGAAGTGCTGTTCTATCTCCAGATGGAGTTCGACAAGCTTCTGGTCCTGGCCATGGGCGGGCCGCACCTCGCCGGCATCTATGCCATCGTCATGCGGCTGGTCGACCTCACCGCCATCCCGATCCGGACATTCTCGATGATGCTGGTGCAACGCATGATGCGCGCGCCGCAGATGCTGGAGCGGCTCAAGGTCAAGCTCGGCATCGAAGCCGGAATCCTGCTCGTCTCGACCTCGGCGCTGCTGTTCCTCGCCGTGGTGCTGCATTTCTATCCCAATTTCCTCGGCCGGAATGTTTCCGAGGCCGCGCCGCTCGTCGGCCTGGCCCTGTTCGTGCCGGCCTTGCGCAACCTCGTCGAATATCACGCCGAGCTGCTGTTCGCGCGCGGGCAGACGCTGATCCGCGCCGGCAATCTGGCCTTGCTCGCCGGCCTCAAGGCCGCATTGCTGTCGACCCTGCTGGTGCAGGTGGCCGACACCGAAGCTTTGGTGTGGTCGCTCAACGGGATGTTCGCGCTGCTCTACATGGCGTCAGCGGCGGTGACCTATACGGCACTGCGCCGGCCCGCCAAGGCGATCTAGGTCAGGCGTCGACAAGCTTCCTGATACGGCCCAGATCGGTGCCGATGAAGGATTGCATACCGATCGCCACCTGCTCCGGCGACATGCCGGCGACGAATGCCTCGAACTGCGCATCCGACAGCGGCGTGCCGGTCCAGTGGACGCGGCAGAATTCCTCGGAGCCGTGGAAATGCCCGGCCCCGCCGGCGACTTCGTCGACGAAGCGGCCGTATATCATGCATTCGGAAAATCTGCGCCGCGCGCACACCGCCTCGACCCAGTGCCGGCCGCTCACCTGCTCGATGCGGGCAAGCATGTCGCGCACGCTCGAACGGCGCCAGGCGATAAGGGTCGAGATGTAGTCGTGCGGCGAGACCTCCGGCGCCTCGATGCCAAGCACGGCGGCGGCGTTGCGCGACCAGACATGGTGATTTTCGTGACCGGGGTGAAGCAAGGCGTTTTCGCGGATGAACAGCCGCAATTTGCCGTCGTGCCAGAACCGGGCGCAGTCGAACGGCCTGAGGAAAGCGACGTCGGAATCGACGTAGACGAGCGTTTGCTGCTCGATCCGTTCGGCGATAGCGATGCGGCGCAGTTGCTGCACATGCCAGCCGCGCAGCGGCGGCGCCTTGAGGCTCAACCAGATACGGCGCTTGAACAGGCTTGTCGGGTCCGGCAGGTCACGCAGCCAGGACGGCAGCAGGTCGCGCTCGTCTATGACGATACGGTGTCTGCTCTCCAGTTGGCGGAACAGCGCCACATCGCGATGCTCGACCAGCAGATAGTGGTGCGACGCACCAGTGACATGGCGGTCGACTGTCTCGCACAACAGGCGGCAGCGCTCGAAATCGGCAGCGTAGCTGGCCGTCACCAGAGCCGCGTCGGCAACAGCAGGCATGCGGCTTGCGTTCAAGAACGATCCCCAGCCAGCTTTTGGCGCAGCACGCGCAAGAGGAAAAGCGGATTGCCGACGATATAGCGCCGCCACAGCCGCCCAGGCTCGATGACCAGCCGGAACAACCATTCGAGGCGTAGCCGGCGCATCCATTCCGGCGCGCGGGGCACCGAACCGCTGAGGAAGTCGAGCAGCGCTCCGACGGCGATCGGCAAGGTGCAGTGCTCCGGTCCCAAGTTGCGTGCGATCCAGAATTCCTGGCGCGGCACGCCCATGGCGACGAGCAATATGTCCGGCCGCAATGCGGCCAGAGAGGCGATGACCGCGGGCTCTTCCTGTGCGGTGAAGAACCCGTCGTGGACGACCACAAACCGGTGCTGCGGCGCAATCTCGCCCAGGCGCTGGGCTGCCCGTTCAGCATTTTCGCGCGTGGCACCGAGCAGGCCGACCGTCAGCGGCTTGTCGGCCGCCAGGAGCAGGGCCGGCACGAAATCGGTGCCGTTGAGATTGGCCGGAAACGGTGCCCCGTAAAGCCAGCGCGCGGCAATATCGACGCCGATGCCGTCGGCCAAGACCAGGAAATCGTCCAGTGCGGCAGCAAATTCCTTGTTGGAACAGGCCACGTTGGCATTGTGGGCATTGAGGAACCCGACCTTGGTAAAGGTCTTTTCCCGGATGAAATCGGACAACAGCGAGACCGCCTCGTCGCGCCCCAGGCTGGCAACTCGAATCCCGAGGATGCGCCGGAAGGTTGCGGTCGGGTTGGAGATCGTCAGGCTCAAGCGACAACCTCGCGCGTGCCGGCACAAAGCCTGGCGAGACCGAGCGCAACCGCACGATCCAGGGCCGCGATCTGGCGACGGTGGAAGTCGGTGCCGTCGACGTCGGCCACGCGTTGATCGACAGTTTGTTCGAGCGCCCTGGCGAAGGCTGCGGGATCATCAGTCATGATGCAGTTCCGAGGCTTATGGGCAATGCCGCGCAACGAATGCGCCGTCGCCACCGACGGCAGGCCGAGTTCAAAGGTCTCGATGGTCTTGAGCTGGACGCCGCTGCCGGACGTGCTGACCAGCGGGATGACGGCGGCACTGCGCACGAAAGCCTGGGCATCGGGCACGCGGCCAACGAACTTGACGCCGGGATGCGGCGAGGAAACACCGGTCGGAACGCTGCCAGCGATGTGGATGCGGAAATCCGCGCGCAGATGCGGAACCACCTTGCCCAGGAACCAGTCGAGGCCGATGCGGTTTGGCTCCCAGGTCCAGGTGCCGATGAGAGCCGCGGCGCAATCGATCGGGCGCGTGCCGGGTGCGGACGGAAGTTCGGAACGGGTGACCAACGGCAGCGCCACCGAGCGTGTGTCGGAGGCGACGCCGAGTTCGGCCCGGTCCTCTTCGGCCAGCGTGAAGACGAAGCGCGCATTGCGGCACAACCGCTTCTCGATCACCTCGAGCAGCCTCGCCTCGCGCCGGAACAGGGTGCGCTGGAAGGCACCCTTGGCGGCCAGCGAATTCTCCGCCGCCGAGCGGAACTCGACATTGTGCGCCACGAAGATCGACGGCTTGTCCTGAAAGGCTTTTTCGAAAGCCGCGGCCATTTGAACGGAATTGAGGATGTAGCCGTCGAACGGCCCTGCAGCCTGGATCGCATCGCGCACCGTTTGCTCCGAGACCACGCGCAGCTTGGCCGACGCGAATGTCAGGCCGGAGGCAATAGCGCTCGCCAGCCATGCAAGCTTGCGCGGCAAGGGTGCAGTGTCGGTGCGCACGTCGAGCGAACCGAGCAGGACGGTATTTTCCGGATCGGACGGTGCCTTGCCCGGCCAACCGAAACCAAGCACGGTCACGCGCACGCCGTTGCGGCGCAACGCGTCGATGATCGCCTGGTTGGCGATCTCGTAGCCCGAGGAAAGTGCTCCGTCGGGCACGATCGATGTAGCAAACAGCAGATGCATCACAACAGATTCCTGACCCACGGCTAACAGGCTGCGGTGAAGTCTTCATTAAGCAATCTGGCCGTTGTTGTGCAAACGCAACTGGCGGGAAGCCTCCGAGGCGCCATTATTTAACTCACCGTTATCGTGCCGATGCTAGGCAAGGACATCGTAAGAATCGGCGTTTTTCCATGACCGTCCTGCCACCCCTCAAGTCCGTGACCATCGCCGGCCAGTCGCCTGCGCTGGCCAATGACGTCGTGGACGTGGTTGTGACGCTGCCGACCTTCCGCAGGCCGCAGCAATTGCTGGCAACGCTCGATTCGCTCGCGAGGCAACAGACGGCGCGCCGCTTTGCTATCATCGTCATGGAGAATGACGACGAGGGCCGCGAGGGCTTGAACGCGGCACTGCCGCTGTTTGAGAGCGGCAAGATGGCCGGCATGGTGATCATCGCCCATGAACGTGGCAATTGCAGCGCCTACAATGCCGGCTGGCACACCGCACTTCTGCACTTTCCGAATTTCACCCAGTTGCTGGTGATCGACGACGACGAACTGGCCGACCCCTTGTGGCTGGAAACGATATGCAGCGCGCAGTTGCGCCTCGACGCCGACATCGTCGGCGGTCCGCAGCTTCCGGTGTTTGCCGACCCGGCTCACCAGGCATGGGCAACGCACCCGGTTTTTGCGCCGCCCTACTCCAGCACCGGACCCGTCCGGGCGCTGTTTTCCTCTGGCAATCTGCTGCTCACCCGCAACGTGCTGCTGGCGATGGGTCCTCCGTTCCTCGATTTGCGCTTCAACTTCATGGGCGGCGGCGATTCGGATTTCCTCAGCCGGGCCGCGCGGCGGGGCTTCAGGCTCGCCTGGTGTGCCGAGGCCAAGCTGTTCGAGAACGTGCCGGCGCGGCGCGTCGAGGCCGACTGGATCCGGGCGCGCGGCCTGCGCAACGGCGTCATCTCGACGCTGGTCGCCAAGAAGCGATATTCCGGGGCGCCGCTCGCCAATACGCGGGTGTTCCTGAAGAGCCTGACGCTGCTGATCTTCTCGCCCCTGCGCGCGCTGTTGCGGCTGATCTGGACCGGTTCGCCATCGGTCGCCGCCTATCCGATCCATGTGGCACTGGGCCGCGTGCTCGCCGATTTCGGTTATGCCAATGAGCAATATCGGCAGCCTGAGAAGAACTGAGGCGGCGCCGCTGTCGGCGGCGTTCACCCGATCGGGTGTCGCGACCGCTGTCGCGACGCTGCTGCTGACCGTGGTGATCGTCTCGTTCCGGCCGTTCCAGCCGGCAGGCGCCGATGTCGCCGGCGGCGGCGACATCGTCAACCAGCTTGGCTTTGGCTCGCTCGGCGGACTGTCGATCTTCGCCCTGCTGACATTGGCCGCTCACGACCGGCTGCGTGCCCTGGCAAGCCTACCCTGGGCGATCCTGCTCTGCTTCTTCATGATTTCGGTGGTGACCGCCACCGATCCCGGATCTGCGTTCCGTGCCGCGTCCTTCACCCTGATCGGCATCCTGGCTATGGCGACCGTGCTGGCGCTGCCGCGCAACGCCGATGCCTATTCGACGGTGCTCGCCGTATCGGGACTGGTCGTCGTCGGGCTCTGCTATGCCGGCGTGGTGCTCAACCCGAGCGTGGCGATCCACGGCGCCGACGGCGTCGAGCCCCAGCATGCCGGGCTGTGGCGCGGCGCCTTCTCGCACAAGAACATCGCCGCCCCGGTCATGGCCTGCTACAGCTTCGCCGGCATCTACCTCTTCCGGCGCGGCTGGCAATGGGCGGGCGCCATTTTGTTCGCCGCCGCCATGTTCTTCATGTTCCATACCGGCTCCAAGACCACGGCCGGCCTGGTGCCGCTGTCGATCATGGTGGTCATCCTGCCGGGCCTGATCGGCATGCGGCTCGGTGCGCCGGTGCTGTTTGCAATGGCCATCATCGGCACCGCGCTCGCCACGCTCGGCATCGTCTTCATCGATCCGCTCAAGGACCTTGCCGCCTACTTCGTCCCCGACCTCACCTACACCGGCCGCACCACGCTGTGGGCCTATGCCGGCGAGATGCTGGCCAAGCACCCTTGGTTCGGCTACGGCTACGAAAGCTTCTGGGGCACGCCGCTGCTCACCGAAAGCGAGCGCGCCTTCGACCAGGACTGGGACATCCGCGCCATCGTGCACGGCCATAACGGCTATCTCGACCTCGCGGTGCTGATGGGCATCCCTGCCCTCGTCACGGCGGTCTATGCTTTCCTGATCGCACCGCTGCGCGACTACATGCGCATTCCGCTGACCAAGGAGAATGTCTTCCTGGGGGACATGTTCATGATGGTGGTGCTGTTCACCGCGCTCAACGCCTTCCTCGAAAGCTTCTTCTTCCGCCGCGCCGACCCGGTGTGGCTGTTCTTCGTCTTCGGCGTGCTGGGGCTGCGGCTGGTGTCGCGCGTGATGATCCGCAAAGCCTGATCCTGAGCTCTTGATCCCGCCCGGCACCCACGACATTCTGGCGCCATGGCCACCGCTGTTTCCAGACGCCAGCTGCTCGCCGGGTCGCTCGGCATCGGTATCTTGCCGCTGCTACGGACCTTGCCGGTGCGAAGTGCCGCCTTGCCGAAGACCGACGCGACCTTCCTGTTTGCTGCCGACATCCATGCCTGCCGCATGGCAAGCGGGCTCAGTCCGAACTGCCAGGCCGAAGGCAAGACGGACGAGAACCTGCGCCGGCACATCGCGGCCTTGAACGAGATCGCAAAACTGGAGTGGCCCAGCGAAATCAGTGGCGTGTCGTCGGGCCTTGCCAGCGCCGGCACACGGATCGGCCGTCCGCTCGGCCTGGTCATCGGCGGCGACATGACCGACGACGGCGGTGGGCAGGTGACGCTGCCTCACGAGGGCACCCAGCTCTTGCAGTTCAGCCATCGCTACCAGGAAGGAAACGGCCCCGACCGCGTGCATGTGCCGGTCTATGTCGGGCTCGGCAATCACGACCTCGACCAGGATGGGCCGCCGCCGCATGTCGACTGGTACCGGCGCGAACTACGCGACTATGTCGAGATCAACCACCGGCCGAGCGTATTCTTCAAGCCACCGGTACCGGCCACCAACTATGACGCGCCGTCGGATTGTTATTCCTGGGACTGGGGCGGGCTGCATCTCGTCCAGACGCACAGGTTTGCCGGCGACACGGCCAAGGGTGCGCCGAGCGCGCTCGACTGGCTGAAGCAGGACCTCAAGACCTTTGCCGGCGACGGCAGGCCGGTGATCCTGTTCCAGCACTATGGCTGGGACCAGTTCTCCATCGAAAGATGGGACGCCGGCGCCCGCCAGTTCGACGACAGCGGCAGCGGCAAGCCGCACTGGTGGAGCGATGCCGACCGGCGCGCATTGCTGGATGCGATCAATGGAGCGAACGTGATCGCCGTCTTCCACGGCCACCAGCACGAGACGCCAATGATCTACAGGCGCGACGGGCTGGACCTTTTCAAGCCGAAAGCCGGTTTCATGGGTGGCTTCGCGGTCGTCCGGGTGACCGACGGCTTCATGGATGTCGTGCTGGGGGAAGCCGGGGCGCGCGGCAGCGTCACCTTCACCAACGCCTTCGGCAAGAGACTGGACGACACACGCTGAAGTGGCGTTTCCGCCCTTCCGCATGGCTGCAAGACGGTCTATGTCAGGATGTTCGGAGGGCTTTGAATGACCATCAGACTGATCCTCGCAGGTTGCGGCAACATGGGCTACGCCATGCTCACGGGCTGGCTGAAATCGGGCAAGCTCGCACCGGCTGAGACATTCGTCGTCGAACCAAACGCCGAACTGCGCGCCCGCGCTGCTGAGCTCGGCAGCCGCGTCGCCTCGGAAGTTGGCGGCATCCCGGCCGATGCCGATCCCGAAATCATCGTCATTGCGGTCAAGCCGCAGGTCATTCGCGAGGTCACTGCCGGCTACCGCCGCTTCGGCAACGGCCGTGCGACCTTCGTCAGTGTCGCTGCAGGCACATCGGTCGCGACCTTCAGCAACATCCTCGGTGTACGGACGCCGATCGCGCGCTGCATGCCCAACACGCCCGCCGCCATCGGCAAGGGCATGATGGTGGTCTATTCCAACGACCACGTCACGGAAGCCACCAAGGCGCGGGTCGCCGACCTGCTGTCGGCCAGCGGCGAAGTCGCGACGATCGCCGACGAAGGCCTGATGGACGCGGTCACCGCCGTCTCCGGCTCCGGACCGGCCTACATCTTCCACTTCATCGAATGCCTGACGGCAGCGGCCGAGAATGCCGGGCTGGCGCCGAAGACGGCGTC
Source organism: Aminobacter niigataensis (assembly GCF_946995915.1). Taxonomy (GTDB): domain Bacteria; phylum Pseudomonadota; class Alphaproteobacteria; order Rhizobiales; family Rhizobiaceae; genus Aminobacter; species Aminobacter niigataensis. The sequence continues at coordinate 4,558,947 of NZ_OX341517.1, forward strand.
GCTTCTGGCGATGCAGACGGTCTATGGCGCTGCCAGCCTGGCCGCCGAAAGCCGTGAGGACCCGGCCGTGCTGCGTCGCCAGGTGACCAGCCCCAACGGTACGACTGCGGCAGCGCTCGGTGTGCTGATGGGCGAGGATCGTCTCAAGAACCTGCTCACCGAAGCCGTCGAGGCGGCCCGGCTGCGTTCGGTCGAACTCGGGAAATAACTACTTCGTATCGGCTTCGGCCTGGAGAGCCTTGATATGGGGCGCCGCCGCCTCGTAGACGGCGCGCTCCATGTCGCGGAACTGGCGGATGACCTGCTCGCCTACCTCCGTGAGCTCGGCGCCGCCACCGTGCTTGCCGCCGGTCTTGGCCGCGACCAGCGGCTTGCCGAACATGTCCTTCATCTCTTCGACAAGATCCCAGGCGCGCTTGTAGGACATTTCCATGGCCCGCGCCGCCGCCGAGATCGAGCCGGTGGCTGCAATCTGTTCGAGAAGCTCGATCTTGCCCGGACCCAGACGGCCCTTCGGATCGAGATAGAGGCGCAGGGTCAGGGACGGCATCGGCTACTCCAGTCTTCAGCTGGTTAGCACAAGCGGCGCCCCCGGAGAAAGATTGGCGCGATCGAAGGCAACAGTCTTGATGACCGCAAAAACGTCGCGCCCGACAGTCAGCTGCAGCGTTTCGAGCGACTGGCGCGTGATACGCGAGACGAGCATGTCGCCATGGCAGTCGAGGCGAAGGTCGACCTGCGCGCCGTTGACTTTGCCGATATCAACGATCCTGCTCGGCAGGATGTTGAGCGCGCTGAGGCCCTGGGGTCGCTCGGTGGCGATCATGACGTCGCGCGCCCGAACCCGGACACGCACGACAGCGCCTTCAGGCAGGGCGACACGAGGCACGCGCATTTCGCCGGCGGCAGCGCCAAGCACGGTCATGCCGAAGCCTTCGTCGTGGCGCAGCACCTTCATGTCGAGCACGGCACCGCCCTCGCCCACTTCCTCCGGTGGCAACAGGTCGAGCCTTTGCATGATCTCGGTCGTCGGACCCGAAGCTGCGACCTTGCCCTCGGCCATGACGACGACGTCGGTGGCGAGGCGGGCGACCTCGGCAATCGAATGGCTGACATAGACGATCGGGATCCTGGTCTCGTCGCGCAGCCGCTCGAGATAGGGCATGATCTCAGCCTTGCGGGCATCGTCAAGCGAGGCCAGAGGCTCGTCCATGAGCAGCAGTCGTGGGCTTGCCAGCAGCGCCCGACCGATGGCGACACGCTGCTTTTCTCCGCCGGACAACAAAACTGGACGCCGGTCCAGCAGGTGGCCGATGCCGAGCATCTCGACCACGCGGTCGAATTCGGCGTAGCGCTCGCCTTGCGGCGTGAACCAGCGGCCATAGCGCAGATTCGAGCGTACCGTCAGATGCGGGAACAGCCTGGCATCCTGGAAGACGAAACCGACGCGGCGCCTGTATGCGGGCACGAAACGGCGGCTTGCCGTGTCGACCAGCGTCCGGTCGCCGATGACGATGCGCCCGGCGTCGGGGCGGATCAGCCCGGCGATGATGTTGATGAGCGAGGTCTTGCCCGAACCCGACGGTCCAAACAGTGCCGTCAGGTGACCGGCGCTCTCGAAGCTGGTTTCGAGGTCGAGCGCGCCGAGGCGGTGATGGACAGCGACGGAGAGCGTCATCCGATATCCAAGCGTTGGCCAATGCGGCGAGCAAACATCTCGGACACCACAAGCGCTGCCATCGAGATGGCGATGGAGATCAGCGTCAGCCGCATGGCTCCGGCATCGCCGCCCGGCACCTGGGTGAAGGTGTAGATCGCCGACGGCAATGTCTGGGTTTCGCCGGGAATGTTCGAGACGAAGGTGATGGTGGCGCCGAACTCGCCCATCGCCTTGGCGAAGGAGAGGATCATGCCGGCAACGATGCCGGGTAGGATCAGTGGAAGCGTCACCGTCAGAAACACCCACAAGGGGCTTGCCCCGAGCGTGCCGGCAGCCGCTTCGAGCCGCCGGTCGACCGCCTCGATGGAGAGCCTTATGGCGCGTACCATCAGCGGAAAGCCCATGACCGCGCAGGCAAGGGCGGCACCCGTCCAACGAAACGAGAAGACGATGCCGAAATACTCGTCGAGAAACGAGCCGATCGGGCCGCGGCGACCGAAGCTCAGCAGCAGCAGGTAGCCGGTGACGACAGGCGGCAGGATCAGCGGCAAATGGACGACCCCGTTGAGCAGCGACTTGCCCCAGAATTTCCCACGCGCCAGCAGCAAAGCAATGGCGATGCCGAAAGGCAGGCTGGCAGCCATCGCCCACAGCCCGACCTTGATCGACAGGCGGACCGCATTCCATTCGTCAGGAGTGAGGTCCAGCATTGCCTAGTCGCATTCCCTCAAAAAGCCTGTCCCACCCCGCCGTGCGGGATGGGACACAGATTGTCGTTGCGGCAAGAATACCGGAGAGCGGTAAACCACTCCCTAGTTGGACGCCACCGGCGCAAGCATGGTGAAGCCCTGGGCCTCGAACAGTTCCTTGGCCTTGGCGGACTGAAGATATTTCACGTACGCAGCAGCGTCCGCACTCTTCGAGTCCGCCGTCACGCCGACCGGATAGACGATGGGAGGATGCGAGTCTTCCGGGAACACACCAACGACCTTGACGCCGGGTTCTGCAGTCGCGTCGGTCTGGTAGACGATGCCGAGCGGGGCTTCACCCGTCGACACGAGCTTGAGGGCGGCACGCACGTTTTCGGCCTGGGCGATCTTGCCCTCGACCGACGACCAGACGCCGAGCTTCTCGAGCGCGGCCTTGCCATATTTGCCGGCGGGCACTGCCTTGACGTCGCCCATGGCGAGGCGGCCGTCGCCAAGTAGAGCGGCAAGGTCGAAATTCGGGGCGATCTCGGCCTTGGCGCCGGAATCCTTGGGCGCAACCAGCACGATGCGGTTGCCGAGCAGCTTGACGTCCGAGTCGTCCTTGATCAGCTTCTTGTCGGCGAGATACTTCATCCAGTCGAGGTCGGCCGAGATGAACACGTCGGCGGGTGCGCCTTCCTCGATCTGCTTGGCGAGGGCCGAGCTCGCGGCGTAGGACGCGGTCGCGGATTTGCCGCTCTCGGCCTTCCAGGCGGCGTCGACGGCATCGAGCGCGTTCTTGAGGCTGGCAGCGGCGAACACGACCACGTCGCCATCGGCGCGCGCCGAAGGCAGGCCGAACGACAGCATCGCCGCCAGGCCGCCTGCAGCGGCCACAAGCCGCAACCCTAATCCCCTACGCGTGAACATCGTCATTCCTCCATGATTGACCAAGCCGCAGCCCGGCTGCGGATTCGTTATATTCATACGAATATAGCACTCGCCGCACAACCACCCATCCGGGTGGTTTTCGGCAAAACTGTTGCCGGATGTTTCGCGGTTGCGTGATTGGACTTGCAGTCCGGGGGAGACTGGCCCGTCCGTTCATGGCATATGTCTCGCTCTCACCTTGGGGCATGCAGACGTGGCACCTTGTGTCCGGCGACACCCTGTCCATCCAGCCACGCCAACACGAGTTCCCCGAAATGTCCGGCATCACCATGTTCGAAATCATCTGGCTAGCCATCGCGCTGCTCGGCGCGGGCGCCGTCACCGGCCTTCTGGCCGGTGTGTTCGGTGTCGGCGGCGGTGCGGTCATCGTGCCGGTGCTGTATGAATTGTTCCGCATGGTCGGCGTGCCGGAAGAGGTGCGCATGCCGCTGTGCGTCGGCACCTCGCTCGCCATCATCATCCCGACATCGATCCGCTCATTCAGCGCCCACAAGGCCAAGGGCGCGGTCGACATGACGATCCTGAGGCAATGGGCGGTGCCAGTGGTGCTCGGTGTGTTGATGGGCAGCGTGATCGCGCGCTATGCCTCGCCGGATCTGTTCAAGATGGTGTTCGTCGTCGTTGCCGGCATCTCGGCGATCCGGCTCCTGTTCGGCAAGGATTCCTGGCGCCTCGGCCTCGACATGCCGGGCAAGCTCATCATGAACGCATATGGCTGGCTGATCGGCGTGCTGTCGAGCCTGATGGGCATCGGCGGCGGGCAGCTTTCAAACCTGTTCATGACCTTCTACGGCCGTCCCATCCACCAGGCGGTGGCGACGTCCTCCGGCCTCGGCGTGCTGATCTCGATCCCCGGCGCGCTTGGCTACATCTATGCCGGATGGCCGCGCGCGGCGGAGTACCCCGATGTCGCCGCACTGCAGTTTCCGCTGTCGCTCGGCTATGTCTCGCTCGTCGGCCTGATCCTGTTCGTGCCGACAAGCGTGCTGACCGCCCCTTTGGGCGCGCGGCTGGCTCACGCCCTGTCGAAACGCAAGCTTGAAGTCGCCTTCGGCATCTTCCTGCTTTTGATCAGCCTGCGCTTCCTGATCAGCCTCATCGGCTGATCTTTTCAAAATCAAAACGCCCGGCAATGCCGGGCGTTTGCATTTTCGGAGCGGACAAGGATCAGGCGCGTTCGAGCGCGACCGCGATGCCCTGCCCGACACCGATGCACATGGTGGCAAGCGCCAGCTTGCCCCCGCGCAGGCCGAGCTCCAGCGCCGCGGTACCGGCGATGCGGGCGCCCGACATGCCCAGCGGATGGCCCAGTGCGATGGCCCCGCCATTCGGGTTCACGTGCTCCGCATCCTCGGCGATGCCGAGTTCGCGCAGCACGGCAATGCCTTGGGAGGCAAAAGCTTCATTGAGTTCGATGACGTCGAAGTCGGCCGGGCTGATGCCGAGCCGGGCGCACAGCTTCTTGGTCGCTGGTGCCGGGCCGATGCCCATAATGCGGGGTGCTACGCCCGCCGCCGCACCGCCAAGCACGCGAGCGATCGGCGTCAGGCCATACTTCTTCACCGCAGCTTCGGAGGCAACGATGAGGGCTGCCGCGCCATCGTTGACGCCCGAGGCGTTGCCGGCGGTCACCGTGCCGCCCTGACGGAACGGCGTCGGCAGCTTGGCCAGCGTCTCGATGGTCGTGCCGGCGCGCGGATGCTCATCCTTGGCAACGACGATCGCATCGCCCTTGCGCTGCGGGATCGTCACCGGGGTGATCTCCTTGCCAAGGCGACCGTTTTCCTGCGCGGCGACGGCCTTGTTCTGGCTGCGCACGGCAAAGGTATCCTGATCGGCGCGGGAGACGGAAAAGTCCTCCGCGACGTTCTCACCGGTCTCGGGCATCGAATCGACGCCGTACTGCTTTTTCATCACCGGGTTGACGAAGCGCCAGCCGATGGTGGTGTCGTGGATCTCTGCATGGCGCGAGAAGGCCGCGTCGGCCTTGGGCATGACGAAGGGCGCGCGGCTCATGCTTTCTACGCCACCGGCAATCATCAGCTCGGCTTCGCCGGCCTTGATGGCGCGGGCAGCAGCAATTAGCGCGTCCATGCCCGATCCACAAAGGCGATTGATGGTCGTGCCGGAGACTTCCTGCGGCAGTCCGGCCAACAGCAGCGACATGCGGGCCACGTTGCGGTTGTCCTCGCCGGCCTGGTTGGCGCAGCCGAAGATCACGTCATCGACGGCAGCCCAATCGACCGAGGCATTGCGCTCCATCAGCGCCCTGAGCGGCACGGCGCCGAGATCGTCGGCGCGGACCGACGACAGCGAGCCGCCAAAGCGGCCGATCGGGGTGCGGATGTAATCGCAGATATAGGCCTCAGCCATCCTTGGATCCTCTCTTTGCGGAAACTGCCTCGCCCTTGTGGGCGGCGTCGGTGCGCGCCTTTAGATCACGCAGCGTCTGCAATTCCAACTGCGTCGGAACAGGTGTTTCCTCCAGCGTATCGGCGAATTTAACCGTCCAGCCGCAGGTCTCCTGGACCTTGTCGCGGGTGACGCCAGGGTGCAGCGAAACGACGGTGAATTCCTTGGTCACCGGATCCGGCTTCCAGATGGCGAGGTCGGTGATCAGCAGCGTCGGGCCCTTGGTGTCGATGCCGAGGCGCTTACGATGGTCGCCGCCGTCGCCATGGCCGAAGGAGGTGTAGAAGTCGATCTTTTCGACCATGCCGCGCTTCGACTGCGCCATGGTGATGTAGATTTCCTTCGACGAGGTTGCGATCTCCGGCGCACCGCCGCCGCCCGGCAGCCGGGTCTTGGGATGGGCATAGTCGCCGATGACAGTCGTGTTGATGTTGCCGAACTTGTCGAGCTGGGCCGCGCCGAGGAAGCCGATCGAGATGCGACCGCCCTGCAGCCAGTAACGGAACATCTCCGGCACCGAGACGGTGGTGACGGCAGTGTCGCACAATTCGCCGTCGCCGATCGACAGCGGCAGCACGTCGGGCGCGGTGCCGATGGTGCCGGATTCGTAGATCAGCGTGATGTCGGGCGCATGGGTCAGGCGTGCGACGTTGCAGGCGGCCGACGGCGCGCCGATGCCGACGAAGCAGACGTCGTCGCCCTTGAGCGCGCGCGAGGCGGCAATCGTCATCATTTCATTGGGGGTGAAGCCGAGCTCGCTCATGCCACGTTCCTCAGGTGTTCGACGCGTCCGGCGAAATCGTCGGCGGTCTTTTCGATGACGTTCTTCTGCATCCACTCGCGGAAGCGGTCGCGGTCGGCGGCGATCTCGTCCCATTCGAGATAGGAGGCGTTGTCGCGGATATAGTAGCCATGGGCGTAGGACGGGTGCGCCCCGCCAGGCACCACCGAGATCGCGGTGACCGACCAGTTGGGCAGCACGGTCAGGTTGGGGTGCAGGTCGTCGAAATTGTCGACCACTTCCTCGACGGTCACCACCGCGCGCTTGGCCGCAAGGGCTGCTTCCTTCTGGATGCCGATGATGCCTTCGACGAGAACGTCGCCGCGCTTGTTGGCCTTCTGGGCATGGATGAAGGTGACGTCGGGGCGAACCGACGGAACAGCCGCCAGCACCTCGCCGGTGAACGGGCAGGTCACCGACTTGATGTTCGGATTGACCCTGGCGAGCTCGGCGCCGCGATAGCCGCGGAAGATGGCGCAAGGCAGGCCGGCGGCGCCCGCCTCATAGGCATTGGCCATGGCGGCATGGCTGTGCTCCTCGATTTCCAGCGCATGCGGAAACCCGTTCTCGACCGCATCGCGCAGGCGCCGCAGCAGGCCGACGCCGGGATTGCCGGCGTAGGAGAAGATCGCCTTCCTGGCCATGCCCATGCCGATCATCTGGTCGTAGATCAGGTCCGGCGTCATGCGGACCAGCGTCAGGTCCTTGAAGCCCTGGCGGATCGCTTCATGCGCGGCCGCGGTGGGAATGAGATGCGTGAACCCTTCGAAGGCCACGGTGTCGCCGTTGTTGAGATTGTCGGCGACCGCCTTCGACAGGGGGAGAAATTTGGTCATCGCGTTTCGTCCCGTTGTCCAAAGTTCGCTCAAAAGTTCGTATTGCGAACATTTGTTTTCTATGCGATACATTTCTGAGGCAAGATGGCGCTGGAGTCAATGACCAGGCTCCGCAGCAGCAGATATTTCGGAGAAAGGCCGCCATGCGCGACGACGACACCGCCCGTGACCACGTCACCTCGCTGGAGCGCGGGCTGTCGGTGATGGAGATCCTGGCCGCCAATGCGGCGGGCCTGACGCTGACCGAAACGGCCGAAAAAGCGGGTCTCACCCGCGCCGGCGCGCGGCGCTTCCTGCTGACCTTGGTGGCGACGGGCTATGCGGTGCAATCGGGCCGGAACTTTTCGCTGTCGCCCAGGCTGCTGACGCAGGCGCGCATCTGGCTGCACGGCGTGCCGCTGTGGACCTTCGCCGAACCCTTCATGAAGGAGACGGCGGCAAAGCTGCATGAATCATGTTCGGCGGCGACCCTGTCGGGCGAGGACATGGTCTATGTCGCGCGCGTGCCGGGACCGCGCATCATCGGCGTCGACCTGCAGGTCGGTGCGCATTTGCCCGCCTTCTGCACCGCGATGGGCCGCGTGCTGCTGTCGGGGCTGACGGATGCCGACCTCGAGGGCTTCCTCGCCCGTGCCGCGATCGTCCAGCGGACGCCGAAGACCGTGACCGACCAGGCGAAACTTGCTGACATCATCGGCAGGGTGCGAACGGACGGCCACGCCATCGTCGACGAGGAACTGGAGATCGGGCTGCGCTCGATCGCCGTCCCCTTGCGCGACCGATCGGGCGCGATCGTCGCCGCGATCAACATCTCGACGCAGTCCACACGCCACACGCCGGCCGAGATGGAAGCGGAGATCCTGCCGCTGCTCAGGGAGATGGCGGCAAGGATCAGCGACTTCTTCGTCGTTCAGTGATCAGGCGGCTTCAGCCAGCCCATTGCGCTTGGCATTCAGCCGGATCACTGCCCTGATCGGCAGATGATCCGAGGCGATACGCGCCAATGCGGTGTCGTGCGCCTCGATCTCTGTGAGCAGATTGTGCGGCCTGGCCATGACCCGGTCGAGCGCCAGCACCGGAAACCGCGAGGGAAAGCTCGGAACGATGGCGTGCATCGGCCCGAAGGCCGGTTCCAGGCTGCGCAGCGACGAGCGCTTGCCCAGGCGCCATTCGTTGAGGTCGCCGACAAGAATTGTTGGTTTTTCGCTGTGCAGCTCGGCGGCGGTCAAAAGCGTGCCGGCCTGGAGCTTGCGCGAATGGCGCAGCAGGCCGAAATGCGCTGCAATGATGCGCAGCGGCCCCGCTTCGAGCTCAAGATCGACGATGACGGCGCCACGCGGCTCGGCGCCGGGCAGCACGATCTGCCGCGCCGAACTGACCGAACCCTTGCGAAACAGCACGACATTGCCGTGCCAGCCATGGCTCTTGCGCCGGCCGGCAAGGGGAACCGGCACCAGCCCGGTCTCGCGCGCGACCGCATCGAGGTCGAGCAGCCCGGCACGGTCGCCGAAGCGCTGGTCGGCTTCCTGCAGCGCAATGACGTCGGCGCCGATCTCGGAAATCACCGCCATCGTGCGCTGCGGATCGAAACGGCGATCCAGGCCGACGCATTTGTGAACGTTGTAGGAGGCAACGACGATTTCGCTGTGGGTGCCGGTTGCGGCGATCGAAAACGCGTCCTGCTGGTGCTGTGCCGAAGGCTGGTGCCCGGCACCTGCCCTATCGGAAATCTCCAAGCCTTGCGTGCTAGCCATCACTCGTCTGGAATCTCTGGGAAATTCGTGTTCAGTTGCGGCAGGCGTTCGTGCCAACTGTAACCTATATGGTCGAGGTGTTCGAGGTTTTCCACATGCGTCACGATGGCTCTCCACCGAAATGCTGTCGCGAGGCTATGGTTCCCATCCCAGCCGGCGGACCGCAATACGCATGAAACTCATTGCCATCATTGTCGCAGTGGCGGGGACGCTGGTCATCGCGTCGCTGCTCGCGGTCTATGCTTTTGGCCGTTTCGCCAAGCGCGCGCGGGGGACCCCCTCCCAGGCGCTGCCGACGGCGGAAAGCGAGACCCAATTCGATGCGCTGGTGGCGCCGCTCCTGGCCGATCATCCGGGCCAGAGCGGGCTGGCGCTGCTTTCCTCCAATCTCCACGCCTTTGCCGTCAGGGCCTATACCGCCCGCCACGCGCAGCGCAGCCTCGACCTGCAATATTACTACTGGAAGGACGACCTCACCGGCGGACTGCTCGCCCGCGAAATCCTCGGTGCTGCCGACCGCGGGGTGCGCGTTCGGCTGATCCTCGACGACATCAACGCCCGGGGCTACGACCCCAACTACATCGCGCTCGACAGCCACCCCAACATCGAGGTCCGGCTGTTCAATCCGAGCTGGGCGCGGGCCTTCGGCCTGCAACGCGGGCTGGAACTCGTGCTGCGGGCAGTGCGGACGACCCGGCGCATGCACAACAAGGCATGGATCGCCGACGGCAGGCTGGCCATCGTCGGCGGCCGTAATATCGGCGACGCCTATTTCGATGCCTCGGAGGAGGCCAATTTCCGCGACATGGATCTTTTGCTCGCCGGCCCCGCGGTCGAGCAGACGGAAGCGATCTTCGACGGTTTCTGGAACAGCGAGGCGGTGCTGCCGATCCGCCATGTCACCGGCATGGCCAAGGGCGACCTGCCGGCGCTCAGGGCGCGCCTGGAACGCACGGCCACCACAGGCCTTGCCGAACCCTACATCCATCGCGTCGCGCAGGAGAGCGGGGCATGGTCGTCCTCGGGCATGGGTCGGCTGCGCTGGACCAGCGAAGCCGCTGTCGCCTCGGACCCGCCGGAAAAGGCCATGGGCGCGGGCCAGGACAACTGGCTGATGACGGCGATCAGGCCCGTGCTGAAGTCGGCAAGGCGGGAATTGCGTATCGTCTCGCCCTATTTCATCCCCGGAGAAGCGGGAACGCAGGAACTGACGTCCCTGGCCGAGAACGGGGTTGCGGTGACTGTGCTGACCAATTCGCTGGCGGCAACCGACGTTGCGGCGGTCCACGGCGCTTATGTCCGCTACCGCAAGCCGCTGCTCGAAAACGGCATCGACATCTACGAACTCAAGCCGGACGACGAGCGCACCGACATGTCGCTGTTCGGCTCCAAGGGCGCCAGCCTGCACACCAAGGCATTCATCGCCGACGGGCAGGCAGGTTTCGTCGGCTCCTTCAACTTCGACCCACGATCGGCCTCCCTCAACACCGAGATGGGCGTCCTGTTCAGGCAGGAGGAACTGGCAAGCGAGGTCGAGGCGGTGATCGAGGCGCAGATTTCGCCACGCAGCAGCTTCAGGCTGTCGCTGCATGGCGACAAGCTGAGCTGGACCGACCACACCGCCAACGGCCCGCGCAAGCTGAAGCACGAACCGCAGGCCAGCCTGCGCCGCCGCCTGGTGGCCAAAGTGATCAGCTATCTGCCGATCGAATCACAGTTGTGAGCAAAGAAGGCGGCCCAGCGGACCGCCTTCAGCGATTCTACCGCAATCAGGACGTCGCCGGCAGACGCCTTCCCGCTCAGTAGTTCATCGACAGCCGCATGAACGGGCCATGGATCAACTGGCTGGCGCGCCCGCTTGGTTCAGGAAGAGGCGCATCCTGAAACGTCTTGTAGCCGACAGCCGACAGGTATTCGAGCTGATATCCAGCACCAAGCTTGGCACCAGGCGCGAACTCCCAGGCGAGGCCGCCCTTCGCGCCAACAGTCGCAAACGTGCGGTCTTCGGAAAACTCGGCTGGTGCTCCATAGTGCCTGTCAGCGTTGATCCGACCGAACAGGACTGAGGCATCTGCAGATGCAAAGAAGCTCAGTTGTTCTCCTACAGGCCTCGCGACGTCGAAGCCCAGTCTTGGGCCAATGCCCCAAGACCTGGACGAAGCGACAAAAATTGGCAACAAGATATGATCGGTGAAATCCGCGCTATAGTTCTGGTAGCGCAGGCCAGCGAATGGGCGCAGCGACCAATCGTCGTGCTCAATATTGTAGCCGGCTTCAACGTCAAAATTCCAGTACCGACCGCCGGTGAACTGCCAGTCGTATGGATCGTCGTTGCGCCTGCCGGCGGACTGCTCCAAATAGCGGAGCCCGGCTGCGACATCCCAACTATCGGCAAAACGATAACCCAGTTTTGCAGCGCCGGAACCACCTGCTCCGGTTCTCGCGTCAAGATAAGCAGCGCCGTCGAACTGCCGATTGTGGCTGTTGGTGCGGAAGGCATACGCCCCTTCAACATAACCGAACCAAGATGCAACCGGCGTCGTCTCAGCAGTACCCTGTATATCAGCGGCGGCAGAAGCTGTTGTCGCAATGACGAGCGAAGAAAATGCAATAATTACTTTTTTCATACCAAACCAACTAAATTAGACAATGCGCAGTATCACGCACGAATGGATTCGAACAATAGCAAGGCAGCAATAGTTTTCATTGTATCGACGCCTGGACCTCACCTTCGCGTCAGCATGTCGCACGGCGTGCCGGCGACGGTTCCGCCTCCTGCGAGATGACTGTTCGCGTGCAGCAGCCGGCCACGTCCATTCCCATCATCAAGCGCCAGCTCCCATTCCACCGGGTTGGCGATGAAGCCCGGGCTTCCGGTTCGCGAAGCCGATCCTAGGCGGGGCTTGGGTCCTGGGCGGCCAGCAATGTTCGACTTCAGGCTCGCCGCAGGACAATTGAAGAACCCGTGAGTCGCCGCGCGCAACCGCGTCGCCCTCAAGCCCTTGCAGGGCCCAACTTTTCGAAATCTGGGGAAAAAAATGGTGCTGCCAGAGAGGATTGAACTCTCGACCTCTCCCTTACCAAGGGAGTGCTCTACCACTGAGCTACGGCAGCATCCGTGGACGGGGCGGCTTTTGACACATGAATCGGGGGAGCGCAAGTTATCAGTTGCTGCAAATCGACACTGATTTTCCACAGACGCCATTACGCCACAAAACTGGCCATTTCCGTTGCCAAGCGGTTATGAACGATCGGCAAGCGGGGACCACCACATGTCGTCGAAACCAAAAATGCCCTCAAGCGGTGCAGATGCGCGCAAGGCGCGGCTCGCGGCCGAGTTGCGCGCCAACCTGATGAAGCGCAAAGCGCAGGCGCGCTCGCGCCGTACCGGCGAAGCCGATACGAGGCCGGAAGGCCTTGCCACGGCCGAGGGAGAGACAGAGAAACCCGAGAAAGCCTGACCGGCCACGGCAGGCACTTGGCGCACGGATCCGCAAAACCCTGATTCTTGAACCGGGTGGCGCGATGGTCTAGACGGCGGCAAGAAAATTTCTCGCCAGAACCGGGATCCCCCGGAGAAACGACGGCCAATGGATCGCATCAGAATTGTCGGCGGCAACGAGCTGACCGGAACCATCCCGATCTCGGGCGCGAAAAACGCAGCCCTTCCGCTGATGATCGCCTCGCTGCTCACCGACGATACGCTGACGCTGGAGAACGTGCCGCATCTGGCCGATGTCGAGCAACTGATCCGCATCCTGGGCAACCACGGCGTCGACTATACGGTCAGCGGCCGCCGCGAACGCCAGAGCGAAGGCTATTCGCGCACCATCAGCTTCAGCGCGCGCAACATCGTCGACACCACCGCTCCCTATGAGCTGGTCTCCAAGATGCGTGCCAGCTTCTGGGTCGTCGGCCCGCTGCTCGCCCGCATGGGCGAGGCCAAGGTCTCGCTGCCCGGCGGCTGCGCCATCGGCACGCGGCCGGTCGACCTGTTCATCGAAGGCCTGCAGGCGCTCGGAGCCGACATCGACGTCGACAACGGCTATGTCGTCGCCAAGGCCAAGAACAGGCTGATCGGCAACCGCTATGTGTTCCCCAAGATTTCGGTCGGCGCCACGCATGTGCTGATGATGGCGGCGACACTCGCCCGCGGCGAAACGGTGCTCGAAAACGCCGCCCGCGAGCCCGAGGTCGTCAATCTCGCCGAATGCCTCAACGCCATGGGCGCCAGGATCACCGGCGCCGGCTCCTCGACCATCACCATCGAGGGCGTCGATTCGCTGTCGGGCGCGCGCCACCGCGTCATCCCCGACCGCATCGAGACCGGCACCTATGCCATGGCGGTGGCGATGACCGGCGGCGACGTGCTGCTCGAAGGCGCGCGTGCCGACCTGTTGCAGGGCGCGCTCGATGTCGTCTCGCGCACCGGCGCCGAGATCATCCAGACCAATTCCGGCGTCCGCGTCATGCGCAACGGCTCTGGCATCTCGCCGGTCGACGTCACAACCGAACCCTTCCCGGGCTTCCCGACCGACCTCCAGGCGCAGTTCATGGGCCTGATGACGATGTCGAAGGGCAAGTCGAAGATCACCGAGACGATCTTCGAGAACCGCTTCATGCACGTGCAGGAACTCGCACGCCTCGGCGCCCACATCACGCTGTCGGGCCAGACGGCGATCGTCGAAGGCGTCTCCAAGCTCAAGGGCGCGCCTGTCATGGCGACCGACCTGCGCGCCTCGGTGTCGCTGGTCATCGCCGGCCTCGCCGCCGAAGGCGAGACGGTGGTCAACCGCGTCTACCATCTCGACCGCGGTTTCGAGCGGCTGGAAGAAAAGCTGTCGCGCTGCGGCGCCGTCATCGAGCGGATCAGCGGCTGAATGAAGGGAATAGGGGAATAAGGGAGTAAGGGAACAGGAAAGCCTCTCCCTACTCCCCTACTCCCCTACTCCCCTTGCGGTTGCGCGCTGCATCAAGACCGCCTAACAAAGCCGGAAGCATTACATTCCGCACAGGCAGCCGACCGGACATGAACCAGCTCAAGCTAGTCGCCCTCGACGAAGAGGATCTGGAGATCGTCTCGGCCCATGTGCAGGATGCCGTGGTCAAGGTCGGCGACCTCGCTTACGACGCGCCCTCGAAGCGTTTTGCGCTGGCGATGAACCGTTTTGCCTGGGAAACCAAGACCGGCTTTTTCCGGCCCAAATATGAGCGCCGGCGCTCGATCCTGCATTTCGACCGCGTGCTGTCGGTCAAGCTTTTCGGCATTTCGCGCACCAAGAAAGACGAGGTGCTGGAGCTTCTGGCGATCGGTTTCGCGCAGGGCGAGGATCCCGCCGGCGAGATCGAACTGCTGTTTTCCGGCGACGCCGCGATCCGGCTCGAGGTCGAGGTCATCGAAGCCCGATTGACCGACACCGGGGCCGCCTGGCAGGCCTCGTCGCGCCCCATCCACAAGACCTGAGCATTCTCGATGGCCATCACCCTTCGCCAATCCGATGCAGACTTCGAGACGCGCTTCGCAGCGTTCCTGACGACCAAGCGCGAAGTATCACCCGACGTTGAGGCCACCGTGCGCGCCATCATCGACGACGTGCGCGCGCGCGGCGACGCGGCGCTGATCGACTACACCCGGAAGTTCGACCGGGCCGACCTGACGACGCTCGGCATCGCGGTGACCCGCGCCGATATCGACCAGGCCTACAAGGACGCCGATCCCGCGACGGTCGAGGCGTTGCGTTTCGCCCGCGATCGCATCCGCTCGCACCATGCCCGCCAGATGCCCAAGGACGACCGCTACGTCGACCCGATCGGCGTCGAACTCGGCTCGCGCTGGACGGCGGTCGAGGCAGTCGGGCTCTATGTGCCCGGCGGCACGGCGAGCTATCCGAGCTCGGTGCTGATGAATGCGGTGCCGGCACAGGTCGCCGGCGTCGAGCGCATCGTCATCGTGGTGCCCGCCACCGGCGGCGTCATCAACCCGCTGGTGCTGGTTGCCGCCGATCTCGCCGGCGTGTCAGAAATCTACCGCGTCGGCGGCGCACAGGCGGTGGCAGCCCTTGCCTATGGCACCGAGACGATCCCCCCGGTGGCCAAGATCGTCGGGCCCGGCAATGCCTATGTCGCCGCCGCCAAGCGCCAGGTGTTCGGCACCGTCGGCATCGACATGATCGCAGGCCCCTCGGAGGTGCTGATCGTCGCCGACAGCGACAACGACCCTGACTGGCTCGCCGCCGATCTGCTGGCCCAGGCCGAGCATGACGTGTCGGCGCAGTCGATCCTGATCACCGACGATGCCGCCTTCGGCAAGCAGGTCGAGGAGGCAGTCGAACGCCAGATCAAGCTCCTGCCCCGCGCCGAGACGGCAGCAGCCAGCTGGCGCGATTTCGGCGCGGTCATCCTGGTTGACGACTTCGATGCTGCCCTGCCGCTTGTCAACCGCATCGCCGCCGAGCACCTCGAGCTCGCGGTCGCCGACCCGGAAGCCCTGCTGCCACGCATCCGCAACGCCGGGGCGATCTTCGTCGGCAAGCATACGCCCGAAGTCATCGGCGACTATGTCGGCGGCTCCAACCACGTGTTGCCTACGGCCCGCTCGGCGCGCTTTTCCTCCGGGCTTTCGGTGCTCGACTTCGTCAAGCGCAGCTCGATCCTGAAGCTCGGTCCCGATCAGCTCAGGGCGCTGGCCCCGGCGGCGATCGCGCTGGCCAAGGCGGAGGGGCTCGACGCACATGCGCGCTCCGTCGCCATCAGATTGAACATGTAGGCGGCCATGTCCGACAAAGGCCACGCACGCTCCCGCCTGGTCGACGTCGAACTCGACGAATCGATCGGCCGTTCCACGCCCGACGTCGAGCATGAACGCGCTGTCGCGATCTTCGACCTGATCGAGGAAAACTCGTTCCATCCGATGAACGACGACGGCCATGGCCCATATCGGCTCAAGCTGTCGCTGGTCGACGCGCGGCTGGTATTCGCCATCTCGCGCGAGCATGGCGAGGCTGTGGTCACCCACATCCTGTCGCTGACGCCGTTCCGCCGCATCGTGAAGGACTACTTCATGATCTGCGAAAGCTATTACGAGGCGATCCGCTCTTCGACGCCGAGCCAGATCGAGGCGATCGACATGGGCCGGCGCGGCCTGCACAACGAGGGTTCGCAGACCCTGCTCGATCGTCTCTCCGGCAAGATCGAGATCGACTTCGACACCGCCCGCCGCCTCTTCACGCTGATCTGCGTTCTGCACTGGCGCGGATGACATATGGCGGGAAACGCAACCTCTCCGCGCTCCATCCTGTTCATGTGCCGAATGAATTCGGTCCGCTCGCCGATGGCCGAAGCGATTGCCCGCCACAGCTTGTCGCCGTCGATCTTCGTCACCTCGGCAGGCGTGCGCGCCGGCGACCGCGACCCCTTCGTCGATGCCGTTCTGGCCGAAGAAGGCATGGCACTGGACGAGCACCAGCCGCGCACCATCGACGATCTGGAGGATGACTATTTCGACCTGATCGTCACGCTTGCGCCGGAAGCGCATCACGCCGCCCTCGAACTCACCCGGTCGATGGCCGTCGACGTCGAGTACTGGCCGACCCCCGACCCGACGGCAGCGACCGGTACGCGCGATCAGATCATGAGTGCCTACAGGGACGTGCGTGAACGGCTGAAGGCAAGAATGGTCGAAAGATTTGCGGTAGACGCACAGAAAATCGACGCCGATTAAGCGTGTTCACAAAGCGCGGATTATCATATAGGTTCCGCGCAAATTCCGGCCGGGACGCCGGGCAAGTCATCCAAACCAAAGGTACCGAATGCCGAAGGAAGAAGTCCTCGAGTTTCCGGGCGTCGTAACGGAATTGTTGCCGAATGCGATGTTCCGGGTCAAGCTCGAAAACGAACACGAAATCATCGCCCACACCGCCGGCCGCATGCGCAAGAATCGCATTCGCGTTCTGACCGGCGACAAGGTCCTCGTAGAAATGACGCCCTACGACCTGACCAAGGGCCGCATCACCTACCGCTTCAAGTAGACCGTCTGCTGCCTCGAGCGCGTCGGCCGGCCTCAGCCTACAGGATCTTGGATTGAGCGATCTGCAAAAGCTTGTGCTTGCCTCGGGTTCGCCCCGCCGTGTCGAGCTGTTGCAGCAGGCAGGCATCGAGCCCGACCGGCTGTTTCCAGCCGATGTCGACGAACGGCCGATGCGCGCCGAACACCCGCGCTCGCTTGCCAAGCGACTGTCGGTGACCAAGGCGCAGAAGGCACACGAAGTGCTGGCCAAGGAAGCCGAGCCTGTTTCGGGCTTCATCCTTGCCGCCGATACGGTGGTCTCGGTCGGGCGGCGCATCCTGCCGAAGGCGGAGACGTCGGACGAGGCGCTGCATTGCCTGCAGCTCCTGTCGGGCCGCTCGCACCGCGTCTATACCGGGCTTGCATTGGTGACGCCTGCGGGCAAACTGCGTCAGCGCCTGGTCGAGACGCGTGTGCGCTTCAAGCGCCTGTCGAAGCAGGACATGGAAAATTACCTCGCCTCGGGCGAATGGCGCGGCAAGGCCGGCGGCTACGGAATCCAGGGGCTTGCCGGCACCTTCGTGGTCAAGCTCGTCGGCTCCTACACCAATGTCGTGGGCCTGCCGCTCTATGAGACGACGTCGCTGCTTTCGGGCGAAGGCTACCAGGTCCAGCTCAACTGGCAGGCCGGGGGGCGCGCATGACGGGCAAGCCCGGCGATATCGTGACGCCCTTGCGCGCCAAGAAGCCCTGCCCCGAATGCGGCAAGCCGTCGGCGCGCGAGAGCTACCCCTTTTGCTCGCCGCGCTGCAAGGCGGTCGATCTCAACCGCTGGCTCTCGGGCTCCTATGCCATTCCCGTCCGCGACGACGAGGAGGAAGATTCGACCAGCAGCAGCGAAGCCGGCGAACGAAGCTGACGCCCCATTTCGGCTTCCGCGACGGCCTGTGATTTCTTTGCAGAAAAAGACATCCCAGGCGCTGGACAGAGGCAAATCTCGTGCTATAACCCACCCGCTTTCAAGGGTGCAGCGCACCACTCAAGGCATCCGGATCAAGGCTCCTTGCCCGATCCTGGAACTAGGCCCAGATAGCTCAGTTGGTAGAGCAGCGGATTGAAAATCCGCGTGTCCGTGGTTCGAATCCGCGTCTGGGCACCACCCCTTTCCTAAACAAAATCAGCAACTTAACCCCATACGACTGCGGCAAATTTGCCGATGTCATGTCGCGTCATGTTGCAACTGAGTTCCCTTGATTTCCAAAGGGTTTCACTCACACTCGGCTAGTCGACGCGACATGGAACGCGACATGGGCGCGAGATAATTGGGGCCGAACGAGACGTGAAGGCGACAGCCTGATGGCGGACGCCATTCGCGCTAAGATGCAGATGGAGCAGCAATTGGCCCTCATCCGCCCAAAGCAATAGAAGCCCCGCGACACTGGACGCGCGTCGCTTCCTACTGGCTCCTCGAACATTTGGTTCCGGGAGTGCCTGACCCACGTCGCTAACAAGCAGAAAAAGACCGCCCCGGGAGGCTAACCGTCTTAAACTTGATGCGGCGGGAATTGGTGTGGGATCCCCGCGTGAAAAGCTGGCTGTCTCTTCAGGCAAAAAAGGCTCGGATGCGCGTCCACAACCCGATTGCTGCGCGAACATAGCGGGCGGCAGTGGCGCCCCTGACCGCCCGTCGGATAAGTCAAAGAATCGCTTAGCCTCAGCATTAGTTATCGTCGGCGAGGCCAGCCGCGCGGAAGGCTGGGTCCTCGAACGCCGCCGCTAGGGGGCGAGCCTGAACGCGCATGGCAAGACGTTCGGCGCTCGAGGCAAACTCGGTGCCCGCAAACGCACCCAGACGCCGATCTGGCTGGCGTTCAAGTAGCCAGGCCCAGCCTTCGAGACGCTCGGTGCACGTCATTGGCAGGAGCGTCTGGACGACGGGCGCCTTGTAAGATTTTGATGTCGCTGGCCTCCTTCGACAAGAAGTCAGAGGAGAATCATCCCCACCGCGGCTTTCTCTCTGAGGGCACCTGTCGTGTTATTTCTGGCTTTCGGCGCTCCGAGTATTAACAGAGTTCTAATGCGCCCCCTCAAATCGTGGCTTTTCTGCCACACGCTAATTGGATAGCGCGATTTAGCGTGTACGTTTGGCACGTTGGTTGTTGAACCGCATCCGGTCATCAGTAATGTCGGGGTCGAAGAGGGAGCGCGGTGCGCATCTTTTTCAAACGGGGATGGGGCAGGGAACGCTGTCCTTCAGCAAAAAATACCCAGACCCTCTTTTGAAACTTTTGACTGGAGGTCAGAAAATGAACATTAAGAGCCTTCTTCTCGGCTCCGCTGCGGCTCTGCTCGCAGTCTCCGGCGCTCGTGCGGCCGACGCTGTCGTCGTCGCTGAGCCGGAACCCATGGAATACGTCCGCATCTGCGACGTCTACGGCGCGGGCTTCTACTACATCCCCGGCACCGAGACCTGCCTGAAGGTCGGCGGCCTCGTTCGTTACGAGATCGGTTGGGCCGAGACGACCGGCGATGACGGCTGGATCAAGACCACCAAGGCTCGCGTGAACCTCGACGCCCGTTCGGAAACCGAATACGGCACGTTCCGTCGCTTCATCGAACTCGAGTTCGCCAACGATGGCGGAACCTTTGGCACCCCGAGCACCCTCGAGCCGATCGGCTACAGCGAGTACTCTGATCCTACCAGCTCGAAGATCCGTTATGCCTTCTTCGAACTGGGCGGCCTGATGGTCGGTCGTAACGACACCCTGTTCGACGGCGACCTGGGCGGCGAGTTCGACGCCGGCGGCGGCGACTTCATCAACCAGATCCGTTACACCTTCGACGCCGGCAACGGCATCGCAGTGTCGCTCGGCCTGGAAGAAGAAGACAACAACTTCGACTACATCCCGCTCATCACCGGCAAGGTTTCGGTGTCGCAGGGCTGGGGTTCGGTCGACCTGTTCGCCGGCTATGACGATCGTTTCTCGGAATTCGCCCTCAAGGGTATCGCTCGCGTCAAGGCGACCGATGCTCTGACCGTCGAGCTGCTCGCAGCTTACGAGTCGGGCGCCACCTGGTTCGGTCTGGCCGACTTCTACGCCGGCTACGAATGGTCGGTTGGTGGTTACCTGAAGTACCAGGTCAACGAGAAGCTGCGCGTCGGCTTCGGCGGCCAGTACTTCGCTGACAGCCACTACGGCAACTTCATCACCGGCGAGACCGTTGACGTTGGCGGTGACGACTGGACGGTTGGTGCGGTCATCGACTACACGATCGTCGAGAACCTGAACGCCAAGCTCGCCCTCAACTACGACGACGGCGACAGCTTCGAAGACGGCTCGTTCAACGGCTTCCTCCGTCTCGACGCCTCGTTCTAATCGGCTGAAAGGCTGACTTAGACAGACGGCCCGCGGTCCTCGGATCGCGGGCCGTCTTCGTTTGTGCTTAAATGGCGCAGTTTCTTCTCCGCCGATTTTGGTGGATGATCCATGGCTGATTTCCACAACCTGTCTAAGGCTCGCGCACAGCGGGAAGGGCTTCCCCCAGTTCGGTTTCTGGACGGGAAAGAGGAAACAGCTTTGTTTGCTGCCCTCCGCGCTCAATCGGAACTCTATTTTAGTCTGTCAGTCTTTCTCCTAGACACCGGCGCCCGCATTGGCGAGGCCACAGCGCTCAAGTGGGCGTCAGCAGGCGAACAAAGCGTGACGTTCGAGCAGGGAAAGACAACGATAAAGCGGACGATACCACTGACTAAACGGGCAGAGCGTGCCATGGCCGGCCAGCGCGAGAACGCTGACGGACCTTACGTTTCGGTAAGGCTCCAGAACTATCGAGCGGCCTGGAAAAGCGCCAAGCAGGACGTCGGGATCTTCGACGCGAGCCTCGTTCCCACCGTCTTAAGACACACGTGCGCGGTACGGCTTGTCAAAGGCGGCGTCGACTTGCGTACCGTCCAAAAGTGGCTAGGTCATCGATCGCTCGCGATGACGATGCGCTACGCGCAGTATGCCGATACCGACTTGGAGGCATGTGTACGGGTACTGGAACGATGATGCCGTCGGCCAGCACCCGACGCTAGCTACCTCGGGTCGTTTTCCGGTAGCCGCACGGTTTTCGCATAAGCCCGCGCCGCCTGAACAACATCCTTCACACGGTCCATTTTTAGAAGATCAATTGGCAAATAACCGTCAAGCTCGTCACACGGCCTGCTTAGCCAATACCAAGTCAGTCTAGAATGGCCGATCACCTCGCTCACATCCGCGATCCCGTTTGCTGGTCGGCCATCTACAAATTGGGCCAGAGGAAACACGTGCCTCTTACCGCCCGCTAAAAGCGCAATTGCTTCATTCCGTCGTTGCCAGCGGTGCAGGGTAGAACGAGGAATACCATAATTTTCCTCCAAGAATGTGGGGCCGGCTGATGGCCCGACCCAGTCGTGCAAGGCAACCACAGAAAGCGGATTTGGGACGGGCGTGGGTGACTTGCTCGGCTTGGTAGTGCCTCCGTCCGCAGCCCGCTGCGCGAGAAGTTCCTGTCTCGTCACCCCTGCTATCTCTGCGATGAAACTGTCGAGCTTATCTGCCACATCGTTGAGATCCGTCGTGAGCGCCGCCTGCCTTTTCAGCGATAGGAAAACATAAGAAGTTGCTGCAACTCCTGCTAACTTCGCCGCGCTAATGATAGCGGGACGCTTTAGGTCGGGATCCAGACGCGCAAGCAGTTGCTCGACCTCAGCAGCTATGAGGCCCGCCATGTCCTCTTTTTTGAATTTCTGGGGACGTTGGGGGGCATCACCGTTCAACACACTCTCCTATGCTAGAAACTCGATCACGGGAGGCCCGATCATTGCTAGACGATAACTTGGTAGCGGTATTGGACGTGCTCAAGTTCCGTTTATGGCCCAACGCTGCACACCGTTACAATGCTGAGCTTGCGATCAACGAGTTGGACAGGCTCGCTGGGCGCTGCGGAATCGTCGCGACTGCGCTGTCCATTGACCAAACAGTCACCCGATATCGAAACGCCGGTAATTCAGATCCCACGATCAACCGGAAACTGTCCTTCTTCCGCAAGTTGATAAAAGGGGCTTTTGACGCGGGCTATATACCAGAAAGCCCCAGGGTAGACCGACTGCCGGAAATTACAAAAGCACCGACTCTACTCAGCAACGATCAAATTAATCGAGCTCTCGCTGCGCTGGAAGCCAGTGACCGCGAATCACATCGGCTTATCACCTTTCTTGCTGATACTGGTTCGACGATGAAGGAAGCCCTTGCACTAAGATGGTCTGACATTACCCACCGGCACGTGACATTTTGGTCCTCAACCGGCTACGGGCGAACGATCCCGCTTACGCAGCGTGCTTCAAAGGCACTGACATTCCGGTCGTCTCTTCCTCAAGGACCATTTTCGGCAGTCAGATTGAAAGGGCTTCGGGCAGCCTGGCGACGGTCGCAGATTGACGCCGGGATTGGCAGCCCGATTTCGCCGTCCGGTCTCCGTTACTGCTGCGAAGCTCGGTTAGTGGAACAAGGTGTCGATACAAAAACCATCCATCGTTGGATGGGTTATCGGACGCCGCGAACATCATCGAGATTTGTTACCTCGGATGATCTCCGCGGAGTGCAAATAGTTCTTGAGAATGGCTGCGTGGAAGAACCTTGAGAAGGACAGCTCACGAAGTTTTGCTAAGGCGCATAGTGCTAACCTACGGGCAATGAGCGACGAACAATCCACCGCATCGCACAGGGCGTCGAGCACTTTTACGAACATGTCGGCAGCAGAAAGGACAGAACCAGTGCGGCGCTTGCTAGCCGACGGCGAAGCCCAGAGTGCCGTGCTACGAGCACAAGGCCGAGGGCAAGAAGTACGTCGTTTGACGCGGCATCAGCATTATATTCATGCAAACTAACATGTTGCAACAAAGTTACAGTAGAGACGCCAGTTGCAACCTTATGTATAGCATCCACTTTCCCTCAACCGAAAAGTTCGTATATTGCGCCGGGCTTATGGATTGGGGTGCTTCAATGAAAAAGATTCTCGTGACTGCCATCGCTACGCTGGCAATCTCCACCGCAGCGAACGCTGCAGACAACGTGGTGGTTGAGCCTGGCGCGGCAGCCTACAACTGGTCCGGCGTCTATGTCGGTGGCGCGATTGGCTGGGCGTCTATCAATTACGATGAATTGGAAAACGGCTATTTCGATCGTCGCGACGGCGGCTTCGCTGGAGCCCTATACGCGGGCTACAACGTCCAGTTCAGCAATGTGGTCTTGGGCGTCGAGGGCGATCTGAACTTCAGAACCGCCGAACCGGAAGACGATTTCACGCTTCCTCTAAGCCAGGAACTGGGTGGATCCATCCGCGGTCGGGTTGGCTATGCGATTGACCGCTTCATGCCCTACCTGACTGCCGGTGTAGCCATCGCCAGTTTTGAAGCCGATCATGATGGTGATGGCGACGATATCGCCAAGAAGACAATGACCGGCTATTCCGTTGGCGCCGGCGTCGAGTGGGCGGTGACGGACAATCTGATTGTCAGAGGCCAGTACCTCTATTCGGATTTCGGCAAAGACGAGTTTGAATTCGCTGGCTCACACACGCACGAGTACGACGTCAAAACGCACGACGTGCTCCTCGGTGTGGCCTACAAGTTCTGAACGGCGGCCGCCTGAACGTCTCAAGCCCCGGCCTCGCGCCGGGGTTTTTGTTTGCGCCCAACAAAAAAAAGCTTCGCCGGCCAGAGCAGCTTAGCATGACCGTGCCAGTGTCTCCTGTCTGGAAAGCCATGACCAAGCATCTATCCGGTGAGGAAAAGCTGCGCCACGTGACCGTGACCGAGACTTGATACCGCAATAAAAAAGAGGCCCGCCGCGTGTTCGCAGGCAAGGGCCTCAGTTTCGGGATCAACGGAGCCTAAGGACAAAAGCCACGTTGTGTGCACATGCAGAACTCGGGAAAAGCGCCGAGGTTCCACTGCTCGTGTCAATCGCCAAATCCTGACCCCGGAATACCTGATCAGCCTGGAAGACGGTAAACAGTACCGGACGCTCAAGCGCCACTTGGCTGGGGCTGGTCTGACGCCCGACGAATACCGCGCAAAGTGGTCGCTTCCCGCTGACTATCCAATGGCCGCTCCAACTTACTCGGCGAAGCGCTCCGAATTGGCGAAGAAGTTGGGCCTCGGGCGCAAGCAGCCAACGACAGGGTCGGCGAGGAAGCCGGCCAAACAACGAAACGGTAAGGTCAAGGCTTAGCCGAACCGCCACTAGGCGGTGTGCGCTGCCCGCTGGCAGCAAGCGCTTGGCAAAAGCGCAGCTACGGAACGGTCTTGAAATTTCCAGTCGTCAGGATACGCTCAGTCGTTCCCGTTCTCTCGGCGGAGGTGTCGCTATGGCTGAGACCCGCTATCTGAACCACAGGCTGGAATGCCCCTATTGCAAAACGATCCGGCTGAGGATTCCAGAGGACGCTTACCCAGATACTCCTATCGCATGCGATGACTGCGGCGAATATCTGGGAACATGGGACGAACTGCAAACTGATCTGGCAAGGCAAGGTGGGACAAGCGGCGCGTTTCTCATAGAGAAAGGCCGCATCAGGAAGATCGGCTAACGGCGCGCCTGGATTACCGTTTCTTCGCCAGGATCCGGGCTTCCCTTAGAAGTGATGGCCACTCATATCCGATCAGAGCGATAAGCTCCCGAGCTTGCTCTTCAGTAATGTTGGTTTCTTCCATCAAACGCCAAACCGTAGGGTGGGTGCCCTGCAGCATGCTCGGTAAATCGGACATTTTGGGAATCCTTGTGCGCCCCCTGTCGGTGACGCTTCAGTTTCCGTCCTAAGAAGGCGGCTCGGTGATGCAGGTGCTAGCAACGAAATGACGCTGTGCGCATATTGCGATCATTCTTCGTGTCGCAACAATCTCAAAGCACACTTGTTCCGCCCTACCAAAAAGAAAGCCCGGCCACCTTTCGGCGTAGGGACCCCAGCCCATGGCGCAATATCGCTTGGTGATCCGTGGTTGCAAGGATTACAATTCCTCCATCGACGGGAACGTTCGCGGGCATCGTCGACTGAAAGCACCAGCGCTTCCGCCCCCGGTTATGGAGGAAGCTATGGTAGCTCCCATTTCTGCGTTCGACTTTGAAGTCATCCAGAGCGTGATGAAACAATTCGCTGCCGCAGGCACCACGGAGCCCGACGATCTGCGCCAACTGGCTCGGACCATTGCGGAAGACTACTGCCCCGATGAGGTCCATTCGGATGAAATGATCGACGCCCTTGTAAGGGCGGCGCTTACGGCCGCGGCGAACGAGTCCGACGCAGCAGAGTGACAAGGGTTGAAGGCCTGCCGGGAGGGTTCACGGCAGGCCCGCTGCTGGAGCGAGCGTACTGAGGGAGTGCGGGTCGCTCCGATCTAGGAATACAAAAAGGACGGAATAGTTCCCCGACGTGCGAAAGCCTGCCGGAGGCAAAAAAGGACCGGCAGGCTTTCACCTAAACGTGGCTGAAAGGGAAACCACGTAGCCCGACCTCGCACGGGGTATGCTCATAACCCCGCAGATGCAGCCTCAGTTCCCGTAAACGCAAAAAAGCCCCACCACCTTTCGGCAGCGGGGCCATTGATGTCACCGCCTTAGATCACTGACCGCTAGGTGCAGCGGGGGCGGGTGCTGCTGGAGCGGCGGGGGCTGCCGGAGCGGCGGGGGCTTCGGGTGCGGAGGGCGCCGGTGCAGACGAGCCCGCTGGGACATCAACGTCTACATCAATGTTTCGGCTTCCACCCCAGTCCCCTTGAGTGAAAACAAAGAAAGCAATCACTGCAGCGACGGCGACAATGATGGCAACGACCCATCCAGCCCCGCCGCCTCCTCCAGTGTTGACTACCGTAGGTCCGTCGGCCATGATTTAATCTCCTTTTAAGTAAAAAATACACTGGCCGTAAAAAGGCCAACACAAAGACCAAAAATTGGCGCAAGTATCCATCGCGCCTCATGAACACTACGCTCCATTATGGCCTCCTAATTTTCACCTGTGAAGAACGACTTCTTGCGCGTTTGGTTCCCTCGATGAGGATCTGAAGTGTTCTCCTTAGGGCGGCACACCTTCACACGTGCCCGAACTATTCAAACGCAGCAGGATCGGCCAACAGGTTCACGCTCCCCGCCCGGCCTGCAGAGACACTACTCTGCGCAACTATTCCCGCACCTGAATAGCAAGAGCTACCTCTGATTGAGGCGTCAATGCTGCCGGGCTAGCATAGTTGATACGATCAACAAATTTAGGGATTAAATTAGGAGATTCTTATTCAGTCGCAACTTAAGCGGTCGGGTTAATTTATCCCCAGGCAGTAACTTTTCCTTTCGTGAGCTTTTTCAATGACAGGCGGCGTTCCTCTCCCTCCTCTCGGTTCCTCGGGCCATCGAAAAAGAACAGTCATCATAATCGCCGTGCTTCTCTCGCTTGGCGTAGCAGCGGCGTTAGGGGTTTTCGTCAGCGGTGCTATCTATTCCATTGTCCGTACCGCGGATGAACTCGATGAAACAAGGGCGACTGACGCAGCTTCCTCCGCACTGGAGGCAATGCGCTCGCAGATGTCTGGTACGGTCAGGGACAACGCATTCTGGGATGAGGCTTATCGTCAGCTGAACTCGCCAATTCGAGATGCCTGGCTGATCGAGAGCTGGGGAGTCCCGACTTTAGACCATCCACTCTATGACATGGCACTGGTGATCGGGCCCGATGATAAACCACTGCTGTACTACCGCTATGGCAAGTCAATGGACGTGCAGCCCAGCGCGTTTTTCGACAGCTCCTTGGCTCGCCTCGTGGAGCGCGCGCGCGCGGCTGATGGTATTCAGGGAGACGTCCAAGCCGCTTTCATAGGAACTTTGCACGGGCCCGCGGTCATTGGAGCTGCGCGCATCCGTCCCTTCCTTCAGGGCTTTCCGGAACTAGATCCTTACATTCTGATATTTGAAAAGGATCTTGATGCCAAAGCCCTCAGCGAGACAGCGCGAAAATTCAACCTCCGCGGCCTTCAGCTAACTGATAGCGCCATCGAGGGCACAGTTGCGGCGCCCCTAAAAGATGTTGACGGGAATGCTTTAGGCTTCCTCAGCCTTCCATCTGAGAAGCCGGGTACACGTAGCTACGAACGCGTTCGTCCGCTAATTTTCGGATCGGCTGCAATCCTGCTTCTGCTGATCGTAGGCATTGGCATGATTGGTCTGCTTTCAGTGCGGTCGCTCGCCAAGGAAGAGGCCCGCGCGAGGCGAAATTCCCTCCACGACCATTTGACCGGCGTGCTCAATAGATCGGGTCTTTCCGAATACGTCGAAAACCTCACGCCGCCCGATGGATGCCGTTCGGCGCAGATCGGCCTGTACCTGGTGGACATCGACGGTTTCAAAGCCATTAACGACCTCTGGGGGCAACAGGTTGGCGATATGCTGCTGGGGGCTGTCGCAGCACGGTTGACCAAGGATCTGCCACTCGCAACAACGATATCTCGGCTGGATGGCGATGCGTTCGCAATCGTGTCGTTGGTTGATGACCCCGAAAAGGGCGCACATTTGCAATCAGCCGTGAGTGAGGTGTTCGCAGAGCCCTTCAAAATTGGCCGACATGAGATCGAAATAGGGGTCAGCGTTGGCGTAGCCGAGACCGTGTTTGCAGGGGCGAACTTTCACGACTTGTTACGACAAGCCGAACTGGCTCTGCATCAGGCCAAGCATGGTTCAGATGGCACGACCGTGGTGTTTAGCCCAGATTTAGAAGCCGAGCTTTCTGAACATGCGAAGCTGGAACAACAGCTACTTGAAGCGCTGGATCGGCGCGAACTCAAGGTCGCATTCCAGCCGGTCGTTGATGCCCGCACCGGGGATATTTGCGGCGTGGAAGCCCTGGCGAGATGGAACAGCGAGAGTGGGCCGATTGCTCCAGACGTGTTCATTCCAGTTGCCGAGAGATCCGGGCTTATTGGGCTGCTGGGGTCTCAAATCCTGGAAGAAGCTATAGCCCAAGGATCACGCTGGCCCGGCCTGCAGATCGCCGTCAATGTTTCTCCGCTACAGCTTCGCAACCGGTATTTCGCAGGAGGCCTTCAGGCGACCCTGGACAAATTTGCATTTGAGCCTCACCGCCTGACAATCGAACTCACGGAAGGCGTCCTTATTTCGAACGCCGATCAGGCAAAACGATCAATTTCCGAGATCAAGGCGCTCGGAATTAAGGTTGCTCTCGACGATTTCGGTTCTGGTTTCGCGAGTATCGGCTCCTTGCGGCAATTCTGCTTCGATCGCGTCAAGTTGGACAAGTCGCTTGTCGCCAATATAGAGCACGATGCTCAGGCTGCAGAAGTGCTGGATGCCACTATCAAACTGGTGAATGCTCTCGGGGTCCCTGTCACGGTCGAAGGAATTGAGAACCGGCACCAGGCAGAGTTTGCCCGAGAAGCCGGCAGTCACGAATTGCAGGGCTATTGGTTTTCTAAACCTCTGTCCAAGGAAGAGCTTACCCAACGCTTTCTTGGGCGGCCGCTTGACGGAGTCTTGGCGACGTAGCGGTGGCCGCGCCATGAACCCGCCTAGCTCCAATTGCCGACTACACTTCGCCCAGCGTAGCGGATAAGATGGATCACCGACCATCATCGGGGTGCGCATTGCTTGCCTCATGTATTGGCGTGCGGACACAGCGCCGGGCGAAGGAGACCCGCTCCCTAACAGGAGCGGGTTTTTCAATAGGCCTCGCAGGCAAAGTGTTACTTATTGGCAGAGCGTGTCAGGGCGGGGTTGGCGGGGCGCACGCTCTACACTGCAAGCATATCAAAACGCATTTCATCAGCAATAGCTAAAGCTGCTGACTTTTAGGTTAGTGCCTGGGCAATACGAGGCCAAATAATCGATGCCTACTGCCGCAAGCGGAAACTCAGGCAAATTTGCCGGAACTCCACCGACATCTGAAAATGCGGAGAATGCGCACAGCAAAACCCCGTGTCCGGTGGCAGGTCACGGGGTTTCGTGGGGTTTGGCATCCTAGGTTGCGGCGCCAAAAGTCACCGCACGTGGAAGCATGGCGCAAAATTCCTAAGATGAAGTGAACTATGTTCTATGAACGGTGAGAAGGCCGTCCGGATGGAGGACCCAGAAGGCCTTCATCGGTGTGCACCAACGGTGCATACAATTCATCCTAAGCCAGTAATGCTCGCTTTACTGCGGTCATGCTAATTTAGTGCAATGGATCGGTACAAGGTCGTTCTCCCAAAGGCGGTAGTGGTGACGGTCATTGCAATCGTCTTGACCTTTACCTTCTCATTTTCCTCTAGATTAGCCTTTGGAATGCCAATTGACTGGCTGAGCTGGATCGAATGCACGGTCATTCCCATCGTCATCGCAATGCCGATCTCTTCGTACA
Source organism: Aminobacter niigataensis (assembly GCF_946995915.1). Taxonomy (GTDB): domain Bacteria; phylum Pseudomonadota; class Alphaproteobacteria; order Rhizobiales; family Rhizobiaceae; genus Aminobacter; species Aminobacter niigataensis. Next base: position 4,588,452 of record NZ_OX341517.1, read on the forward strand.
TCTTCCTCCAAGCTGAGAAATATAAGGACGCGACCCAAGCTCTTGCCAGATCTCATACTGCGCTGAAAGAAACCCACGAAAAACTGACGTATTCAACCACTCACGATCAGGCAACTGGCCTGCTCAACCGAGAAGGATTCTTGGGGCAACTCGCACGCGCGCGCCATGAGGACGAATGCGACACACTGCTTCTCATCGACGCCGACAATTTTACCGGGCTCAATGATCGGCATGGTCATGCAAAGGGTGACGAGATTCTGAGCCGGATAGCCAAAGCGCTGTTATACGCCACCCGACCCAGCGACATTGTTGGCCGAACCGGTGGTACGGAATTCGGCGTCATTCTTCGAGGCGTCGATAAAGATAGCGCGATGTTGCGGGCTGAACTGATCAGGCGACAAGTTGAAGCAATGCCGTGGATGAAAAGTGGTCGCGGCAGCGTCAGGGCAACGGTCAGCATAGGCGGCGCGGAGATGCCGGCCTCGGCCGATACAGCGCAGAGCCTGCGTCAGGCGGCTCGATGTCTGTACGAGGCAAAGCAACAAGGCCGAAACCGCGTCTCTTTCAGCTACAAATCGGCCTAGGCCGTCCCACTGGCCGACCGGAGGTGTCTGTTAGGCGCAGCTTTGTCGCGGCGTCAGAGTGGTGCCTTGGCGTGTGCAGCATCGCACGGCTCGCTATGTGTGATTGCATGTGCCGAAGCCCACGCGTGCTCGTCGCTTGACGTAACGTTAGAACCAGCTAAATCACCTGCTAAGCTCGGCATGCTCAAATGCATTGGCGGGTAGGGGGAGAAGGTTGTGGCCCGTGCATCAACTTTTGCAGCATGTTTGGCCTGCAGTATTATCTTGGCGTCGCTCTGCGGACTAGCAGCCGCGGGTGATATAGATAGTGGCAGCAGACCTGATGGCCACGGCGCCAAAAATCCAAGCACGAAGAAAGGCTCGCCGCCAGCCAGCAAAGTCAAGCACTGCGACGCGGTGCTTTCAAATCCGTCGGCCTTTGAAAATGACCTGCATGAACTTTGCAAGCTGTTGCGTTCCCTGACCAAGCCGCGGCCACCGCAACAGCCCCCTCAAGCGGCATAACAAAAAAAGCCCCGCCACCTTTCGGCAGCGGGGCTCTTGATTGGTCATGCTTAAAAGGACGCGGTACTGGATACATGACCGCCAAACCATAGTCGCAAGACTTGGTTAATTACCGGTAAATCTAAGTCGGTGGCGGCTTAAACCATGTCAGGATCTTCAGCACACTTTCCCCGAACATCACGACGCCTGCGAACAGGCCGAGGATGCCGACAATCGCCCATTTGACGGCACGACCGACCGTCATGGTTGCGACGACGAGCCTCAAGCCAGCGTTGAGAGTGTCGATGTCTTCTTCCCGCAGCTGCGCAAGAAACTCCCGTGTCCTCACCGGGAGTTCTGCCATGCGATCAGCGGGCTTTGCGTTCAGATCCATCTCACCCTCCATTATGCACCGAGCGGCTTCTTGGCAATGAAGCGGCCGTAGAGTGCCCAGACAGCGCCCGTGAGGATCGTGACCGGCCCGACATAGAGTGTCGGCGCATCGGGCACGCCGTTCGTCCACAATTCGGCAATCAATGCCAGGGCACCAAGGATCGAGGCCACCGAGCCCTGTGCAACTCGAGACTGGTAGGCCGGCTCGTTGTTGGTAGCGTGCTGCTCGCGCGCGGCAAGCTCGTTGCGCACGGTCTCAGCAACGACCTCGCGAACGGCTGGCACGTCGGTCGGTTCGAGCGAGATTTTCGGGTTAACCGCCACCTTGTCGAGCACGCGACCGATGACTTTGTCCAAGACCTTGCCGGCGATCAGTGGGCCAAGGAAGTTCTGCTGCTGTATCATGGGAGTTCCTTTCAGGAGAAAAGCCGGGCGAGGATGCGGGATAGCCAGCCGGGCCCCGGCTCAGGCGCGGGTGCTGGGATGGGTTGGGGCTTCGGTTCGGGGATCTGGAGCTTCTGGGGTGCCTGGCCGATGTAGGCGGCCGCGCGGAGTGCGGTTTCAAAGGTCTTGGCATACCCGGCCAGGTCGTCATCACGGTCGGTGCCGTTGACGATCTGACGGGCTCCGACGTAATCGCATTTCTCGGCGTAGATGAAATCGTCCAGCTTCTTGCCGGTGAACATGCCCTTGGTCATGCCGTCGAAGATGGCGCGCAGGGCAATCGGCCAGGTCATCATCTGGCCCGGTGCCGTGACGCCGAATTTGCGGTGGTTTTCTTCCCAGGTGACTTGCACCAGCCCCTCGCCCACCCACGGATAATAGCGCTTGGATCGGAGGTACTTTTCGCCGCCCTTCTCGCGGGTCGGCTGCATGGTGTGGGCTGTCTCGTGGTAGGCGGTAGACAGGATGTAGGCGAGATGCCGCAACGGCGTGCCGCGGCGCTGCGCCTCGTCGAGAATGCGCTCGGCGCCGTCGACCTGGCCCTTTGTGAGCGACGTTCCGAACACGCCAGACGAGCGCGCGCGCAAGGCCGCGTAGAACTTGCTACGGTCCATGGGATTTCCTTCGTCTTTGGGAGTAAAATGGCGCACGCGCGGGAGGCGCGGCTCGCTATGCGACCGCTCTCACCTATGAGCTGGCAGGATTGGTACTACTGGATAGTCGTCATCGCGGCGTCGGCGATGATTTTGTGGCTTGTGATCTCGTAGAGATTTTGCAGATTATCTGTCGTCGGGTGTCGCGGGGCGATCAGCCGGAGATGCGCCAATGAGCGAAGGCCCCTTCTGTGCAGGCGACTATGTGCTGCTCCGAGTTCAAGTGACCCATTGTCTTAACGATGGCTATCTCGTCGTCAGCACGCCGAACCAGCCGATTGTCGTTCATGAAACTGATGTGTCCGGGGCGGCGGAGGCAACGCGCTCGCCCAGCGCACTTCGGGTTGTGGCTGCCGAGTAACATTACATAGCACCTGGCCGTTACTCTGTCGGCCATGTCAGCGTCGGAAGCTCTGCCAGGAAGTCGGTGACAGATGGCTGCGGCCGCTGACCGGTCTCCACCTTCATGAGTTCGGCATAGGCATAGACCCACACCGCATCACGCCAGGCGACATAGGCGGCCGCTTCGGCTGACCATTGCGGGTTCGTGCTGTTGACGTAGGTCGAGATCGAGACAGAGTTGTCGTAGCGCCGCTTCTGAGCCATCGCATCAAGCATGGCGACGATGGCATTCTTGTAATCGTCGACAGACGGGGTCGGCTCCGGCACCTCGGGCCGTGTGAATTGCCCGGTCGCTTCATCATAGAGATCGCCGATCCCGGCTGTATCGGATGCCACCAACACCTTGCCGTCGATGCCAAAACCATCTTTGGCCAGGATGACGTTGTCGACGACAAGTGTGTCGGCGTCGACCACCGCGAAATTCTTTGCTTCGCTCATCTTAGCCAACCACCCTTACAATGCATTTGCCAGCACCGCCGACAGCGTTGCGACCACCACCGCCGCCCGGAACGGCGCCGGCGACAGTAGCGGTGCCACCATTTCCGCCATACAATGACGTTCCACCAGCCGCACCACCGCTGCCACCACCACCACCGCCACCGCCATAGATGCTACTACCGCCGTTGGCGACGGTATTATTGCCACCGTTCCCACCGCCGCCGCCACCATAGAGGGCATCACCACCGGGGGTTCCTCCGGTGGCATTACCTCCGCCGCCGCCTCCGCCATAATTACCCACACCTCCCGTTGCTCCGCCTCCGCCTGCCGTACCCTGCATGGCAATCAAACCGTTCGCGATGGTTGGGCCGCCGCCGTTACCGCCATTGGTCTGATTGGTTCCGCCCGCAGATGCGCCGGCTGAACTAGCGCCGCCGCCGCCGCCACCACCACCAACAATGGTTGCGCCGCCACCGGTTCCGCCTCGACCACCGCCGAACGCGGTAACATAGGAGCCGAATGAAGAATTGCCGCCAACAGCGTTAACCGAACCCCCAGCGCCAATTGTGATTGAAACCGAAGAAGTCAAATCGGACGCGCGCAAGAAATCAAAAGCGTAAGCGCCACCGCCACCACCGCCGCTATATGAGGAAACATTTCCACCGCCGCCACCGCCCCAAATTTCAACCATGATGATTGCGTTCGGGTCGAGATTGGCTGGTTTGGCCCAGGTGCCGGAAACCAGGAATTCCTGATAGTAAACGCTCGCCCCAACTCCGGTCTCGCTGTTAGCTACGGAGAGGATGCGAAACTCACCACCCATGAAGACGACCAGATAGGCAGTGCCTGTCGCGAAGTCCCCCGGCCCCAGTGCCTCCCCCGTGGCCTTGACCAGATCATAGTAGGGATTGCTGTTGGTCACGCGCAGGCGGCAAGGACCGGTGTTGCTGGCGTTGGGGTCGATGTAGAAACTCATGCTGGCCACGACGTCGGCATCGAGCACCGGGTCGACGGTGATCGTGTAGTCGTTGCCCGAATTGGTCACTGCCGTCGGCTTGAGCGATGCCGCGTCGAACAGCATGCCGACCTTCGACGCCACAGCGTCCATGTAGTCTGGACCGGCAACTGGCGGCGTCGAGAGCGATGTGGGAAGTTTTCTGTTGGCCATCTTTTCCTACCTGCTAGGGAGCGCGGTTACGCCGCCACGCTCCACAATTGCGGTGCCTCGTCGACCAGTGTCAGGTTGGCCGTGAGGTCCTTGCCGTTGGCGATTTCGGTGACGATGAGGCGCTTGAACTCGCGCCCGAGCGTGCCGGCGACGACGAGACAGCCCTCGGAAATCTCAGGGATCAGCGGGCCACCGTCGAACGGGCCGCCTGCCGTCGTTTCGTCGGGAACCGGCGTTGCGAACGTCAGCGTGTCGGTTTCTCCCGCGGCATTGGAAAGGGCATGAACCGTCGTTCTGCCGTCGGCGCGCCGGATTGCGATCCCTGTCTTCAGCCCCACTTCGAGCATGTCGGGCACAGCCAGCACGTCGGCAGTGGCCAACAGGTCGGGCGCGTTCTTCACCTCGATGGCGCCGTCGAGCACGATGCCCGTCACGTTTCCGCCGCTGGTCAGCACCGACTTGATGCGCCCGAACCCGTAGTGCCGACTCAGGATGTCGTGGCTGACTGCCACCAGCGAACCGCGGCGGCAGACGATTGCCTCGACGGGAGCCGTGAACGAGTAGAACGTCGCGCGGTGCTCGGCCTGCGCTAGGTCGAACTGGGCGCGGCTGATGATCTTCGCCTCGTCGACGAAGCCGTCATAGGTCACCTGCTCGGTGCGGGCGTCGGTCCCCTCTGCGCCCGACCGGTAGACGACGATCTGCTTGGCCGCATAGTCGAGGTCTTCGTTTCGGTAGTTGACGCGCAACCCGGCCGGCACGCGAGGAAAGGCCTTCTTCCAGCTGAAGCCGGCCATGTTGCGCGGCGAAAATACCTGCACCGGAGCCTCTGCGCTGCGGTCATAGTCGCGGATCACGCCCCATAGCTCGGACTGGTAGGGCCGCGCATAGCCGCAAGAAGCGACCAGGCGGAGCACATCGGCCAGCCCCTCGCCTTCAGCGACCAGGTCGCAGCTATAAGCGTTGTCGATGCAGGCCTGCCGCCAAGCTGTCAGTCCGTCGAAGTCGACCAGCTCCTCCGGCATCGGATCGAAGTTCAGCGACCCGGTCAGCATGTCGAGGTAGTGAGGCGCCGGATTGGAGGTGACAACCAATGCACCCCATGTCGACCTGTTGGTGGTGAACAATTGCCCGGCAAACATGCGCAATTCACTGGATAGCGAAGCACCCGGCCAATCGGTGCGCGTGCCGGCGGTGACACCTGCAACGGTTGATCCATCGGCAGTGAGATAACCCATGTTCAGATCGGTTGCCGCCCAGGCTGCAATGGAACCGCCGCCCGTCGTGGAAGCTTCACCGATCAGAACATTGTCGACCCATAGCCGAATTCTGCCTGGGTTGATCCGCACGTCCCATGCAACGCGATGCCGCCTGCCATCGAACGGCAGCGACGATGTCGGGACGTTCAGAACGCAGGTACTGGCATTGCTGGCACCAACCGCACCCGAGCCGTCGCCGGCCCGAAACTGCAATTGCGTCCCGGCCGACCAAGTGAAGATTGACGAACCGTTGGCAGCGTTCCTGCCGGCATCCCAAATGACACCACCGGCAGGCGGCGAAGTCGGAAACAAGATGTCGGCCTCAAAAGAGACATCGCCGGCAACCGTCCCGCCGCCCATGGCAGTGAACGAAAGCGGTTCGAACTCCGCAGGCGCGCTCGCGGGAAGATCATATTGATCGAGGTCGCGGACATAGCCGGAGGCCTTGACCGACAGCCGACCGATTGCGCGGTTGCGCGCCTTCAGCGCGATCAGCGCAAGGTTCTTCTGGGCGATGGGATACTGGGCACGGATCGACACGATGCGCCTGAGCTGCACCCGGTCAAGCAGGCCTTCGCGTGTCAGCGGCAGGTTGTTCGACGTCGTCGAGCCGTAGAAGTCCAGAATGCTGCCGCTGTAGACGTAGGTATTGGACGTGAAGAGGTCATTGCGGAAAGTGGCGCCGCGCATCACCTCGATCTCGTACACGCCGGCCGGCCAGTCCGCCGCTGACAGGCACACCGTCACCATGTCGGGCGCAAGCAGGATGTTGCGGACATTCGTCGTTTCATTGGTGGCGTAGCGGTAGATGTCGTTGCCGGCACCTGCCGAGAAATAGGGATCGCAGTTGAAGTCTGCGCCAACCGGCAGGAGGTTCTGGCCGGGAACCAGCTTGCGGGCCTCGACAAAGCCGCGGTCCTGGCTCGGGTTGGGCAACACGCCCTCGAACGCCTCGCCGAACAGGAACTTGATCTGCACGCGCCGCTGCGCCTGGCTGGCGTCCATGTAGTGGATCTCGGGCAGATAGCGCCAGGCGACGCTGCCACGCCGCCGCATCCTGATACGGAACGGGATACGCAGCTTCTGGGCCACATCCTGCTGCCGTGTCAGGCCGGCAATCATGATGTGCAGCCACGCCTCGTCGGGCGCTTCTGCCGTCGCCATGCCGTGCCAGACCGGATAGGGCAGCGCGAACTTGGACTGGTCCTCGGCATCTGTGCCATGCACCGACATTTCCGTACCGAGGTCGAAAGTCCTTCCCTGGCGCCGCGTCAGCTTGAGCTTCTTTTCTCCCGGTAGTCCGGCGCGCGTCTCGATGGTCAGGTCGGTATCGGTTGCCGCCGGATCCCAGGTCGTGTCGCCGAGGCGGATGTCCTGCAACAGATGCGGCCCGGCAAGGCAATGAACGGCCTCGACATACTCGTCCTGGCCGATCAGCTCGACGATTGGTTCGAAGGCGAAAGGCGGGAACACGCGCCGCGTGCCGATCACGCGCGGGATGGCGGCATTCGGCTCAAGCAGGTTGCCGGAAACGGACGCCGGTTCCACTTCGCGCGTGTCGGACTGGTCCTTGTTCGCAGCCGACCGGACGGGTGGCGACGAGAGCGCGCCGACGACCAACGCTCCGACGATGCCGACCGATGCCGCGAGCAACTGCGCACCGACAGTGCCGCCGGCGATGCCAAGCAGCGGAATGCCGAACTGGGCTATGCCGCCGGTGACGAAGGTCAGCGCAATGGCGGCGATGAGCCCGAAGATGCTCTTGCGGCCCTGACCGCCCCCGCCTTGTGGGGGCAGATGCAGCGTCACATCCACCTGCCGCTCGGCTGTCGACGGATTCGGACGAACGAACGGCCACATCTCGCGCGGAACGTCCTGTCCGTTGACGAGAATTCGTCCGTGCTCCCAGAACTCGGCCGGAATGTCGGGCATGCGCGCCGCCATCTCGGCGACGGTGAGGCCGCCCGGCCAGTATTCGACCCGCGGACTGCCGAGCGCGAATGGCTCGCGCCAGACAGCCTGGATCACGCCAAGAAGCGGTGACGCCTGAAGCATGCAATTCTCTCGCGAATGGTGAAGTGGGCGAGCGGCACGACGACGGCCGCGCTCGCTTCTTCGACATGGATCATGTTTGTGGCATCGGCCACCGCTCCGACATGGCCGATGCGGCGAGAGCCGTGGTAGCGCATGACGACGACGTCGAATGGGCGCAGATCGCGCCTGTCGACCTCGCCCCACGCCTCGCCGTCCTTGCCCGACGTGACCTCCCGGCTGACGCTGATGAGGTCGTGCGCGGCAATCTCGCCATAGGACGGCAACTCAATGCCGAGTTCCTGCGCATAGATGAGCCGCACCAATCCCCAGCAGTCGAGCCCGGCCCTCGACCGCCCGCGACTGACGAACGGAATGCCGACGTAGCGATTGAGCCAGGTCACGACCAGTAGAGCCCTGGAAACCTGTTCTGGGTTGCCCTGAGTGCCGGCCAGCTTTCCTGCGTGTAATCCCACGACCTGATGGTGCCGGAGAGCTGCAGCACATCGCCTTCGACATCGGTCAGGTAGAGGTGCCTTGCCACGTAGATGTGCTCCACCGATGGGCCAAGCGGAACGCGAGGCGCCACCGACAGGTCGAACTGCGATCCCGCTACGACCTCGATGTCGAGCCGCGCCGGCTCAGTCGCGTTGAACACCGCATCCCCGATGCGGCGGTCGACGTTCTGCACGGTGAGGCGTGCTTTTGGCGCTTCTTCGGCGTCGGAGAGTAGGGTGATTTCGAACTCAAAGCCTTGGTAGAGATAACCCCCGAGCAGGAAGTCAGCCGGATCGGACACAACGCGAATTGGCTCCGGCAACATCTTGTGCCGAAGCGTCAGGAACACGAGATGGATCTCCGGTGACTCCTGGCGATCGATCTCGCGCCGGACACCAGGCGGGACCGAGCGCTCCATCAGTCGAGCCTCATGAGCTCGAAGCTGATCACGTAAAGCCCGCTTCGAAGTGCCTGCTCGGAATAGACGGGATCGTTATGGACGAACTTGAACCGCCGAACGCTACGCGTGAACGGATCGTACCATTGAAACGGCAAGATGCCGCTCGCCAGGGTGTCGTTGAAAAACGCCATGAACACGTCGTAGGCCGCGCTCTCCATCGGAGGCAGCTCAACCTGATACTTGCGGACAACCGTCGACGCACGCCGCCGGTCGATGCTCGGACCTACCTCAGGCTGAAATGACACTGCGTTGGACTGGGGGCCGCCAGAAATTCCGATACGGGCTGCAGGTGGCAGTTCGACAGGCCAGGTTGGATCGCTCATCGCAGCACCTTCGTCGGCGAGGCGCCGAAGCGCGCCTTGTTGGGCTGATCGAGATCGCCTGTGGCCATCCCTTGCTTCACCGTATCGAGGATGAACCGACGGATTTCTGTACCGTCACCGCCGCGCTCCCTCTCCTGCCGGACTTGGGCGGGCGTGTTGTTGATGATCTCGATCTTCACGTCTGCTCCGCCACTCGACAACCTCTGGCCAGGTTTGGTGATGTCGACGCGTTCATTCGGTGACTTGCGGAAGGCGACCACTTGGCTGTCGATGCCGCCTGCCCCTCCCGGCAAGATCGAGCCGCCCCGCGCAAAGCCCGGAAGCCGCAAACCTGCCCATGGGTCGAGACCTCCACCTCCCCCGCCGAAGATGGCGCCAATCAACATCTTGAAACCGGCGTCAAGCATCATGCTGCCGAGGGACTTCATGACGTCCGCGATGGCTTCCTTGACGGTCTTCGTCTTGTCGATAACACCCTGGAAGGCGCCGGAGATGGTGGAACCGATGCTTCCGGCGATATTGGAAATGCCGCCTTGCATGCTGGTCATGCCGTCGGACAGACCCTGCATGACGTTGGTACCGACCTCGTACATCACGCGCGATGGCGAATGGATGCCGAGCGTGCTCTTGACGCTGTCGACGAGCCCGCTGGCAAAACCAGCGATGCCATCCTTGACCTGGGCGAACTTGCCTTTGATGCCCTGCCACAGGCCGTCCATGATCTGGGCGCCGATCTCGACCATCTGGGCGGCGAGGTTGGCGAAGATGGCCGGTATCTCGGCTACAAACTGGACGATGCTGTCCTTGACGGCATGAACCTTGGCAACCATGCCGTCCCATGCGGCCTCGAACTGGGCCCAGGCACCCGCGACGAAGGCCGTGACGATCGAGGCGAGGTTCTGGATCTCAGGCCAGAAGGCAATGACCGCAGCCGTGAGCGCACCAAGACCGGCGATCACCAGCGCGACAGGCGCGCCGATAGCGGCAATGCCCGTGGCAACGACACCCAGCGCCAGGACGAGCGGGCCGAGGGCGGCGACGACGCCGGCAATGATCGTGCCCCATTTGAGCAGTTCGGGGTTGGCTTCGGCCAGGGACTGTACCCACTCGGCGAGCTTGGTCACAAACTCTGTCACCACCGCCAGCAGCCCGCTGTCGGCAATTGCGATCTGCAGGTCTTCGAACGCACCCGCGAGCTTTTCCATCTCGCCGTTGAGGCCCGCCATGCGGGCCGCCGCCTGTTGATCGGCAATGCCCTTGCGGTTGATGCTCTCGGTGGCAGCGTCGATGCCCGACGCGCCCTGGTTCATCAGCGCCACGGCGGTGCGCATCGCGTCGACGCCAAAGATATCCTTCAGCGCGGCGTTCATTTTCTCGTCGGACAGGCCCGCCATCTTGGTCTGAAGTTCGCCTGCAATGGCGGACATGGACTTCATCGACCCGTCAGCCTCGAAGAATTTGAGGCCGAGTTCTTCCATGGTGGCCGCCGCCGCATCCGAAGCGGGGACAAGCCGGGTCAAGAATGTCTTGAACGACGTTCCGGCATCCGAGCCGGAGTTGAACACATCGGACGTCGCAGCAATGACAGCATTGAATTCGGTCAGCTCGACGCCAAGAGCACCCGCCACACCGCCTGCCTGGCCGAGAGCGAGAGCGTAGTCGTCGAAGCCGAATTGAGAATCGAGCGTCACCGCCGTGATCTGGTCGACGACCTTCGCCAGATCCTTTGCCTCAAGTCCGAACTGCGCCATGACGTTGGTGGCGACGTCGGCGGATCGCGAAAGCTCGCCACCCGTTGCCTCGGATAGTTTGATCGCAGCCTCGGCCGCGCCGCCGAGGATCTGCTCCGCGCTCAACCCGTTCTTGGCGAGCATTTCCAGCATGTCGGCAGATTCCGATGCCGACTTTGACGTGCTTCGGCCAAGGTCGCGCGCCAGCGTTTCCAGCGCCTGGAACTCCGCGCCCGTCGCCCCGGTGGCAGCAGCAACGCGGTTCATGGACGCCTCGAAGGCGCCGGCCGTCTTGAGCGTCAGCGCCCCGAAACCGAGGATGGGCGCCGTGAGAGCGGCAGACATGGTCTTGCCGACCGACTGCATCGACTTGCCGATGCCCTTCAGTCCTTTCATCGCATCGGCAAAGCCCTTGTCGAACATCGCCGTGTCGATGCCGAGCACGACGCGAAGGCTGCCGATGACTGCACTACCTGCCATGTCAATGCCTCGTCATTGCCGCCGTCCACCTATGGGCGATGGCGATCTGTTCCTCGACCGTCTGCCGGCGCTTCGATTTTTTCGGAGCGTCGTGCAGCAGGTCCTTGAGCTTCGGGAGTTTCTTCTGGCGAGACAGCGCCTCGATGTGCCACACGACCCATGCGCGGTCGTTGTGCTCCCGCTTGAGCCGGTTTGATACGCCGTCGAGGATGGCGCCGATTTCCCGAACGGTGAGACACCAGAACAATGCGGGGTCCTGTCCGGCTTCGGCCCATGACTGCAGCAGCGGCAGAGGGTCTAGCCTCCCCCCGCCGCCTTCCGAGGGTTTGCCTTTGCCTTCGCCCCCGGGAATGCCAGTTTGAACGCGTCGCCAACCTTATTGACAGCCGTCTGGATGCCGGCGTCAGTGATGATCGTGCCGGCCTCCTGCACCGTCAGGTCGGGATGGTGATCCCGAAGCCCCGCCCAGACCAGCACACGCACCGACGACAGGCGCAGCTGCCTCGGATCCTGGATGCTGGCGACGATCTCGGTGACCGGCTTGTCGAGTTCGGCCTCGAGCTCGCAGATGGCGTTGACCGAATACGACAGGGTGTAAGCCCGATCGCCCGCCTGAAGGGCGACCGAGCCACGATGTGGATTTGCCATCTCCGCTCCTTACGCCGCGATGACGGGCAGGGTTTCGGCCGATGTCGCAGACGCATTGCCGGCGGCATTCGTGCCGGTGACCGTGACCGTGATGTTGTCGCCGACATCGCCGACAACCGGGACATAGGTCGACGCGGTCGCACCGGGGATCGCCACGCCTTCGGCCTTCCAGACATAGGTGAAGGTCGGCGAGCCGGTCCATTCGCCGGGATAGGCCGTCAGCGTCTGGCCGACCTGCGCAATGCCGCCGATGGCCGGGACCGCAGTGTTGGTCGGGGCGGCCGCAGGCGTCGAGACGGTTGAGCCGGTGACGCGCCAGGTGACGGTGGCCGTCATCTTGTCGTCGGTCGGCACTGCGGGCTCGTAGCTGGAGATCCAGCCCGAAAACACCCACGCGACCGAGTTCGGGAAGGTGATGCGGCACTTGACTCGCGCCCCGGCGACCTTCAGCGCCGCGACCTTCAGATCGGACGCCGAGCCCGGCACGAAGTTCATTTCGAACGATGCTTCACCGGGATCGATCAGGCCGGGAATGAACTCGCGGGTGCGGTTCGGCGACTGCATATGCGTGGCGTCGATCTCGTCCACCGTGTCGTTCGGCGGCGTGATGTCGAACACCTCGGCCAGCTCAATCCATGTCGCGCCGTTGTCTTCGCTGATGTGGAAGAATGAGCCATAGCCAATTGAGGCGGCTGTTTCGGCCATCTTAGGTCTCCTTGTGATGAACCAGGAAGTCGAGTGAAGTGCGGAACAGGTTCGTCACCTCGCCCGCGTCCGCAGCGGGAAGGTCTCTTTCGCCATCAAGGAAAATCCCCTGAAAGATGCCGCCGCGATGCCCAGAAAGGGTGTCGCGCACGGCACGCGCCGTGGCCTTGGTCGAGGTGTAGGTTTCGCCGTAGCAATCAATCTGGACGCGACTCGCGACATAGCCGGAGGCGCCCTGCATGTGGTAATCGCGCAGGCCGTCGATCCGCTGCATGACCACATACGGCCGGGCAGGGTCGCTCTGCGGCTTGCGGCCCCAATAGCGGCGCCCGCCGGCAACGGGTGCCAGCAGCGCAGTCAATGCTTCTTCCATGGACTATCTGCCCTTCGCGGCTTTCTTCGCCAGGCGTGCGGCGGTCTTCTCGATCTCAAGCCACGTCCGGTTGGCAATGATGTCCAGGACCTCGTTCTTATGCTGATCCCATGCCGGCCGCATGAACGGCTGCGCCTGATGGCCGGGACCGGTGCCGAACTCCTGCAGGTGGGCCGCAGGATCCGGCTTAGGGCCGATGAACACTTCCACCGGAGACTGCTTCTTGTGCAGCTTGGACTGGCGGCTTGATAGCCGGGTGCTGACGTCGATGCCCTCACGCAGATAGCCGAGATGCGCCGGGGCCAGCGATCGGGCGGTCTTCGCAACCGGCTCGCCGGCCTCTTTCAGCGTCCGGCGCAGGACGGCCCTGGCGTTGGCCTTCGGCAGCTGCTGGAGCGCCTGCTCCAGTTCTTTCAGCCCTTCGACGTGGACTTTAACCCCCGCCATTGTTCGCCCTCACCGCCGTGATCTCAATAAAGCGGTTGCGCCCCTCGGCGGTTTCCTTGGTGCCTTTGATGTTCCAGACGTGGCCGTCGTAGTTGATGCGGTCGACTGGAGAGACGGTCTTTGCCGTCGGGGACCACAGAATAACGAAGTGGCTCAGAAGGAATGATCCGACCTGTTCCGCGCCGAGGATTTCCGTCCTCACAACGTCGGACGCATCCTTCTTTTCAGCCAGAGCATCCATGTAGCTCGACCAAGTTTCGACCAACTCGTTGAATTCGTTTCGCGTGGAGGTGAACCGCTCGATCGTGATCAGCCGACTTCGTTTTCCGGCCCCTACCATGACGCGCCCCGCCTGTGGTTGCAGAGCAGCGCGTCGAGCACGGTCCAGTCCTCCTGCCTTGAATTCTCGCGGCGATGGAAGGCGTCGGCAATGAACAGCAGCATGGCATGCGCTACGCTTTCAGGCACTGATCCGCCATAGACCGCTGTCAGCGTAATCCGCGAACCTAACAGGATGTGTGGCCATACCTGACCCGACTTGAGTCCGATGGATGGTTCCAGCCCGTCCTTGTGTGCCTCGTAGACCGCAGCATCGACTGTCTGCGTCTCACCAGCCGGATCGACATAGGAAATCGACGTGACCGATTTCAGCGGGCCTTCCGAGAGGCGTTCAAAGTCGGCAAAGCTGTCGCATTCCGAAACGATCGTCTGCTCCGCCCACCGGGCGTTGCAGTATTCCTCGGCATGCGAACGGGCCGCCTTGATCAGGAAATTGATCTTGGCGTCGAAGTAGGTTTCGGCTGACAGAATTCCACACTGCTGCTTCGCCTGCTCCAGCGTCACCGGCTCGACGGGCGGCGCTTCCGTGACTGTCGACGGATACCACATGGTCAGCCGCGCGTTTCCGGCAGGGCCACGGCGTTGGTAGGTTCCTGAACGACAGGTTTTTCACCAAGTGCCGCCACCACAGCGGCCTTGAACGCCGCCAAAGCTTCGATCTGCTCGACCATCTCATTTTCGCGGCTCTTGGCGGCTTCATTCTCGCTGATCAGGCGCGCGTTTTCCTCAAGGAGCATCGCCCGCTCATCATCCCATTCCTTTTTCGTATCGGGCTTCTTGACCGGCTCAACGGGTGCTTTTTCAGCCAGGCCGGCCTTGATGAAACGTGCCGCCTCCTTGTCCGAGAATCGGTCTGTGACTTCGCCGACGGAGATGGAAAAATCCCGGCCGGCCATGCTCTCAAGCATTTTCAGTTTCATGATCGTCTCCTTCGGTTTTGAGAGCGGGCGACCGTCCTTCGACATGCTCAGGATGATGGCCGCCCGCCTTGCAAAGCCGAACTTACGTGGCGGCAGTGATGAGGTGCTTGACGGCGGCAGTATCGCCAAGCTCACCGTCGAGGCGGATCAGGCCAAGCAGACCGATATCCGGCGCGAAGCGCTCGCGGGCGACGAACATCACGACGCCGCCGACCTTGCGAACGAAGTACTTGCCGAAGTCACCGAACAGCATGACCTTCTTGGCCGCCGCAAGGCTGTCCATCGCCTGGTTGATGGAATAGCGGTAGCCGAGAATGCTGCCCGGAACGCCGTTCTGAACATCACCAGCCGTCCAGATGTAGCGGTTTTCGGCGTCCTTCAGCTTGCGCAGGGCGCCGAGCGTGGTGTCGTTGAACATAAACCGCACTTTCGGCGACTGGCGATAAGCCGGATCGACCGAATGCACGAGGTCAATGATTTCGTCATAGGTGATCGCAGCCGTCGCCGTGGCAGTCTTGCCGAGGCTGGAGGCCGTGACGATGCCGTTCGGATCGTCGACGCCGTCGCCAGTGGTCAGCTCGAGATTGGCACGACGGCCAAGACGCTGGCCGAGCAGATCACCAAGCAGGGTTTCGAAGTTGAAGATCGAGTCCTGCGCCAGTTCCCAGGAGAATTTGACCCACTCGGTGTCGAAGGCGAACGCATTGAGTGTCTTCTTGCCGAAGGTGGCGTCCGATCCACCATCGTCCGTCACGGCGCCGGCTTCGGTATGTTTGGCAACCGGCACGCCAGTGTCGTCAATGGTCGGGATATCGATTGGATTGCCGGCGCTGGTGTTCATCGCCGTGCAGATATCCTCGTCGTACATCGGCCCCCAGGCCTTCATCGACTTGATGATCTGGTTGCTGAGTTCGGTCGGGACCGTGTAGCCGCCGGCGCTCGGCGTGCTCGTAGTCTGCGCGCGAGCCTCCTTCGAAGCGACACCAGCCTGCAAGGCAGCGCGTTCCTCGGCAGACAGCGCCGACATGTCGCCGGCCACCTGCACGTAGCGATGAAAAGCAGAGCGATAGGTGACCTGTTCACCGTCATCCTGGCCGCGACCTTCACCATCGCCAGGGTTCGGCCGGTTTTTGGCCCGCTCCTCAGCAGCGGCATCGTCAATGCGCTTCTGTGCATCGGCCATGCGCTTTTCGCGGGCGAGCTGCGCATCAACCTTGTCGAACTCGGCCATGATGATGTCATGGCGCTTTTCGAGCTCGGCGGCGCGAGCCTCGTCGGTGTTCTTCTTGATCTCATCCAGGGCCGAGCGGGCGTCGACTACGAGCTTTTCCCGCTTCTCAATCAGTTCTTTGCTCATGGGTTTCTCCTATGTGAGCAACGTCGAAAGGCCCGCTCGAAAGCAGGCGGGTGGAGACGGGAAGCGGGATGCTTGCCGCGCCCTCCGGCTGGATTGCCGGGTGAATTCAGGAAATCTTGCGGAACTTCGCTTCCGCCTCGGCCTTGCGGCGAGCGAAGGCTGCGGCATTGCGCTGGCGCCGAGCGCCCTTGCGCGCTTCATCCAATGAGCGCATCGCCACCGATGTTCCGTCATAGGCCGGCTCGGAAACGACACTGACCTCGCCAAGACGGACTTCCAACAGGGTGCGTTTCGGCGGGTCGACCGTTTCGTCCCATTCCTGCCGAACCGCCTCAAAGCGGAATGACATGCCCGAGACATCACCGCGCTCGACGAGTGTCTTCACGTCGCGGCCATCGGTCGTGTCGGGAAGATCGATTTCGACCCGCAAGCCCTTGTCGTCTTCCTCGCAACGCAGGGTACCGGAGGAAAGCCGGCCGAGAACACGGCCGGTATCATGGTCGAAGTAGGCCCGAACGTCTGCCGTCCGAAGCGTATTGGTGAAAGCGCCGCGGGCAACGACTTCCTTGAACCAGCCGCCGATATCGGCAACCTCGCCGAACACCGCCGCATAGCCAGACACCGTCATCTTGCCATTGGCATCTGCCCGGTGCTCGACCGGGCGGACAAGCGAGCGCTTTTCTGCGCCTTCAGGCTTGGTCGTCATTTTTCTCTCCGTCGATGTCGTCGGATGGTTTCTCAGGTTCAGGTTTCAGCGGCTGCTTGCCGAGCACGACAGTCGCACCCTGCACCAGCAGTTCATCGGCATCCGGGTTCTTGTGCTTCGGCCTGTTCTCAAGCGCGCGGCCTTCGTTTGGCGTGATCTGAGCGGTCTGGATCGCGCGGGCGATACCCTCGATCCGGCTCTTGAAGTCACCACGCATCAGGCCATCAAGATTGTGCTCGACATAGCGGCCGTTCTTGAAGCGTCCGAACAGCTTCAGGTTCGCCTCATCCTCGAACGCCTTTGCCCACTGGCTGATCAGATGCTTGACGAGATGCAAATCCTGCTGCTCGACATTGGCAAAGGTGCCCTTGCTCAGATCTTGCAGGAACACCGGAGGCAGTTGCCAAGCGCGCCCGACCTCCTGAATCTGAAACAGCCGAGCATCCGTCATCTGCCCCTTCTGCGGATCGAAGCCGACCGCCTTCAGGTCGTGTCCGGGAGGGATCGGAAATATCTGCTTGCCGCTCCTTTTTGCCTCGTCGATGGCACGGCGCATATCGCCCATGGCGCGCTGCAAACCGTCGGCCCCCTGCGGAAGCGGGCCGGTCAAGGCAAGCGGCGGAACACCACCACCGGCAAAGAAGTTCGAACCGTAATCGTTCATCGCCAAAGCAAGCTGGATCGCCTTTGCCGCCAGCCTGATCGGGCCGTAATGCGATACCTGATCGTCCTTCAGCATGAAGGGGATATCGATCACGTCGGCGGCCGGATACGTCTTGTCGCCGAACTTGTAGACCAGATCGAAGCCGACGCGTTTGATCGAGACCTTGCGCGGGTCCATCGGCCATAGCGCCTCGATCACCGAGCCGTTCCGTTCGATCCACGCCAGGCCGCGCCCGCCGGTGAACACGCACTGCCAGAAATACTGTCGGAACTTGAACGATCCCATCAAATCGTTGGGCGCATCGTGGATGGTGACCGCCGTCTTGCCGGTCAACTTGACTGGCCCACCATTGGTATCGCGGTAGGCATGCAGCGGGACCGTAGCCATGGTACGCGACAGGAACGCCACGGCCGCCAGCACCGCAGGAACGGTCAAGGCGCTGTCGATGGTGACGTTCGGAAGGTTGGCCCCACCAATGCCGAAATAGGCCATGAACTCCGTGGTCTGCGACACCGGAACCGCTGGGTTCTCGATGCTGCCCGACCGCTGTTCGCTGGCTGAGCGACTGATTTCCAAACCGATTTTCATGCGCCTACCAGACTGAATTCGGGATTATCCCACGGCGAAACCGGGGCCGGTTCTTCTGTTGCCATCCACCGGCCGAGCGCCATGATGTGCGCCACCGGGCCGTCGATCTTGTTTTCGACGCGTTCCTTGCGCGGATAGACCTGATCGCGGTGGTTGGCTTTCGTCACGACATTCGACAGCATCCACGAAAACACCGGATCGCCGTCATGGGCGATGGCGTGCTCGCGGATCAGGCCATCCATTTCCTTCATCGGTTCCGAGAAGTTGTTCATCGTAGGAAGGACTTCGACGCAGGGCAGTCCTTGCGCCTGCAATTCGCTGACCATCATGCGCGCCTGATGCGGGTCGAAGGCGATTTCCTCGACCTGAAATCTTTCCCGGTACTCAAGCAAATCGTCGCGGATCACCGTGTAGTTGATCATCTCGCCATCGGTCGGCATGATCAGTCCGTCACGATGCCAAGCCTGATAGTGTTCGTTCTCACCGAGTTCGATTGTGGCGTCTGGCAGGTAGTACCGGCCAAACCGCGCATACTGATACCCGGCCTCGATCAGTTCCTTGGCCCTCGCGCAGTCGCACCGGTCAAGCTTGAACGTGATCTCCATCGCCGCCACGTCGACCTTGGACGCGAGGTCCAGACCGATCCTGCATGGCTGCTTGTCGAAATCCGAAAGCTTCAGCCCCTCAACCGTGCTTTCCATCCAGCGCTGCACGTTGAAGAACGCTTCTTTCGCGTTCACCCATTCGTTCAGGTGCTTGGTTTTGAAAGCCGACACATGTCGGGCGTTGTTGATGGCGCGCTGCTGTTCGGTCAGCAGGAACTTTTCACCGACCGACACACCGAAGTTCGGATTGGCCTTCTTCAGCGCCGCCGGCGTTGTCCAGTCGTCATCGGCATCAAGGCCGTAGAGCAGCGCAAACAGCCCATCATCCTCGATGATGCCTTCCAGCATCCGACGCGCTTCCTGCATCATGGCGTAGCAGGGACCGGCGATGTTCGAACCTGCCGTGGTGATGACCAGGAGCAGCGACTGATCCCGCGCGCCCATGCCGGTCGCCATGGTCTCCAGCAGAGCGTCAGTGTCGTGCTCGTGATACTCGTCGATGATCGCACATGACGGTGACGAACCGTCCCCAGGCTTACCGATCACCGGTTCGAATCGGCCTCCATCCTCGGCACTGAAGATGCTCTTGGCATTGACCTCGATGCCGTAGAATTCCCGAAACTCCGGGTTCCGCTGCGCCATGACCTTCGCCGGCCGGAAAACCTCGTAGGCCTGCTTTTCGTTCGTGGCGCCGGAGAAGATCTCTGCACCGTGCTCGCCGTCTGCCGTCAGCATGTACAGCCCGATCGCCGCTGCCCAGGCTGATTTTCCGTTCTTGCGCGGGACCAACAACATGGCCCGGCGAAACCGCCTGAACCCATCGACCTTGCTGACCCAGCCAAACACCGAGCAGGTCATGAACACCTGCCACGGCTGCATTACCAGGCGCTCGCCGCGCGCTGCCCAACTGCCTTTGGTATGCGGCATGAGTTCGATGAACTGGCACGCTGCCTCGGCCGCGCCGAAGTCGAACCGATACTCGAAGCCGTTGCCCTTTTTCAGATCGTCCAGATGCCGCTTGCAGGCGAGGCGGACCCACTTGCAGGCTGGTATCTTCCCGGCCGCCACCTCCTTCGCGTAGCCAGTGGCGATCTTGACGTAATCACGATCCACGACGCCCTACCTTGGCGAATGGGTTCGACGCCGGGGCTTTCGGAGCGCCTGCCACCATGCGGCTGCGCGGGCCGGCGATACCGAACATCTCGGCTTTCTTCCGAACCTCGGCAAAGGCTGCGACCGGAGGCATTTCGCCAGCGCGGATCGCCTTCACGATCCCGCCTTGCAACACGCAGAAGTTGGCGAACTCGTTACTGTCGGCCTCCGACACCAGCTTCTGGCTGACCCGGCCAACATTATCCTGCCAGACTTCCTCGCCCTCGGGCGTGAGCCAGTCCGGCATCTGCGGCATGCCGTCCGATTCGATGATCTGAATGTCGGCATCCCGACAGGCCTGGAACGTGCCGCGCGCCAACTTTTCAGTTGGCAGCATTTTCTTGGGGCCGCGCTTCATGGATTATCTCGGCCCCGGAATTTAATTTGCACTCGCGAAAATCTGCCTGGGGGCGCCGGTCAGGGCAGGGACGGCCAGAGCTTGCGACCCTCCCCCTCCCGGTCCACGGATCGCCCGGATAGTGCTTGACCTGTTATCCACGCCTTGTGGGCTTATCGCGAACGACCTCATCGCCGTCTCTGCGCTCATAGGCGCTCCACCACTTGCCGATGGCCTCGAAGGTGCTTTCCCTCGGGCGGGTCGTGTCTGCCCTCACACGGGCCATGCACTCGGCTGGCTTGGTCTCCATGACGACGATGCGCTCGGGCTTCATCGTGTCTGCCCACCACTGCCTGTTGTCTGCCCTTGCCTCTGAGACGATCAGCCATGCTCGGGGCCAGCGTGCGGTTGGGCGGCTGATGTCGCCCAGCATCTCGTTGCGGGCGCGGATGGCTGGTGTCAGCCACTTAGCCCTGTCCCATCCATGGAGTGACTGGCCGGACAGGCTGCAGGCGATCACGTCGAGATCGATGACGAGATCGCGTGGGCCTGCATGCTCCTTGGTGTATGTGCTCTTGCCCGAAGCCGGCGCACCACAGACGATGACCAGAGGTATCGTCGACGGTCTGAGCCATTCCGGCCGCCACTGGTGCTTGCCGAATGCCTGGTCGCGTGCCGTACGCTTCAGGTGGCAGGGAGGGCACAGGGGCCGAAGGTTCTCCCGCTCATTGTTGAAGCTGTTGCCGTCGATGTGGTCGACTTCATCGGCGACTGTCATCTTTCCTGCCTCTTTGCAGAAGCGGCACAGCGGCTCTCGGGCGAGGACGACCCGGCGCACCTTCTGCCAAGTCCATCCGTAACCGCGTTCGGTCGTCGTCAGCTTGTGCTTACCGACTATGGCCATGGCTCATGCCTTCCGTGTCTCCGGTTTGAGCGATCAACATGGTCTCTTGACGATGACGTCGCGAAAAATGAGAAACTGGTCGGAGCGAAACAACGAGGTGACCGGAATATGAGTAAGGAAGACGTCAGATCCCCGCAACATCAGCCCCTATCGGTGGACTATGACGGTGATTGCCAGGACGCTCTCGCAGCTCATCTAGACAAGCTTCTGGATAATGCTGAAGCAGCCGGATGGGTGAGGACGACGGCAGCGGCAGCGCTCATGTATCTAAGTGCAAAACGCCTAAAGCCCGTATCGTAACCTCAATCGCGAGGCCTATATTCTACTCCGACTTGAAACTCGCCCCTGAACCATCCAGCAAGATGGCAGGGGTGATGCGCCGTGCCGACCCGACGACTTCCGGGGAAGGGAGCTACCGTCGCCCGGCACGCTGCCCGTCTCTATCGCGCGACTGGTGTTTCGTGCCGTCGATGACTTTTCAGCAAAGTTACTCTTGAACCCGGAAATTTGCCGACACATATCGACTGCAGGCCTTTGCCGCTGTCGGCATCGGCCTACACAAAAACGCAAACTTTCGTTCGACTTGGAGGAACCGATGAGCGATCGGATGTTCGACAGCCCTGTTTTCGTGAAATCCGGAAACAGCCTAATCGAGGAGATAGCCTGTTTGGAGGATGCCCTCGAATTTCTCTACGAATGGCCGAAGCACAGGCGCGGCACTATTTACGAGACAGCTCTCTGCGCCTGTCAGCGTGCTTTTGATAGCAATTATCCTTTGCACGCGGCGAGGCAGGCATTCTGCAGTTTCGCCAAATCGGCCAACATTCTCGAAGAGGTCAGTGTGCCACTGCCCTGGATGGTAGGAGGCAAGACTGGCGCCAGCGGTCTCGGCGCTTGATCGGAGGGCCTTCCTATGTTCGGGCAACCATTCGAGAAACCTATCCGTGTTTGGGTCGGACTCGGCTTTCCTCGTCAACTCAACACCGTCGCCGACGCCTACCAGTTCGCGATGGAATGGTGCGGCAACAGTCCGGAGCAGCGAGCCGCTATCAGGGCGTGCAAAGCCGCATTGTGCGGAGACGTCGACGCCGAGACAGCCAGAGGTGTCTTCACAGCCTTTGCTCGCAAAAAAGATATCCTGGTCCAGGATGGCGAGATGCCTCCGTTGAGCGGAACGTCTCGACCTAGCCACGCCTGATCACACATTGAAAAAGGTGGCGGTGCCGGCCGCCACCTGCTGATGCCCTCGAAGGGTCATGGTATCGCCATCAGATCGTCCCGGGTATGTCCGGCAGCGGCTCCAGCAAATCGGTTCGATGGGTCGGCTTCGCGCCGGGCGCCATCCAGTTCGTGACCGTCGCCAGCTTATCGAAAGACTTACCCTGATTTGGCAGAAGTGGCGACACCCTCGACCAGTTAGGTGCTTGTAACGATTGCGCTTTTCTAAGGATTGCGGCGGCGATAGCTTGTGTTTGCTGGTCTATCCGCCGCTCTGCCGTCCTACGAACTCGGCCAGTTTTCTTGCAGAACTCGCGGAATGAGCCAGCCAAGTGAGGGGCTGCAAGGCACATGGCCCACTTGCCGAGGATGACCCGGCGCTCATCATCTTCCACGAAGTCGAGCATCCAAGCGTAACTCACCTCTTCCGCCCGCGATATCGCTGCCGCTGACGGACGGTACTGCACTCGGTGGCCGTTGATGCCATAGCCGACATCATGGCCGCCGATGGTGTCCCCGGGAGCCTGCGGCCAGAACGTGCGTATGGCTGCAGGCTTGAGCCTCCCAACGTCCAGATGTGCCATCGTGTCAGCCGCTTCGATAAGTCGGGCCTTCACGACGATGCTGGCGTCGGCGATGGTTGCTGCCTCGTAGGAGAGATCAGACGGCAAGGCGATGCTCCGGTTCGTCAAGAATGGCCTCCAGGCGTTTGTAGATCAGCGTTCGAAGGGTGGCCCGGACTGGCCATGGACGGAGCTTCACGGCCTCGCCACGCAACGGGCCGAGCGGGATGGTGTCGAACGCGTTGAGCAAGTCCCCTGCCCGTTCCATGGCCCAATCCTGGCGCTGGACGAGGATGTCGGAGATTGCCCCGATGGTTTCCGACCAAAGCTCATCCCGGTTGTTCCGCGTCTGCTTGATACAGCGAAGGACGAAAATCAGGTGCCCATCGCCGTACTGGTTGCGGATCTCATGCATGGTGCCGCGGGCGTGGCTTTGAGCGGCCGCGCGGCGCCGGTAGACCGGAACCAACTTGATCCCGAGTCCATCCAGCAGAGTGTCGAGTTTGCCCTTGGGCCTGCTCACACAGCACCTCGAGCCGAATAGTCGAGCTGTTCGCGGATCAGCCTCATTGACGCCGGCTCGGCCAGGACGCTTTCCCGCCCCATCAGGCTCAACTCGTCAGCGCGTTCGTTCCCGATGATGCCTGCATGTCCCTTCACCCACTCCAAGGTGATCGGCACCAGCGTCAGCGCCTCGTCGAGTTCCTTCCACAGGTCCAGGTTCTTGATCTCGCCGTCGGCTCGCTTCGGCGATGTCAGCGACCGCTTGTTCCAGCCGTTGCGCTTCCAACCATGCCGCCATTCGTTGCAGCCCTTGACCACATACTGGCTGTCACAGAGCAGCCGAACGGGCTCGACGACCTGGCGATCGGCAAACCAGCGCAGCGCCATCAGCGCGCCAGTCATCTCCATGATGTTGTTCGTGGTCCGTTGCTCGCCACCGTGTTCAGCGTGGATCTCGGCTCCGTCACGGTAGACGACGAAGGCCCAGCCGCCGACGCCGGGGTTTGGCTCGCATGCGCCGTCGCAGTAGATGACCAGGCCGGCAGGCACAGACTTGTCGCCACGCGGTTCCGACGCTGGACCGCGTGAGGTAACTGGTGCCGACGTGGAACCGGTAGACCGCAGTGCCTTGTCGGAACCGCGGTGTGAAACCGGGTTTTGCTTCAACTTGGTTTTGATCTCCCCTTCGAAGGGCCCATGATGGGGATGCTTCTCGGCGTTGAGCAACTGTTTGACTGTCAGCACGAACGGCATGCAACCGGGGCGGCGAGCAAGCACGTAGCCTTCTTGGGGCTCACCCATAATCCTTATCGGGCCATGCCCATCACGCCACCGCTTGGGCAGCGGAACTGTCGGGTCGATCACATAGCTGGTCATGCTGCCTTCCTCCGCTTTCTGCAGCGCTGGAACCACGTCGACGCCAGCCCCTTCCACAACGGGCAGCAATGGGTCGCCGCGAAGCGCTTGGCCTCAACTTCGGCACTGCCGTTCATGGTGACAATCGTGGCCGTCAGGTCTTCACCTTCGACCACACCGCCGAACTCGGCATCGGTCATCAGGAACTCGACCGCCTTGAGGTGCGTGGCCGTGATCGGCGCCAGATCGGCCTTGGCCAGGATTTCGAGATACTGCCTCGCTCGCATCGCACCGCGGCGACCGATGACCGCCTGTATGGCAGCAATCGCGATGCAGTCGCCGGGCTTGAAGCCGGCCGAGGGATATTTCGGGATGCGGACGCCGGCACGCTCGCACACCTGCCGGATGGTCTCAGCGTCGTCGTCATCTGCCGCGAGCTTGGCGAAGAACAACTCGAGGCCGCTGACGTTCTTCCGCGAGGCATTGATCTCGACGAAGATCGAGGCTTCGGACTGGATGTCTTCGGTTTTCACGATGACAGCCGGCACAAACGACACCATCGGATGGAGCTTGGCCGCTTCCAGCCGGTGCTGGCCATCTGTTGCATGATAGCTGCCGTCAGCCTGAGGCACGACGACGAGCGCGCCGAACGAGCGCCAGGTGAATGCGTGAAGGATGCTGTCGACACGGGCTTGATCGAGCGGGCGCTGGTACAGCGGATCGGCCGAGATCAGGTTGACGTCGAGCCAGTCGAGCACCGGCACGTCGCCGGGATCAGGAAAGACGGTCGTCATTTGCCGCTCCTTCCGTCATCCTGGCGGCTCTCATGATCAACTGGTTAAACGCGAGGTCCAGATCGGGCATGATGTCGTCGAAGTCGGCTTCACCCGACGCAATTCGGGCGTCGAGATCGGGCCTCAGAAGCGACGTTGCCTTGGCGAATTGGAGCAATTCCGGCTGAGTTTTGAAATCGTCAGCGAGCTTGCGGACTGCCTTCAAGCGTCCGTTTCGGTGAGCCGACACGCGGCACGCTGACGAGCACGTCAGTTGGTCGCGCCGCACAGACTGAAACAGCAGCTCGCAACCCACGCAGACGGACGTGTAACACTTCGACGAATACGTTACGGCGCTCATGCTGCCCTCGCCCTGATCAACTGAGCCTCGCGGATGGCATGCGTAGCCTCTACGACAGACAGGCCGAACTGCCTCCGCAGATGCGGCACGATCGGATGAGGTGGGCTCTTCTCAGTGGCGAGCCACTTGGCAGCGGTGGCAATTGCCGCAATTGCGGTATTTCCGCCAATTGACGGATTTTCCGAGGGTCCGCCATTTGGCGTATGCTCCAGGTTCATTGCGGCCTCCCTGCGAGGAACGCCTGGGCCAACGGATCGCCAGTCGCCGCCTTCCGAAGCGCGACTTCGCCAAGCTGAGCATTGGCCGGCTCGCACGCCAACAATGCGCGAAATCGCTGGGCGCTCTTGTAGGTCTCATCCAGTCGATTGAGCGTGCATTCGGCGATGTCCTCTCGATAGATGGATAGCCACTCAGGCGCGTCTTCCGGCGGCGTGAACCGCATCTTGCTGGCGATCGAGACGATCTCAGCTTTTGGCGCGCCGTAGCCACGGCCAGACTGCCAGAGTTGTTCGGCAATCATCTCTCCGAAGACACCCTTGGCCATGTGCTCTAGGCCAGCAATCGCAGCCTGTTTGCGCGCCTCCGGCGACATCGTCGCCATTGCCGCGTCGGCAATGACTTCGAAGTCTCGGCGCCCCATATCGGACGGCTTCTTGCCCTTGGCGACTTCTGCTTTGATGGCCGCGTCGATCTTGGTCTCGATCTCGCGCCCAACGAGGGAAATGGGTCGGCTCATGCTGCACCTCTTGGCTGCAGATTGTCGTTGTCATTCGGGATGATGAACTCGGGCCGTATCTCGATGCCGTCGGCACCGAACCTGAAATAGACATTCAGCAGCCCAGCATTGATGAGCTCGCGCGTGCCGTTCCAGAGTTCCCGGTCGTCGAATGGGCCTCCGGGCCTGCCAATGTCCGCAGGACGCCCATCACAAGCCGCTGGCTCTCTTCACCGACCATGGCCACCATGGCGTCGTAGTCCTTGTGCGGTGTCAGCTTGTCCCAGCGGCCCGCCCTTCTATCTCTACGGTTCATAGGGGACCTCCAACGTTGGCGTTGCGGACAGGGATGGCATCGAACACCCAGAGCCATTCTGGTTCTGCGTTCTCGTTCTTCCTCTCGGTCTTTTTCTTTTTCTCGTTCTCAATCTGGTTCTTGTTCTTGTTCTTGTTCTTGTTGTTTCCATAGGGTTTGCAGACCCTATCCATAGGGTTTCGATACGCTTTCATCGCTGCCCCCCTGCAAATCGACGATTGATCGATTCTCGCTGGACGCGCTCAGCATCCGCCGCAGCGAACTCTGTTTCGACGCGCTCACGCAGAGTGTCGCTCTCGATGCGGCCGATCTGCTTTGCGATGCCCTTGGCGTGGTTGGTGTTCGTCGGCGGACAGTGCTTGAACCACCGGCACACGTAGATCATCGAGTTTTCGACATCGACCGCCAGCAGATCGGCAGAGACCAGGCCGTCCCGGTACTGACGGTACTTCTCGACCGTCCATTCCAGATCAGCACTGGCATAGGCATCAGGGAGCCTGAAACACCCCGTGCTGTTCTGGTGCTCGCAGGTGAGGCTGTAGAGGTAGAGGACCTTGCCCGCATCATCGAGGGCGAGGAACCGCTTCGACCGCCAGACCGCAGGGGAAACCTTGGTGAAGTCCTGAGCCATCACATTACCCTCCACACCATCCCGACCCAGACGCCGGCAATGCCGACGCCTACGATTGAGGCGAGGAGGAAGAGATCGGCAGCGGACATCGCCGAAGAGTGTCCAGAGTTCTGGATACTTTCGGAGGCGCGCAAACCTTGCCGGACGCGAGCCAAGGCTTCGCTGGCACGGTCGTCGTGCCACTCGGCCCACCGACCGACCTGCAGAGCCATCCATGCGTGGAATACTGCCCGTAGGGCACGGAGCAACCTCATTGGGCACCTCCGAACTGACGAGCCAACGCGACTGCTCGACCTTGGATGCGGGCATGAAAGAACGGTTCGTCCATCGGCCCGTACCAGTCGCTTCCGTCGAGGCGCTCGGCCCACCACAAACCCCCGACTTGCCGAGCACGGCAGAGAAACAGACGACGGCTCTTATCGGTCAGCGTCACGACCATTGCCCCGTCGACCGGATGGCAGTTCTGGGTGTTGTAGGCGATGACGTCTCCCCTTCTCGCCACGAGGCAGGCGTGATCGTCATCGATCTGGAAATGAGAGAGGCGGGCTTTGTCATACGTACTGGCAGCGGCCGGCAGCGAAACTGCCGCCATGGCTGACACGCCGGCGATTGACCGTCCCAGGAATGAGCGCCGAGAGATCATGCGGCTGCTCCTTCCATCGGATGCCGCCGCTCAAGGAAGCTGAGAGCAGCCTTCAGCATCGCGGGAATAACTTCGCTGTCGCCGACCAGGTAGAACTCAAGCGCGAGCCGAACAGCTTCGGTCGCTTCGCCCTTGTCCGCGGCTGGCGTGTTCCACTCGCAGAGACGGTTCAGCGACGGCTGGTAGGCGTAAGGCGCGTCGTCATCGTCGAGGCTGGCCGCGAGGTATGCATTCCACGCCGCCCGGTATTCGAAGATGGCTTTGAGCAGGGAGGAGGTCATGCCGCACCTGCCTTCCGGGCGAACCACTCGCGCCGGCATTCGAGGAAGGGCATTACCAGTTCACCGGGGAAGCCGTTCTCAGCGAGGAAGGTGCGGATCGGGTCCAATTGATCGAGCACCCTGCCAATCATGACCTCGGCGTCGGACATGCTGTAGTCGACCAGGCCGAGAGTATCCGCGATGACCGCCGACCGGATCGTGCGGAGGCACGCGATAGCATCGTCCATCTCGTCAATCGGTGACTGCGCGGGATACGGCACAGTTGCCGCGCAGGCCGCGGCTGTGGTATCTGTCGAATTGTTCATATCCATTCCCCCAGGGATTTGTGTGAACCACGGCTCGGAGATGGTTGCCGCCTCTCCGGGCCTTTTCTTTTTGCCGGTGGCTATGTCGCCGGCCTCATGAGTGGCATTGCGTTCTTGGGAATTCTCCAAAATCTCTTGGGAAATTTCCGAAACGCCGCTCATGCTACGGCCCCGAGCGCTGGCTTGATCAGGCTCGCGAGCTTCGTCAGGCCCTTCGGGGTCACTCGAACCTGCTCCGACACCTTCTCCGAGCCATCAGACCGCAGGACAGTCGTGACCTTGTGCTCGAGCAGGCCGTTCGTGGTCTTGGACTGATAGCCGAGGTCATGACCCGAGCCGGGACGCCGATAAATCCATCCGTTCTGCCGGAGCCACGAGAACAAGTCCTTTGGCCGCATCTGGAGAGCCTTCGCGGCCTCAGTGATGCAGAGAGAGCCGTCGGCCTCAGCGATCCGTTGCAGAGCGTCATGCGACGGCAGCAACTCGGCCACGCGGCTTTCGAGGGAGATGACCTTCTCCACATTGTCGAGAAGCAACTGGCGCAAGGTCGGAACATGGCTCAGAGCGGCCACCGGGTCTTTAGCCCTGCGCTCGCATTCGATGAAGTACTGCCGGGCGCGCTTGCCCTGCTCGTTGCGCTCGACCATCGAAAGCTCTTTCGCCATGTCGATGGTGATCGCGTACTCGATCGCCGGCCGGCCTTTTACTGTGTTTTCAGTAAAACTCGCGAAGTCCGATCCTTCGACGAAGCCGTACTGCTCGACCCGCGAAGCAATCCAGTCATTGAAGCGTGTGCCCACCTGCAAGAAGGCATGCAGGTCGCGGGCGTTGACGGTCTGAACGGTTGAGCCGCCAACCGTGCCAAGTGACACAAGGGGGAAGGAGTTGGTCATCAAGCCGCGTCCTCCATGAAGAAGGCGACAAGCTTCGAACGTTCGATGACCCATCGGCCGCTCACCTTCTTGGCCGGCAGTTCACCGTTTTCAAGCATATGGAAGGTCGCGCGCGGCGATCTCCCGATGATTTTGGCAATCCCGGCACCGCCCCAAACGAGGTCGATGCCGCGCCCATCTACGTCATTCTTTGTCATGCTATTGAACTCCTTTGCACTAATGATGCAGTGCATATTCATTCAGCATTAACCAAGACCAGTCAAGCGGTATTTGCACTTTATTTGCAGTGCGTGTAATGCTGGGGAAAACATGGAACAATTGGCAATGGCGCGCAGCACGACAAAGGCCAGCAAGTCAGAATCGCTAACGATCAGGCTCGATCCGAAAACTCGGTTCATCCTGGAGTATCTGTCGCGCCTAAAAGGGCAGACCATCACGACGGTTGTCGAGCGAGCCATCGTCAATGCTGCTTCTGCTGAGTCTGTCCAAGACTATGAAATGGGCGGGCACCTTAACTGGCACTCATTCTGGGACGTCAGCGAAGGTGCGCGTGCAGTCAATCTCGCGCGACGTAACGAGTTCTTTCCGACATTCGAGGAAGAGAGACGGGTCTCGTTCTGCGAAGAGCATTGGCCCTTCTTTTTCCTCAACCAGAGCAAGAAGGCATTTCGGTATCCGTTCCTAAACGTCTTGTGGTCGCGCATCGATGAATTCATCGGGATCCACGAGGAGACGAAAGCGGGAGGCGAATATTGGGCGGCAGGCAAGGCTATGCAGAAGGCCCTTCGCGATGCACGCATCGAACCCCCGGAATGGCCGGTAAAGAAAAACAACGAGAAGTCGGAGAGTGTCTCCAGCCGCAATCTCGATGACGAGATCCCGTTCTAGCCCATGTCCATCAGAAAACGCACATGGACGAACGGCAAGGGCGAGGAGAAGACCGCCTGGGTCGTCGATTACGTCGATGCCAAGGGCACGCGCCGGCTGAAGACCTTCGCCAAGAAGAAGGACGCCGATGGCTTTGCGGCAACGGCTCATGTCGAGGTTAGGCAAGGCACCCACGTCGCTGACAGCGCCAGCGCCACAGTGAAGCAGGCCGGCGAGTTCTGGATAGCTAGCGCCGAAAGCGCGGCGTTAGAGCGCACGACCACTAACCAGTACCGGCAGCACCTTGACCTACATATCGCGCCCCTGATTGGCGACACGCTGCTGTCGAAACTCTCAGTACCCGTCGTCCGCGACTTTGAGGACAAGCTCCGTGAGACGGGACGCTCGCCGGCAATGGTGCGCAAGGTGCTGGTCAGCCTCGGCTCGCTTCTGGCCGACGCGCAGGAGCGTGGGCTGGTAGTTCGCAACGCGGTACGGGAGAAGAGCCGAGCCCGCCAGAAGGGCAAGGACAGGCGACAGGAGCGCCGCCAGAAGGGCCGTCTGAAGGTCGGGTCGGATATTCCGACCAGAGACGAGGTCAAGGCCATCGTGGGCGCGCTGGAGGGCCGCTGGCGGCCGTTGCTGCTGACAGCAATCTTTGCCGGTCTCAGAGCATCGGAGCTACGGGGGCTGCGCTGGCTCGATGTCGATCTAGAAAAACGCGAGATCCACGTCCGACAGCGGGCCGACAGGTTCAACGATATCGGCAGGCCGAAGTCGGAAGCTGGGGAGCGAACGGTCCCTATCCCACCGATGGTGGTCAACTCCCTGAAGGAATGGAAGCTCGCCTATAGCAGGCCGATCACTGGCCGCGATGACGATGGCAACCTAATCCGGGAAGACGCCAAACCATCACACCTCATTTTCGCCAACGGCTCCGGCAATGTCGAGAGCTTGGGGAACATCATCAACCGCGGACTGATCCCGGTGCAGATCAAAGCTGGCGTGTCGATGCCGACAGAAGAGACAGACGAGGAAGGCAATCCGGTCCAGGCAGCGAAGTATACCGGCATGCACGCGCTACGGCACTTCTATGCTTCCTGGTGCATTAACCGGCCACAGGACGGAGGCCTCGGCCTTCCGGCCAAGATCGTCCAAGAGCGGCTTGGTCACTCTTCGATCGTCATGACGATGGATGTCTACGGACACCTATTCCCGAGGGGCGATGACGCCGACGAAATGGCAGCCGCCGAGAGAGCGCTGCTTTCATGAGCGCGACATAGACGCAACATGAAGCTCTAAATGCCTTGCTACACAAGGGTTCTGCTCGGATTGAAAATCCGCGTGTCCGTGGTTCGAATCCGCGTCTGGGCACCACTTCCTCCCCCAAACAGATCGCTTGCGAGAAATTGGCACACTGCGTCACTGCGCTTGGCGAAGTGGCGCGAAGAGACTGCCCTCCCCGTCTCCTTCGACCCGCTGTCCGGTCGGTTGCGACCAAAATGTCCGACGAGTTCTGCCAACAACAATTGAAGCAGGACTACACTGACATTCATGCAACTTCATGCAAATCAGGACCGATCAGGAATCCAGGTCGAAATACCTACTGGTCCGCGCGGCAATAACTCTTCGCATTTACACGCAATTCATCATTGTTCTGCATTTTCTTGCCCGGGGGAACTTCTGAGATCGAGTTGGCGGGGGAAAGTCGACATGTCGGCGAGCGCGCAGGCGAGCACGGAACACGAGAAACTCGCAGACGGCTTGATGCACAAGACCAGGGCGTCTTATGTGGCAGCGCTGATCCTGATCGCGTCGCTGGCAACCGCCAGCTTCTTCATGTTGAACTCGGTGATCTCGGCGAACACGCAGAAGACCGCCTTGATCGAACTCGGGGCCCGCCAGCAGTTGCTGTCGCAGCGGATATTGCTGAGCGCGACGGAGGCCCATACGGCCGATGCGCAATGGCTGCGCACCCAGGCGCGCCAGAACCTCAAGGCGGCGCTCGAAAGTTTCCTCGCCAACGAGCGCATCCTGCGGAACGGATCGCCCGACGCCCGGTCACCGCTTCACCGGCTCGAGCTGTCGGAGGATGCGACAAAGCTGTTTACCGAGGTTCCCGGCCAGATCGACGCATCGACGCGGATCCTCGAGCACACGGTCAATTCCTATCTCAAGCTGCTGCCCGACTCGGTGTCGGCAGAGATGCCTGCCGATGCCATCGCACATTTCGCCGCGCTCAGGCTTTACGTCGCCGAGAAAGCCCGGCGCGAATATGAAACGCTGACCCGGCTGTTCACGTCGGAAGCTGCCGAAAAGGGCGCAGCGGTCGAGAAAATACACCTTACGGTCTTTGTCCTCACTTTGCTGCTGCTCGTCGCCGAGGCGGTGCTGATCTTCCGGCCGCTGGTGCGCCGCGTCGTGTCCTGCACCACCGAACTGCTCAGGGCGCGCGACCAGATGAACTTCGCCGCCAATCATGATGCGCTGACAGGCCTCTACAACCGGGCCTTCCTCAACGACTACATGGATACGGCATTGGCCACCGCCCGGCGCAAAGGCGAGGCGATCGCCGTCATCCATCTCGACCTCGACCACTTCAAGACCGTCAACGACACGCTCGGCCATGCCGCGGGCGATGCCGTGCTGATCGAGACCGCACGGCGCCTTGTCGCCAGCGTTCGCGAATCCGACGTCTGCGTGCGCCTTGGCGGCGACGAATTCACCGTGATCCTGACCGACGTGGGCACCGAGGCGGCCGCCGTCGAAGTCGCGGCACGGATCACCGCGAGCATCAAGCAGCCGCTGGAGTTCGCCGGAGCTTCGCTGAAGCCGAGCGCCAGCGCAGGCGTGGCACTGTTCCACGACGCCACCGCCACGATGGATGAGCTATTCGTCAACGCCGACCTGGCACTCTATCGCGCCAAGGCCGATGGGCGCGGCGGTTATCAGCTCTTTGCCACGACGCTGCGCGACAAGTTCGAAGAAAAGGCCAACCTCGAACGCGAACTGCGCGAAGCCATCGCTACCGAGGCCTTCGCGGTCCATTTCCAGCCACAGGTCTCCCTGCAGACCGGGAAGGTGATCGGCGTCGAGGCGCTGGTGCGCTGGGAGGTCATGGGCAGGAACGTTTCGCCCGGCGAGTTCCTTCCGGCAGCTGAAAAGGCCGGGCTGATGCCAGCGATCGGCCGTTCCATCTTTGCCAAGGCCATACGCACGGCCGCCGGGTGGCACCGCATGGGACTGGATTTCGGCCGGCTCTCGCTCAATGTGTCTGCCCAGGAGCTACACGAGGCCGACTTCGCCAATCATTTGCTCGGCCTTCTCAAGGCCGAAGGCCTGCCCAACCGCCTGGTGGCGCTGGAAATCGTCGAATCGGTCATGCTCGACGACGAAAACAGCGGCATCGGGCTGACGCTGAAGCGTCTGCGCAAGGCCGGCATCCGCATGGAACTGGACGATTTCGGCACCGGCTACGCATCGCTGTCGCATATCAGCGCCAACGAGGTCGACCGGCTGAAGATCGACCGCCGCTTCATCCGCGACATCCACAAGAACCCGGCCAACTCCAAGATCGTCAAGGCGATCATCGAACTGGCGCGCGGCCTCGGCATTTCGATCATCGCCGAGGGTGCCGAAACCGAAAGGGAGCTGTCCTTCCTGCGGGAGCTGGGCTGCCCCGCAGTCCAGGGCTATGGCATAGCCTTTCCGATGCCCGACGCTCAGGCCGAGGCGTGGCTGGCCATGCGCAACGCCTCTCCCCAGCCTGTCGTCGCCCGAACTGCCTAGGGGCAGCCGGGGCTAGATGCGTGCGTCGCCCAATGTCACCTGCGCAACGCCGACATAGGGATTGGCATGCAAGGCCAGGATCCACAGGCTGACGCTTGCCGTGACGGCGAATATCAGGATCGCCTTCCTGCCGGCATGCGGCCTGTCGGCGTGGACTGCCCCGATGACCACCGCCGAAAGCATGGTCAGGAACAGCACCAGGTACCATTTGAGCTGATTGACCGAACCTGCGCCGATGGCCAGGCGCGAGTTGCGGGCGTCCTGCAATTCGTCGAAGTCCTGCACCATCTGGCCAATGATCGGATCAGGAAGGCCTGACTTCGACAGCGCGATCAATGCCAGGCGGATGTCCTGCAAGGCCTGTTCGACGGCGGGCTCAGGCGCATGGTTCGCATTCGGCCATTCCAGCGAAATGACGGCACCCTTGTAGGCCAGTAGGCCATTCAACAATTCGGCAGAGGCAAGCGCCTCCGGCTTCGCCATGCCGGCAAGCCGCATCATCGACGAACGCTCGGCGCTGGCGACCTCACTTGCGCGCGCATTGACCGACCATACATCCGCGGCCGTGAAACCGAGCGACAGCGCCCAGGCCGTGGTGATGGTGCCGACGAAAGCGGCGACCGGCATCGATAGAGGGTCGCCTTGTGCCTGCCTGGCGAAGATCGCGAGGAACGCCGCACCCAGGAAAAATGAAACGATGCCAACGACGATAAAGGGAAGCGTCAGCAAGATGGGCGACCAGGAGAATATTTCCACGATGCTGCCTTGCGCCAAGGGTGTTCTCTATTGACCGTGAATAAGCCAATTCCCGCAATCCTCAAACAAAAAGCCCCGCAGGTCGCGGGGCTTTTGCATTGATGACGGCGAAGGCGCGGTTGATTTACGACCGAGGCTTTTCCTTCTTGGGATCGTAGTGGGCGAAAGGCACGATCCTGGCCGGCAGGCGTTTCTGGTGGCCGTCGAGCTTGCCGATCTCGACCTCGGTGCCGACATTGGCGTGCGTTGCGTCGACGCGGGCCAGCGCGATGTTCTTGTTCAGCACCGGTGAGCGCATCGACGAGGTGACGATGCCGATCTGGGCGCGGCCGATATGGACGCAGTCGCCATGGCCGACGACGACGTTGGAGTCGATGTCGAGGCCGACCAGCTTGTGGATCGGGTTGTCCTTGCGCCGGATCAGCGCCTCGCGGCCGATGAAGTCGTCGGTCTTGGTCTTCAGCGGCACGGTGAAGCCGATGCCGGCCTCGAACGGGTCGGTCTGGTCGGAGAACTCGTAATTGGCAAAGATCAGCCCGGCCTCGATGCGCACCATGTCGAGCGCGGCAAAGCCCATCGGCTTGAGCCCATGCGGCTGGCCCGCTTCCCAGACCGCGTCGAAGACCTTTTCGGCGTCGCGCGGATGGCACCAGACCTCGTAGCCGAGCTCGCCGGTATAGCCGGTGCGCGAGACCACGATCGGCACCCCTTGCGCATCGCCGATGCGGCCGATGGTGAAGCGGAACCATTCGAGCTCGCTGAGCGCCGGCTGGTGCGGCGGCGTCCAGACGATCTCCTTGAGGATGTCGCGGCTGTTGGGGCCCTGCACGGCGATGTTGTGCATCTGGTCGGTCGAGGAGCGGATGAGCACCTTGAGGCCGAGCTTTTCCGCCACTTCGCGCAGCCACACGCCGGAATAGTCGTCACCGCAGATCCAGCGGAAATTGTCCTTGCCGAGACGCAGCAAGGTGCCGTCGTCGATCATGCCGCCATGCTCGTAGCACATCGCGGTATAGACGACCTGGCCGACGCCGAGCTTCTTGACGTCGCGGGTCAGCGTGTACTGCATCAGGGCTTCTGCATCCGGGCCCGTCACCTCGAACTTGCGCAGGGCGGAAAGATCCATCACCACCGCCTTCTGGCGGCAGGCCCAGTATTCCTCGATCGGGCCTTCCTTGGCGAATTCCTGCGGCAGCCAGAAGCCCTTGTATTCGATGAAGTTGCGCGTGTGCTTGGCAAAGCTTGAATGGAAGGCGGTCTCACGGGTCATTTTGGGTTCGGCCTCCGGGGTCGTGCGTCTGGCGATCGCGCGCGAGAATTTGTGCTGGCCGGAATAGGTCCGGACGTGGATGTCGGTGAGGTTCCAGCCATTGGCCGGGGTGGTGTCGTCGGGGCAGGCCGAGGAGACGCAGACGATGTCGGTCAGGGCTCTCAGCAGCACATAGTCGCCCGGCCGCGACCAGGGTTCGTCGGAGAACATCACGCCATGGGCGTCAATGCCGGTGTTGAAGAAGAAGTTGACCGCCATCCAGCCGGCGCGGGCATTGACGCCATGCGGGGTCAGTGCGCCGTTGAAGTTCTCCGAGCAGTTGATGTGGCCGGGATAGCCGATGTCGTCGTAATATTTGGCATAGCAGGCGAGCGCGAACGCATCGTGGCGGCCGCAGGTGTCCTGGATGACCTCGACCAAAGGCTCGAAATCCTGGTCGAAATATTTGGCATGCAGGCCGGGCATCGGATAGGCGTGGCCCATCAGCGAGCGGGTGGCGGTGACGTCGAGGGCAAGGTCGCGGCCCTTGTCGAGCTTGCGCGCCGAAAAGCACTGGAAGTCGGTGCACTGGCGGCCGTCGACGTCGATGATCTGGATGTAGTCGCCGGCCTTGACGAAGAAGCTCTCGGCCGTCTTCGACTTGACCCTGAGGTCGAGCAGCGGATCGGCGAGCGGATCGGGCAGGTCGGACTTGCCGGCGGGCCTGATCGTCGCGCGCTTGATCATCACCGCAAGCGGCGTCGAGGTGTCGTGGCTGTCGATCGCCATCGCCGCACCGGGGGCAGCGACCACCAGCGTGCCCGGACGGGTGACGGTGAAGCTCTCTTCGGTGCCCGCAGCGGTCGCACCATCGAAGAAGCGCACGGCCTCGACACGGCCGAGTTCGAGCTTGCGCCGCGCCAGCCCGGCGCGGAACGCCTGCAGGCTGTCGTCGCCGTCGACCAGAAGCGCCTTGAGCCCGGCAGCATCGCTGTTCGAGCGCGTGCCCAGGATGCCCGGATCGGCCTTGCCGGCGGCATCGAAGGCCACCAGCTCGCAAGGCTGGCCGCCCTCGAGGTTGCGCACCGTCACGCGGTCGCCGGCCTCGATCTCGATCAGTGCGGCGCCCAAGCCCGGCACATGGTAACGCTCCATGCCCGGCAAAAGCAGCCCGGGCTGCAGGATGAGACTCGGCCGCGGCGGGCCGGAGGTCACGGCGGGGTAGTCTGCGATAGTCATCACCACCTCGTCAAAATTTGCCTGTGTGTAAAAATATTTCAGTCTAGAGAATACTCGATTTTACCGCCCTAGCAAGGCTTCGTTTCGCCGCATAGCTGAAAAATGAGGCGAGGCGACCGACCGCAGGCGGCCTGTCGGGCGAGGTCCGGACCATTGACGTCCCCTAACCCGTCAAGCGATTGTCCCCGCCCCGTCAACCGTGCTACTGGGTCGGATTCGACAAACATTTCAAACTTAGACTGTGCTGCGGTAGGCTTCGCCTCGCGCCGTGGCCATGAGGCAGAACTGATATGCAGGGTCGCGAAATGAAGGCTGAAGCCGACCAACTCACATCTCAGATCATCGCAACCTACTCGGTGGGGGCGACTGTGCAGACGGTTCTGGATCGCTTGTTGGCGAAAATAACGTCGGAGGAGTATCCGCTGAACACGCGCCTTCCGTCTGAGCGGGCGTTGGCTTCGGAGTTGGGGGTAGCCCGCAATACCGTGCGCGAGGCACTGGATGTGCTGGAAGCGCGCAAAGTCATCAATCGACGTCCCGGCAGCGGCAGTTTCGTCACCTATCGCTCGGACGATGTGCCGGAGCGCGGCGAGAGCTCGGTCGCCATGGAGACCAGCCCCCTGGACCACCTTGTGGTGCGCGGTATCCTTGAGCCCGAAATGGTTCGCCTTGCCGTCATCAACATGACTCCGCGCGAAGTGTGGGACCTGGAACAACTCATGTCGAAGATCGAAAGCGTGCATACCGACGTTGCCGCTTTCGTGAAATGCGAAGAGGAAATCTATCGCAAGATTGCCGAAGGAACGCACAATCGCCTGCTCGCATCCTGCTACAATCTGACGATCGAGGCCTGCCGGGTGAGCTTTCGTACGACGCTCCTTCGCCGGCATCTGTCCCCGAAACGGATCCTCGAGTACCAACAGCGCTACAACGCGCTGTTCAATGCGATTGCCTCTCGCGACGTGGAGCGAGCCGTCGAATTCATCAAGCTGCACCTGGTCGAGGAGCAGAAGTTATTTCTGCAGGACTGACTCCGGAGTCCGTGCCTGCAAGGCGGTTCCATTCCCGCTCGATTGCAGGCGCTGGTCCCAAAGCTGTCCCAGATCCGACATTTCCTGCTTGAGAAGGCCGCCATGGCGTTTCAGCCAGCGCGGGATCGAGCCGAAAGCAGCAATTTTCGCCTTGCCGTTCTTTAGCGTCACCACCGGCCAGTCTCCGACCAGCGCATTGTCGATCCCGAACATGCTCTCGCCCCACCAATGAGCCGGACCGAACGCGTGGGTGACATGTCCAAGCTGCTTCATGGCCGCCAAGACTGGTAGAGGATTGACGCTGTTGCACTTTTCGACCGCCGCATGCCAGATATCCAGGATGGCGACATACTCCCAGCTCACCGCGGTCCAGGTGCCGGGGAAGCGGTGGTTGTACTCGTCGAAGAAGCCCTTTGGCTGATTGAAGAAAAACGTCTTGTCCGTCAGCTTTTCATCGTCGAAATCGGGGAACTGGAAGACGAAACCTTCCATGAATTCGACAGATGTCCGGGCCACGAGCTGGTCGTAATAGTCCAGCGTGCAGGAGATGATCTGCCCCTTGAAGCCTTGCGCATGCGCATATTCGGTCATGGCATGGACCATGGGCGTATAGCTGGTGCACCAGCACAGGATATCAGGGTTCGAATCCAGCATCGGCTGCACGATTCCGGCAGCATCGGTGGTGCCAGGATCGTACTGGATTTCCTTGACAATCCCCACATTGGCCGCTTTGAAGGCTGCGCGATACGTCGCTAGCGAGGGCAGGCCAAGCGCATCCGACTGGCTGCATATCGCGACAGTCCGAAGCTCTGGCTTTGCCTTGGCCAGCCAGTCCACTCCTGTCACATTGTAGATCGGATGCAGTTCGCTGGGTGCGATCAGATAAGGCGTATCCGGCGACAGGTCGCTGGGCAGCAGCGTTGAGGTCAGGACTTTGCGCTGGGTCAGGTAATCCCGTATCGGCGCAATCGTATCTCCGCCCAGCATCATCAGCAGCTTGATGTCATGCTGCTCTATCAGATGGCGCGCGCCCGCCTCGGCCCGTCCGGAGTCGTAGTCGCAGTCGTATTCGACGATCTTGATCGGATAGCGCCGCCCGTTGATCAGCAAGCCGCCGGTCTTGTTGAGCCAGTCCTCCCAGATCCGGCAGCCATGCAATCCGGGCAAGCCCCATGACTCGACCTGTCCGCTGAGCGGGGCCAGGAACCCGACATTCACCGCATTCGGCATGCCGACGGAAAGCCGCGGCAGGACGCTGGAAACCGCAAGATGATGGGCAAAGCTGGAATTCTGCATGGCTGTAAGTATCATCAAAACCTGGGAGCTTCATCCTCATGGGGCGAAATTTTTGTTCCTCACAGGAAACTCATCGTTGACAAATTGGTATAACGGCCGTCAATATACTCTGGACCAGAGGAACCAATAAGCCAAATTTGGTCTATACCAAAATAGGAGGAAACCATGACAGCTAAGCGTGTCGCCGTGATCGGAGCCGGACCGTCGGGTCTGGCCCAGCTGAGAGCATTCCAGTCGGCCGCGGAAAAGGGCGCAGAAATCCCGGAAATCGTCTGCTTCGAAAAGCAGGCCAACTGGGGTGGCCTTTGGAACTACACCTGGCGCACCGGCCTCGATCAGTATGGCGAGCCCGTTCATGGTTCCATGTACCGCTATCTCTGGTCGAACGGCCCCAAGGAGGGCCTCGAGTTCGCCGACTATTCCTTCGAAGAGCATTTCGGCAAGCAGATCGCCTCCTATCCGCCGCGCGCTGTTCTCTTCGACTACATCGAAGGCCGCGTGAACAAGGCCGGCGTCCGCAAATGGATCCGTTTCGAGACCGCCGTGCGCATGGTGACCTGGAACGAAGAGACCAAGAAATTCACCGTCACCGTGCAGGACCTGCCGAAGGATCACTGCTACTCCGAGGAATTCGACAACGTCATCGTCGCCTCGGGCCATTTCTCGACCCCGAACGTTCCCGAATTCCCCGGCTTCGACCGCTTCAACGGCCGCATCCTTCACGCCCACGACTTCCGCGACGCCCGCGAGTTCGCCGGCAAGGACGTCCTGCTCATCGGCACCAGCTACTCGGCCGAGGACATCGGCTCGCAATGCTGGAAGTATGGCGCCAAGTCGGTCACCAACTCCTACCGCACCGCGCCGATGGGCTTCAAATGGCCCGACAACTGGGAAGAGCGGCCGCTGCTGGAGAAGGTCGAAATCAACACCGCCACCTTCAAGGACGGATCGACCAAGCGCATCGACGCCATCATCCTGTGCACCGGCTATAAGCACCACTTCCCGTTCCTGCCTGACGACCTGCGCCTCAGGACCGCCAACCGCCTGGCAACCGCCGACCTCTACAAGGGCGTCGCTTATGTCCACAATCCGGCGATGTTCTATATCGGCATGCAGGACCAGTGGTTCACCTTCAACATGTTCGACGCGCAGGCCTGGTGGGCACGTGACGTGATCCTCGGCCGCGTCAAGCTGCCTGCCACCAAGCAGGAGATGGTCGCCGACGTGCAGGACCGCGTTGCTCGCGAGGATGCCGGCAAGGACACCCATGACGCGATCGAATACCAGGGCGACTACGTCAAGGAACTGATCGCGGAAACCGACTATCCGAGCTTCAACGTGGACGGCGCCAACGCGGCCTTCTTCGAGTGGAAGGAACACAAGAAGAAGGGAATCATGGAGTTCCGCAACCATTCCTACCGCTCGGTCATCACCGGCACGATGGCGCCGCCGCATCATACGCCGTGGAAGGACGCGCTCGACGACTCGCTGGAATCGTACCTGCAGACCACCTCGTCCGTCGCAGCAGAGTAATTTACGGTCCCACGACCGCCCTGCTTGAGTGACATGCAATGCCGCCCCGACCGGGGCGGCATTTTTGCTTTCACGGGGCATCGCAGCGGCCAAGGCTGTGTGGGGACCGGGCGACGAGCCTCGGCCTTGTGGCTTTCCTCAAGGTGAAATTCGGTTAGCGCAGATCTCGGGGTTTTATCTCTCTCACTGGTTGGTTCGCTGCGCGAACCACTTCTGCCCTCGCGAGGGAGAGGAAACGCCAATCTCGGCTGGGGCTGCGGTCTCCCAGCATCCACGAAATGGCGGAGAGTGGCCCTGAGCTCGCCGGAGGAGCGAAGCGAGGCAGTAAGGGCCGAAAGGGCCTGCGAGCAGCGCCGACTTCAGAGGGCGGTTCCTGCCGCCGAAAGGCACGATCAAACAAAAACGGGCCGGCCTCGAAAGGCACGGCCCGTTCCGAAAACCGAAAAATCGTCCGGCTAGGCGTTCACGCTCGGACCACGGTTCTTTTCGCTGGCGTAGAGCGCCACCGCCATCGCCCGGTTGCGGACGTCGAGTTTGTCGTAAAGATTCTTGAGATGGTATTTGACCGTATTCTCCGAGATCCCGGTGCGCGCCGCGATCTGCAGATTGGTCCAGCCATCCGCCAATACCGAAAGCAGCTCGCGCTCGCGCGTGGTCAAACGCGACAGCGGCGTGTCGTTGATCTTGGACACGTCGACATAAGGGATACAGATGCGGCCGTGCGCCACCGCCACTAGCGTATCGAACAGGATCGCCGGGTCGTCGAACTGATAGCAGAAGCCTTGGACGCCAAGGCGGACGCACTGCTTGAGGATCGATATGTCATGGTCATTGGAAAAGACCACGACACGGGCGTGCAGCGAACGCCGCTGCATTTCGGCCAGCACCTCGCCACTGTCCATATCGGACAACTTCCAGCCAAGCACCGCCAAATCGAACGATTGATCTGGCTCGGAAGCCGCCTGGAGAAAGGCCTTGCCGGTCGGCACGCTGTCGACGAGCTCGAAGCGGCCGTCGCGCGCGATCATGTCGCCAAGTGCCGCGACCACCAGCGGGTTTCGCTCGGCGATCAATATCTTGAACTTGCTGTCTCTTGCCACTGGCACCACCTCAATCCCGATGCCCTGGCGCTGACCCTTCCATTCGGCGTTCATGTTCCTCCCGCCTATGTTCGTGCGCCCACCTCTTGCCGACGTCTCCTGTGTCAGGTCGATCTATTTTCGGCCTTAGCTTCAATTCATAACATGAATGATTTTTTCATTCCAGTATATTAGGCAAAATAGGAGCGGAGCTGTCATGGTAGCCGGCGAACGGCCGAAAAACCGCCGCACTACCCCTTCGGGTGGGGTTTGCCTGGCCAGAAAGATACGCGCGTACTGGCCAACCTTATGACATGGGGAGCGTGGATCGAAGTTTCCACCAGCGCTGCGACAAAATGGCTTGACGGCGCATCGAATTCAGACAAACTTCACTTTGAGGAAAAAAAGAAGCCTTAGCGGAAACTGCCGCCGTACCACGAAACCGGGAAATGCCGGCGTGGGCGACGGGCATTCTCAATCCATGGGGAACTGAGCAAATGAGCGCTGTAACGGACATCAGTCCGGCGGAATCCGCCGGCCAACTTCACAGAACAATCGACTGGCGAGGCGCCTTCTGGGTGGCCAGCGGCGTTCCGCCGCTCGTTCTGTTCTCAATCGGCGGCATCGCCGGCACCACAGGCAACATCGCCTTCCTGATCTGGACCCTGTCCATCCTCATGGGTTTCATCCAGTCGTTCACCTACGCCGAGATCGCCGGCCTGTTCCCGAACAAGTCGGGCGGCGCCTCGGTCTATGGCGCCACCGCCTGGCTGCGCTATTCGAAGTTCGTCGCGCCGCTGTCGGTCTGGTGCAACTGGTTCGCCTGGACGCCGGTGCTGTCGCTCGGCTGCACCATCGCTGCCGCCTATATCCTCAACGCGCTGGCGCCGATCCCGGGCTTCACCGAAACCTCGCCCGAGGTGCTGCAGTACCTGGCAGCCAATGTCGGCACGAGCGCCGCTGACGCGGTCGCTGCGGTCACCGCCGCCGGCACGCCCGGTATCCGCACCTGGACGCTCTACAGCCACACGCTGGGCCCGGTCGGCTTCTCGCTCAACGCCACCTTCTGGATCGGCGCGATCCTGATGCTGATGACCTTCGCCATCCAGCACCGCGGCATCCTCGGCACGGCAAGCGTGCAGAAGATCGTCGGCATGCTGGTCATCATCCCGCTGCTGATCGTCGGCGTCGTGCCGATCATCACCGGGCAGATCAACTGGGACAATTATTCGCCGCTGGTGCCGCTCGCCGCAGCCTATGCGCCCGAGCCCGGTTCGTGGAACACCGCCGGCTGGACGCTGGCGCTCGGCGGCATGTTCATCGCCGCCTGGTCGACCTACGGCTTCGAGACCGCGGTCTGCTATACCCGCGAGTTCAAGAACCCGGCTACCGACACCTTCAAGGCCATCTTCTACTCCGGCCTGCTGTGCATGCTGCTCTACATCCTGGTGCCCTTCACCTTCCAAGGCGTGCTCGGCATCAACGGCATGCTGGCAACCCCGATCGTCGACGGTTCGGGCGTCGCCGACGCCATGGCCACGATGGTCGGCGGCGGCGCGCTGGTGAAGACCCTGCTCGTCATGCTGATGATCCTGGCGCTGCTGCTCGCGATCATGACCGCCATGGCCGGTTCGTCGCGCACCCTCTACCAGGGTTCGGTCGACGGCTGGCTGCCCAAGTATCTCAGCCACGTCAACGAGCATGGCGCACCGACTCGTGCCATGTGGACGGACCTGATCTTCAACCTCTTCCTGCTGGCGATCGCCGCCACGGACGCGACGAGCTTCTTCTTCATCCTCGCCGTCGCCAACTGCGGCTACATCATGTTCAACTTCCTGAACCTGAACGCCGGCTGGATCCACCGCATCGACAACGGCCACATCCACCGTCCGTGGAAGGCCCCGACCTGGCTGCTGGCACTGGGCACGATCTTCGCCTTCGTCAATGCCGCGTTCATGGGCGCTGGCGCCAAGGTGTGGAACCCGATGGCTCTTTGGGCTGGCCTGTTCACCGTGGCCCTGATCATCCCGGTGTTCTGCTACCGCCACTACATCCAGGACGGAGGCAAGTTCCCGGCGCACATGCTCGACGATCTCGGCATGCACGAGGCCGACCTGCGCAAGAGGAAGGCCGGCATCCTGCCCTACGTGACGCTGATCGCCGGTCTCGCCGTGGTTCTGATATCCAACTGGTTCTTCGTGCTCTGACACGCTGAACCCAACAACAACGCAGACACGGTCCCGCGC
Organism: Aminobacter niigataensis; assembly: GCF_946995915.1. Classification (GTDB taxonomy): domain Bacteria; phylum Pseudomonadota; class Alphaproteobacteria; order Rhizobiales; family Rhizobiaceae; genus Aminobacter; species Aminobacter niigataensis. The sequence continues at coordinate 4,632,686 of NZ_OX341517.1, forward strand.
TGGGAGGCGCGGGGCCTTTTTGAACAAGACGGGGAACGACAATGAGCACAACGACAGCAAGTCACAGCGACGCCGGTGACGGCCAGCTTCAACGAACAATCGACTGGCGCGGCGCCTTCTGGGTGGCCAGCGGCGTGCCGGCCCTCGTCCTGTTCTCGATCGGCGGCATCGCCGGCACCACCGGCAACATCGCCTTCCTGATCTGGACGGCCTCGATCATCCTCGGCCTGATCCAGTCTTTCACCTATGCCGAGATCGCCGGGCTGTTCCCGTCCAAGTCGGGTGGCGCCTCGGTCTACGGCGCGACTGCATGGCTGCGCTATTCCAAATTCATCGCGCCGCTGTCGGTGTGGTGCAACTGGCTCGCCTGGACGCCGGTGCTGTCGCTGGGCTGTTCAATTGCGGCGGCCTATATCCTCAACGCGCTGGCGCCGATCCCCGGCTTCACCGAAACCTCGCCCGAGGTGCTGCAGTACATGGCAGCCAATGTCGGCACGAGCGCTGCTGACGCTGTGACCGCCCTGACTGCGGCAGCGACCCCTGCGATCCGCACCTGGACGCTCTATCACGGCACGCTCGGCCCGGTCAGCTTCTCACTCAACTCGGTGTTCTTCATCGGCGTCATCCTGATGCTGATAACCTTCGCCATCCAGCATCGCGGCATCCTCGGCACCGCCAATGTGCAGAAATACATCGGCCTGATCGTCATCGTGCCGATGCTGATCGTCGGCATCGTCCCGATCATCACCGGCCAGATCAACTGGGACAACTATTCGCCGCTGGTGCCGCTCGCCGCCGCCTACTCGCCTGAGCCCGGCGCGTGGAACGTCGCCGGCTGGACCCTGGCCTTCGGCGGCATGTTCATCGCCGCCTGGTCGGCTTATGCCTTCGAGACGGCCATCTGCTACACCTCGGAGTTCAAGAACCCCGGCCGTGACACGGTGCGGGCGATCTTCTATTCCGGCCTGCTCTGCCTGGCGCTCTACACACTGGTGCCGTTCACCTTCCAGGGCGTGCTCGGCCTCAACGGCATGCTGGCCACGCCGATCGTCGACGGCTCGGGCGTTGCCGAAGCCATGGCCCGGATGGTCGGCGGCGCCGGCTTCATCACGTCGATCATGGTGATGCTGATGATCCTGGCACTGATGCTGTCGATCATGACGGCAATGGCCGGTTCGTCGCGCACGCTATACCAGGGCTCGGTCGACGGCTGGCTGCCCAAGTTCCTCAGCCACGTCAACAGCCATGGCGCACCGACGCGCGCCATGTGGACCGACCTGATCTTCAACGTGTTCCTGCTCGCCGTCGCGGCGGCCGACGCCACCAGCTTCTTCTTCGTGCTGTCGGTGTCGAACTGCGGCTACATCATCTTCAACTTCCTCAACCTGAACGCGGGCTGGATCCACCGCATCGACAACGGCCACATCCATCGGCCGTGGAAAGCACCAACGATCCTGATCGCAGTCGGCGCCATGCTGTCCTACGTCAATGCCATGTTCATGGGCGCAGGCGCCAAGGTCTGGAACCCCTGGGCGCTGTATGCCGGCTTCATCGCGGCGGCGCTGATCATCCCGGTGTTCTGCTATCGCCACTACATCCAGGATGGCGGCAAGTTCCCGCCGCACATGCTCGACGACCTCGGCATCACCCAGGAAGACCTGAAGAACCGCAAGGCGGGCATCCTGCCCTACCTGACGCTGATTGCAGGCGTGGCGGTCGTGCTGCTCGCCAACTGGTTCTTCGTCATCTGACGGAGACATCTCGTCGCTATGGTCGAGGCCGGCGCAAGCCGGCCTTTTCCTTTTGGGGCTGCCGCACGGCGCGGCCCTAGCCATGGCAGGAAAATGCGCTGGGCTAATATTTCTTTCCATGAAAGATTCTTGCATTACGGTTGACTTTCACGCCTCTCGCCTTTATAGATTCAGACGGGAAAATTCAGCGCAAAAGCTGTCCGGATCTGATATCCGGGGCTGCGAATCGACGGCGCCCGCCGTGGGTATCGACGCGTTCGCCTGGGAGGAATGGCATAGCATGACGACGGTAATCGACGGCAAGGCAGTGGCGGCCGATGTGGTGGCGAAGGTCAGGGTAGCGGCCGAGCAGCTCATCGCAAAAACCGGCGTCGTGCCCGGTATCGCGGTGGTCATCGTCGGCCACGATCCGGCAAGCCAGGTCTATGTCGCCTCCAAGGGCAAGAAGGCCAAGGAGTGCGGCTTCCACTCGATCGAACATGCGCTTTCGTCCGACACCTCCGAATCGGATCTCGTGGCGCTGGTGGAAAAACTCAACGCCGATCCGGCAATCCACGGCATCCTCGTGCAGCTGCCGCTGCCGAACCACATCGATGCCGGCAAGATCATCCAGACGATTGCCGCCGACAAGGATGTCGACGGTTTCCATTTCACCAATGTCGGCAAGCTCGGCACCGGCGAACTCGATACCGCCTTCGTGCCCTGCACGCCGGCAGGCTCGATGTTGCTGATCGAGCGTGCGCTTGGCCGCGACCTGTCGGGCCTCAACGCCGTCGTGGTCGGACGCTCCAACATCGTCGGCAAGCCGATGGCCAATCTTCTGCTTAACGCCAACGCCACTGTCACCGTTGCCCACAGCCGGACCAAGGACCTGCCGGCGCTGTGCCGCAGCGCCGACATCCTGGTTGCGGCCGTCGGTCGCCCCGAGATGATCAAGGGCGACTGGGTCAAGCCGGGCGCAACGGTCATCGACGTCGGCATCAACCGCCTCGAAGGCGGCGCCAACGGCAAGTCGAAGCTGGTCGGCGATGTCGACTATGCCAGTGCGGCCGAACAGGCCGGCGCCATCACGCCGGTACCGGGCGGCGTCGGCCCGATGACGATCGCACTGTTGATGGCCAACACCGTCGTCTCGGCCTTCCGCGCGGCAGGTCAGCCAGCACCTCGTTTTTAATCCGGGAGCCTTACCGGCTCCGTCGAAATCGAACCAACCTCAAGGGAAGAGAGTCATGGCCGAATTTAAGACCGATATCGAGATCGCGCGTGGCGCCAAGAAGAAACAGATCCAGGAGATCGGCGCCAAGATCGGCATTCCGACCGAGCATCTGCTGCCTTACGGCCACGACAAGGCCAAGATCTCGGCCGAGTTCATCGCCAATGCGCGCAAGAACAAGGACGGCAAGCTGATCCTGGTCACCGCGATCAACCCGACGCCGGCCGGCGAAGGCAAGACCACCACCACCGTGGGCTTGGGCGACGGCCTCAACCGCATCGGCAAGAAGGCCGTGGTCTGCATCCGCGAAGCCTCGCTCGGACCCAACTTCGGCGTCAAGGGCGGTGCAGCGGGCGGCGGTTATGCCCAGGTCGTGCCGATGGAGGACATGAACCTCCACTTCACCGGCGACTTCCACGCCATCACCACCGCCCACAACCTTTTGTCGGCGCTGATCGACAACCACATCTACTGGGGCAACGAGCTCAACATCGACACCCGCCGCGTCGTCTGGCGCCGCGTCATGGACATGAACGACCGGGCGCTGCGCGAGATCAACTGCTCGCTCGGCGGCGTCGCCAACGGCTTCCCGCGTGAAGCCGGCTTCGACATCACGGTTGCCTCGGAAGTCATGGCGATCCTGTGCCTGGCGACCGACCTCAAGGATCTCGAAAAGCGCCTCGGCGACATCATCGTCGCCTACCGCCGCGACAAGAGCGCCGTCTATGCCCGCGACCTCAAGGCCGACGGCGCCATGGCCGTGCTGCTCAAGGACGCGGTCCAGCCGAACCTGGTGCAGACGCTGGAAAACAACCCCGCCTTCGTCCATGGCGGCCCGTTCGCCAACATCGCGCATGGCTGCAACTCGGTGGTCGCCACCACGACCGCGCTGAAGCTCGCCGACTATGTCGTCACCGAAGCCGGCTTCGGCGCCGATCTCGGGGCCGAGAAGTTCTTCGACATCAAGTGCCGCAAGGCTGGCCTCAAGCCGGCGGCGGCGGTCATCGTCGCCACCGTGCGCGCGATGAAGATGAACGGCGGCGTCAAGAAGGAAGACCTCGGCAAGGAAAACGTCGAGGCGGTGAAGAAGGGCTGCGCCAACCTTGGCCGCCACATCGAAAACGTCAAGCAGTTCGGCGTGCCGGCGGTGGTGGCGATCAACCACTTCTACTCCGACACCGACGCCGAGATCGCGGCGATGAAGGAGTATGTCGCGGCGATGGGCGAAGAAGCCATCGTCTGCAAGCACTGGGCCCATGGTTCGGCCGGCATCGAGGAGCTCGCCCACAAGGTGGTCTCGCTTGCCGAGAGCGGCGCCTCGCAGTTCGCCCCGCTCTATCCCGACGACATGAAGCTGTTCGACAAGATCGACACCATCGTCAAGCGCATCTACCGCGGCTCGGAGGCGATCGCCGACAAGTCGGTGCGTGACCAGCTCCATGCCTGGGAAGCCGCCGGCTACGGCCACCTGCCGGTGTGCATGGCCAAGACGCAGTACTCGTTCTCGACCGATCCCAACCTGCGCGGCGCGCCCACCGGCCATGTCGTGTCGGTGCGCGAGGTCAGGCTGTCGGCCGGTGCCGGCTTCATCGTCGCCATCTGCGGTGAGATCATGACCATGCCGGGCCTGCCCAAGGCGCCGTCGTCGGAAAAGATCTTCCTCAACGAGGCAGGTCAGATCGAAGGCCTGTTCTGAGATAAATCTCTCTCCCAAGGCGCTCCTTTCCACCCCTCCTGTCCCCCAGGCCCGGAGCGCCCTTCAAGGCCTGGCACATTGTGCCGGGCCTTTTTTTTCAATCGCGGATGGGAGCCGGCAAGAAACGCCCAAGCCAGGGCGGGCCATGCCGGACCACCATCTGGCGCATGCTGAAAGGCCTATTAAAAGTTGCCTATCAGTAAAAATTCTTGCACTTGGATATTGCTCTTCAGGCAAGTTTCGAGTCAATATGTCCCCAACAACGTCCGCCTCATGGCCGGGTCGCCGGAACGAGGCGGGAGGAACTAACTGGAGGAGTACTACCGATGACAGCTTCATGGCGTTTTTCGACGTTGGCCGATCGCCACCGCGCCCTTGGTTCCAATCTCGAAGACTGGAGCGGCATGGGCACGGCCTGGTCGTACGACAAGGACGCGAACGAGGAATATGTCGCGATCCGCACCAAGGCCGGCCTGATGGACGTTTCGGGCCTCAAGAAGGTCCACATCACCGGCGCCCACGCCGGGCATGTCATTGACCTGTGCACCACCCGCAATGTCGAGAAGATCTACCCCGGCAAGTCGGTCTATGCCTGCATGCTCAACGACGCCGGCAAGTTCACCGACGACTGCGTCATCTACCGCATGGGCCCGAACTCCTGGATGGTCGTCCATGGCGCCGGTACCGGCCATGAAGAACTGACCCGCGCCTCGATCGGCCGCGACGTGTCGGTCCGCTTCGACGACAATCTGCACGACCTTTCGCTGCAGGGCCCGCTGGCGGTCGACTATCTCGCCAAGCACGTGCCGGGCATCCGCGACCTCAACTACTTCCACCACATGCAGACCCAGCTGTTCGGCTTCCCGGTGATGATCTCGCGCACCGGCTACACCGGCGAGCGCGGCTACGAAATTTTCTGCCGCGGCCAGGACGCCGGCACGATCTGGGACACCATCGTTGCCGAAGGCAAGGAAATGGGCATCATCCCGACCCGCTTCACCACGCTCGACATGCTGCGCGTCGAGAGCTACCTTCTGTTCTACCCATACGACAATTCGCAGAAGTACCCGTTCGCAAACGAGGGCCCTGGCGATACGTTGTGGGAGCTCGGCCTCGACTTCACCGTCAGCCCCGGCAAGACCGGCTTCCGCGGTGCCGAAGAGCACTATCGCCTTAAGGGCAAGGAGCGCTTCAAGATCTTCGGCGTGCTGCTCGACAGCGACAAGGCAGCTGACGAAGGTGCTGAGATCTGGCGCGATGGCAAGAAGGTCGGTGTCGTGACCTGTGCGATGTATTCGCCGCTGGTGAAGAAGTCGATGGGCATCGCCCGTCTCGACGTCGACTGCGCCATCGTCGGAACGCCGCTCGAGATCCGCAACGCCAGCGGCACCGTCAAGGCAACCGCACAGTCGCTGCCGTTCGACGATCCGAAGAAGCTCAAGCGGACGGCAAAGGGCTGAGACCTTGGACAGTGCACCGGTGAAGACGATCCTTAGTCGCCCGGTCTACGGAACATTGTCACCGCAGGCCGGCAAGAGCCACCTTCTCATTGCGGACGCCGAAGGGGCGTCCGCGATCCTGGACCTGGCGAAGCAGGCTCCCGCGGACTTCTTCGCCAGTGCACACATCATGTTCATACCGGGCCGGACCGGAGACAGCTTTCAGGCATCCCTGAAGGCGTTGAAGCCGGCCCAGTATTATGAAGGCCCCTCGATCGCGGCGGCATTGCCGCGCCTGACATGGACACTTGCCAACGCCCATATGGGCTTGCGTGTCTATCTCGCCGGCACGGAAGGCCTGATCGGCCAGATGATGCAGGCTGCAATCGAAGCCGGCATCGACCCGGCCTCGATCCAGACCGAACATCGCGGCTCCTGGGCACGCCGGGTGCAGTGCGTGCACTGCAAGGGCATTACCGAAAACGTCACCACCCAGCCGGCAACCTGCTCGCATTGCGGCCTGCTGCTTCTGGTGCGTGACCACTATTCCAAGCGCCATGCCGCCTTCCAGGGCGTCTGCATCAACGCCGAGGATCCGACCGAGATCCCTCAGACAGAGGAGATTTTCCGGTGAGCGCAGGAACAAACAAGATTAACGTCACCGTGACCGAAGTGGTCGCGGTCAACGAACTGGTCAAGCGGTTCCATTTCGAACGGACGGACGGCGGCAATCTGCCGACGTTCTCCGGCGGTGCCCATGTCGTCATCGAAATGCGCGACAATGGCACGACCCGCCTCAACCCCTACTCGCTGATGAGTTCGCCGCTCAACACGCGCGACTATACCATCTCGGTGCGCCGCGACGATGTCGGCCGCGGCGGCTCGCTGTTCATGCACAACCGCGTCAAGCGCGGCATGGAAATGGTGATCAGCTATCCGGTGAACCTGTTTTCGCTGGACCTGCGTGCCAAGAAGCACCTGATGATCGCCGGCGGCATCGGCATCACGCCGTTCCTCGCCCAGACGGCGCAACTGGCGTCGACCGGCGGCAATTTCGAGCTGCACTACACCTGCCGCTCCGAAGCGCTCGGCAGCTATTCCGAGGTGCTGCGCGAACGCTACGGCAACCGGGTCAGCCTCTATCTCGACGAGCGCAACGAACGCATCCCGCTCGAGCGCCTGCTCGCCACCCAGCCGCTCGGCACGCATATCTATGTCTGCGGCCCTGCCGGCATGATCAAATGGGTGCGCGACACGGCGGCCACCCATGGCTGGCCGGACGATTCCGTGCACTACGAACATTTCGCAGCGCCGCAGCCGGGTACGCCGTTCGACGTCAAGCTGGCGGTGAGCGGTCTGGAGATCCGCGTCGGCGAGCAGCAGAGCCTGCTCGAAGCGATCGAGGCTGCGGGCGTCGATCCGCCCTATCTCTGCCGCGGCGGTGTCTGCGGCCAGTGCGAGACCAACGTCATTTCCTATGACGGTACATTCAAGCACAACGACCATTGGCTGAGCGATGAGGAGCACTGCTCGGGCAAGAAGATCATGCCATGCGTCTCGCGTTTCGAGGGCCGCTCGCTGGTTCTCGAACGGTAGCAGATCCCGGGGCGCCCGACGCTCTGGAAGAGGGAGGAATTGATGGGAATAAACTTCAGGAAAGAAACGTTCCGCGACGATTTTACCTTCAGGAACAGTCCGGAACAGGTCAAACGGTTTCCGTTTCCCTATCATGAAGACGCCTACATGTACTCGGTCAACATCGAGCCGCATGTCGCCGGGCCGAAGAACAGCGTGTTCGAACATCTGATCGATGTCGACGAGCACTACGTATCCGAAATGCAGGACCGCGCCATGGTGCTTGCGGAGGATCCGCTGCGCTGCCAGTCGCTGCCGCACATGACGCTCGCCGGCTGGGACCTGCTCGAACTCTTGATGACCGAAATGGCCAAGGGCTATCCCGAGCACTTCACCTTGACCCAGGACGGCGACCGCTGGCGCTGGATCAACCGACCGCTCGGCATCGACGACACCTTCACCTTCGGCGACGTTTCCACCCTGCCCTACGGACCGATGGAATACATCACCCGCCAGAGCCAGGGCGACTTCGCCATTCTCGACCAGCGTGACGGCAACCTGTGGATGGATGCCGGCATGATCACCACCCAGGCCGACTGGTCGCTCGATTTCGACATCGGCATGAACTTCTTCGAATGGCATGCCCCGGTGCCGCTGGCGCATGAAATGGGTGTCTTCACCCGTGCGCTGAAGTTCCTGACCAACATCCAGCAGGGCCAGCCGGCGCGGCGCCTGAACTGGACCATGACGATCAACCCGCGGCTCGATACCAGCCCGGAAAACTTCCACAAGTGGGGCAGCGACCGACTGTCGGTCACGCCTGAGAATGTCGGCCAGAAAGTGCATCTGCGCGTCGAGCTGCAGACCTTCTTCCGGCTGCCGCGCTCCAACGCTTTGGTCTTCCCGATCCGCTGCTACCTGCTCAAGATGGACGAATTGGTGAGCGTGGCGAAATGGGGACGTCGCTTCCATCGCGTGCTGCGCGACCTGCCGGATGAACTCGCCGAGTACAAGGGCCTGACGCGTTACCGCCAGACCGTCGTCGAGTGGCTGTCGAAATACGACGACGGCGCCCCGACCTCGCCCGGCTTCGGCCCGGAATAGGCACAGAATGATCGGCATGGGCTTCGGCCCATGCCCCGCAAATGAAAAAGGAGGCGATTTCGCCTCCTTTTTCATTTGCGGCCTCTCTGTAGCCGGTCGTTCCAGGCAGCCTATTCGCTGCCACTGCCCTGCGGGTAGGAGATGATCGAGAGATAGCGGATCGGCAAAGTGGTCAGTTCTTCCGGGCCATGCGGTGCATCGGCGTCGAAGAACAGGCTGTCGCCCGGCGTCATCCGGTAGAGTTTGTTGCTGTGGCGGTAAACGACCTCGCCTTCCAGCATGTAGAGGAACTCCATGCCCTCATGCTGGAACATCGGAAACACGTCCGTGTGTTCCGACAGCGTGATGAGATAGGGCTCGACCACCACACCCGCGGTATTGGAGCCGATATGACCCAGGAGGTTGTACTGGTGCCCTGCGCGGGTGCCGCGGCGTTCGACGTCGACCCCTTCGTTCGCCTTGACGAAGACGGCGTTCCGCTCCTCCTCGAAGCGGCGGAAAAAAGCGGTCAGCGGCACGCCGAGCGCCCGCGACAGCGACTGCAAAGTGGTCAGCGACGGCGAAGTGATGCCGTTCTCGATCTTCGACAGCATGCCAAGCGAAATGTTGGTCATCGCCGCCAGATCGGCAACGGTGATGCCGAGCTTCTTGCGGAAGGCGCGGACCTCGTGGCCGAGTGCCACCTCCAAAACCTTCTCCGGGGTATCGCGTACCGCGTGCGGATCCTGAAGCAGCGGTGTCGGGCGCGCCTTTGCGGCGACCGCAGCCGATATGTTCTTGCCCTCGGCAACAGCGACGGCTGACATGCGGTCTTCTTTCACCCTGATAATCCCCTGCGATGGCAACTCTTGAAATCGACCTTTTCACTAGTGGTAAAATTTTTTTCCAACGATATCAAGTGGCGCTGATCGAAATGCAGGCAATATGCCTCTCGTTGACTGCATTTCCGGCGGAAAATGCAGCACGACATGCAGCGGATGTGTGGGGTGCCGATCGTCTCGGCTTGCGGCTCAGCCGCGCATCAAAGCCTGAAACTCGGCGGGCGGCAGCAGGGCGCCGTGATGACCGATGACGGTTGCGGCGACACGGGCTGCAAATTCCGCGGCAAGGCAGTGATCACCTGAAACGAGATACTTCGCCAGGAACGCGCCGTTGAAGCTGTCGCCGGCACCCGTGGTGTCGAGGACATTCCGGGCGGCGACCGAAGGCACGAAGACCGTCTCGCCGCCGAAGCGCAACGTAATGCCCTCCGCGCCATCCTTGACCACGAGGTTCTCGACGCCGAGACTGCCATAACGAGCGATGGTCGCATCGATCGAGGCGTCGCCGAAATGCGTCGCCTCGTCTTCGAAGCTCGGCATGACGATAGTCGCCGCCGCAGCGCCGGCCGAGATCGTCCGGCGCATCGTGTCGGCATCGTCCCACAGCCGCGGGCGGATGTTGGGGTCGAATGCGACCATCTTGCCGGCAGCCCTGCCCCGCCGGATCTCCGATAGCAGCGTTTCGACTGCGCCAGGCGAAAGGATCGCCAGCGTGATGCCGGAGAACAGGATCACGTCCGAAGCGTCGATAGCCATGCGCAGGGCGGCGGGATCATCGGCGAGCAATCGTGCGGCGGATGCCGAGCGCCAGTAGGAGAAGCTGCGCTCGCCATCCTTGAGGTGGATCATGTAGAGGCCGGGCGTGCGCTCGGGCACGCGCCTGACGAAGCCGGTGCCGACCCCCGTGCTCTCGATGAAGGCCAGAAGCTCCCCCGAGATCGTATCGGTGCCGACGGCGGTGAAATAGTCGACCGGCCACGCCGCAGGCAGGAAGGCGCGCATGTAATAGGCGGTGTTGAAGGTGTCGCCGGCAAAACCCTTGCGCAACAGGCCGCCCTCGGCCTGCCTGAGTTCAACCATGCATTCCCCGATCAAGAGAGCGCGTTGCGACATGCGGTAAGCCTATCCAGGTGAGTTCAGGTCAGGGTCGGGTAAGTCAACCACGGCCCGCGGCACGGACGGCGCCTTGCCCGTCCTCGTCAGCCGTGTGCCCGAGACGGCTCGACAGGTCAACTGCCGCATCCTGCAGGCTCTTGAGATAGCTGGCGTGGTTCTTCAGCCCGTCCTCGCGCGGCGCCACCAGGCACAGCGTCGCCACGCAGATGCGGCCCGCCTGATAGACCGGCACGGCAAAGCAGTGGGTGAAGGTCTCGACCGCACTGTCGAAGGTGTAGTAGCCGACGCGGGACGCCTCGCGCACTTCGGCGATGAAGACCGCCGGGTCGAGCCACTGGCCATTGGGCAAACGGAAATCCTCCTTCGGGATGAAATCGAGGATTTCCTGGTCGCTCATATGCGCAACCAGCAGACGGCCGGACGCCGTCCACGGGATCGCTACCGGGTCGCCGACATTGGACGAGATGCGGAACGGGCGGGAGCCCTCCTTCATCTGGGCGACGGTGTATTTGTTGCCCTCGAGCAGGCACATCTGCGCCGTCTCGCGCGTCTCCTCGGCGATGTGGGTCAGCAGCTTGTCGCACTCGCGCATGAGGTCGAACTGCTCGGCATAGGCCATGCCGAGGAAATAGAGCTTGCGGCCAAGGAATACGCGGCCGTCGTCGCCGCGGTACTCCAGAACACCCTGCCGCACCAGCAGGTTGACCAGTTCGTAGATCGAGGAGCGCGGCGCGCCGATGCCCGAGGCGATCTCGTTGGGGCGCAACGGCTGACGCTTCAGGCGCAGGAAATTCAGGATCTCGAAGGCGCGGTCGAGACCGCGCGCCCGCCTGTTGGTCATGTCGTCCGAAACTTCGTCCATGTACCGCCTCCCCGGGAACGCCGAGCAAAAAACCTTATGCCGTCACGGGTGCCTTGTAGGCGACGCAATCGATCTCGACCTTGCAATCGACCATCATACTCGACTGCACGCAAGCGCGAGCCGGCGGGTTGGCGCCGAAATACTCGGCGTAGACGCCGTTGAACGACCAGAAGTCCCGGGGGTCGTCGAGCCAGACGCCGACGCGCACGACGTCCTCCAGGCCGTAGCCGGCTTCGTCGAGGATGGCGATCAGATTTTCCATCGTCTTGCGCGTCTCGGCAATGACCCCGCCGCCGACGATCTCGCCGTTTTCCATGGCGACCTGACCGGACACGTGGAGCCAGCCATTGGCCTCGACGGCGCGGGCGAAAGGCAACGCCTGCTTGCCTGCCCCGGTCTGGCCGGTGCCGTAGCGCTTGATCGTCATGCTAATTCTCCGAATGTCAGTTGAAAGTTGAGGTCTTGAGGAACTCCGCCAGCCGCTCGGTCTGCGGCTTGTGGAACATCTCGCGCGGGTTGCCCTCTTCGCCGATACGGCCCTGGTTCATGAAGATGACGCGCGAGGACACTTCATAGGCAAATCGCATCTCGTGGGTGACGAGCAGCATGCTCATGCCGTCGCGGGCAAGGTCCTTGATGACCTGCAGCACCTCGTTGACCAGTTCGGGGTCGAGCGCCGAGGTGACCTCGTCGAACAGCATCAGCTTCGGGTTCATGGCAATGGCGCGGGCGATCGCCACGCGCTGCTGCTGGCCGCCGGAAAGCTGGCCGGGGTAGCGGTCGCGACGTTCGGCAAGGCCGACGCGGTCGAGCCACTTCTCGGCCAGGCCGCGCGCCTCGTCGCGGCGCATGCCCTTGACCTTGACCAGGCCGAGCATGACGTTTTCGGCCGCGCTCATGTGCGGGAAAAGGTTGAACTGCTGGAAGGCCATGCCGGTCATCGCGCGCTGACGGGCGATTTCCCTTTCCTTCTTGCGGCGCCGTGTGCCGCCCGAAGTCTCGTAGCCGATCTCCTCGCCGTCGATGCGGATCGTACCACCCTGGAACTCCTCCAGCATGTTGATACAGCGGAGCATCGTCGTCTTGCCGGAACCGGACGAGCCGATGATCGAGATGACGTCGCCTTGCGCCATGGTGCAGTCGACGCCCTTGAGCACTTCGACGTCGCCGTAGCGCTTATGCAGATCGCGGATTTCGAGAAGGTTGCCGGTCATGGGGTCGGCCTCAAGATGGAATGGAGGTTTTGCGTTCGACGTAGCGGCCGAAACGCTCGATGCCGTAGTTGACGGCGAAATAGAGGAAGCCCGCGAAGAAATAGAACTCGAGGCTCATGAAGGTGCGCGAGATCAGTTCCTGCGTCCTGAGCAGCAGCTCGGCCACGCCGATGATGGACAGCAGCGTCGAGGCCTTGACCATCTCGGCTGCGGTGTTGACCCAGGCGGGCAGCACCTGGCGCAGCGCCTGCGGCCCAAGCACATAGGCGAACGTCTGCGGGAAAGTCAGCCCGATCGCCTTGGCGGCTTCCGTCTGGCCCTTGGGGATCGACTGCAGCGCGCCGCGCACGATCTCGCCGACATGCGACGAGCAGAACACTGCAAGTGCCAGCACGCCGGCCTGGAACGGCCCGAGATCGATGCCTATGGTGCCAAGCACGTAATAGCTCGCCAGAACCAGCACCAGCACCGGCGTGCCGCGAATGAAATCGGTGTAGCCGCGCACCAGCCAGCGCAGCGGCTTGGCGCCATAGGTCAGCGCCAGACCGACGCCGATGCCGAGGATGGTGCCGACGAGGATCGCCAGGACCGAGATGGAGACGGTGACGCCGATGCCCTTGAGGATAGGGATACGGGCAAGCCACAGCGTTTCGAGGAATGCAACGAGATCCATGTCGATCACCTCGGAATGGACATGCGCCGCTCGAGCTGGCGCAGCAGGGCTGCGAGCACCGAGCAGGTGGCGACATAGAGGCAGCTTGCGACGATCCACGTTTCGATGACGCGGAAAGTCTCGACGTTGATCTTGCGTGCCTCGAAGGTGAGTTCCGGCACCGCGATGGCCGCGGCCAGGGACGTGTCCTTGAACAGCGAAATCAGGGTGCTCGACAGCGACGGCAGCACATTGCGCAGCATCAGCGGCATGACGATCGAATTGCGGATCTGCGACTGCGTCAGGCCGATGGCCAGCCCGGCTTCCTTCAGCCCGTTCGGCACCGCAAGCAGACCGCCGCGAAAGACCTCGGCGAGATAGGCGCCCGAATAGAGCGCCAGCGTGGCGACGAAGCTCTCGATCTTGCCGAGGCGGATGCCGAGTTGGGGCAATGCGAAGAAGGTGAACAGCACCAGCACGAGGATCGGCGTGTTGCGGATGATGGTCACGTAGATGCGCGCGGGATGGCGCAGCATTCCACGCTTCGACAACAGGCCGAAGGCGGTGATCAGGCCAAGCACGCAGCCGATGGCGATCGCCACGAAAGCAAGCCCCAGGCTGAGCGCCAGGCCCAGGAGCAGCTGGTCGAAGCTGCGCCAGACCGCCGAAAAATTGAGGGTGTAACCCATGGTGCCGTCAGGTTCCGATCAAAAGGTATGGCGCGGCCGGTGAGACAGGGGCCGCGCCACCATCGAGCTTACTTGTACTCGACCGGGAAGCCGATCTGCGGCGGGGCAATCTCCTTGCCGAACCAGGTCTTGTAGGAGTTGGCGTAGAAGTCGAACTCGACGCCGGTCATCGCCTCATGCAGGGCGGTGTTGACGAAGTTCAACCAGTCCTGGTCGCCGCGCTTGACGCCGCAGGCATAGGTCTGCGGGTTCCAGCCGTAGCCGGCGTCCTTGTAGCGGTCCGGGTTCTGCTTCATGTACCAGGCGAGCGACGACTGGTCGGTGGCAACCGCATCGGAACGGCCCGATTCCAGCGCCTGGTAGATCAGGTCGACGGATTCGTACTGGTCGACCTTCGCCTCCGGCAGCGCCGCATGCACCATCGCCTCGGCATAGACGTTCTGCAGCACCGAGACGGTCACGCCCGAGCCGGCAGCCTTCAGCGCCGCATAGTCGGCATGCTTGCTGTCGCCCTTCAACATCAGGCCAACGCCTTCGCGGTAGTAGGGAATGGTGAAGGCGATCTGCTGGGCGCGCTCGCCGGTCACCGTCATGAACTGGCAGGTCAGGTCGACCTTGTCGGTGGTGATGTTGGGGATGCGCGCATCCGACGACTGGTTGACGTATTCGATCTTGTCGGGGTCGCCGAACAGCGCCTTGGCGACAATGCGCCCCATGTCGACGTCGAAGCCCTGGAGCTTGTCGTCGGCGCTCTTGAAGTGCCACGGCGCGTTCGTGCTGCCGGTGCCCAAGACCAGGTGGCCACGCGCCAGAACCTCATCGAGCCTGCTTTTTTCCTGCGCGCCTGCAGGCATAGCGGTCGTCAGCGCGGCGGCGGCTGCGGCCGCCAAGAGATAAGCCTTCATCTCACCGATCCTCCCGGGGAAAATTTCTCTAAACCAATGTCCATTATTGTGGACATCTGTCCTGAATAATGGATTGACGTATCAAAATGCACACGGCATTGTTTGTCAAGCGGTTCGGAGGCAAGGTCCCCGACGTTCCGATTTGGAGGCAAAGCCAGGCATGTTCGACAAGATCCAGACGCCCGCCGTATTGGTGGACATCGATGTGGCGAAGCGGAACATCGAACGCTTCCAGGCCTATGCCGACAGCCACGGTCTGAAGGTCCGGCCGCACATCAAGACGCACAAGCTGCCGGCCATCGCCGAAATGCAGCTCGACGCGGGCGCTGTCGGCATCACCTGCCAGAAGATCTCGGAAGCGGAAGCCATGGTCGCCGGCAGCGACCGGCTGAACGACGTGCTGATCACCTACAACATCCTGGGCGACGACAAGCTCGCCGCGCTCGTGGCACTCGCCCGCAAGGTCAGGCTCGCCGTGGTGGCCGACAATGCGACGGTGATCGATGGCCTCTCTGCCGCATTTGCGGATGCAGGCGTCACGCTCGATGTCTTCGTCGAATGCAACACCGGCGCCGACCGCTGCGGCGTCGGCTCGCCCGAGGCAGCCGCCGAGTTCGCCTCGCGCATCGCCGCAGCCCCGGGCCTGCATTTCGCCGGGCTGATGACCTATCCGCCCGTCGGCGGCGCGGCCAAGGTCCAGACCTTCATGACCGAGGCTAAGGCGCTGATCGAGGCCAAAGGCATCGCGGTTCCCGCCATCACCTCAGGCGGTTCGCCCGACATGATGCTGGCGCATCTGGTGCCCGCCACGACCGAGTTCCGCCCCGGCACCTATGTCTACAACGACCGCTCACTGGTGGCGCGTGGCGTCTGTGGCTGGGACGACTGCGCGCTGACGGTGCTTGCCACCGTCGTCTCGGTGCCCGCGCCCAACCGCGCTATCATCGACGCCGGCTCAAAGACGCTGACCTCCGACCTACTCGGTCTCACCGGCCACGGCCATGTCCTCGGCCACCCCGACATAGCAATCGACCAGCTGTCGGAGGAACACGGCCGCCTGCGCAGCGAGGGCGACATCGGCCTCAAGGTCGGCCAGCGTATCCGCGTCGTGCCCAACCATGCCTGCGTCGTCACCAACATGGTCGACGGGATCCATGTCTTCGGCGAGGACCGCGCCCCTGAACTGTGGCCGGTGCCGGCACGCGGCAAGATCATCTGAACCGTACAACGGCCAACAAAAAAAGGCCTCCCAGGCATCTCGCCCGGGGAGGCCTTTTTGAAGGCTGACTTCCGTTAGCGGACGACCAGCACCGGCACCTTGCTGTTGGTCACCACTTCCACCGTCTGGCTGCCGAGGATCAGGCGGCCGAGGCCGCGGCGGCCATGCGAGGCCATGACGATGAGGTCGCAGCCACGGTCGCTAGCGATCTGGTTGATCGCTTCCGCCGCCCACATCTCCTCGACATGCACCGCCTCGGCATTGACGCCAAGCTTTTCAGCCTGGGCCTTGGCGGCATTCAGCACCTTGGCGCCATATTCCTCGCCGGCCTTCTGGTAGGACACGATATCCTCTGCCGTGGCTACCGGGCCGTACATGCCGGCGGAGGCAAAGATCGGCGCCGGCTCGGTCACGTTCATGATCGTCACCTTGGCACCGATGCCCTTGGCGAGGCTCAGGCCATGGTCGAGGCCCTTCTGCGCCAGTTCCGAACCGTCGGTGGCGATGAGAATGTGAGTGTACATTAGGCTCTCTCCATAAGCTTCGTGTCAATCCAGGCTGCGAACCTCGCCCGGACGTCACGGTCGGGTCAAGGCCAAGCCGAACGCCCCCCATGCCGAGACCGGCTGATCAGTTCCGGCAGATTTCGGCCGGCAAGCCTTCGGGACTGCGTTTTGCCTCCGCGCCGACGGAGAAGGTCGCGCATTCCAGTGTGTCGGCCATTTTGGCGCCGTTGAGGTCGAACTCCATCGGCTGCGCGCCACCTGGGAAAACCTGACGCCCCAGAATCCAGGTCAGCTGGTTGCGAACGATTTCAGGATCCATGTCAGGCGAACGCCTGATCACCGCGTCGACGCCGAACTGAGGGTTCGCCAGGCAGTCGTGCCAGGCCTGGCGGGTGATCGCCTGCAGCTTGCCGGCGAGGCCCGGCTCGTGCTCCAGCACCGAATTGAGCGCCACAAGCGCGCCTGAATAGATGTCTAGCCCGTTGTCGGCGAAGTAGAGGAAATCGAGGGCGGTGGTGTCATGGCCGCGCATCTGCATGGCAAACTTCAGCGTCGCATCGAAGCAGGTCGCAGCCAGCACCGAGCGTGACGCCACCATCCGATCGCGCTCCTCCGGCTGGACGCCGAGATAGGTGTAGCTGTCGGGGGCATAGCCGTTGCGCTTGAGCAGCAGCGGCAGCAGCCGCGCCGAGGTGTCGCCGTTCGGCCCGCACAGGGTGCTGCCGGGAACGTCGGCCAGTGACAGGCGCTTGCCGTCGGAAAGATAGCCGAGGCAGCAGGGCGTGTGCTCATAGATCGGCACGAGGCACGAAATGTCGGTCTCGCCAGTGCGCAGCGCGCGCTCGAACACCGAGGATACATCACCGAATCCAATATCTGCCTCGCCGTCCACCAAGGCGCGCGTCACCAGCGATGAGCTGAAGCCCTCGACGAAGGTACAAGACACGCCATGGTCAGCGAAATAGCCGGCGTCGACGGCGTGCAGAAATGGCGAATTCTGTCCCTGAAACAGGTAGTTAAGCTTGAAACGCAGTTCCATTCCACAAAACCTCGAACTTTCGGAACGGCCGTTCTTGAGAATCAGATTCTCCAGAAACTATTGTATCCAAAGCGATTGCCGTCCTTGGTGGCTTTAGCAATTTGCGATATAACCCAAACATTCAGTTTTCAAGCAGCCCATTCAAGGAGTGATTATGGGAATTGTGCGGACAGCCCTGCTAGGCCTCATTGCGGTCTTCGGCGTGAGCACGGCAAGTGCGCAGGACTACAAGGCCGCCCTCGTGACAGCCGACACCATCACGGTCGGCACGTCGGGTTCGGCTCCGCCTTTCAGCATGACCAACGCCGCGGGCGAGCTTGAGGGCTTCGACATCGACGTCGTCAATCTCGTCGCCAAGCAATTCGGCCTTACCGCCAAGTTCGAGAAGCTCGACTTCGCCGGCCTGCTGCCGGGCCTGAGCGCCGGCCGCTTCGACCTCATCGCCTCGGGCGTGACGCGTACGCCGGAGCGCCTCGCATCGAAAGACTTCTTCCTGCTGTCGCCCTACATCGTCAATGGTGCCGCCATCACCCGCCGCGAGGCCGACACCGGCATCGCCAGCTGGAAGGACGTCTGCGGCAAGACCATGGGCGCGGTGCGCGGCGGCGTCTTCCAGAAGGTCGCCAAAGAAAAGCTGCCGGCCGACTGCGTCACCGAAAGCCGCGAATATCCCGGTGCGACCGAGCTGTTCCTCGACCTCGAGAACCGCCGCATCGACTTCGCCGCGCATGACTTCCTCGGACCGAAATATCTGACCAAGTCGGGCAAGCTGACCGGCACGGTCACGCTCGACGACCTGCTGACGACCATCACCCAGAGCGTTGCCGTCAGCAACAAGAACAAGCCGCTGGCCGACGCCATCGACGCCCAGTTCGAAACCTGGCGCAAGGACGGCACCCTGCAGGGCCTGGCCGACAAGTGGTTCGGCGCCTCCATCGACTGGTCGAAAGCGCAGTAAACAGCGTTCCCGGAGGGGCGGCCGGACATGGAAATTGCAATTGCCTGGCTGCCGCGACTGCTGGTTGCGGCAGTGCTCACGATTGCGCTGTCGGCGGTGATCTTCACGCTGTCGGCAGCATTCGGCTTGCTTTTGTCCCTCGTCCACTACGGCCGCGAGAAATCGCTGCTGCGTGCAGGCATCGAGGCGTTCAGCGCCTTCTTCCGCTCGGTGCCGGAACTGGTCGTGCTGTTCCTGTTCTTCTTCGGCGGGCCTCAGATCGGTGTCGACTTCGGCCCGATCGGCTCGACGATCATCGCCTTCACCCTGGTCGGCATCGCCTTCGACTACCAGGTGTTCAAGGGCGCGCTGAAGGCCATTCCATTCGGGCAATATGAAGCCGGGCTCGCGCTCGGCCTGCCCAAACCGGTGGTGTTCCTGCGCGTGCTGGTCCCGCAGATCCTGCCCTTGGCGCGCAAGGGCTGGATCACCTATGCCATCGGCACCGTCAAGCGCATGTCGATCGCGTCGGCCGTTTCGGTCAGCGAGATCCTCTATGTCACCAAGCAGGGCATCGCCGCCACCAACGCGCCCTTCACCTTCCTGACGCTGGCCGTCGGGCTCTACATCCTGATCGTCACGCCGCTGCTTGTGTTCAACGAGCGCAAGCCCAAGCAAGCGGTGGCGAGATGAGCATCCTGCTTGACCCCAGCTACCAGCGCATGCTGCTCGACGGGCTCGGCATGACGCTGCTGATCTCGGTGATCGTCATCATCGTGTCGAACCTTCTGGCGCTGCCGCTTGCCATCTACATGCAGCGGCCCAAGGGCGCCTTCCGGCGCCTGATCATCGCCTACAGCTTCTTTGCCCGGGCGGCTCCTGTCCTTGCGCTGCTGTTTGCGCTCTATTACGGCCTGCCGCGGCTCGGCATCTACCTAGAGCCGGTGCCCTCGGCGCTGATCGGCCTGATCTTCGCCTCGACCGCCTACAATCTCGAATTCCTGCGTTCGGGCTTCGAAAGCGTGCCCCAAGGCCAGCTCGATGCCGCAAGGGCGCTCGGGCTGAAGCCCTTCGCCATCTACTGGAAGGTGATGATCCCGCAAGCCTACAGGCTCGCGGCACCGTCGCTGTTTTCCAACGCCATCCAGATGGTCAAGGGCAGTTCGCTCGCCAGCCTGGTCGCCATCGACGAACTGACCGCTGCCTCGACCACGATCATCGCCGAGACCTACAAGGCGATCGAAGTGTTGCTGGTCGTATCGGTGTTCTACCTGCTGATCGCAGCCGTCATCATCGGCCTGCAGTATCTCTACGAATCCCGCCAGCGCCTGAGCCGGCGATAAGAGCGGGTTTCAGAGAATACGCTTGCCAAAGGCGGACATGACGAAGTTGACCGCTTCGGCGGCGACGCGCGGCTCGGTGTCACCGCCAAGACCGGAAACATCCATCGACAGCATGCCGCCCGAGAGCGCTATCGTTTCCATCGCCTGGTGCGTTTCGCGCACGGTCATGCCGCCCGATCCGCCGCTCCATCCGGCGATTTCGGTTGCCGACGGCGAATAGCTGACGTGGAACCCGGTCGTTCCCGCGGAGGCGATGCGGATCGCCTCGCGCATCACCTCGCGCATGCCGGAACCGTCGATCTCGGCCATGGTGAAAGCGCTCACGCGCGAATCCTTGAGGATGCGCACCTCAGCCGGGTCGGCCTCGCGCAGGCCGACCAGCACGACATTTTCGGGCGACAGCTGCGGCTGCAGCGCACCGGGCTTGTGGTCGAGGCCAAGCGCCCGTGCCAGCACCGAGCTTTCCGGTACGTCGTCGCCGTCTTCGCCTTCGGGCATCAGGGCGGCGATGGAATCGATCCAGATCAAGCCAAAGGAATGCGTCGCCTCGGCTGCAGCGGCCAACGCTTCGGACGCAGTGTGCCTGTCGGCGCCGGCATGCAGCCTGAGAAGGCCGGCCGGCGGGTGCTCGGCATCGGCGATCTCGACCACGTCGAACTGCATCTGCTCGAGCCGGGCACCGGCTGAGTGCCGTGCGAACACGGGTCCGGCCTCTGCGTCGGCAATGATCGAGACCATGCGGCGGCCGGTGAAATCCGCGATGTCGTGCATCGGCGCCTTCTCGACATATTCCGAGGTCATCGCCGTCAGCAGCGCGCCGTAGTTCATGTGGAAGCTGACACGGTCGCCGACGGAGAGCGGCGGCTCGGCATCGGTGATGTCGAGCACCAGATGGTCGCTCGACGCGCCAAGCACGCGCACGCCCGGATTGATCGGCACCAGCCCCTCGATCATCGTGTCCTCGCGCCCGATATTGGCGATGCCACGCAGCCTGTCGCCCTCGTCGACGAAAACCGGCTGATTGCCGAAGGCGTCGTAGCCGGATTCGCCGATCGGCAGCGACGGCTTGGTCTTGACCTCGATCAGGTCGCCGGCGAGCCTGAAGGCGTTGAATTCCAGCTCCCTCCACGGCTCTTCGCGGAAGGTTTCGTAGCCGCCCTGCAGGATCGCCTCGCCGATGCGCAGATTGTTGATGCCGGCAGGCATCTTGCCTTCGAGCAGAAGGGGCAGCGACGACGAGTTGCCGCCCGACACCCAGTCGAGGCTGATGCCGGCAAGCCGCTCGACCTTGTAGGCATAGGCGACGAGCTGGCTGAGGTTTTCCTCGCTCGGCATGATGGCGCCGAAGCAGGTCAGGTTGGTGCCTAGGCCGGCGATGCGCACGCCTGGCAGTTCGAGCACGCGCTCGACCGTCGGCAAAAGGTCGTTCGGCCAGATACCCTCGCGCAGGTCGCCGAGGTCGACCATCAGCATGATGTCGTGGACCCGGCCTATGCGCTGGGCGATGCGCGAGATCTCGCGGATGATCTCCAGTTCCGACTGCAGGCTGATGTCGACGGTGCGCACCACCTCCTCGACACGCGAGATCGGCGGGCTGCGCAGCAGCATGATCGGGCAGCCGATGCCGCTTTCGCGCAGGCGGCGGATGTTTTCGAAGCGCGACTCGGCAAGCCCCGCCACACCGCCGCGCAGCATGGCACGCGCCACCTGCGGCATGCCGCAGCTGCCCTTGGTAACGCCGAACACCTTGATGCCGGATTGCGCGCTGCGTTCCACGACTGCGCGGGCGTTGCGCTCGACGCGACCTAGATCAATGGCGACTTGCGGTCCCGACATGGCAGCACCTTAGCCCTTGTAGACCAGTCCCGTGGGGTCGATGTCGGGTTTGCGCCCCGCCACCAGGTCGGCAAGGAATTTGCCGGAACCGCAGGCCATGGTCCAGCCAACATGGCCGTGGCCGGTGTCGAGATAGAGCCCCTTGTAGCGGGCGGGGCCGATAACCGGCACCGAGCCCGGCATCATCGGCCGCAAGCCGGACCAGACCTCGGCCTTGGCCGGGTCGAAGGCACCGGGGAACAGTTCCTGGCCCGTCTCGAACATCCGCTTGAAATCCGACGGCTTGTGGCTGCGGTCGAAGCCGGTGAATTCGGCCGTCGAGGCCATGCGCAGACGGTCGCCGAGGCGCGAATAGGCGACCATCCGGTCCTCATCGACGCCGCCCATGGTCGGGCCTTTCGACGGGTCGTCCATGGTGACGGTCGCGGTGTAGCCCTTGACCGGATAGACCGGCAGGTCGATGCCGTTGCGGCGGCCGAGAAGGCCGCTTTCCGGTCCCATGGCGATGACCACGGCGTCGGCATCGAGACGTCCGGCCGAGGTCTTCACGCCGGTCACACGGTCGCCTTCGACGATCAGGTCCTCGACCGTGGTGTCGAACATGAACTTCGCGCCAAGCTTCTGTTCGGCATAAGCGGCGAGCGCTTCGACGAACATGCGGGAATCGCCTGTCTGGTCCATCGGCGAATAGACGGCGCCGGCGATGCTGCCCCTGGCTGCGGCCAGCCCGGGTTCGAGTTCGGCCATCCTGAAACGGTCGACAACCTCGATGTCGAGCCCATGCTCGGCGAGGAAGCCGTACATCCTGGCGCCGTGATCGAGGCTTTCCTGCGAGCGGAAGAAATACATGATGCCGCGGGCGCGCTTGTCGTAGCCGATGCCTGTCTCGGCGGAGATCTCGTTGATGCACAGGCGCGAATAGAGTGCGAGCCTGAGCTTGGCTTCGGTGTTGATCCTCATACGGGCATTGGTGCACTGGAACAGGAAACGGAAACTCCAGGCATAGAAATACGGATCGAGCCCGAGCCGGACCTTGATGCCGAGGTCGGGCGTGTAGAGTGATTTGATGAAGGTCTTGAGCGCTGCCGGCGAGGCCCAGGCGGTGGCGTCGCCTGGAGACACCAGGCCGGCATTGGAGTAGCTGGTGCCGCGCGCCGCCGCCGGATGGCGCTCGACGACCGTGACGTCATGGCCGTCGCGGGACAGATAGAAGGCGGCCGCAGTTCCCACCACGCCCGCCCCGAGAACGAGGATTTTCATGTCGCACCCTGGTCGACATCAGGCTCTGTCGGGAACCTTTTACCGTCGGGAGCCTGGCTCCTCCTGGCCACCTTTTAGCGCCTGTCGCGGCATATTTCGAGAGAGCGGCGCAGAAATCCACCACTTGGGCCTGGTCAGCCCCCAGCGGAGTTCTTGCGCGACAGCTGCTGCTCCCAGTTGAGTGCGTCGTGGACGATCGCATCGAGATCGTCGCGCTGCGGGTTCCAGCCGAGTTCGCCACGTGCCAGGTCGGAATTGGCGACCACCGAGGCGGCATCGCCAGGGCGGCGCGCACCCATCTCCACGGCAAAATCGGCGCCATGGACGCGTCGCACGCTGTCGATGACCTCGAGCACCGAATAGCCGTGGCCATAGCCGCAATTGGCGACGAGATTGCCGCCGCCGGCGCGCAGACGGGCAAGCGCCAGTCGATGCGCGGCGACGAGATCGGAGACGTGGATGTAGTCGCGCACGCAGGTGCCGTCGGGCGTGGCATAGTCGTCGCCGAAGACCTGCATCGACGCCCGCTTGCCGAGTGCGGTCTCGCAGGCGACCTTGATCAGGTGGGTAGCGCCCTTGGTCGACTGTCCGGTGCGCCCCTTGGGGTCGGCGCCGGCGACGTTGAAATAGCGAAGTGCGGTATAGCGCAGCGGGTGCGCGGCGGCGGCGTCGCGCAACATCCACTCGCTCATCAGCTTGGACAGGCCGTAGGGTGATTCTGGCGCCAACCGGGCGTCCTCGACCACCGGTTCCATGCCGGCTGCGCCATAGACCGCGGCGGTAGAGGAAAAGATGAAGTGCTTCACCCCCTCGCGCACCGCCGTCTCGATCAGGCTGCGAGTCTTGCAGGTGTTGTTCTCGTAGTAGCCGAGCGGATCGGCGACCGATTCCGGCACCACGATCGAACCGGCGAAGTGGATGATGGCGTCGATACCGTGATCCCGGATCAGCTGGCCGAGCAATTCCTTGTCGGCGACGTCGCCTCGCACCAACGTCGCTTCCGGCGCCACGGCCCATTCGAAACCGGTCGACAGCCGGTCGAGCACGACCACCTGTTCGCCCGCATCGAGCAATTCCCACACCATGTGGCTGCCGATATAGCCCGCACCGCCCGTCACCAGGACCGCCATTTGCAACTCTCCCCGTCAATTGCCGCCTGACCTTGTCTAGCGCAAAACAAACGCACAAGGCGAGGTGCGGCGTGCCCGGCCATTCCGTCGCAGCGGAATTTGATCCACATCAAGGGACTTTTCGGCGTTCTGTGGTCGTTTGAGGGTGTCGAGGGCGTGGCATTTTGACCAAAAACGGTCGATGGACGCCGAAGCAGCCGTTGATTATGCTCACGGCTGAAAAATTGGGACGTCCAGATGAACTACCAGCGGTTTTTCGAAGAAGCGATCGACCAAATCCACGCCGAGCGCCGTTATCGCGTGTTTGCGGATCTGGAGCGCATCGTCGGCAAGTTCCCGCGCGCCATCTGGAGAGCCAACGGCAAGGCCGAGGAAATCACCGTCTGGTGCTCGAACGACTATCTCGGCATGGGCCAGCATCCCGACGTGGTCGCGGCCATGCAGAAGGCGGCCGGCAACATGGGCACCGGTGCCGGCGGCACGCGCAACATCTCCGGCAACAACCATCCGCTGGTCGAGCTCGAGCTTGAACTCGCCGACCTGCACGGCAAGGAAGCCGGCCTGGTCTTCACCTCGGGCTTCGTCTCCAACGAGGCCGCGATCTCGACCATCGCCCGGCTGCTGCCGAACTGCCTGATCCTGTCGGACGAACTCAACCACGCCTCGATGATCGAAGGCGTGCGCCGCTCGGGCGCCGAAAAGAAGATCTTCCGCCACAACGACGTCGCCCATCTCGAAAGCCTGCTGCAGGCGGCGGGCCGCGAGCGCGCCAAGCTGATCGTCTTCGAGAGCGTCTATTCGATGGACGGCGACATCGCGCCGATCGAGGCGATCGCCGACCTCGCCGAGAAGTACAACGCCATGACCTATATCGACGAGGTCCACGCGGTCGGCATGTACGGTCCGCGCGGCGGCGGCATCACTGAGCGCGAGGGGCTCGCCCATCGCATCGACATCATCGAGGGCACGCTGGCCAAGGCATTCGGCACGCTCGGCGGCTACATCACCGGCACCCGCGAAGTCGTCGACGCCGTGCGCTCCTACGCACCGGGCTTCATCTTCACCACCGCGCTACCGCCGGCGATCGCCGCCGCGACCACCGCGTCGATCCGCCATCTCAAGAACTCGCAGGCCGAGCGCGACGCCCAGCAGCGCCAAGCGACGCACGCCAAGCAGGTGCTTGCCGACGCCGGATTGCCGGTCATGGAGTCGCCCACGCATATCGTGCCGATCCTCGTCGGCGATCCGGAACTGTGCAAGATGGCCAGCGACCGCCTGCTCGGCGTCCACGGCCTCTACATCCAGCCGATCAACTACCCGACGGTGCCGCGCGGTACCGAGCGGCTGCGCATCACGCCGACGCCGTTCCATACCGACGAGCTGATCGCCGAACTCAAGCTTGCGCTGGTCGAGACGTGGAATGCGCTCGGCATTCCCTATCGCGGTGCCGGCCATACCGAGGTTGCGCAGAGCGACCGCATCATCCCGCTTCTGGTGCCCAAGTCCGGCGGCTGAGGCCGCCGACCCATTCAAAAAGAAAGGCCCGAAACCATGCCGGTTCCGGGCCTTTCTTTTTGGGTTTCATGCGGCGGCTATTGCGCGTTGATCCACTTCGCCAGCCGGTGCGCGGCCTCCTCGACCTGGTCGAGGCGGCGGTGGAAGCAGAGCCGCAGGAAACCTTCGCCACCGGCGCAGAACGCCGTGCCCGGAGCCACCCCGACAGCCGCCTTGACGACGATGTCGAAGGCGGCGCGCTCGGCATCCTTCATGCCGTCGACGGAGAAGAACAGGTAGAAGGCGCCCGGCGGCACGCTGAAGCGGACCTTGCCGGTGTCGCCCAGCACCTTGCAGACGATATCCCTCGCCTTCTGAGCCCGCTCGACCTGCGAGGCGATGAAACTGTCGCCTTCGTCGAGGGCGGCGATCGCGCCGCGCTGCAGGAACTGCGCCACGCCGGAGCTCGAATACTGGATCAGGTTCTCGAACATGCGGCTGAGCGACGGGTGCGTCTTCAGCCAGCCGACGCGCCAGCCGGTCATCGCCCAGTTCTTGGAGAAGGTGTTGACGAACAGGATCTTGTCCTCGGGATCCATGATGTCCATGAACGACGCCGCGCGGCCGCCGCCATAGTAGAACAGTGCATAGATTTCGTCGGCGACGATCCACAGATCATGCTTGCGCGCGAGGTCCAGGATTGCCTGCAGCGTCTCGCGGTCGGCGGTCCAGCCGGTCGGGTTGGACGGCGAATTGACGAAGATCACCCTGGTCCTTGGCGTGATCGCCGCAGCGATCTTCTCGACGTCGCAGGACCAGCCATTGTCGGTCATGTCGAGCAGGACCGGCACCGGCTTGACGCCGGCAACACCTGCTGCGCCGGCGAAATTCGGCCAGGCCGGCGCGAGATAAAGTGCCTCGTCGCCCGCCCCTGCCGTCGCCTCCAGCGCCATGGTGATCGCTTGCATGCCGCCAATGGTGACGAGGAATTCGTCCTCGGAGAAGTCCATGCCGAAATGGCGCTTATGGTAGCGCGATATCGCCTGGCGCAGTTCGGGAATGCCGGCCTGCCATGTATAGAAGGTTTCGCCATTGGCGAGGCCGCGCGCCGCCGCCGAACTGATGAAGTCGGGCGTCGGCATGTCACCTTCGCCGGACCACAGCGGGATGAGGCCGGCACGGTCGCGGCCATAGTTTGCCACCGCCTCGATGCCGCTGACCGGCGCAAGGCGGGCCTCGGTGCGAACCATATCGATAAGGCTCATGATCATCCCGGGTTGACTGATGTTGACTGACGGCAGTGGCGGGGAGCCTAGCGCGCCGGCGCAAACGAAAGAACCCCCGGTGGTCCAGCCAGCCGGGGGTTTTCGAGATGCCAGCGCTTGCGTCTACTTCTTGGCGAGCAGGTCGCGGATTTCGGTAAGAAGTGCCACGTCGGCCGGCGGCGGCCCTGCCGGTTCGGCTGCCTTTTCCTTTTCCAGGCGCTTGCGCATCGTGTTCACGCCCTTGACCATCAGGAAGATGATCCAGGCGAGGATCAGGAAGTTGATGATCACGGTGAAGAAGTTGCCATAGGCGAACACTGCGCCCTGCTTCTTGGCTTCTTCAAGCGAAACGGCCGTCACTGACGACGACAGCGGCAGGAAGTAATTGGAGAAGTCGAAGCCGCCGAAGATCGCCCCGACGATCGGCATGATGATGTCTCCGACCAACGACGAAACAATCAGGCCAAAGGCGCCGCCGATGATCACGCCGACGGCGAGATCCATCACATTGCCCTTGGCGATAAACTCCTGGAATTCCCTGAGCATAGAACCCTCCATGTACGATCTGCGGAAAGGCGAATCGTTCCCAGCATTCGTCGCTAAACGCCGCCACCATAGCAAAAACCGCCGGTTGCAAAACCCGCGAATGCAAATCGCCATCCGCTGCCCTAGGAGACAAGGATAATAGACTTGTCGGCGCAGCTGTGATTGCCTCACCGCAAAGGCAACAGACCTATCCGGGAGTGAGAACTTAGAGTGCAAGGCCTGGCCGTCGTCCTCATCGCCATTGCCTATGTGACGCTGCTGTTCGCCATCGCGAGCATCGGCGATCGAAGGGCTGCGAACTGGGGACCGGGGCGGCCGCGGCCGTTCATCTATGCGCTCAGCCTCGCCATCTATTGTACGTCGTGGACCTTCTTCGGCTCGGTTGGGCTTGCCTCGGAGCGCGGGCTCGAATTCCTTGCCATCTACATCGGCCCGGTGCTGGTCTTCATGTTCGGCTTTCCGCTGCTCAGCCGCATCATCAAGCTGGCCAAGGCCGAGAAGATCACCTCGATCGCCGACTTCCTGGGCGCGCGCTACGGCAAGAGTTTCGCCGTTGCCTCGATCGCCACCCTGATCGCCACTGTCGGCGCCATCCCCTATATCGCGCTCCAGCTCAAGGCGATCTCCGGCTCGGTCAGCCTGATGGTCGAGCACTACACCGGCTCGCCGCCCTCCTTCGATCCGTTCGTCAGCGACATCTCGCTGGTCGTGGCGCTGCTTTTGGCGCTGTTTGCCACCCTGTTCGGCACGCGCCATGCCGACGCCACCGAGCACCAGAACGGCCTGGTGCTGGCGGTCGCGGTTGAATCCATCGTCAAGCTGGTCGCTTTCCTCGCCGTCGGCCTGTTCGTCACTTTCTCGCTGTTCGACGGCCCCGGCGATATGTTGCGGAGCTTCGCAGCAACCGAGCAGGTCGGCGACGCCATGGGCTACCGCACCTCGCTCGGCACCTGGCTGGTGGTGACCGTCATCAGCGGCTTTGCCATCATCATGCTGCCGCGCCAGTTCTACGTCATGATCGTCGAGAACCGCAGCGAGAGCGAACTGCGCACCGCGACCTGGGTTTTCCCGGCCTATCTGGTGGCGATCAACCTCTTCGTGCTGCCCATCGCATTCGCCGGCCTGTCGACCGTCGGCACGGCCACGACCAGCGACCTCTATGTGCTGTCGCTGCCATTGTTCCGGGGCCACGACCTGCTGGCCATGGTCGCTTTCATCGGCGGCCTTTCGGCGGCGACCGCGATGGTCATCGTGGCGAGCGTGGCGCTGTCGATCATGATCTCCAACGATCTCGTCATTCCGATCTTCGTGCGCCGCCTGATCAAGACCAAGGCCGGCGACACGGAGGACTGGTCGGCGATCATCCTGAACATCCGCCGTGCCTCGATCTTCATCATCCTGCTGGCAGCCTTCCTCTACTATCGCGAGAGCACCAACAACACGCGACTCGCCTCGATCGGGCTGATGTCCTTTGCGGCGATCGCGCAGTTCGCGCCGTCCTTCATCGGCGGGCTGATCTGGCGCCGCGCCAATGCACGGGGTGCAGCACTCGGCATGGCCGCCGGCATCGCCGCCTGGGGCTACACGCTGATGCTGCCGACGCTTGCGGCGCCCGACACCTCGATCCTCGCCGACGGGCTTTTCGGCATCGACGCGCTGCGGCCCCAGGCGCTGTTCGGCACCGCTGCTGAGCCGCTCAATCACGGCGTGCTGTGGAGCCTGGCGATCAACACGCTGTTCTTCGTCTTCGGCTCGCTGTCGCGCGCGTCTGTGCCGCTCGAACGCATCCAGGCCTCGATCTTCGTGCCGCGCGATTCGAGCCCGATGCCGTCCCTGCGCCGCTTCCGCACCACCATCACCGTCAACGACCTGAAGGACACCATCGCCCGCTATCTCGGTGTCGAGCGCACCGAGCGCTCATTCCAGACCTTCCAGAGCGAGAGCGGCAGCAAGCTGAACGGCAACGATCCTGCCGGCATGGACGTCATCCGCTTCTCCGAACAGCTGATGGCGAGCGCCGTCGGCTCGTCCTCGGCCCGGCTGATCCTGTCGCTGCTGTTCAAGCGCGGCGACAACTCCGCCAGGGACACGTTCCGCCTGCTCGACGACGCCACTGAAGCGCTGCAGCACAATCGCGACCTGCTGCAGATCGCACTCGACCAGATGGAACAGGGCATCACCGTCTTCGACCAGGATTTCCGCCTGATCTGCTGGAACCGGCAATACCGCTCGCTGTTCGACCTACCCGACGACATGGGCCAGGTCGGCGTGTCGATCGACCGCGTCCTCGCTTATCTGGTGGCGCGCGGCGACATTGCCCATACCTCGCGACTGACCACGCTCAATCGCTTGACCAGCTTCGGCGGCCCCTGGCAGGTCGAGTTGCAGACCAGCGGCAGGATCATCGAGATGCGATCCAACCCGATGCCTGACGGCGGCATCGTCGCCACCTACACCGACATCTCGGCGCGCGTCGCCGCCGACCTTGCGCTGAAACGGGCCAACGAGTCGCTGGAACAGCGGGTGAAGAGCCGCACCGCCGAACTGACCCGCGTCAACGAGGAACTGGCCCAGGCACAGATGCTCGCCGAGGAAGCCAATCTCGGCAAGACGCGCTTCCTTGCGGCAGCCGGCCACGATATCCTGCAGCCGCTCAATGCCGCACGGCTCTATTGCTCGTCGCTGATCGAGAAGGCCGGCAAGGGCAACGCCGGCCAGGCCGCGCGCAACATCGAATCCTCGCTGGAATCGGTCGAAACCATCCTCGGCGCCGTGCTCGACATCTCGCGGCTCGACGCAGGCGCGATGAAGCCCGCCGAAACCGTGTTCCGCCTCGACGGGCTGCTGCGGCAGATCGGCACCGACTTCCTGCCCATGGCGCGGGCCAAGGATCTCGAACTGGTGATCGTGCCGTCGACGCTTGCCGTGAACACCGACCGGAACCTTCTGCGCCGTCTGATCCAGAACCTGGTTTCCAACGCCATCAAGTACACCCGCAGCGGTCGCATCGTCGTCGGCGTCAGGCGGCGCGGCGAGCTGGCCGAAATACAGGTGATCGACACCGGCATCGGCATTGCCGCCGACAAGCTCGGCACCGTCTTCCACGAATTCACCCGCCTCGACGACGGCATGCGCGAGGCACAGGGGCTTGGCCTCGGCCTGTCGATCGTCGACCGCATCGCGCGCGTCCTGAAGCTCGAAATCCAGATCGAGTCGCACAAGGGCCAGGGCACGCGTTTTTCGGTGATCCTGCCGGTCACAACTGCGGAGGAGCAGCCTGCGACTGCCTCCGCCCGGCCGCGCATCGAGGCGGCCACAGCACTCAACGGCCTGACCGTCATCTGCATCGACAACGACGCCCGCATCCTCGAAGGCATGCGGCTGCTGCTCGAAGGCTGGGGCTGCCAGGTCAGGACCTATTCCGGTACGGAGGCGTTCGAGGCCGACCGGAGCGTCGGACCGGCACCCGAGATCATCCTGGCCGACTATCATCTCGATGGCGAAAACGGCCTCGACGTCATCCGCACGTTGCGCGGCGCCTATGGTGAAGCGACGCCTGCGGTGCTGATCACGGCTGACCGTTCAAACGAGGTGCGCGCGGCGGCCGACCAGATCGACGTCGCCGTGCTCAACAAGCCGTTGAAGCCGGCCGTGCTGCGTTCGATGATGAACCGGATGCGGCGCATGGCGCACGCCGCCGAATAATGATTACCCAGCCGGTCGCGGCTCGCCGCCGATCTTGGAGAGCAGGATCACGGCCTGCGTGCGGCTGTCGACGCCGAGCTTCTGCAGGATCGCCGAGACATGCGCCTTGATGGTCGCTTCCGACACGCCAAGCTCATAGGCGATCTGCTTGTTGAGCAGCCCCTCGGCCAGCATGCCGAGCACCCGCGTCTGCTGCGGCGTCAGCGATTGCAGGCGCTTGATGAGGTCGGAAATTTCCGGGTCGCGCTCGACGCCGAGGTCGATGTCGCCGGGTGCGGTAATCTCGCCTGACAGAACCGCTTCGATGGCGCTGCGGATGTCGTCCATGCTCGCCGACTTGGAGATGAAACCGGACGCCCCGAGTTCGAGCGCACGGCGGATGGTCTCCGGATCGTCGTGCGCCGAGACGATGACGACGGGAACCGTGGCGTGGATGCCGCGCAGCGAGATCAGGCCCGACAGTCCGCTGGCGCCAGGCATCGAAAGATCGAGCAGCACGATGTCGATATCGTCATGGGCCGCGACCAGCGCCTTGACGCTTTCGAAGTCGCCAGCCTCGAGCACGCTCGACACGTCGCCAAGACCGGCAATGGCCTGCTTGAGAGCACCGCGAAAAAGCGGATGGTCATCCGCGATGACGAACTTGTGGCCTGCTGGCAAATATCCCTCCCGAGGTCCCGACCGTTCTGTGCGCCTTGGACCGTCGGGCGCGATTATGCGGCCCGGTGCCGGCTTTTCAAGCAGTTAAAGTCAAAACGACAGCGGAAGCACCGGTCATGCTCAATTTTCAGGCGCAGGCGGGCGGATTGGCGCTCAGGTCTTGTTGGGCGCAAGCTCGGGCTGCTGCGCCTTGTCTTCCTTTTCCATGTCCTTGACCATGCCCATGAAGCTGCGGAAAAACCGCTCCATATAGCCCATGGTCTTTTCGAACTCTTCCTCGGTGGGCAAGGTCGATTCGAGCTTTTGGGTCAGCGAGTTCTCGAGCTTCACCACCCGCTCCTCGATGGCCTTGACCTCGCCCTGCAGGCGGCCGATCTCGTCCTGCAGCGCCGAGCGTTCGTCGGCGGCGAGCTTGCACACCAGCTGGTTGTCGCGCTCCTCGCAGATCGACATCTCGCCGGTCTGCGTGTCCATCCTGACATAACCCTTGTCGGTCTTTTCCATCTGGTAGCGCTGCGCTTCGGCAGCGAATGCCGATCCGCCACCAAGGCCGGCAAGCAGCGGAACAAGCATCAGTACGGCACGCATGGCTGTCTCCATTGGCAAGCGATGCGAATTGTCGCGCCGCATTGGGCCCAAATTGCGGTGGGCAAGTTATGCCGCCCTTTCCCGCATCATGCTTTCAGCCTATAGCGCCCATATGACGAAAACCATCTACAAGATCTCTCCCGAACCGATGTGGCGTGAGGCCGAGCGGAGCGGGATTTTCAGTGGCGCGCCGGTGGACCTCGCCGACGGTTTCATCCACTTCTCGACCGCCGACCAGGTTGTCGAGACGGCGGCGAAACACTTTGCCGGGCAGGACAACCTGCTCCTGGTGGCCTTCGACGCCGGCAGGCTCGGTCCAGCGCTGAAATTCGAAGTCTCGCGCGGCGGAGCCCTGTTTCCGCATCTTTACGCGCCGCTCGAAACCGCCGCGGCCAAATGGGTCCGCCCCCTGCCTCTGAAGGCCGACGGCAGCCACGATTTCCCGGAGCTTGAAGCATGAGCGCATTCGACCGGCTCGGCCGCCACCTGCTTTTCAGCTTCGACGCCGAGGCCGCCCACGGCCTGTCGATCAAGGCGCTGCGCTGCGGTTTGCCGGTCGGTGGCCGCGCGCCGCGGGACAAGCGCCTGCATGTGAAGGTTGCGGGTCTCGATTTTCCCAATCCGCTCGGCATGGCCGCCGGCTACGACAAGAATGCCGAGGTGCCCGACGCCCTGCTCGGTCTCGGCTTCGGCTTCGCCGAGGTGGGCACCGTCACGCCCCTGCCTCAGGCAGGCAATCCCAAGCCACGCATCTTCCGCCTCGTCGAGGAAGATGCGGTGATCAACCGGCTCGGCTTCAACAACGAAGGCCATGACGCTGCCGAAAAGCGTCTTGCCGCCCGTGCCGGACGGCCCGGCATCGTCGGCGTCAACATCGGCGCCAACAAGGACAGCACCAACCGCATCGGCGACTACATCAGCGGCGTGAAGCGCTTCGCCCGCCATGCCTCCTACCTCACTGTCAACATCTCCTCGCCCAATACGCCGGGCCTGCGCAACATGCAGGCGCGCGAGCAACTGGCCGAGTTGCTGGCGAGCGTCATGATCGCCCGCGCCGAAGCGGGTCATCCGGTCCCTATCTTCCTCAAGATCGCGCCCGATCTGCACGAGGCAGAGTTGGAGGACATCGCCGCCGAGGTGACCGATAAGGCGATCGACGGCGTCATCGTCTCCAACACCACGATCACGCGCCCGGCCCTGCGCAGCCCGACCCACACCGGCGAAACGGGAGGCCTGTCGGGCAAGCCGCTGTTTGCCCGCTCGACGGCGGTGCTGGCCAGGATGCGCAAGCTTATGGGCCCACAGAGCGCCATCATCGGCGTCGGCGGCGTCGACTCGACCGAGACGGCGCTCGAAAAGATCCGAGCCGGCGCCGATCTCGTCCAGCTCTACACCGGCATGGTCTATGCCGGTCCGTCGTTGCCGGCACGCATCGTGCGCGGCATGTCGGACTTCGCCGCTCGCGAAGGGCTCAACAGCATTTCCGAATTGCGCGACAGCAGGCTCGATCAGTGGGCAGCGGCACCGCTCTGAAACGTCGCCCGCGCCCGCGGTCCCAGGATCGCAAGCAGGCAGACGCCGCGGACGATCAGCAACAGATGCAGCGCCGCCCATAGGCCGTGGTTGCCGAAGGCCGGCGCCAGCGTCATCAGCGCCACGACGAACACGACCAGCGACAGCACCATCATGTTGCGCATGTCGCGCGACCATGCGGCGCCGATGAAGATGCCGTCCATCTGGAAGGCAAGCACGCCGCTCAGCGCGGTGAATGCCGCCCAGGGCAGGAAGGCGATGGCCGCGACCCGCACGTCCTCGGCGGTCGAGATCAGCGCTATCAGGTCGGCGCCGAAGACCATCAGGACCGCCGTCATGGTGCCTGCCAGCGCAAAGCCCCAGATCGAGCAGAGATAGACCGCCTTGCGGAACGCCGGCTCGTAGCGCGCACCGACGGCGCGGCCGGCAAGCTGTTCGGCGGCAGCGGCAAAGCCGTCGAGGAAGAAGCCTGCGGCGATGAAGAAGTTCATCAGCACCGCATTGGCGGCAAGCGTGACCGTGCCGAACTGCGCGCCCTGGCGGGTAAACAGGGCAAAGGCGACGAGCAGCGAAAGCGACCGGATCATGATGTCGCGGTTGAGCACGAACAAGTGCCGGAAGGCGCCTGCGTCGAAGATGCGCCCACGCGCCAGCCGCGGTTGCCGCGCAAAGCGCCGCAACAGCACGACAAACCCGATCGCCATGCCCGCCGCCTCGCCGGCGACGGCAGCCCAGGCGACGCCCTCGACGCCCCAGCCGAGGGTGAGGCCGAGCAGGAGCGACAGCGCGATGTTGACGCCGTTCAGGCTCGCCTGCAGGAAGAGCGCAAAGCTGCCCTCGCCGCGCCCGAGCACATAGCCAAGGATCGCGTAGTTGACGAGTGCGAAGGGCGCACCCAGCATGCGGATGCGGACATAGGCGTCGAGCGTCTCGTTGACGCGTGGCTCGGCCGACATGAACCACTGCCCGGCAAGCGACGTCAGCGGCGCCGTCAGCGCCAGCACGATACCGGCAATGATGGCGATCACCACCGCACGCCAGAATACGGCCTGTTCTTCGGATGCATCGTTGCGGCCAAATGCCTGCGCCACCAGTGCGGTGGTGCCGGCGCGCAGGAAATTGAAGCTGGTGAAGACGACGTCGAAGGCGACCGCGCCAGCGGCGAGCCCGCCGAGAAGCGCGGCATCGCCGAACTGGCCGACCACGCCGGTGCCCACCAAGCCGATGAAGGGCGTCGTCAGATAGGCAAGGGTCATTGGCACGGCAATCGCCAATACCGAGCGGTTGGTGACGGAAAAAGGCGTCACGCGGCCCTCTGGCGATGCGCTGTCCAACGAAAATCCTCCTCCGGCCCTAATCTCCCGCTCGGGCACATGCCCCGGTTTCCCCAGCACCGGCAACCGTTTATGTATCGGGTCCAACCGATTTCGCCCCGCTGGTTCAGCCCCTTCCATGCCGCTTCAGATCGTCAGCCACCCCGACTATGAGGCCGGCTTCGCCCCGGACCATCGCTTTCCGATGGGCAAGTACCGGCTGCTCATGGACCGACTGGATGCCCTGGAACTGTCGGCCGGGCTCAATCGGCCGGAACCGATTTCGCTGCACTGGCTACGCCTCGCGCATGAGGCCGGCTATGTCGATCAAGTGCTGAGCTGTACCGTGCCGGCTCGCATCGAACGCGAAATCGGCTTCCCCGTCGGCGAGCGGGTTTCACGCCGCGCCCAGCTTGCCGCAGGCGGCACGCTGCTTGCAGCACGCCTTGCGCTACGCCATGGCATCGCCTGCAACGCCGCCGGCGGCAGCCATCATGCCAGGCGCGCCCAGGGTGCCGGCTTCTGCACCTTCAACGACGTTGCCGTGGCATCGCTGGCGCTGCTCGCGGACAGGCTGGTGGAAAACATCCTGGTGATTGACCTCGACGTCCATCAAGGCGACGGCACGGCGGAAATCCTCGCCGGTCATCCCGGTGTCTTCACCTTCTCGATGCATGCCGAGAAAAACTACCCGGTGCGCAAGGTCACCTCCAGCCTCGACATCGGCCTGCCCGACGGCACCGGCGACGATGCCTATCTGGATATGTTGGCGGACGCTCTGCCGCACCTCTCACGTCGCCCGCCATGGGACATCGTGTTCTTCAACGCCGGCGTCGATCCTCACAGGGAAGACCGGCTCGGCCGCCTTTCGATGAGCGACGAAGGCCTGCGCCGCCGCGAACGCATGGTCATCGCGCATTTCCGCGCGGCCGGCATCCCGCTGTGCGGCGTAATCGGAGGCGGCTATTCGCACGACATCGAGGCCCTGGCCCGCCGCCACGCCATCCTGTTCGAGACGGCCGCCGCCTTCGCCTGAGCCTATTTGCGGTAGCTGAACAACCTGAGAATGATGAAGGCCGGGATGACGATCGCCGCGCCCAGCAGGAAATAGCCGAGGAAGCGGTCGATGGCACGGAAGCCCATGTGCCAGATGTCGAGGAAGAAGTTTCGAATGCCGTAGAGCACGTCGTAGGGCGACCAGCCGAAGGCGCTCATGACGATGCCGACGAGGAAGGAGATGACCAAGAGCTTGATGAACACCCGGAAGGGGGTGTCACCGAGAAAACGCGCCAATCCGGACAAGCTCAGTCTCCTGCGATTCTAGCCTCACTGGAATATCGCGTTTGCGGAGCGGACATCAAGGTCGGCTGCACCCATTGCGCACTGCTCCGTTTCCCGATTGCCCAACCGCATCTGCGATGCTAACCAAGTGCCCGCGCGGGTATGATGTAATGGTAGCTTGTCAGCTTCCCAAGCTGAACGCGCGGGTTCGATTCCCGCTACCCGCTCCACCTTGCGCCACAAGGCTTTGAGCCGGATTTCCACACTGCCGAAAATAGACGGTTTTACAGGCAGTTTTACAGCTTACGTTCTCTTTCTGGCCTCATCGAGCTTGCGGATTCGCTCCTTGATGGCGGCACCGCGGCTGACATAACGACGAATAATCTTGGCGACCTGGTCTTCGTCCCAGGCCATGATCTCGGCGATCTCGCGCTCTGTCAGGCCGGCGATATAGAATTTCGTCGCCGCGGTTCCGCGCAGATCATGGAAGTTGAGGTTCTCGCCGTCAGGCCAGGCTTCCTGCTTTGCCTTGACGAACGAACTGCCCAGCCCGTCCTTGACCCATGGCCGCTTCTTGCTGCTGGTCAGGATGACAGGCGAATGGCGTGGTATCCGGGCGAGAACGTCGCGGAGCGCCTGATAGAGCGGGATGACCGCTTCGCGCCGATGCCTGCTCTTGCCCGTGGTGATGACGATCGCGTCCTCGCCGACATGCGACCAGGACAGGCGGATCAGGTCGCCGACGCGCAATCCGGTGTGGGCTGCCAGATCGACGGCGTGGGCGACCTCGGCCGAGCACGTTGCCTTGAGATGCGCGATGTCGGCGTCGGTCCAGATGATCTCTGCCCGAGATCCTGAGTAAAGCTGCTTGATCCCTTCGCATGGGTTGGTGGCGATCTTGCCGAGCGGGTCGACGGCATAGGACAGGACGCGAGAGAGGACTTGCATTCCATAGTCGGCAGCGCGCGGGGTCTCGGCATAGCCGCCTCGCCATTTGCGAATGAACGGCCTGATCTTTTCGGGCCTGTCGAACTGCGCGATGCGCAGGTCGCCGAAGTGGTCGGAAATCCGATCCAGCCAAGGGCCCCAATTGCGGCGGGTCGAATCGGCAAGTTCCTTGTAGTCCTTGCTCGCTTTGTATCGGATGACCAGGGAACGGAATCTGTTGCTGTCCGGGGCTGATTTCGATTCGACTGCCTCGTTGTAGGATGCCTGGAACTGGGGCGTGCCGGGCTCACCCGTTATCGCTGGGCCGCCGCGCCAGGCGTAATAGTAGGTCCGGCCCTTGGCCTTGACCGTGTGAAGCCCCTTCAATTCAACCATGACCATGTCTTGCCTCGAAAGCCGCGAGTTCGCGATCGAGGTCATCTTCATCATCGCCGGAAGGCTTCGTAAAGTGCCAGCGGTGAGTTCCGTTCGGCATGATGTCGAGCGCCGCCGGCTCAACGCCTGCCTCTTTCAGCACAGCCAAGGCGGTCCTGAGATCATTGGGCCGCATGAAGGGGCGCCTGGCCATCAGCTTTCTCCCCGATTCGATAGCTCGAGCAGAACGTCGACGTGACAGGGCTGATCGAGGACCTCCCGATTGTGGATCATTATTTTAGGAACGATGCGGGCGATGGCCAGTTTGGCATCCAAGAGCCAAAGAGGAGCAGGCCAAATGGCTGGACCGAAAAAGCCCATTCCAGACGAAGACATGCCAAACCCGCTGCCGTCGCCTGAGCCGAGACCAATTGAAGAACCGCAACCTGACCGCCTACCGGATGAGGAACCCTTGCCGAATCCAGATGAGGTCCGAGTACCGCCCATGCAAGCCGCAACTCCGCCTCGGCCGGTACCCGATCCGGGTCCACCGACACCTCCGGGACCTTCACCGGATCCGGGACCAGATCCAAATCCGGTCCCAACGCGGAACGAATTTTCACGCTGGTTGAGGCGGAGGCTAGCCATGGACTATCTCCACCTGCGTTAGCGCAGCGGGTTTGCCGGCCATCTTCAGACCCTCAACGGCATGATGACGAAGAGCGGCTTGAGGCCGTGTTCGTCGGCTTTATAGGGCTCGACCAGTGCGGGCGCGCCAGCGTCGCCGAGGTTGAAGATCAGTTGCTCGCCCTCGGCCGCATTGAGCATGTCGAGGCAGTAGCGGCCGTTGAAGCCGACCTCGACGCCGTCGCCCGCCAGATATGTGATGACGGCATCCTCGGTCGCGCTGCCGGCATCGGGATTGTTGGCGGCGAGCGTCAGAAGTCCGTCAGGCGAGAAGGAGAATTTGACGGCGCTGCCGCGCTCCGACGAGATGGTGGTGACGCGGTCGACCGCATCGGCCATCGCCTTCTTGTCGACGGTAAACTGGTTGGGGTTTCCTTGCGGGATGACGCGGGCGTAATCCGGAAAGGTGCCGTCGATCAGTTTCGAAACCAGCGTCCCGGCAGGCGTTGAAAACCGGATCTTGGTGCTCGACACGCTTATCGACACGTCGCCTTTGTCTGCAAGCAGGACCTTGAGCAGGCTGACTGTTCGCCGCGGCACGATGATGCCCGGCATGCCTTCGGCGCCATTTGGCAAAGGCGTACGGAACCTGGCCAGCCTGTGGCCGTCGGTTGCGACAGCGTTGAAGAGTGGGGTACCGGCGTCTTCGCTGGCGTGCCAGTGAATGCCATTGAGGTAGTATCGGGTCTCTTCCGACGAGATAGCGTAGGTAACGGTGCCGAGCATCCGCGCCAGCGCGCCGGCTTCGAGCCCGAAATGGTGGCTGAAGTCGCCTGCCGACATCGACGGAAAATCGTCGGCCGGCAGTACTGGCACGCGGAAACGCGAGCGGCCGGCCGATATGGCGGCGAAGTTCTGGTCGACATCGAACAGGATATCGACGGCCTCGGGCAGTTTGCGCACTGCGTCATGCAGCGTGCCGGCCGGCAGGGTGAAGCTTGCTGCCGACGTCGCCTGGCAGGCCACCTCGGCGCTGATCTCACAATCGAGATCGGACCCGGTCAGCCTCAGGCTCCCCGCCTCGACGGCAAAGAGCAGGTTCTGCAGCACGGGGATGGTGCTGCGGCGCTCGACCGCCTTGCCGGCGAGCGCTAGCGCGGGAAGCAATGCCTCCCGCGCGATGGTGAAGCGGGCGCCCTTGCTCACGCCGCCATCTCCGGGGTGCCTTCATAGGTCGGAAGGTCGGTCTGGGCGCGGACATCGGCGAGCGTGTTGCGCACGTGCTCGGTGATGAACTGGTCGGGGCGGTAGATCTGGTAAAACCAGGTGATGTTGCCGCCCAACGTGCGATAGCGCAGTCGGACCGGGATGCGGATCTTGTCGCCCATGAAGAAGGGCGCGATCGCGAGCATGAACAGGCCGGGCACCTTGATCGGCTTGCCGTCGGCGCCGTTGTGGGTTTCCTCGAATGCGATCTGGCCCTCGCCCGACTGCAGCGTGGTCGTGTTCTTGACCTTGGTGTCGACGAATACCTGCAAGCCGCGCGAAAGCTCGACGACCTGGGCCGGCGTCGCGATCGAGCATGCGAAGTCCTTTTCGTAGCGGATGCGTTCTTCTTCGGTCGGGCTCGACATCTCGGGAATGCGATCCTCAAGGAACCAGGCGAAGTCGGTCTGCTTCATGACCTCCCCGTTCTGCCGGACCCAGGCCTGCCATTCCTCTGATAGCGGATAGGCATAGTGGATACGGTGCTTGCCGCGGTCTGCGCGGCCGGCCTGGGCGTTCTCGTGATAGTCGATGACTGTCGTTAGCGACGGCTTCTTCCAGTCCATGTTGGCGAATATCGCGCTGTGCTCAGTCTTGTGGCGATTGGTCAGCTTGACCAGAGATTCGAAGGTTTGCGCGATGGCCTGTCCAGCCTTGCGCTGGGGACGGTCGCGGTAACTCTCGAAATGTTCCGCAACGGCGAGAACTCCAGGCTGACTGCCGCGGCGCAGCGCCACCGGGATCTTGTCGGGCACGCCAACCATGCCGGCAGGCTTGTCGATCATGACGATCTCGATGCCCTCGGCCTTGGCTCCGAGCTGTGCGGCAATATCGAGATCGATACCAAAGGGCGAAAGAGATTCGAGCGTGGCGAGTTCGGTAGATGCTGGCTTGTCGTTCATGGTCGCAAAGTCCTTTCAGGTTTGAGGGAAAGTCAGGAGGTGCGTCGCTCGCCCGCGTCGCGCGGGCCTGCGAACATGTCGGTCTGCTGGGGGTGCTCCGTCGACAGAGAGCCGTCCTCGGTGACCCAGTAGAAGGATGTGCCGCGCGGCGCCTTCGGCACCTTGGTTTCGATGCCGGCGGTGACAGTCACGGCACCAGCCTCCACCTCGAATTCGAGCGCCAAGGTGACCTTGCCCTTCACCTTGGATTTGCGGCCCATGATCTCGCCGAGATCCTTGAGCTTCGACAGCGTTTCGCTGATATCGTTGGAAAGCTGGGCGGCAAGTTCACCGCCCTCGAGCATGCCGATAATGACTTGCGCATCGCGAATGCGTTTCATGGATATGTCCTCACGGTCGTTTCGCCCGCCTGTCAGTTTGGCCGAAACGGAGGTGTCGGCGGGCTGACCTCCGGACGGGGCGGTCGATCACGACCGGCCCGCAGTCGCGGGCTAGAATGGGATTGCGTCGTCGCGGTCATTGGCCGTCAGTACGGCGTCGGCAACCGTCCGGATCGCGGACAACGACGCCTCAGACGCATCCAGCCTTCGCTTGAGGCGCGCGACTTCGCTGCGTTCCTGGTGGAACCAGGCGCGGTACTCATCGCGGGCCTTGATCAGGTCGGCGATCTCTTTGTTGATGGCCGGCTTGGCCGACTTCGCCAACTGTGGTGGCGTTGGTGTCTTGGGCATTTTTTCGCTCCTAGAACGGGATTTCGTCATCGAGATCGCGCGAGGCGAAGGACTGGGTTTCCTGATTGCCTCGCTCCTGGCGAGTCGAGCCGGTCGATGCCGAGCCTCCGCCCTGCGAGCCGTAATCGTCAGGTCCGGTCGCTGCCTGCCGTCCGCTGCCCTGGGGCAGCAGCTTCAGTTCGCCGTTGAATTCCTTGAGCACGACCTCGGTCGAATAGCGGGGCTGGCCTGCCTGGTCTTCCCACTTGCGGGTGCAGAGCATGCCTTCGAGGTAAACGAGGTTGCCCTTCTTGAGGTACTGCTTGGCGACCTCGCATATGCGCTTGTTGAAGATGACGACCTGGTGCCATTCCGAACGCTCTTTCTTCTCGCCGGTCTGCTTGTCGCGCCAGACTTCGGAGGTTGCGACGCGCAGGTTGACGATTGGGTCGCCGCTGTTCATTCGGCGGATTTCGGGATCGGCGCCGAGGCGGCCCATCAAGGTGACGCGATTGATGGAAGACATGTTCAGCCCCTCGCCACGATCCCGAGATAGCGCTCGAGGCGGTCGGCGAAGGCTTCCTCGGCCTTCATCGCGCCCCATGGCTTGATGGCGCCGGTGAGCTTCGGCGCCGGCAGGTCGTTGCGTGCCAGCGGCACCGCGGCGCGAGCGCCGTAAAGTACCCTCGCCTCGGCGACCAGCATGCGTTCATCCATCTCGGCGACGACGCGGCGATAGTGCGGCATGGTTGCCAGTTGCGGGATGCCGGCGGCCTGATAGATCGCAATGTCGATCCTGGCCTTCGCTGCCTCGATCGCCTTCCTGAGCGCGTCGGCGGCAAATCTGCGCGCGATGCCCTGCGCCGACAGCTGGTCACCAAGCAGGAGGCCGACCAGCAAGGCCATCGGCCGGCTGATGTCGCCGACCAGGTATTCGTGCCCGTCGTGGAGCAGGAAATATCCCGCCAGCGTGGTGTCGCCGGTTTCGTTGAACAGCGCGTCCGCGCCCATCACGCAATGCTGGCCGACCGAGTAGGCAATCGCGGTATAGCGGCCATTGAAACGGGCGATCTTGGACAGCCCGTTCGCCATCTCGGCAAAGACGATGTGCTCGGCGCGCGGGTCGGCCAGGTCCATGATCGACCCGTCGGTCATGAAATTGGGGACCTTGATGTCGGACATGCGGACGGCTGCGGTCACTGGGCCACCTTCTGATGGGCGGCCGATGCCTGCAGGGCGGCAGCAACCTTGAGGCTGATGTCCTTGCGCGAGCGCGGATGCAGCGGCAGGCGGTTGAGATAGTCGCGGAGCTTGTCGAGGCAGCGCTCGCGCTGGCCCGACCATGGGTCGAGAAGATGCGAGCCGCGCGCCGCGCAATACTGCCCCCAGGCCTGGAAGAGCGCCTGCGTCTCGGCAGTGCCGGCAGGCAGCGGCAGCCGGTTGGGAAGCGGCGAAACTGCCTTGGCCACCAGCTCGGCCAACCGGTCGGGCTCGGGCCTGATCTGGCGGGTGCCGCGTTCATTGGCCAGCTGTTCGGCCTGACGATGATGCTCGGTGATCTCGGCCGAGGTGAAGCCCTCGCGGATCAGGTCGCGAAAGGTCGGGCCGCCATTGCCGAGGGCGGAAAACTCGCGCATCGCCTCGGCCATTTCACAGGCGCGCGGATGCGGGCTTTCGTCCATCTCGGGAAAGGCTGCGCGGATCTGCGACGACGGGCGGATTTCAGCGTGCATGGCTGACGGCCTCCTTCAATTGCTTGATTTTCTTGATGATGACGCCGGGCTTTTCCGCTTCGGCGCAGGCGCGCGCGGACCTGGCATCTGCAGTGTCGGTGTCGAGGTGCTCGCCGTCGGCGAAATGGATGCGGAAGGCTGTCATCACAGCGCCCCGACGACGAAGGCGACGACGACGAGGAAGGCGCATAGCCAGGCAAGGCTGGCGAGGTCCTTGGCCAACGTGTCGTCGACGACCGTGGGTGCAGGCGCCAGGCGCTTGCAGCGGCTGTCGAAATCGCCAAGATAGCGGGATTGGGGGAGATTTTTCAGATGAGACGGGTTTTGATTGGCGCGGCGGCGCTCGTAGCGGCTTGGACCGGGGCCGCGGCTGCACAGGATTCTGGTCTGCTCGCTTTTGAGCTTGGCGACGTGATCGGTTCGGAGCGCGGTTGCAAACTCCGCTTCGATCAGTCCGCGATCGAACGCTTCATCGAGGCCAATGCGCCGAATGCCGACATGGGGTTCATGTCCCAAATGAACGGTGCGGCCGATATCATGGCGGACAAATTCTCCGGCTTCACCGCCTCGCAGAAAACTGCGCATTGCACCCAGGTACGCCGCGTCGCCAAGGCCAACGGCTTCATTGACTAAGTACTTTTCGACAGGGGAAATACGAGAATGGCGATCGTCGTCGGCGTTGTCTTGATGCTGTTTGGAGCGTTTCAGCTCATGGAAGGGTACAGTCTGCTGCGGGGTGCAGAGTCCGCCTTCCATCAGATTTATTCCGGCGTGACCACGCTCGGAGGCATCGTCCTTCTGACCGGCGGCGCCATCCTGGCGAGCATCGGCCACACAGGCTCGCTGGTTGGCCGATTTGGCAAAGATTTGCCCGAAGTCCGCAAGGAACTGGCCGAGTTGCGTGCGATGGTTGCATCGAGCGTTCCGGCTGTCGGTCGCCCTGCACCGGCTGTTCCGGTCGAGGATGGGATCAATTGCCGCGAATGCGGCTACAC
The DNA here is from genome assembly GCF_946995915.1 of Aminobacter niigataensis. Taxonomy (GTDB): domain Bacteria; phylum Pseudomonadota; class Alphaproteobacteria; order Rhizobiales; family Rhizobiaceae; genus Aminobacter; species Aminobacter niigataensis. Next base: position 4,676,913 of record NZ_OX341517.1, read on the forward strand.
CAACCCGCGATGGAGCCAGATTTGCCGCTGCGGGACTAAACTGAGTTGAAGGCACAGAACACTCCATCGACTGATGCGATGGAGTGGACATTGCCAAATAGGCAAATTCTGGTCAACAGGTTTTTGTCAAATAGGCAAATTTTGCCTAGTTGGCGCTACTCCGCTGCAGTCATCTTCCTGACCAGGGTGCTGCGCGCGGCCTCGGAGAGCTTGCGCCATTGACCAGAGCGAATGACTGACTGAATTGACGCGACCCAGTCCAACCGCACTCCCCTGATAGGAGCAGCGTTGTGGCTTTCGAGGTCGTAGGTACCTTTTTCAGCGCCACGCACCACACGTTTAAGATAGCGATGGCCAGTTGCCGTTTTGACTGCGGCTTCCCATCCTAGGACCTCTTCAGCAATGATCCCCTGGCGCCAGCAGATTACGATGTCTCCATCGTCGTAGCGGGGCCACATCGAATCTCCCGCGACCTCAAAAGCAATCGCTCCTTCGGGAACCGGAAACATAGTTTCGATTTCGTACAGCCCTTCAGGCGGCACCTGTTCATCATCCGGAGTAATTTCAGCCCCCGCGCCAATACGACCCATCACAGGTACAGTATTGCTCGCCGTGTGTTCACGCTTTGCTAATAGCTCTTCCGGCGCCACCTTGAAGGCGTGAGCGAACAAATTCATGTTCTTCACCGACAGGTTCCTCGCACCACTTTCCAGTCGCCAAACGTACGACACCGAGAGCCCGGTCAATTCCGCGACCTTTTCGATAGTCATGTCATTTTCCTCGCGGAGTTCCTTGAGGCGATTTGGTAGCGGTTGAGTTTCCATCTCACCAAATTTGCCTGTATGGCAAAAACGCTCCAGAGCCAAATAGGCAAAATTTGCATTGACAGAATTTTGCCTATTTGGCAATTTGACCTCCATGAACTCGTTTTCAAGCTATCTCAAGGAGACGGGCGAAAGCCTCTCCACCTTCGCTGTCCGGATCGGGCGGGTGCCAAGCACGCTCACCCGAGCGCTCAGTGGCGCTCGAAATCCGAGTGTTGACCTTGCTCGCGATGTCGAGCGCGGCACCGGCGGAAAGGTCTCGGCAAGCCAGTTCATCGCCATTTGTCTTGACGGCCCCTCTCCCGCCGTCGCGGCCGGCCCATTGGGACCCCACGCCCGGGCCGGCCATCCTCATACCGGGGCCGACGCATGACCGGCCCCTCCATCCATACCCCGAGGGCGGTCAGGTACGGCTCGCAAGGCCCCCTGCACCTGTTGAGGCGCGGCAGCCGCATGGTTGTCGCAGGAGCGATGCTCGCCGCCCGCCACCCCAGCGCCCGGCAGGCCTTCTGGTCTGTCGGGCAACCTGGTTCCAGTCCGTGAGTATGTGACGCGGGTTTTCATGCCCGCGATCTGACACCGCCAAAGCCTTTCCCGCCACGGGAAAACACGCCGGGTTTTCCCGGCGCGGGAATTCTTTTGTCTTCCGGAGCCACAATGCCCGCCAATGCAGATCTTCGCTTCTATCGTATCAAGGCTGCACAGCGCGACTTGATCGCCATGGCCGGCGGTGTCGAGCGCGCCGCCGATGTCACGTCCTTTTCCAAGAGCGTCGTCGGCCGCTGGAACCACGCCGCCGACCATGACCTGATGCCGATCTCGGCGGTGCTGGCTCTCGAGGCCGAGTGCGGCGTGCCGCTGGTCACCTCGGCGATGGCCGATCTGAACGGGCGTCGCCTCGCCGATCCGGACGCCATGCAGGTCGCGACCGGTAACATTCTTGCCCGCCACGCCGAAACTTGCAGGCACGCCGCCGAGCTTATGGCGACCGGAGCGGCATCTTTTGCCGACGGCAAGGTGACGCCTTCCGAGGCGGCCGAGATGGACCGCGCCGCCTCCAGGATGGAGCACGGGCTTGCCGAGCTGCGCAAGACGCTCGCCGGCGCACGCGCCGGTGGCCTCTCGATCGTCGAAGGAGGGGCGAAGTGACCTGGTCGCAAGAAGCGCTCGACCTGCTGAAGTCGCTGGTCGACGAAGGCCAGAGCGCCGGACAGATCGCCGCGCGGATGGGTATTTCGCGCAGCGCCGTCGTCGGCAAGATCCATCGCGCCGGCGGTGCACTGGGCAAGCTCGCGCGGCCTGCAGGCTTCCAACGCAAGACGGCATCCAAGTCAGCGGTTCCCGGCACTTCCATAACCAAGGCGGCCAAGCCGGCGATTGTGCCCGCGCGTGCCATTGTCGCAGCGCCGCCGATGGCAATGTCCCGTCCAGCGCCGCTGCCGCCGCGCAGGGCCGCCGACATCATCGTCGTGCCGATGCCGTTCTCACGCGCGATCAGCCAGGGACGCTGCCTGTTCTATGCCTGCGATGCCTATGCCCCGCCGAGTGCCGAAATGCTGGTCTGCGGCTGCAAGCGCGCACTGGTGCGCGGCAAACCCTATTGCACCGACCATCTGGCTGCCGAAACCGAAAGGGTCGCGGCATGACAACCCCAGTCATTTTCCTCGACGGGCGCGTGACGCTGCACGTCGGCGACTGTCTTGCACGCCTTGCCGAGATGCCGAGCGACTCCGTCGATTGCGTTGTCACATCGCCGCCCTATTGGGGGCTGCGCGACTATGGTGTCGACGGTCAGATTGGGCTCGAAGTGACGTTGAACGAGCACCTTGCTGTCATGGTTTTGGTGTTCCGAGAAATCCGACGTGTCCTGAAGCCAAGCGGCACACTCTGGATCAATTACGGCGATTGCTATGCCGCAAGTCCAAACGGGCGATCAGCCGCAGACACGAAAGCGAGCGGTAAAGACGACCGTACGTTCCGCGACAAACCCTTCTCGACCATAGGCGGGACACTGAAGGCCAAAGACCTCTGCATGGTGCCGAACAGGTTGGCGATTGCGTTGCAGGAGGATGGCTGGTGGGTCCGCTCCGAGATCGTCTGGGGCAAGACCAACCCGATGCCCGACAGCGCCAGGGATCGCCCCGGCTCGGCGCATGAAAAGATCTTCCTCCTGTCGAAGTCAGCAAGGTACTGGTACGACGCCGATGCTGTTCGCTTTGGACTGCGTCCGAAGACCCTGACGGTCTATGGCACCGTTCGCACTGATGTCGAAGACGACGGCAGCGGCATGGTCAAGAAGGCGAACATGGCTGCCTCGATGCCTGTTCGTAAGCCCCGCAAGGTGAAGGTGCCGGGCGGCTGGGACACCGGCGACGGCGGGCACGGAAGTATCCACCGCGACGGGAGAGCGGCTCCGGAATATCGCGATGCAGCCATTGAGGGCCGCAACCTGCGCAACTACGAGCCGGCGGCGCTCGCTGTCTGGCCTATGGCCACCCAACCTTTCAGTGATGCCCACTTCGCCACGTTCCCGCCCGAACTTGCCGAGCGCTGCATCCTCGCCGGCTGCCCCAAAGGTGGCCTTGTTCTCGACCCTTTTGGTGGTGCTGGAACTACCGCGCTTGTCGCGCTACGGCACGGTCGGCTCGCGGCCCTGATTGAGCTCAACCCTGACTACGCCGAGATGTCACGCCGCAGAATCGAAATGGAGTGGCGGGTTCGCCCCAAACCCGGCGTCAGCGATCTTGGCCCACTCTTCAGCGAGGCGGCGGAATGATGGCCGCCACCCGCCCTCAGTTCAGCCCGGCGGCCTTGCGCAAGGCGTCGTTGAGACGCGTCTGCCAGCCTGGCCCGCTCTCGCGGAACTTGTCCAGCACATCGGCGTCGAGCCTGAGCTTGATCGCCTCCTTCGGCCTGGCCAGCGGCGGCCGACCGCGTCGGCGCATCAGATCGTCGGCGGGAGGATTGTCCGGGTCTGCGAGCGCATTCGCGGTAATGGCGGCGTCCTCTTCCGGGGTCATCTCTTCCAGCGACTTCAGGGCGCGGAGCCGAGCTTCCTCGATCTTCGCCCGCGAGACCGTTTCATTTGAGACTTTTGACATAGGTCCGAACCTCTCTGTCGTTGGCCTTGCGCAGCGAAATGACGTGGCAAGCCTCGCCGCGCATGGTGAAAACGAGGACGTGAAGGCGGCTGCCGATGAAACCGAAAGCCACCTCCCTCACCTCGCCGTATTCCTTCCGGTCGTCAGTCGCAACCATTGCGGTGTCGAACTCGAAGGTTTTCGCCTGCTCGAAGGAAATGCCCCGATCCGCAACGTTGCGGTCGTTCTTGGCGGGGTCAAAGGAAAAGGAGCGCGGCGTTTTCATGGATTTAATGTACCCCCATTAAATCAAAAGAGCAAGTATTTTTTGGGGGTACATAAAACTTTCTTGCGAGGGCGGCTTTGACTGTCTCGCCAGCCTTCAAGTCCGATGCCTACGAACCAGCGCTCATCGATTTTCAGGTGTTTGCGCTGTTTCTTGAGGCGCGCCGTATCGCGCGAGCCAAGACCGATCTTCGCGTGGCGCGCGAAGCGGGCGTCGAGCTTGACGCTGTGCAACGCGCTGCCCGCGCCCGCAATCCCGGCGCCTATCAGTTCTTCGCCTTGTGCGACTGGATCGGCGAGGAGCCGTCGCTCTTCCTGAAAAAGCCGGGCTTCCTGAAAAAGGCAGGGCACCATGGCTGAGCGGCTTGCCGAATACGATTATCGCGCGCTCGGACGCCTGGCCCGCCAGAAGCTCGAAGCGGATGGCCGCGGCTGGCGCGTCAACGCCGCCGAGATCGGCGTCACCTCGCCCGACCTGTCGCGCCTCGCCAACGGCCAAGCGCTGTCGGCGGCCAAGGTCATCGCAGTCTGCGACTGGCTGCAGGTCTCCTTCCGCGCCTTCTACACCCCCGCCACCCGAACCATCGAACAGCGTGAAACGCCCGAAATGTTTCACGGGAAGAGCACTGAAACAGAAAGGGCCGCACATCATGGCTGATGTCACGAAACGTGTTTTCTGGCTGCAGTTGCAGTCCGGTCATGGCGACCGCTCGATCGCCTACAGCCTGCCCTTCGAGGTGGCGCTACCAAGTGTCGAAGCGATTTCCGACCAGCTCATCCGCGCCGGCGTCGTGGCCGGCAGCAAGCTGACGCTGGTCGACGACGGCAAGGGCGGCAAGCTGATCACCGACCGGAAGGGCTTTTCCTTCGGAGTGTCGGGCTTCGTCTCGGTGCAGGACTATTTCCGGCCCGTATGGGAGCCGCAGGAATGAGGCCGCACCTTAAGGCTCCCCCTGCCGGCCCAGCCTTCGGCACGCCTGCCAGCATCGTGCCGGCGCGGCTGTTCGCTTTGCCGCTGGCCATGCAGGCCGAGGGCGTGCGGCTGCTGTTCGAGATGGGCCAGACCATGCGCCAGGTGCAGGAACGCACCGGCCTTTCCGGGGACGCGATCACTCACCTCATCCGCGACGCAAGGCCATTTGTTCGCGACGACTGGGAAGCATCCTGATGACCTGGCCACCGATCGGTAAGTCAAGCTTAAAGGGCAAATTCCGGCTGCTCATCGTGCCCAAAGAGCAGTTCATCCCAGTCCGCGCCGTTCGTATCTCCGTCGCCTGTAGGGGGATGAGGAAGAACGTAGTAGTTCTCACCTTTCCGAAGGTCTGGAACTGCACTCGCCGCCGGCAACTTCGCGTTCGTGAAGTCGCAACGCACGAATTTGTGCCGCTTCAAATCTTCAGCATCTGCACCTCGAATTACACAATTCTTGAACGTGCAGGAGTGCGAATCGAGATCGCTGATGTCGTCGATGGTACACCGGTAGAAATCTACCTGATTGAAAAACAGACCACTATACTTCTCTTTCGCGCTGAAATGTTGGAACCTGAACTCTCCAAATCGATAAATCACACCAACAACACCGCGAATTACCATCCACTCGGACGAGAATACGTCTTCATCTGCTTCACCATCCCCAGTAAAGTAGAGTTCATTGTCAACTACGTAGCCATGCTTCTCGTTGGCTCTTCTGAGGCCCAATATTGCTTGCTTCACCAGCGGCGGCAGATGAGACCTCTGTCCGTTGCTGCACACATAATCAACAAGCAACCTCATTGCGGCCCCATAAAACCTAGGGCTGTCAGCTGCGACTGCCTCAAGGGACGCAATTCCGGCCGAGACCTTTGCAGGATTGCTGTCTGCGATCAGTTCCGCGCCTTTCTGCAACAACGCCGCCAGATTGTTTTCTTCAGTCAGTTCGATCTGCTTTCGAAGCCCCTGAAGCTGGTCAATACTGGTATTCGCTTGCCGAGCGCTGATCAGGCCCCGCCAAACGACAGTGAAGAAAGTAACTGCCGCGATTGCAACGACCCCGAATGGCGCTGCGATCTGCACTCTCACCTGTCGTGCGGTATCGTCATCTGCGCCACCGATCCAGACGAGAACGGCGGCTACTCCTACTCCTATGAGAACTCCGCCAGCGATCGCCAAGCTCAACCAGGTGCTTTCGCGCTCCCAAGCTTCAGGCGTTCGTTGTTGCGATGTATTCATTGCGCGCCTCACGAACTTGCTCCTGTTTTATCCGGCAAGGCTGCTCTTTCCCGCGTTATCCTGACCGTACTTCAACAGGTCGGTGAAGTGTGGAGGCTCGACGGTGTCCGCGCCGTGCCCGGGTGGCCGGCGGAACAGAGCCTCGAGTATGGCGCCGCGATCTTGCTTGGTCGCGGCATCCTGTTCGATCAAGAAGAAATAGGTGTTGAGCATGGTCACTCGCTGACGCGCATCGTCCATCAGCAGAAGCGATCTGGTGTTGTAGCGCACCAACAATCGCAAAAGCCAAACGACGAAGCCGAGCGGAGCGGTGAACAGGACCAGACGTCCCAAGGCGCTAACCGCCGCAGCAACCGCGCTACCGCCGGCGACAGCAACCATTGCTGCCTCCATCGATTTGATGAATTCGATGATGTCTGTTCGGAAGTAGAAAGCCGCAGCAGGAATGCTAGCCAGCACTGCAACGAGGACGAACGCCGAGACGTAGAATGCTATCGACGTCGTCAATGCAACATCGCCCCAAAGTTTGCGCGCCTGGTTCAGCCTCAGCCTCTCTTCGAGGGCGTGGTTGAACGCTATCTGCTCCGATTCGATGTCCGCAATTCTGTTCACGAAGGTAGCCCCAAGCTTCGCATTCTCCTCATTGCGAATCTGCAGGGCATCAATTTGCTGGGTTGCCGCCTCAATGGCTCTTTGACGCTCCGCGAGCTCCGCGTCGAGTTGGCCTACGCGTGCTTGAATCGTCGCGAGTTCTCCGGAAACGGCCTTTCCACCCCGCTCTCCTGCCACATGGATTTCCAGCCGGGCTATGGAGCATCTGACAACCGATCCAAGGGCGCCAATGGTTGCCATATCAAATGGACGCGGGAAAAGCCGCCCGGAGCGCAAATAGCCAGCAATCAGCATTGCGACGAAATCGACCGCGAAAATTGGCGAGGCCGTAGCGTTAGGTTTTGCCTGCTGCGCCGCAGATCGAAAATTGTCCAATTTTTGCGCGGTCATCACCGGAAAAGTGTGCGAGTGGCCGACAAAAAACGTCTCATCTGCGCCTCCGTAAGCTCCGTATCCTCCCTGCTCGACGATCGGCGCCACATACACATTAAAGAAGCCCGTCAGGCCGCCGGCCATATCCGGCATATCATCGACAAGCGACTTCGCAAAAGTGAACACTTGCTGGTGCAAAACCTTCTGTTGCGGAACAGCCGCTTGGGCAGCCTCCTTCGCATGGGGTCCAGTGAACAGCGCAGGCTCAGGACGAATTATCTCAAGAATTGCATCGATCTCGCGTTCGGTCAGGAATTCCCTTGGTTCATTGTCCAGGTCCAGAACTTTAGTCGCTGCCATTCGATAGCCCCTCTGACAACACGCTTGATGACTACAGTACTTATCAGCATGGCTCAAAATACAGATTGGGCAATGAGATGACGACACTTGTCGACACCTTTGTCGAGCAGGCCCGAAGCATCACAATCGAGGTTGCCGCAAAACGGCTGGACCTTACCTTCCGCAAGTCCGGCCATGAACATCCGCAGCCCTGCCCGGCCTGCCATGGCAAGGACTGCTTTGCCTTCAACACCAAGAAGAACAAGTGGAACTGCCGTGCCGGCGGCGTCGGTGGACAGGACGCCATAGGCATGGCCGCGCATGTACATGGCCTCGACGTCAAGAGCCGCGAGGGCTTCCTCGAGGCCTGCGCCATTGTTACGGGTGAAGACATCCCCGAAGGTGGCGAGCGCGAGAGCGACGAAGATCGGGCAGCGCGCCTGGCTAGGCTCGACCAGTTGAGGCGGGATAAGGATCAGGCGGCAGCCCGAACCGCCCAGGCCCAAGCCGACTTCCGCGAGCGTGAGCGCAGGAAGGCGCGCGGCATCTATGAAGCGGCCGAGCCGATCGCCATGCACGGTATAGCGCGCCGGTACCTGGCGGGCCGAGGTTGTGGCATTCCGGCGAAATGGCTGCGCGCCACGGCCGATCAGCCCTATTGGTATGGTGGGGACGACCGCGGCCAGTTGCAGACGCTGCATTCCGGCCCGGCGATGATCGCGCCCTTCATCGACGCCACCGTCCTCGTCATCGGTTGCCATATCACCTGGATCGATCTCGGCCGCGCGCCGAAATTCCGACCGGATCTCTCCGATCCTGCCACCGGCGAATTGCTGCCGACCAAGAAAATGCGCGGCACCAAGAAGGGCGGGTTGATCCCGCTTGCCGGCGATCTGTCCGCCCGGCGCTGGGTCGGCGGCGAAGGTATCGAAAACGGTCTCGCCTTCGGCGGCTGGGAGGGCTTTCGCGACGATACATTCTATTTCGCAGCCGGCGATCTCGGCAATCTCAGCGGCCCCGCCGAGGCCTCGTCGCGGTTTGCCCACCCGACACTTACCAAGCTCGACCGGAATGGGGTCGAGCGGCCGGTGATGGTAGCCGGACCTGTTCCCAAGCTCGACCAGGACGCCGACGACGCCATGTTCGTGCTCGACCATGTCGATGAGCTGGTGTTGCTCGCCGACGGCGATTCCGAGCGCGTCATGACGGCCTCGGCCATGGCACGCGCCCGGGCCCGCCACGCCCGGCCGGGACGGCTGATCCCGATCATCTGGCCGCGCGACGGCCACGACTTTGCAAGCATGGCCGTCTCGGCCGAGGCGGAGGCATCTTGACCAAGAAAAAGACTGGCATGCCCGATGCGGTTGCCGCACTTCTCGATGAGGCGACGCGCCAGGCGCAGGCTGCAGGACTTCCCCGCACCCCTGCCAATGACGATCCGCTACCCGCAGACGATATCGAGGATGGCGAGCCCGGAACCGCGCCAAAGCGCGGCAGCAAGATCGACGTGGGCGTGGTCAAGGCTTGCGCCAGCCTCGACCATTCGGACACCGATAACGCCGAGCGGCTGCTTGCCCATTTCGGCGAGGATCTGCTGGTGCTGGCGCAGTCCAAGGCCCGAAAGGCCGCCTATGCCGTCTGGACTGGCACCCATTGGGACATTGCCACCGGCGAGCCGCGGGCGCTGGCTGTGGCGCAAAATCTTGGTGGGCGCATCGCGCTCGAGGTCGAGTTCATTGACAGCACCCCGGCCGAGAAGGCAGCGATCGACAAGGGTCGCGACGCCATGAAAATCCCGGAGGAAGAGCGAAATGGCGCGATGAAGCGCCTGGCCAAAGCTGCCGAGGCCGCCCTTTCCAATCTCGGCAAACGGCACAAACGGCGCATGGACCATGCCGTCTCATCGAAGAACAAGGGGCGCCTCGAAGCGATGCTGGTTTGTGCGGCGCCGCATATCCAGCGCGGCCCCGATGAATTCAACGCCGACCCGCTGAAGGTGGCGGTGAAGGGGCATACGCTGACCTTCCGCAGGACCACCAGGCAGGTGCGCAATCCGGTCTATGACGATCCTGAGCGCACGAGCGAGAACCCCGACAAGTTCATCGTGGCCAAGGATGCCGCGCTGACCGCGGTCAAGGGTCACCGCAGGCAGGATCTGATCACCCAGGTCGTGCCGGTCGACTATGACGCAAAGGCTGTTTGCCCGAAGTGGACGGCCTTCATGGAGCGGATGCTTCCGGTCGAAGATGTTCGCCGCATGGTGCAGGTTGCCTCCGGCCTCGGGCTCATCGGGCTGACGGTGCAGAAGCTGTTCTTCCACTACGGTTTCGGCGCCAACGGCAAATCGGTCTACATGGAAACGCTGTGTCGCCTGCTAGGCGAGGCTGGCGTTACCTTGCCTTCAGAATCGTTTACCGGCGAGGGCAAGGGCGGCGGTGCTGCCAACCCCGACATGGCCCGGCTGTATGGCCGGCGCTTCCTGCGCGTCAAGGAGCTGCCCGAGGGCGAGGATCTGCGCGAGAACCTGGTCAAGGACCTGACCGGCGGTGAGGACTTCACCGTCCGCGACCTGTTCGAAGGCTATTTCGATTTCAAGCCGATCTTCACCGGTCACATGTCGGGCAATGGCTATCCCAAGATCACCGGTACCGACAACGGCATCTGGCGACGCATGGCGGTGGTGCACTGGCCTGTCACGCTGGCGGAGAGCGAGCAGCGCGAGTTCGAGGAGGTGGTGGCCGAGTTCGCCCCCGAATATCCCGGCATCCTCAACTGGCTGATCGAGGGTGTGATGATCTTCCTGCGCGAGGGACTGATCGTGCCCGATGCCGTGAAGGCCAAGACGCAGGAATATCGCGACGAAATGGACCCGACATCGGCCTTTTGCACACGATGCGTCATTCCCGACGAGAAGGGCGAGATCACCGCCAAGGACCTCTACCAGGCCTATGTCAACTTCGTCGTCGACGAGGGCGGCAAGCCGGTCAACCACACCCGGTTCGGCCTGATCATGAAAAAGAAGTACCGCAAGGTCGACGGCCGCATCGTGCACTATCACGGCCTGCGCCTTGTCGACGTACCGAGGCCAGCCCATCCGAGCGGCGCTGGACACGACGATTACGAGGCGCATCTGCGATGACCGCGCACCTGCCCCGCAACCCCTTTCCGGCTAGCTGCGTTGCCCCGCAAACTGGCAAGCGCTTGATTTCACTCGCTGTTTCGCGCCGCGACAGTTGCGATGGTTTGCGACTGTCTGCGACAGTCGAGACAGCGGGAATAAGTCAATGAAAACAATCGATTGCGATAGTTTGCACCAGTTTTGGCGTCCCTAAGGATGTGAGGAAGGGGAGCGGGGAGGAAATCTCCCAGCCTATAGGCTTCAAAAACTGTCGCAACTGTCGCCAATTCAGATCAAATCATTGAATTCGTTATAAATTCTACTCACTACAACTATCGATAAACCCTCGAAAAACTATCGAAAAACTATCGCTGGAAGGAATAGGGACATGAAGACCGTCACCGTTGAGGAATTGCTGACCTGGGCCTTCGTCCATGAATTGCCGAAGGGTGGCGGCGTGGATGGGTTGGACAACGTCAACTCCGCCTGGCGGATGCTGCAGGCATCGTCCTGGGGCAAAATTTCCAGCTTTGCCGAACTGATGACCTTGATCGACCAGCAGCTCGGCGATGGCTCGAACTACTTCATCGAGCAGGGCGAGCCGCATGACGACGCGGTGGCTGTCGGCGGCGTGGTGGCGGCTCTGGCCAATTTCGACATCTCCGTGCCGGCAGGCTGGGATGCACTCTCGGACTGGCCGGAGACCGACGGTCTGGCTCAGGATGCGGTGGAGCGGGCGGTCGAGCGGTTCATGCTGCGGACATGGGCCCGGCGTGCCGCCGGCATCGTCAGCCTCGTCGTGGGCACCGCCATCCTTGGCCGCGATCCCGACTGGCAGGCCGAGCCATCCAAGGTGCGGATGGTCGAGCGCGGCGGCAAACCGGCGTGGTTCGTCATGAAGCGCGTGACCGACGGGCTGGGGCAGTCCTACGACCTCGAAGTCGACGGCTTCAATCGGCGGACCGGGCGGCCGCAACGCGGCGCCTACCGCAAGTTCGAGCTGTCGGTCGATCCTGTCGGCGATATCCTTGGGCGCCTCGACTATCAGATCTGGGTGGCGGCGCTGCGCCATATCCAGAAGGTGGTCGCGCCCCAGCTCTCGGCTCACCGGATCGCTGCCTCGGACCGTTCGATGACACCATGGCTGGAGGCTGACAGGCCCGGAGTGGCGCTGTTCGAAGTTGCCAGACATGAGGCCGTGAAAAAAACTGCCGCGGTCTGTTGACCTGCGGCAGAAACTTGACTTACACCTGAACACGGTAAAAAAGATAACCGAACCCGCCCGGGCAACCGCGGCGGGTTTTTCTTTGGGAGGCTGTCGTGGTTGATGTCCATGTCGATGCTTCCGACTTCACGGATTTGTCGCGGGCGATTGCCCGCCTACCGGAAGAGATCAGGGTCAAGGCCGCATCGCGCGCCATGCGCCGTGTGGCCGACATGGCCCGCAGCCGCATCGTCAAGCGCTCGGCCGAGCGTGTGGATATTCCGCAGGCTCGGGTCAGGGCTTTGACCACGGCGCACATGAATGCCGGCGGTCGGACTGCCGAGGTCGTCATGCGCTCGGGCTGGATACCGCTCTTCAAGCTGGGAGCGACCCAGACCGCCAAGGGCGTGCGCGTGAAGATGAGAGGGTCTTTCCGATCCGCCTTCATCGCGAAGATGGGCAGCGGGCATGCTGGCGTGTTCCGTCGCGAGGGCAAGGATAGGTTGCCGATCAGGGAACTGTTCGGGCCGAACCCGGCCCACGACATCACGAACAACGACCAGGTCTACGTGCAGGTCCTGGCCGAAGTGATTGAGAGCCACCTGCTCCCTCGCTACCTGCACGAGGTCGATCGGCTCCTGCCTCGCTGACCCCACCCCCCCGGTCTAGGGACCGTATCAGCGACCTCCAACCATACGGGCCCGGGGGAGCCCGGGATTTCGCCAGTGGGCGTCACGAAAAGCGGTACACGAAACGCACGTGCAACACACGTGTGCTGCACGCATCGGAAGATCAGTCATGGATGGCGAGTGGATTTCGATCACGGAGGCGGCCCAAAGGCTGGCCGCCTCGGGTGATCATGTCGACCGTTCGACCTTGTCGCGATATCTGAAGCAGCATGGGGAAGCGCTGCCGATCCGTGCCGAGGGCAAATCGAACCTCGTGGATTTCGGAGCGCTGGTCGCGCACCGCAAAGAGAACATACGCATTCGCTCGATGCCAGCCGAGGTTCGGCCTGCGGCCGGTGGCCGACAGGCGCCGCCCCGCTTCTCGGGCAGCCAGTCGGACGGCGCCGCCCGCAAGGCGCAGGCCGATGCCGAAATGCGGGAGCTCGATCTCGGTGAGCGGCGGAAGGAGCTGACGCGGGTCGTCGAGGTGGACCGGGCTGGGCGCGACGCCATTGCGCTGATGAGCAGCGCATTCGACCGCGCCATCGAGACAGAGGCCGCGTCGCTTTCGTTGAAGTATGGCTGGGACGAACGCACGGTCCGCATCGCGCTGAAGGGCTATTCACGTAAGGGTATGGAGGTTTTCCACCGGGAGATCCTCGAACGGCTCGATGCGATGCGTCGCTCGGATGATGCAGATGAGCCTGTCGGGCAGTCCGTCGAGGCCGCGCATCTGCAATGAGCTACCATGACGCTCGCCTGCACTTTCCGGAGCTGCCGGACGGTGCGGCAGCCCTGTTCAAGGGGCTCGAGGCGGCAAGCCGACCGATCGAAGATCTGACGATCTCCGAATGGGCCGACCGGTACCGCGTGGTTTCGGCTGAATCTGGATCACCCTGGCCAGGCCCGTTCCGGACCGATCGCGTGCCCTATCTGCGCGAGCCGCAGGATTGTCTTCATCCCGATCATCCGGCGCGCCGGGTGACATGCCGCTGGGCGGCGCAGCTCGGCAAGTCTACGGCGATCGAGAACTGGTTCGGCTTCATCGTCGACCAGGCGCCGGGCTCGATGATGATCGTTTTGCCGACGCTGGAGGAGGCGACCAAGTTCAACCGGGTTAAGCTCCAGCCGACGATCGAGGCGAGCCCGCGTATCGCACACAGGGTGCGACCGGTCAGCAGCCGCGACGAGCAGGGTTCGACGACATCGTTCAAGCGGTACGCGGGCGGCTTCTGCCAGGTTGTCAATGCAGGCTCTTCCAAGGGCTTGCAGATGGTGTCGATCAAGTACCTCGCCATGGACGAGGTGACCGGCTATCCGCGTGACGTCGATGGCCGCGGCAGCCCACGCGATCAGGCGCGGGCGCGCCAGAAAATGTATGGCGATCTCGCCAAGGAATGGCAGGGATCGACACCTGGCATTCTTGGCGAATGCGTCATATCGGCGGATTTCGATACTGGCGACCGGCGCTATTTCTATGTGCCCTGCCCGCATTGCCAGACGTTTCAGGCGCTCGTTTTCGATGGGCTCTGCGACGCCGATGCCGAGCGCGGACTGGCTGTCCATTACCGTTGCGGCTCCTGTGCGGACCCGATCTTCGACGGTCACAAGCATGAAATGCTGGCGCGGGGCGTCTGGATAGCCAAGCGCGTACATGAGGGCGCCGATCCGGTGCCGGAGCTGATGTCAGCGAAAGAGATCGAGCGGTGGCGCTGCGCTCCATGCGAGGGCCGCTGCCGAGAATGGCAACCGAGCTATCACCTCTGGGCGATCTATGCGCCCCGCGAGCGGTGGGCCGATATTCTCGGCCGCTGGAAAGACGCCGAGGGCGACACGACCAAGCTGCGGACTTTCGCGCAACAGGACCTCGCCGATCCATATGATCCAGGCGGCGTAGCGGTCGAATGGGAAAAGATCGTCGACGCGGCCAAGAAATTTCCGTTTCCGCGGGGCAAAATCCCCGCCGAAGCAGGCCTTATCGTTTCGACCGCCGACGTCCAGGGTTACGGCATCAAATGGTCGGTCTGGGCTGTCGGTCCTCGGGATCGCTACTGGCTGATCGACAGGGAAGTCTTTGTCGGTGCGCCCGACCAGGTCGACGATGCATGGATCGCTTTGGCCGACGCGCTGGGGCGAAGCTACGAGACCGCCGGCGGTGGCGAAAAGGGCATCGATCTGTCCGGCGTAGATTCGGGGTTCGCGACCGACCGGGCCTACAGGTTTTGTGCGACCCGCCCGAACTGCTATGCGCTGGATGGCCGCCATCCCATAGGCCTGCCATGGCTTGGCACGCCGGTGAAAAAGGACATCCGCGACCAGCGTCGGCGGTCGGTTGCCAAGGTGCTGCTGTACCCCGTCGGCCTGTACGATGTGAAAACAGCGGTCGTGGCGGCGCTGTCCAACCTCGTGCTCGGCCCCGACGAGCGCGGCAGCTGGCCACGCAACACGATCCACCTGTCGTCGGAACTCTGCGACGAGGACTATGCCCGGGAACTCACCGCAGAGCGGCTGGTCGATCCAGACGAAGAGGCGCGCGCGTCGGTGACGCGTCGGTCGCGGAACCTGATCAGTCCGAAGGCGCCTCGAGAATGGAAGAAGATCCTCGGCCGGGCGAACGACTGGTTCGATACCACAGTCTATGCCTTCGCACTTGCCTGGCATCTGAAACATAAGCGACGGCTCAATGCCGCTCGGTGGGCCGATCTGCTCGCCGAAGTGCATGGCAAGCCGATCGAACCTGATCTGTTCGATGCCGCTATCGACGGCCCCTTCCAGGGCAAGGAAAAAGTCCGCGACGCTGATCGCGAGGCGAAGCGCAAGGCAAATCGAGAGAAGTGGTCAAGGCGGAAATGACGACGAAGCCGAGGGTCAGGGTGAAGGCGGCGACTGCGCCCGTCACCCTTCCGTCCGCCGTCCGCGATCCGTCGCGCACCGGCAGCAAGTTCCTTCGGGACGGACGCTCGGCCGTCTTCGACTTGCGTCCGGCTGCGCTGCGTGACAGCCGGGAGGAAATCCGCGTTGCGTGGAAACGAGCAGCCGGTCTTGCGCTCGACCTGATCCAGAATTCGGGCCAACTTCGCGGTGCCGCCGACCAGGTCATCGCCGATACCGTGGGTTCCGAGCTGGTGCTCAATCCTCAGCCGGACCTCAGTGGCCTCGGTTACTCGGACGACGAGAAGGCCGAGTTCGTCGCGACCATCAAACGCCGCTGGAAACGCTACGCGTGGAACCCGCGCGAATGCGATCAGCGCGGCAAATTCACCTTGCCGCAAATGATCGACATCGCCTTGCGCTGGGATATGGCCTACGGCGAAGCCGTGGGCGTCATGTCGTACATGACCAGGGCCCAGCGCCGGCAGTACGGTATCACCGCCGGCACCAAGGTGTGCATGATGCCGCCGCCGATGCTGGTGCAGGACACCAGCGAGATGGAGGGCATCTATCAGGGTGTCATCCACGATCCGAACGGGCGCCCTGTTGCCTATCGGTTTCGGGAAAAGGAAACCGGCCTTTACGTCAAGCGCGACTATCGCGCCTATGACGGCAACGGCCGCCAGGTCGTGATGCATGTCTTCGATCCGATGGATGCGACAGATGTGCGGGGCATATCGCGGATTGCGCCGGCCTTCCGGCAGTACATCCAGCGAGAGATCCTCGTCGACACGACGATCCAGACGGCGATCCTGCAGACGGTGTTCGCGGCGACCTTGACCAGCCCGACGCCTTCGAAGGATGCCTTCGAAGCCATCGAGACGCTGGACGACGATCTCGGGTCGGACTTCAAGGATTATTTCCAGTCGGCTCTGGACCGGGCTGCCGAAAGCGAAATCCGGATCAGCGGCGATCCCCGCGTGTCGCATCTCGCCCCAGGCGAGGATCTGAAGATCCTGTCGACGGGCACGCCTGGCCCGCAATTCGTGCCAGTCTCGGCCGAGCTGTCGCGTGACATGGCCCGCGCCATCGGCATCACCTATGGTGGCATGACCATGAACCACACCGGCGCCACCTATTCGTCAGTGCGCATGGAAAACTCGTCGGTCTGGCCAGTGGTCGTGCGGCGGCGGGAGCGCATTGCGGCACCGCCGAACCAAGCGGTCTACGAGAACTGGCTCGATGAGGAGATCGGCGAAGGCAGGATCCCGTTCAAGGGCGGATACGCTGCTTTTGCGGCCAACCGCGATCGCGTGACCTGGGCACTCTGGCAAGGGCCGGCGAAACCATCCGCCGACGATCTCAAGAGCGGCAAAGCGTCGACCGAACGCCTGCTCAATGGGACATCTGACCTCGATATCGAATGTGCGGAACTCGGCGTCGACGCGGACGAGGTTTTCGAGCGACGGCTTCGCTGGCACCGCCGCTATGTGGCAGCCGGGATGCCCTCGCCGTTCGTACCAAGGAACAACGGCAAATCCGACCTGGCCGAGACGGAAGAGCCGCCCGCCAAGCGCGAGGACGCATGATGCCCAACATGGTGACAATCGGCGACGTCAGTGTCGACGCCGACGATCCGTGCGCGCTCTACCAGGCGCTCTATGCCGCCAAGGTCAAGCTGCTTGCCGGTGAGAGAATCGAGGAAACCGAGATTCGGTCGCCGGTGACCAGCCGCAGGATCAAGATCGCCGTGTCCAACATGGCGGCGCTCGATGCCGAGCTGATGCGGCTGTCGTCAGCTTGCTCGGCAGCCCAGACGGGGCGCCGCGCGCGATATGCCAAACGCATGCGCTTCAGCTGACGGGAACGATCATGTCAAATCTGATCCACATTGCCGACCGGGTCCTGAACCGGCCGCTGCTAATCACGCGCGACAAGGCGCAGGTGATCTTGTCGGTTCTGTCGGGGCGCATTGGCGTGACGTCCCCGGAGGCCAGCCGTTTCGAGGGTAGCTCTATTGAGCGCGATGAGTATGGAAACTCCAAATCCAAACCCTATCGCGTCTCTAATGGGGTCGCGATCATCACGATCGTAGGGTCTCTCGTAAACCGCGGCGCCTGGATAGGTGCCAGTTCCGGATTGACCTCCTACGAGGGCATAGGTCATCAGCTCAAGTCGGCTTCCGCCGATGACAGCGCCAAGGCCGTCATTCTCGACATGCACACTCCTGGCGGCGAAGCCGTCGGGGCCTTCGAGACCGCCGAGCTCGTCCGTCAGCTGGCCGCGAAAAAGCGCACCGTTGCCGTGGTCAACGGGATGGCCGCGAGTGCCGGCTATGCCATCGCATCGGCCGCGAGCGAGATCGTCACCACCGAAACAGGCCTGTCGGGTTCGATCGGCGTCGTCATGTTGCATGCCGACTATTCGCGCGCCCTGGCGAACGAAGGCATCGAGCCGACACTGATCTTCGCCGGCGCCCACAAGGTCGACGGCAACCCATTCGAGCCGCTGTCGGCCGATGTGAAGGCTGACCTGCAGAAGGAAGTCAGCGCGTTCTACGAGCTGTTCATCAAGACCGTGGCCAAGGGACGCGGCTCGAAGCTGTCGGCCGCTGCCGCCCGCAAGACCGAGGCCCGCATCTTCATGGGACAGGAAGCTGTCGAGGCTGGCCTCGCCGATCGTGTCGGCAGTTTCGAAACCGTCCTTTCCGAACTTACCCGCGCCGTTACGCCGTCCGGCGGGCGCTCAACCTCGCAAACAAGGAGATCGTCCATGAGCGAGAAAGAAGGCGCGCCCGTCGCCGAGGCTGATGCGGGCATTCCGAAAGCCGAGCACGATGCTGCCGTCAAGGCGGCCGAGACCATGGGCTTTGGTGCCGGTACCAAGGCGGCCAACGAGAGGATCTCGGCAGCCCTCGGCGCAGAAGGCGTCAAGGGCGATGCGACCCGCATGGCGGCAGCACTCGACCTGGCGATGAAGTCGCCCGCGATGAGCGGCGACGATGTGGCTGCATTTGTCGTCAGCAATGTGTCGTCGTCGGCATCGTCCGATCCCGCCGCGGCATATGAGGCGAGCCGCGTGGCCGGTGCCGGCCTTGCCCAGCCCGCGCCGGCGAAGACCTCGCGCAGGGCGTCACTCAACTCAGGCGACGTTTACGCTGCTCGCCGCCAGTCCGTGAAGGAGGGCTGATCCCATGCTCGAGACCAAGTCTGAAGGTCCTCGCAACCTCGCTTTCGTGCTTTCCGAAGGCAACGGCCAGATCTCTCGCGAGGTCGTCACGATCCTCTCCGGCTCCGGAGTGCTCGATGCCGGAACCGTGCTCGGCCAGGTGACGGCGTCGAAGAAATACACGATTTCGCCGAATGCCGAAGTCGTCGGCAAGGAAGGCGCGGAAACAGCCAAGGCCGTGCTCGCCTACAAGGTGGATGCAACCGCAGCGGATGTGGAAGCCGTCGTCGTTGCCCGCCACGCCGAGGTGAAGGAACCGATGCTCATCTTCGACGCATCGGTAAACGACAACACCAAACGGACCGCCAAGCTGACCCAGCTTGCCGCGGCCACCATCATCTCACGATAGGAGAGGCCGACATGGCTGGAAATGACATCTGGGATGGCGACGGCTTCACCATCCAGTCGCTGACTGCGGCGATCAACAAAGAGCCATACCGTCCGGGGCAGATTTCGGCCTCCGGCCTGTTCGAGGAAGACGGCGTCAACACCACGCGCATCTCGATCGAAGAGCGCAACGGCAAGCTGGCACTGGTAGAGCCGACGCCGCGTGGCGGTCCCGGCGAGACCACCGGTGACGACGATCGCAATCTCGTGCCTTTCGACATCGACCACTATGAACGCGACGATGCCGTTCTCGCGGACGAGGTCCAGAATGTCCGCGCCTTCGGGACGGAGGATCAGCTCGAGCTCTTGGAGGACAGGGTCACCAACAAGGGCAAGAAGCATGCCCGCGACCTCACCATGACGCTCGAGCATCAACGCGTCGGCGCGATCAAGGGCATCGTCACGTCGAAGGGCGGCAAGACTCTTCATGATCTTTATGCCCGTTTCGGCATCGCCGTCCCGGCAGCTGTTTCCCTTGAGCTCGATGTCGATGGGACCAAAGTCGGCAACCTCTGGCAGGATGTGGTCTATGCAATCGAGGACGATCTCGACGAGCCTTATGACGGCATCCATGTCTATACGGGCCGCGATTTCCACCGTTCGCTCTGGACGCACAAGTCGGTCACCGAGACCTTTCTGTACAACCAGGGTGCGGCGGTGTTGCGCCAGGACGTGCCTGACGTGTTCACCTTCGGCGGCGCCACCTGGGAGCGCTACAAGACCGGCGCCAAGGCTACGACAGACCTCGGAGCGCCCTACATCGCCGCGACCGAAGCCCGCGTCGTGGTCAAGGGGGTCCCTGACCTGTTCATCACCCGGTTCGCGCCGGCGGATTACGAAGAAACGGTCAATACGATCGGCCTGCCGTTCTACATGCGGCAGTGGAAGCGCAATGACGGCAAGGGTCGCAACATCCAGGTGCAGATGAACGCAATCTCGATCTGCACCAGGCCGAAGACGCTGCGCAAGCTGACCCTGACCTGACCCGGTCGCCTGCATCATTCCATTGAAAGAGGCTCGGTTTTCGCCGGGCCTCTTTCGTTTCCGGCGAGCGCGATGGTCGCGTTCGCCCGAGACGAAAGGGAGACCGTAATGTCCAAGACCATGTTCATCGCCTACCGCCATGGCGGTATTGTTCCTGCTTCTGTTACCGGCAAGCCCGATCAGAAGGTCGCGGCTCATGAAGCTGTGGAAGTGCCGGTCACCTATGGCCGCTCGCTTGTCGACGACCGCTTCGCCTACGAGGTCGAGCCTGAGAAGAAAAAGAACAAGGCCAAACCTGCCGGTGCCAAAGATGGCGACAGGGCATTGTCGGACCTTGAGGCTGCCGTGGATGCAGCCAAGGCGAAGCTGGCCGGCGCTGACCTGGTCGGCAAGGAAGCAGCCGAAGCTGAGCTCGCCTCGGCCGAAAAGGCTCTTGCCGACGCCCAGGCTGCCGGCTGATCGCCATGAACTGGGCCGCAGCGCAGCGATCGAGCGACAGCCTGGTCGCCGCGACCTTCGACAATGAGACCTTCGTGGTCGTGCCGATGGCCCGCGCGGCTGGCGTCAACTCGGCGCTGCAACCCGATCCCGCGCGTGCGTCGTTTACCTTCCTGGGGTCAATCGACCAATTCCCACGCGATCTGCCAGTTTCGTTCGCGCAGCCACCAAGCCTGACGTCGCCTGCAGGCCGAGGCTCCGACGCAGCAGTGAGCCACGAATGGGTCATTACGGCGGATGCCATCAGCTGGCCATTCTGGCCGGGGTCCGATGATTTCATCGAACATGCGGGCGGCCGCTATGCAATCGGCGCCCGCCCTCGCAACGACAGCGGCCGCGCCGTGATTTTCGCAAGCCGGGTGAGGAAGCCATGACGATCGCCGCGGAACTGCTGCGGCTCGCCGCCATCGAGAGCCTGGCACCATTCACGGCCATCGGTACCGGCGAAGGTTTTCCGACCCTGGCCAAGGGCCGGGTCTATGACAGCCGCCGCCCGCCGATCGACGATATGGACCGGGACAGGGATTTCACGCCGGTCCTGTCACTCTTCACGCGAAAGTCGGAGTCTGCGCGTCGCGGGTCCGGCCAAGGGAGCGTGAGCCGCAATGGCCGCGCATTGCTCGAGGTCGTGGCCGAGCTTGCTATCGCTGCGTCGGACCCTGAACCGGGAGGCCAGCCCGGCGAATTCGTAGACGCTCTGGCCTCCGACGATCCGCAGGCAAAGCTCACCCTGGCGACGCTCTGTGCACAGGTTCGACATGTGTTCACGGAAGGGCCGACCGGCGCGATCTTCCGCAAGGCCTGCATCGCGATCGACGGGTTGGAGGAGGAAGGCTTCGCGGTGCCGGAGCTTGGCCTTCGCTGGCATCGCACCACAATGCTGTTCGATTGCCAGATACCGGATGACAGCTTCCAGGCCAACGGTGGCCTGCCGCAGCCTGCCGCGTCGATTGCAGCGATGCTCCCGCCCGGCTCGTATGCTGCTGCGATCCTGACCCGGCTGGCTGGGCAGTTCGACGCCGCCGATCCGCTGCCCATGATCGAGGCGATTGCCTTTGAAACGAAACAGAAGGGCGTATCGGGCCAAGCCGGCGCCGCCGACCTGGTCGGACCGCCCTTCGCCGACGTCGAGGATTGACCATGGCAAATCTCGTCAAGGTACGGCTCGCCGAGCCGAACCATCGCATGCCAGACCCTTTCAATCCGGCGCTGGATTTCCCCGCCGACGGCAAGCTCGTCGACGTCGAGGATCCCGTGTGGATGCAACTGATCAACGACGGCTCGCTCGTGGTCGTGCCGGCACCTGCCAAAAAATCAATCAAGGAGACCTAGACCGATGGGCATCCAGTTCAACAACATTCCCGGCGCCGGTCTTGTCGCGCCACTGTTCGCGTTCGAAGTGACCTCCGGCGGGAGCTTCCAGTCGGAATCGAGGCTCTTGCTCGTCGGCCACAAGAACACCGGCGCGATGCTCGCGGATAACGTGCCAACGCCGGTCGGCTCGCATCAGGAGGCGATTGCGCTTTCGGGTGCCGGCTCGATGCTGGCCGATATGGTTCGCGTTGCTTTCCGCAACGCACCTGTGCAGGAGACCTGGATTGTCGCGGCGCCGGCAACGGGAACGGCGGGCGTATGGACGGTCAAGGTCAACACCGTGCCGGCCGGTGGCGGTGTCGGCACGATCGAAATCGCCGGCGAGCCGGTGCAGGTGCAGATCGCCGCCGGTGACAGTGTCAACACGGTCGCCTCGGCGTTGTCGGCTGCGATCAATGCCTATTTCAACGGGCTGACCGGTGCATCGCTGCCTGTCACCGCAGGTGTGGTGACAGACACGGTCTCCGCAACAGCTCGCCATGCCGGGGCGATCTTTGCGGATCTCGACTTTCATGTGCCGACGACCATCGTCGGCAACGCGTTCGCAGGTGCCGCACTGACGGTCACCAACACCGTGCCCGCCGTCGGCGACCCCAATCTCGCGAACACACTTGCCGCGCTCGGCGACGACCCCTTCGACTGGATTGTGTCGCCGTTTTCCGACGCGACGAATATCGGCCGCTACGCCAGCCTGCTCAACGACATCTCCGGGCGCTGGGCCTACAGTCGCCAGGTGTATGGTCATGTGTTCACGGTCTCGACCGGCTCGACGGCTGCTCTGACGACGCTTGGCCTCGGGCTCAACGACCGGCACGTCACAATCCTTCCTCGTATTGCCGGCGCAGGCAATGCGACGCCCGCCTGGCAGGTAGCGACGATGCGGACGGCCCGCATCGTTCCCTGGCTGTCCGACGGCGTCACGGGCAATGTTTCGCGCAACCAGACCGGCCTTGTTGTCGACGGCGAAAAAGCACCGCGCGATCGTTCGATGATGCCGACCTATGCCGGCCGCAACACCTTGCTGCGGTCGGGCATTTCGACCTTCATCGTTACCGGCGACGGCCAGGTAGCGATCGACAAGGTGATCACCACCTATCAGAAGGACGAAAACGGCCAGGCCGACGAGACGTTTCGCGACATTCAGGCCATCGGCCAACTGGTCGCGATCCTTCGCTACTTCCGGGCCATGCTCGCTTTCGAGCACGGGCAGAAGGCGCTTGCCGATGAGAACCCGGGCGGCGTTGGTTCGATCTCGACGCCAAAGGGGATCAAGGCAACTCTGGTGCACGCATCGGAAACGCTCGAGGCGCGCGGGGTGCTCGAAAATGCCCGCGGCTTCGCCGAGCGCCTGGTCGTCAAGCGCAATTCCGAGAACGCCAACCGGGTCGACATCATGGCCCCGCTGGACCGCGTCAACGCGCTCGACGTCATTGCTGCCAACGCCAAGCTTTACAGCCAGTACCGATAGGCCAAGCGGCCACTATCGCCACCCTCCAATTATGCACCAGCAAGGGATCTGACCGATGAAAAACTTCGGCGGTGAAATGACGTTCGGCCTGTCGACCGGCGAGAGCATCGTGGTACGCGGCGCTGCCGAGATCATGCCTTCGAACATCAATATCGAGGGCAATGCCAACCAGGACGGTTCGATCTATCGCACCGCCGAGCCGACCGGCTATCGCGCGAACCTGACCTTCGAAGACATGGATGCAGACGATTGGGGGCGCCTGATGCGCGCCTCCGGCTTCAACGTCACCATGAACGAGACGTTCAACGGGGCACAGCATCTTTGGACCGAGGCTGCCTTCGTCGGCCAGCCGAGCATCAACCGCGTAAATGGCGAAGTTTCAGGGGTCAGCCTGATCGCCCGCGCCTATCGAAAGATCTGATGATGGAGATTGTTGTTCCCCTGGCCCGTCAATACCAGGCTCATGGCGACGTCTTCAGTTCGGTAACCGTGCGCGAACCGCGCTTTGAGGACCTGCTCGCCCTGGGCGAACCCTATGAGGTCCAGAGAACGCCACAGGGTGGAAGGGTTGTCATCGAGAACACACCGGCTGTCGCCGCCTATGTGAAGCGTTGCGTCATCAAACCGACTTCCGACCATTTGGGCGAACTCGACATCAAGGACGCGCGCGCCGTCAGAAACGCCGTGCTCGATTTTTTTACCCATGGCGAGCAGCCGCCAGACAGCCAGCCGAAGACATAGGTATTCGCGCCGACGACCTGATCTTTCGCTTCCACTGTAAGATTGCCGACGTCGAAGCAATGACCTTGTCGAGCATCATTACCTGGCACTTCCGCTGCATAGAATTCCTCAAAAGGTCGAAACGATGAACCGGATAATCGAGGCCGTCCTTCGACTGTCGGCGAGAACTGGTTCGCTGGCCGCGTTCGATCGCGTGTCGTCGAAGTTTGATCAAGTCGAGAGAAAGGCGGCGGCCTATAACAGGGCACAAGGCGCTGTCGGCCGGGGCGCGGCAGCCATGGGTGCGGCCATGGTGAGGTATGCTGCACCGGCTGTCCTGGCGTATGGCGCTGCTCGAGCAGTGGGTGACTACGCCAAGCTAGAGCGCAGTCTGACACGCACGGGGCTCAAGATTGGCGCGTCGCGGGAAGAAATGTCGGCCCTCAACGATGACATGCGGCGCCTCGGCCAACAGTATGGTGTGGCCAACGCTGCGGTCATCGAGACGCTGGATGCCTATGCGGAGACGGGGGCGGGTATCAGGGAGATCAAGAGCGACCTGGCCGGCCTCGTAAAGGTTCAGCAGGCCATGGGTGCGGATGGTCGTGATGTCGTCGGCACCTGGGATGCGGCACAAAAGTCGTTTGGCCTTATGACGAAAGACGCCGAGCGCTTCTTCGACATGATCGCAACCGGTGGCGCCACGGGCAAGTTCGAGGGCAGCGATCTCGCCAGATATCTGCCTTCGTTGATGCCGCTGGCAGCCGCTAACGGATATGGCGGCCTCGAGGGCACAGCGACGCTGGTCGGCGTGCTGGAAACGATGCGCGATTATGTCGGTACGTCGCAGGAGGCTGCGACAGCAACCGCCGACTTCCTGGACAAGATCAACAGTCCAGACGTGCAGAAGAATTTCGCCAAGTTCAACATTGACCTTCCGAACGCCCTCAAGGATGCCAAGAAGAACGGCGAGGACCTGTTCGTCGTCATGGAAAGGCTGATCCGCGAGGCGACCGGTGGCGACGAAGCCAAGCTGTCGCATCTGTTTGGCGAGAAGGACAGCCGCCGTGTCGCGCTGCTGCTGCTGCAGAACCTCGACAAGGTACTCGGCAAGGTTCGGCAGATCCGCGACGAGTCCGGAGGCATGATCGACCGGAACGTCAACGAAGTCATCGCTGATACGCAAACGAAGATCGACCGCTTGTGGAACACGTTGGACAGGGTGCAGAGCGGAAGCGGTAAAATCATTGCCGACATAACTGCACCGGGCGTCGACAGCTTCAATCAATATCTCGACAAAGACGACGCCTGGGTCAGAGAAATGGAGCGGCGCGGCTTCAGCAGCGTCGAGAAACGTCGCCGGGCAAGCCGTTCACAGTCGGACGAGGACTACAATCAAATCGCCTTCGACGGCGGCTACTGGCCCGACCGCGACAAGGCATTGCCGGAGCTTGCATATCCTGCGACGGCGCCAGTGTTTCGCTCGCCAGATTTGGAAACCGTGCCAACCCCACGCCCTGCCCGCGACCCATTTCCCGCATTGGCGCGCCAAGGTGAGCTTACGGGCGTGCCGTCCGATTTGCGCGCTCCGGTGAAGCTGCTTGGACCAGGGGATCGTGGCATCCGCGATTTCATGATGTCCGATGGCTATGGGTCGGTCGCCGAATTCGAGAACGCAATCGCGTCAGGCGGCGAGCAGGCAGGACGTTCGATCTCGGATGCTGCGCAGGAAATCAACTCCGCTGGCCAGGAGGCCGGTTCATCATTCAGGTCGATGCTCGAGGGTGTCGGGCGACAGATCGGGACGGAGGCCGCCGCGGCATTTCGCACGAATGTCGGCACCTTGAGCGTCAAGGCCAATGTTGTCGGATCGCCAGTTCGCGCCGACACCGGCGTTTCCCGGGCAGGCAGACCAACGGAGTAAAGGATCGTCATGCGCGATTGGCTTTCGGCTTTCCGCCCCGCTTCATTCCGGGGCGTGCCGTTCTTTGTCGACTATGAGGGCGGTGACGGCGGGCGGCGTGTTGCCGTGTCACCGATCGCCTACTCGTCGACCCATGTGACTGAGGACATGGGCGGTGAAGTCCGTTCGATCACGCTCTCGGCCTATGTCGCCGGCGACGCTTCGGACATCGCGGCGCGGTCGCTTTCCGGTGCCCTGGACGCGGCCGGCGCCGCCACCTTGATTTTGCCCATGATGGGGCCGCTTCGCGTCCGTGTCGTTTCGTGGCGCCTGTCACGCGCGAAATCACGCGCGGGGTATGTGGGCTTCGATATCGACTTCGTTGCTGCCGGTCGCTCGGCTGCGCCCTTCGCACCGGTGCCGGGTCGTCTGAGCATCGCGGCGTTGTTGTCGGATGGCGCGGAGATCCTGTCCGCCGCCGCCGTGTCGGGCACGCGCAGCATCACGGTCGGCCGGGCCTCTGGCCTAGCATCGGCGGTCGATGCCGCCGGCGCCTCCCTGGCCGCCATTGCCGACGCCTCCGGTGTGCTTGGCAATAGCCGCGTCAAGATCGCCGACCTGGCGCGGAGGATCGTGACATCGAACGCCGAGCCGGTATCGGCAGTTACCGACATCACCGGCCTTGTCGTCGAGGCGACACAGGCGATCGCGCAGACCGGCGTCGCGGCCGCAACTGCGGATGCCTTCGAGGCCGAGATATCGCGCCCCGGCGACGATGCGATGTCGCTGGTGACTTCGGCTGTTTTCGCCGCCGGCTTCTGCCAGGCACTGGTGTCGGCCGACTATCTGTCGCGGCAGGATGCGCGCCGGGCTCGCGAGCGCATTTCGCCGACCGTCGACCCTGTGCTCGAGGCGATCGGCGCAGGCCTCGACGTGGCCGTGCACGAATGGCTGATGCAGGTTGCCGCGACTGCCGCATCCGATCTTTCGGACACCGCAGCAAATCGGGCGCCGCTGGTCATGGTGCGCACTGAACGGTCGCTACCTGCGACCGCACTTGCCTATGCGCTTTACGGCGACGCAGCTCGGGCCGCCGAACTCGTGACACGCAACGCCATAGCCACACCGGCTTTCATGCCGACGGCATTCGAGGCCATTTCGCCATGAGCCTTGAGACCATCGGCATCTCCCTCGGTGGTGGCCCGTTCATTCCGTGGCAGGATGTCGCGATCAACATCTCGACCGAGGAAGCGGTAAGAACCGCGACCGTGCGCGGCCATCTGCCCGAGGGCATGTCGCCACCATGGCCAGACAGCAAGGCGACGCTATCGGCAAGCGGCGATCTGTTGCTGACGGGATATGTGCGGGATCTCAGGGCCGATCAGGGCGAAAGCGACTGGTCTGCCGAAATCTCGCTGGTGTCGCGAACAGTTGATGCGGTCGAAGCCTCGATCAAGCATTCAACCGGCCTTGCCAAGAACAAGGACCTCAAAGGGATCGCCGAGGAATTCGACAGCAGCGGCGTCGGCGTCGAGGTGGTTGGGACCTATGACAAGATAGAACGGCACCAGGTCGAACCCGGAGAGTCTCTGTTCTCGACGCTTGAGCCGCTGGCCAGGTCGGCGGGCGCGATCATCCACGACACGCCGCAAGGCAAGTTGCGGATCGTCAAGAGGCCAGACGCGGCCCATGCGGGCGGTCTCGCCGCCGGCGTTAACATCATCCGCGCGACCGCCGAATTTTCCGGCCAGGGCAGGTTTGACCCCGTGCTTGTGCGCGGGCAGCAATCACGCGGCGAAGGCGCGCAGGCATTGCGCCCGGAGGCCGAGGCAAGCGATCCGTCAGTCGGCAGGTTCCGTCCCAAGATCATCGTGCTCGACAACGAGGCCACCG
This sequence comes from Aminobacter niigataensis, assembly GCF_946995915.1. Classification (GTDB taxonomy): domain Bacteria; phylum Pseudomonadota; class Alphaproteobacteria; order Rhizobiales; family Rhizobiaceae; genus Aminobacter; species Aminobacter niigataensis. The sequence goes on from NZ_OX341517.1 coordinate 4,704,949, forward strand.
TTGCCAACCTCAAAAAGGCAACCGAGTGGCATATGCGGGTCGCCGCCGGTCTCGCCGTCTCGGCGACGGTCACCGTGTCGGGATGGCGCGATGCCGGTGGCACCATCTGGACACCCAATCGCCTGGTCTATGTCAGGCATCCTCGGATATTCCTCGACCAGATGATGGGCATCAAATCAGTGTCGCTCACGCAGGAAACGGGCAGCGGCGGCAGCGGCACGCGAGCCACGCTGGCGCTCGTCGACCCGAGAGCCCTGGGCGGATCGTCTTCGGGGGCGAGATCCGGCAGCGGATGGTCAGCGCCGGAACCTTCAGCGGAGTATCGGGCAGAATGAGAATGCCTTACCTGACCCGGTTTGAAATCTCGTCTTCGAAAATGGTCGACGGCCAGCTGCTTGTTTCCGGCAAGGGCATGGCCGGCGAGGTCCTCGAGGATCATCTGTTCATCCAGCCACATGGCGCGGCGAGCAACCCGCCGTCCGGCGCTGTCGGCGTCATGCTGATGATGCCGGGTCGGCGGTCGCAAGCCCTCATGATAGGCGTCGAGGCGTCGGGCAAGCGACCCGATCTGCCGGATGGGGCCTCGGCGCTCTATGACGCTAGCGGCAACATCATCAAGCTGATGGCCGGCGGCGTGACCATGGATTTCCAGACGCGCACGGTGACTCTGACCGCCGGCACATGGAACCTCAAGGGCGACCTCAACGTCGACGGCAACATCACGGCGACCGGCTCGATCATCGACGCAGGTGGAAACACTGCCAATCATACGCACTAGTGGCGCCGAACTGCGGCCGCCTGCCGAGGAAAATCCATGATCCGCATCGTTCCGCTCTCTGCCGAGGGCGAACCGTTGTTTTCGCCCGATACTGTGTGGAACGGCGTGACCGGCGACTGGGCGTTGGCCGCCAATGATCCTGCCAACAACGAAGGCCTGCGCGCGCGCGCCGCCCTGGCAACCGCCGTGCTGCTTTGCCTGATGACCGACGCGCGAGCGGCCGCCGACGAGCTGCCTGAGGGCGAAGCCAATCGCGGCTGGCCGGGCGACAGCTTCGACCTGCGCGAGGACCTGGGCGAAACGCCGATCGGTTCCAAGCTCTGGCTGCTACGGCGGTCGACCGCCAGCGCGGCGACGGCACGCAAGGCAGAAGACTATGCCCGCGAGGCGCTGCAATGCCTCGTCGAGCAACGCGCAGTCTCGTCGGTGATGGTCACTGCCACCGCATCGCCCGCCGACCGGCGGATCGACCTTCAAATCGTGCTGAAAGACCGGGATGGCGGCATCGCCTATGACGGCCGCTTCGGCGTTCTATGGGAGCAGTTGCGTGGCCTGGACCGTCCTCTCGCCGTCTGAAATTTCTTCGCGGCTGCGCGGCTCGCTGCGGCGCTACTTGCCGGGCACTGACGCGCTGATCTGGCCGAACAATCTTACGCCGATCGTCAAGGTGTTTGCCCTCGGCCTGCATGACATGCATCTGCGCGCATCGTGGCTCTATGACCAGATCTTCGCCTCGACGGCGAGCGTGCAGCATCTCGACCGCCACGCAACCGAACTCGGACTTGTCCGCCGGTCGGTGTCGCGTGCCGAGGGCGTCGTCACCACGTCGGGGGTTCCAAATACCATCTATCCGGCCGGCATCCGATACCTCTCCGGCAATCGGCTCTACCGCTCGATTTCCGACGTCAGGTCGGACGGTGCCGGCGCGCTCGTCTTGTCACTGATCTCGGAAGATTTCGGCTCGGCAATGAATATCGAAGCGGGCGCCGAACTGACACGAGCCGATCCCGCGCTGTTCGCCGGACTGTCGCAAGCGGCAATCGTCGGGTCGAGCGGCATCGGCGGCGGCGCCGACACGGAAACCAACGAGTCACTGCGCGCACGTGTGCTCGACCGCAAGCGGCGGCCGCCGCAAGGTGGCGCCATCTCCGACTATGAGCAGTTCGCACGTGCTGTGCCCGGCGTGACGCAGGCGTGGGCTTGGTCGTGGGTGCACGGTCCGGGCACGGTTGGCGTGTGGTTTCTGTTCGAGGGCCGCGAAAACGGCATCCCGACCCCTAGCGACGTGGCGGTCATGCAGGAAGCGCTCGACGTTCGCCGCCTGATACGGGCCAATGCGGTTGCGGCGGCGCCGGTGCCGAAGCCGCTGGACATCACGATTGCAGGCCTCGGCGACGACACGACGACGACGCGCGAGGCGATCGACAGATCCTTGCGGGCGATGCTGGTCGAGCGGGCGCGGCCGGGCGTCTCCTTCTCGGCTTTTGTGCTGTCGCGTTCATGGATCGGCGAAGCCATCTCGGCGGCGATCGGCGAGGACCGGCACAAGCTGATCCTGCCGGCTGATGACCTGAGCTATTACAACGGCGAGATGCCGGTGCTTGGCGAGGTGACCTATGAGTAGGTGGCCGCGCTACACCGGCGAAAGCCCGACCGCGTTCCATCATTTCGCACCGCAAGATCCATCGTTCTTTTCCCCTCCAACGCAGGCCGACGCACTGTCCTCGCCGACCGACGAGGACATCGCAGGTATGCTCGGCGTGCTGCTGCCCAAGGGTGCGGCATGGGGAACGCCCGACAATCAGGAGCTTGACCCGCAGACTGTGCTTGGCCGTTTCTGGAAAAGCATGGGCAGCGGCCTGGCCGAGGCCTATCGCGCCCTGTTCTCGGTGACGATGGAATCGACCGCGGTCACTCTCGCCAATTCGCTGGAAGACTGGGAAATCGAATACGGCCTGCCCGATCCTTGCCTCGGGCCGGACCAGACCTTCGACACGCGTTGGCGTTCGCTGATCCTCAAGATCCGCTCGGCTGGCACGATCACCAGGCTCGACTTCATCAAGCTCGCCGCCGACGTCGGCTATTCGATCACGATCGAAGAGCCGATGCCCTTCCGCGCTGGTGCTTCCGCCGCCGGTGGGCCTGATGCCATCGCCGGTGAGGAGCCGGTCGAATTCGTCTGGATCGTGACTGTCGCCGGCGTGCCGATCGAGCACTTTCGCGCCGGCGAAGGCCGCGCCGGCGAAACCCCGCTCGGCCGCCTTGGCCTGCCCGCCGATCTCGTCTGCCTTTTCCGCTCGCTCGCGCCCGCATGGACGCGCGTCATCTTCGCCGCCGCATAGAGGTATCCGCCATGGAATATGTACTTCCGCGCAACACGCCCGAGGGCAATAACGATCCCGAGCTGCCGTACTGGAACGAGGCTCGCCAGGCCGGTGTTACGGGCTCGATCCCGCCAGACAAGTTCTTCACCCACACACAGATGGAAATCGTCAACGCGATCAAAGACGCTGGCCTGACGCCTACCGGCGCCGACCTGACGCAGCTGGCACAGGCGATCCGGGCGATGATCGCTGCCGAGTTCTCCGGCGGGCAGACCACGATCGAGGTGCCGCCAGGCATCATCGCTCCCTATGCTGGCAATGCGGCGCCGACGGGCTGGCTCAAGTGCAACGGGCAGCTGGTCAGCCGCGAGACCTATTCGGCGCTGTTCGGCGCGATCAGCACCGCCTGGGGTGTTGGCGATGGTGCCACCACGTTCGCCTTGCCCGATCTGCGCGGCGAGTTCATCCGTGGTTGGGATGATGGACGAGGCGTCGACGCCGGACGCGCATTCGCGACATTCCAGGCGGATGAACTCAAGGCGCACACCCACGGCTATCAGCAGATCGAGATCATCGGTAACGGCGAGCGCGACAACAATGCGCAGGCTGGTGTCAATTTCACTGCGGCCAACACCGCCTCGACCGGTGGAAGCGAAACGCGCCCGCGCAACAGGGCGGCGCTCTACATCATCAAGACCTGACGCGGCATTTGTGTCGCCGGCTGCCGGTTCGGTGGCCCTCCCTCCCCCGACATCGAGGTAATACAGGATGCCCGCACCCGATCTATTCGGCATCAAAGACTATGTGCGCCTGCTGACCGCGCCGGCCGGCATGGAAGCCGTGCATGCCGATGGCATGAGCTGGGCCAAGAACGGCCTAACCTACCCGGAATCGACCAAGCTGACGGCCGATGAATGGAACATCATCATCGGCAATTTGCGCGGATTGCTGCTTGGCTCGGGGCTCGACATCAACGCGATGGATCCGGCGTCACCGCTGTTGCTGCGCGACGTTGTAATGGCGCTGATCATCGCCAAGGCGACGGACCTTCTGCCTGGCGTGGTTCTGGCCAATCCGGCGGCCGTTGCCGAGCATGTCGAGGTTCCGGCCGGCTCGACGGCGATCCTTAACACGCATGAAGCGGCGGGGCATCTGTCGGCTTTCTTCCGGGGGTTACTGTCGTCAGCAAACGGCGCCGACGCGCGCACGGCCCTCGGTGTCGACGGAGCCATCGCGGCGGCGATCACGTCGCTAGTCAATGCATCGCCCGCCGCTCTGGACACGCTGGCCGAGCTGGCGACGGCACTAGGCAATGATCCAAATTTCGCGACGACCATTACCAATGCGCTGGCTGGCAAGGTGCCTACCGGGCGCACGATCGGCGTCGGTGGCATCGCCACCGGCGGCGGTGACTTGGGCGCCAACCGCACGATTACAGTGCCTAAAGCGACCAACCCGGACGCCGTGGCCGGTACTGACGACACCAAGGCGATGACGGCGGTTCGGGTCAAGGATTCTGTTGGCGTTTTTGGCCTAGGGGGAAAGGGCCAGACCTGGCAAGACATGACCGCCTCGCGGGTGCTTGGCACGAGCTATCAAAACGCGTCTGGCAGGCCGATACAAATATTTTTCCGCACTGGAGCCAACAACAACAACACGGTCCAGATTTCTCCCGACAACGTGACATGGATGACAATAGGGGGGTCATCCACACAGAGCGTGATGTACTTGTATTTCATCGTTCCTGACGGTTGGTTCGTAAAAAGCAACGTTACCATCGGAGTTTGGCTGGAGTTGAGAACGTGAGCGAATTTGGCTTTTTTCATCCGCTTCGCGGATACTGGCAGGCTATCGGAGGCACCCCCTCAGAGTTGCTGTCGGATTACCCCGAAGGCACCATACAGGTGCCGATCCGCCCGGGTATCGACCACGAATTTGTCAGCGGCGAGTGGGCTTACATTCCGCCTTCTCTCTCTGATCAAAAGGCCGCCAAGCTGGCCGCTGTCGCCACTCAACGATGGGAAGTTGAGACAGGCGGCATCACGGTCGGCGGGGCCGCAATTGCAACCGACCGCGTCAGCCAGTCGCTCATCAACGGTGCCTACAATGGCGCAATCAGGCACCCCGCCACGATCATCAAGTTCAAGAGTGTTGATGGGTGGGTAACGCTTGACGCGGTCACGATGATCACCATCGGCGACGCCGTCTTTTTCCATGTGCAGGCCTGTTTTGCCCATGAAGAAGTACTCGCCACCGCCATTGATGCGGCACCGAATGAAGCCGCGCTCAACGCGATCGACATCAACGCTGGCTGGCCAGCATAGCCTGCTCGAACATAGGCGCGAGCAAGTGCGCTCCGGCCCGCGTGAGATGGTTTTGATCTGCATAGAGGACCGCGCCATCGCGCTCGACATCGCACTTGACGCCGGGGCACAGGATGGTGTCTGGCGTCATCAGTAGAGCCCCGTATTTCTTGGCAAGCCGGGTCACCTCGGCAGTGCTTCGCTGCTGGCGCTGATCGTAGGCGGCCCGAGTGGGGGCGATGTCAATTTCCCGTCCAAGGATTGCCGCTCTGCCCAACGTGGACGGGACTGGGAAGCCAACTTCGGGGACCGAAGTCATCAACACCAGCGAAGGAGCCATCGGGTGCATCTTGGAAAGGGTTGCGTCGAGTCCGTCCGCGACAATCCCGAAGTTGCCGTCAGCTGCAAAACGAGGTGCGGGGCCTTCCCTTTGATATCGTGAGCCCTCGAAATAGAGAGGCCAACGTGCAGCGATGATGACGATCTCCGGCTTGATGGCCGAGACGGCTTGGAACGCCTTTTCGACAGACGGGGCGCACGGCCAGATCGGTCTGTCTATCGTCTCGATACTTGCGATGGGCGGGCATCCGCCGCGACCAATTAGATAGCCAGCCTTCCCTGCTCCTGCCAAAGCTGCGTCAAGGCCTGGGGCTGCTGCTTCAGCGTGGGAATCACCCCAAAGCACCACTGTCGGCTCTGCAGTTGGATCACCGAGGCGGCAGATGTTAGTACGGGGAATATTTCCGAGAGCCGTGAGCCGTTGGTCAATTTCGGCAAGTTTGCGCATACCGCAGCGCTCCGGGGGCATGCCCGACCTGACAGCCTCGACATTGGTCATCGCTGCGATGTCGGCCGGGAGACGCCAAGCCGCGCCTTTTGTCAGGTCCGCGACCAGAGCAACCGCGAGCAATGCGGCGACCCCACCAAAGAGCGGAGTTAGGGGCACCCTGTTCATTGGGCGCCGGAATGGCCTTTCGACGAACCGATAGGAAAGCCACGCCGCCGCAAAGGCAAGCGCAACGATAGCGGCCGCCTCGATCGGTAGGAGGGGGCGGATGGCGATGTAGGCGCCGAACGACAGAAGCGGCCAATGCCACAGGTAGAGCGAATAGGAGATTAGCCCGATGCCGACCATCGGTGCTGTCGACAGCGCGCGATTTAGTGTGGCCTGAGGCCCAGCGTAGATCAGGAGAGCGGCACCGAGGCTCGGGAACGCAGCATTCCAGCCGGGAAAGGTCGATGCGCTCGACAACCCCCACAGCGCTACAGCAATGAGCGTGCCGCCGACCAGGGAGCATACATCGGCGGCCCGGTGGCTCAAGGTCGGGAGGGTGCCAATTGCCAGACAGGAGCCGATCAGCAGTTCCCATGCCCGATATTGGGCAAGGAAGAACGCGGCATCAGGATTGGTGATCACGGCAACACAAGCTGCGGCAAATGATATGGCAAGCCCGACCACGATCCCCGTGGTTCGAATCTTCCATTTCGAAAGCAGCACGAGTGCCAGAGGGAAGAACACGTAGAACTGCTCTTCGACCGACAGCGACCAGATGTGGAGCAGGGGCAGCACTTCATCTGGCGCGGCGAAGTAGCCGGACTCCTTGAAGAAGAAGATGTTGGCGTGGATCAGTAGTGAGGCCACCAGGCTTTCGCCGAACATCTCGAAATCGCTTGGAACGTAGAGGAGCGCGGCACCGAGGGCCGACACCGCGCAGACGACAAGAAACGCGGGGACGATCCGTCGTAGACGGCGCTCGTAAAACCGCAGAGTTCTGTATGTCCCGGCGTCGATCTCGCGTGCGATGATGCCGGTGATCAGATAGCCCGAAATCACGAAAAAGATGTCGACGCCGACGAACCCGCCAGGCACGAGCCCAGGGAATGCGTGGAACAAAATGACTGCGAGAACGGCAACGGCTCGCAGCCCGTCAATGTCAGCACGGTATGATCGTGAAACATCTGCAGCCGACATTACTTCACGGCGGTTCATTTCGGCCCCTCAGGTGAGACCGGATTTCGCATAGGCCGATTTGAACCGCAAGCTACCTCTGCTTGGTTCACCTAATGCAGCTTGGGCTTTAGGCGTTGAACAACGCCGTGTAGTTCGCGCAGCTTCTGCCGGGCAAGCGTCCGGTTGATCTCGACGTCATAGTCGTCAGGACAGTCGACGGCGAGCGCCGCCAGGCCATCGAACGCAACCTCGAAAGCATAGATCGCACCGGCCAGTTCGAAGCTTTGGCCGACATGGCTCGTGGCGCGCAGTACCAGCCTGCGCATGCGAGACATTGACTTCTCCCCTGCCGGCTGCAGCTGGTCGATCAGCTGCTCGATCTCTTCGAAAGCGTCCTTGCTGCGTAGCGTCATGCGACCCCCTCGGCGCACGCGAATTTAGTCCTGTCATCACAACGAGGAAACCCATGAAGCTCGTCGCCAACTGGCGGGCCGTGCTGCGCCATGCGTGGACGGTTCGACTGCTCGTTCTTGCCTGCCTCCTCACGGCTACAGAGGTGGCCTTGCCGCTGCTCGACGGGCTGCTGCCGGTGCCGCCTGGCGTCTTTGCGCTGCTCAGCGGCCTGACCAGTGCCGGCGCTCTGGCCGCTCGCTTCATTGCCCAACAGAAAATCTCAGGAGATGACCAATGAGCCGATTGAAGAAAGCCGGTGGGGCGCTGACGGCGCTCGGCCTGTTCGTCGCTGCCTTCGTCGGTGGCTGGGAGGGCAAGCGCAATCTTGCCTATCCCGACATCGTCGGAGTGTGGACCGTCTGCTACGGCGAGACCCGCGGGGTGAAGCGCGGCGATCGCTACAGCGACGATGAATGCCTGACGATGCTGGGCGAAGGGGTGGCCGAGTTCGAAACCGGCATGCGCGCCTGCCTGAAGGCACCCGATGCCATTCCGCCGAAGCCGTACGCGATGTTCCTGTCGCTGTCCTACAACATCGGCACTGGGGCCTTTTGCCGGTCGACTGTGGCCCGGCGCGCCAACGCCGGCGATATCCGCGGCGCCTGCAATGCGATTGCCCTGTTCAACCGGGCCGGCGGCAAAGTGATCAAAGGGCTGGTGAACCGCCGCGCCGCCGAGCAGCGGGTCTGCCTGGAGGGGATCTGATGATCTACCTCCGTCTCGGCGGCCTAGCGGTTTTCCTTGGCGTTGTGGGCCTGGCACTCTGGTATCGCGGCGAGGCGATCAGCGCAACGGCCGCCGCGATGCAGGCCAAGGCTGATCTCGCCACTGCGATCGATGCCAACAAGGCGCAGCAGCAGGCCATCGCTGAGCTCGAGCATCAGCTCAAAGTCAACGACCAGATTGTCGCCGGCTTAGCCTCCCGCCTTGCATCCATACGAACCGAGCTTCTCGCCGACCGCGAGGAAGTCGCCGACCTGAAGGACCGTGACAATGATGTTCGCACGTATCTCAACTCTCCTGTGCCTGACGCTTTGCGCAGCGTGCTCGACAAGCGAACCCAACGTGCTGGTGATCACCAGGACGGTAAAACAGCGCCTGCCGTGGGATCTCGTGAAGCCTTGCCCTAAGCCGCTGGACAAGAGTGCGGCCACGACCGGCGTTATCGTCGAGCGGGTGCAACATGCTGAAGCGGCGCTGGCTTCGTGCTCGGCCCAGGTCGACGGTGTCCGGAAGTGGAATGAGGGTCGGAGCGAAGCGACCCGTGGCGAGGGCGCAGTGAAATGACGTTCGATTTCACCATCAACATTGGCACGATGGTTACATTGATCGTGGGCTTCGGAGCGGGCATTGCAGCCTGGGTCACTGCGCTAAATCGGATTTCCGGCCATGACGCAAAACTGTCCGAGGACGCAGTGGCGCTGGCGAAAGCTCATGAGGCCCACAAACTGCTGTCGGAGCGGGTCGAGTCCATACGCGCGAAGAGCGCCCAGGAGTTGGCCGACTTCAAGCTCGAGGTCGCCAAGAACTACGCGACGAACTCCGCCATCAGGGAGGTCGAAGAGCGAATTGTGGTTGCTATCGATCGGTTGGGGGACCGGCTCGACAAGATTATTGACCGACAAGATCATCCACCGGGTCGTCGCACCGCTTAGAAACACGATACATCGCACGCTCGCAGAAGCCCCGCAGGGACGCATAGGGTTTTTCTATCTTGGCTACAACTCACTGTTGTCGATTAGCAACGAGAGGCCATCATTTTGCTCGCCCAAAGCGAGTATTGGCTGGATATTTGCCGGCGACTCTATATTTGTTGAGCAACATGAATCCGGGGTCTACCGATTGAAAAATTTTATTCTTGCATTTACCTTCCTCCTTTCTGTTGCTGGCAGCGCGGTCGCTGCCGATGCCGTAGTCACCGAGGCGGCACCTGACGTAGTGCCTGCAGGCTTTGTTTGGACCGGTGGCTATGTTGGTTTGCAGGCTGGCTACGCTTGGGGTGACACTTCCGTCTCGTTCCCGAGTAGCGCAATTTACTTTTCAAAACCGGATGCAGACGGATTTATTGGCGGTATCTATGCAGGCTACAACCATCAGTTGCCGAACAATCTGGTGTTGGGTGTTGAAGCCGACATCAATTATTCGAACGCCGATGGCGTCGACTTCCTGTCTAGAGTCGGCTTCCCTCCCGCGTTGAACGAAGAATGGCAATCGGAAATCAAGTGGACAGCCGCTCTGCGAGCGCGTGTTGGTTACTCGCTTGATCGAACCTTGTTGTACGTCGCGGTTGGCGTTGCACTTGCTGATTTAGAAGTCGGCGTCTATGACTGGGGCGTGTTGCGCGACGAAGTTTCCGACACCCTTACAGGGTGGACGGTTGGCGTAGGTGCTGAACACGCGTTCACCGACAATCTCGTTGCCCGTCTTGAGTACCGCTATTCCGACTTCGGAACGGCTTCGTACGATGAGCTTGAGGCGACTGTTCCGGCGGGCGTGGACAGTCGAATCCATGACGTCCGGGTAGGACTTGCTTACAAGTTCTAAGCAGCACTGCCGGCATAAGTTGAGCCCCGCTGCCGAAAGGTGGCGGGGCTTTTTTGCATTTACACCGGGAACTGAGGCCGGACCTGTCGGGTTATGAGCATGCCCGATTCGAGGTGGGCTACGTGGCCTTACCCTTTCAGCCACGTTTTGAGGTGAAAGCCTGCCGTTTCACAACCGGCAGGCTTTCACATATCTGGGGGAACCATCTGCTCGCTGTTGAATTGTGATGCCGGAGCGCCAGGCAACGACCCGAACCGTCAGGCGCTCTTGCATGGGGCCTGCCGTGAACCCTCCCGGCAGGCCTTTCATTTACCGGCACAAGCTATTTCACGCCAGGCGCTTGATGCGACCTTTGTCGATACGGAAAACTCCGTTCGTGCCACCTTGCCGTCCGAAGTCGGTTTGAAGGTCATCCCAGAGGCCTAAAAACTGGCCGCAATCAGAACAGGTGATTGCCGTGTCGGGACCTGCATCATCAGGGATTCTCAATCTGACGGTGGCGCAGAACGGGCATTCCAGTTGGTGATTGAGATAACCATCGGACATCGCAAAGCTCCCTCATTTCGTCCCACCGCTAGCGCGAGCAAGGCACAACCATGCGATGTGGGAGTATAGGACAATTGGAGATTTTTTCCAGTTTGTCGTCAGGCGGGACCGAAATGAGGCAAGCCGTTTATGCGACGGAGCGAAGCCACGTCTGCCTTCGCTCAGAGTAGAAAGCTGTCGGTGGGAACCGTTGGAGCACGCCCAAGTTAATCTGCCATTGCGACACCGGCGATGGAGGCGTTCATGACGTCATTGAAAAAGGAGAGGCGAGCGCAAATCATGCGCCCTATCGCTTCAGACGACCTTCTAAAGCTCCAGAGTCTCGCTGCCCGTGTCTGCGATGAGATCGGCGCAAACCGTAGCTCCCTGAAGGGCGCCCTTATTTTGGATACATTGGTTGCAATGTATCGCGCCGGAGTGCGCGATGAACGGTTACTGCTCACCTGTGTCTCGAAGCGTATGCCTGCAAAGCAAAGCGGGATTTTGAACAACCCTAAATCGCGTTCGCGGCTCTCCCGCGTTCGGTCAAAGGAATGCGAAAATGGTCGAGGAATCGAGCGATCCTAAAAAAGTCGAAGACTTTGTGATCCGGCGCTTGATGAAAGAAGGCCAGATCACTGAAGAGCAAGCTCGGAAGCTCGTTGCTAATCTCGGACATCAGTGGGCGTCCCTTTTAAGGGAAGCCCGGTTCTTGGCGAAGAAGCGCTAGCCAGATGCGGCACCGCAGCCCGCACCTGAGCGTTCTCAGGTGGTCGGAGTGGTGACCTACTGTCCGCCGAAGGGTGGGCCTTTTTATCGTTTAGAGGTTCTGCCACATCAGCCAGATAGCTGCCGCATTGGCGCCAGCCGCAACGGCCAATCCTATAAAGGAGCGATGCCAGATCGCGAAGGCCCCGATTGCCATTGCGGCAAGAGAGAAAATCACGGGGTTCATGAGCGCCTCGCCGTCTGCCACTTGCGCGGCCTGCCGGGAACTTTCGGGCGTGGAAGGCGTGGTGTGCGGCTTAGCGCTTCAGATTGCGCCGAAGCTTTTTGACTTCTTCGCGGGTGGCTGTGTCGGGAAGATTTCCGCCAGCGTCTGGATTAGGCGCCGGATCCTCCCTTGTGTCCCTGGCCGGCTTGTCGCTGGGGTCAGTGGGCATTGGTACGCTATCCGGCTTCGCTGTTTTGGTCATGGCGCTTACCTCCGTTTTTTAATCAACCTCCCGCTCTCAACGATGGTTCCAAGGCTTGTTCGTCGGCTGCCAAGAGTTGATCTAGGGCGAGAGGAACCAGTCCTTCTGCGAAGCGTTGGCGCATCTGAACCACCACTCAGACAGGAGCGAGGCATGAAAAACCTGATCGAAAGCGATAAAGTCATTGGCACGGAAGTCTATGGCCCTGATGAGGCTCATATCGGCGAAGTAAAGCGATTGGTGCTTGAGAAAGTCGGCGGCCGAGTGGCTCATGCTGTGCTGGGGTTCGGCGGCTTCCTAGGGATGGGCGAGGATTATTATCCCGTGCCGTGGAGCAAGCTCACCTACAATGAAAACCTTGGGGGCTTCCAGATCGATATCACTAAAGATGAGCTTGGAGAGGCACCCCGATACGATGCCGACACCGAATACGATTGGTCAGACGACAACAATCGGCGGATCTATGACTACTACGGAGCAAGGCCTTATTGGTGACTATCCGACCTAGCGAAAGTCTTGAGATCGATCTCTCTTGCCCCGCTGGCCTCGGCTGGCGGGGTTTTGCGTTAGGGCGGCAATATCACTTTCTAGAAAAGGTGAAGCGCCCCGGAACCAAAGCGCCTATTCTGAGTTCTGAGAATGCACAGCACCATGGCCGTTCGTCCTTTCGGCTATGATCCCGGATTTAGAAGGCCCGCCTGCGCAACGCGCGGCGGGCCTCTTTTTAATGCGGCGCCAACACTTCAGTCACCGTCGCATGCCGAAGCTTCTCTTCGCCGCGCAGGTGCCTAACCATGACCTTCAAGACAGGGTGCACCGGCGCAGCACCTTTGTCGCCGGCAGCTATCGGGGTAGCGAAGTGACTTGTGTGCAAGAACTCCAGCGCCTGCCATAACTCGTCGCGCTGTGCCTGGGGGATGGCTGGAATGGCACGCCCGACATAGCGCAGGCTAGCGTCGGTTTCCTCGGCCAGCAGCAGTGACGGCGCCGCGCCCCGCTTACGCTCGTAGCCGATCACGACGAACTCCCCGGTGATGTAAGCTTTGGTCTTCAACCAGTCCTTGCTGTCACCGCCGCGGTAGATGCTTGCCTTGCGCTTCGATACGATGCCCTCGAGGTCCAGTTTCTCGACCTCGGCAAAGAACTTGGCACCCGACCCGTCGAACGACTGTGGTGTAGACGCCGGAGCGGATCAGGCGCCGCTCCATGTTCTCGCCTACGCCAGGGATATCGGAAAGCTTGAGGCCAAACAGAGGTGCCGGCAGATCTTCTGGCCTCCAGATCATTACGCCGTTGCCGTAGATTGCCCCTGCCCGTTTTCCCTCCTTGCACGCCATCTTGGCGAGCTGCCGATTCGCGGCGAAGCCTACCGATGAGGTGATGACGGTGCCGACGTTGTCCGCCAATGTGGTCTTGAGCCTGGCGGCCAGCTCCTGGGGATCACGACGGCCATCGCCATCGAGGCAGCAGGTCAGCTCGTCGATTGACTTCACGGCATCGATCGGGATGACGGACTGGATCTCCGACAGCAAGGCGTTATGGGCGCGGCGATAGAGATCAGGCTTCTGCGGGACCAGGACGATATCGGGGCAGAGCTGCCGCGCCTCGGCGACGGGCATCACGTTCTTGACCCCGAATGCCTTGGCCTCACGCGAACACGCGATGACACATGTCCTGTCGGTCCCATCAAACGGCACAACACCCACTGGTCGACCTCGCAGGCGACGGTCGGCCTGCTGCTCGACACTGGCAAAGAAGCCATCGAAATCGAGATACATGCGCTCGATGGTCTCCGGTTTCCGCAAGGCATAGTTCTCCCGTGGCGCGGAAAGACGCGCAAATTCGATGTGTGAAAGGGTTTTGATCGGCATCAACGCGCCGATGTTCTACAAATGTTCCTGCCGCAAAAAAGAGTCAAGCGAAAAGGAATGTTGTCCTAGCGTCACTCGCACCAAGGCTGGCGTTTGCCGGTAAGAGGCAGCCGATTTCGGTCTGCGGCCCGTCAATTCGAAAGTCATCAAGCCCCACCTCTGTTGGCCTATGAGGCGGTGGCGCTGAAAATCAGGAAGCTCGTCGCGATGAAAAATCCGAAGGGTTCCAGTGTGGAAAGAAGAATAGATTTTACACTAAGTATTTTTTTGCAAAGGAAGGATAACAGCTTCTAGGTCATTTCTGTGCGGCTCGTCGCACAAGCAGAGCCAGCGTTCCGGCCCAGCCATCCGACGCCAAAGTTCATCGACAATTTGAGTGCGGTGTGCGACCTTGGGAGTGTTCTTTTCGACACTTTCTCGTTCGTTCAAAACGACATGCGAATGAGCGTCCTCACCGTTCTCCGGTACCAGCTCGACAAAAACGTCGTACACCTTGTCTGAAGCCGCCTTTGCATCAATAACGCTAAGGTCGTAGTAGCCTAGATAGTGGGTTGCTTCCACAATGGGTTCCGGGTCACGCCCGAGTTTGCCTGCTTTTCGTGCGTTGTTGTTAGCCGCCTGTCGACAGCCAAAATCGTGCACATCAGCGTTCTCAGGCAGCAAGCCGCGCCAACCAACTGAGACGGCATACTGGCCCTTGTTATCTTTGCGAAAGTAGATCAGCTGCGTGTGATCGAATGCTGTCGCGGGCCCATCCTTGGGTACAAACTGCGGAAAAATCGCGCAACGCGCTACGGTCTGATCGTCACCCAGTAACTCGTTCGCTTCCGCCAACATGGTCCCCCGCCAGCCTCAACACGCCCACTATCGCAGCTTCATCGAGCTGTGCATGACCGACGATCCCCCGCTCGTCGGGAGTGGATCGGATGAAAGATGCTCCACCGTCTCCAACGCTGAGATAATACTTCGCTTCCCCGCGCTCCCAACTGAAAACGACAGACTCGGAGTCGTGCGAAGACACCTTGGGTGCGTCCAGGTCGAACATGTAGAGCAATGAAAGCGCATGCTCGCCCTCAGCCTTAGCGACGGGACCAACATAGAAATCTTCATCGTCCGGCAACGAGGCCAATATCTGCAGGGCTCCGAGCACGTTCATATATTCGGCTCGTCGAATGACATCTAACGTGTCGCCAACGCGACTTGTGCCCTGCTCAAGGATTTCTCTCACGCATTGCACAGGAAGAGGCGTGCTATCTGTGGTGGACAACGGTACTGCAAGAGCGGTAGCGATCATCATGGACGTTGCTGCGGTCGCGCCACCGGCGAGGACAACTCGCGAACCTGTCCAGGAATAGAAATCAACGAAAGGGGTAGCGCCGGTCACCTTAAATCTCCAGCGCGCTCGAACTTGAGCGCTTCAAACGCGATCGCAGATATACGATCAAACACTTTTTCCAACTCCGCCGGCTGTCTTAGGGTAGTCAGCGGCACCGTATTAATATCCAGAATATAGGTCATATATGTGCTTCGTGCTATAGGTGGCGCCGCGCCAAAGTCTGGTATTCCGCCAAGATGCCCACCACCCATAACCTGGTGCAATTGCGTCGTTTCAGCTTGCCAGCGAAGCACTCGATTATATGTTACCCCATCGAATTCTACTCGGCGATTTATCGAGAATGACAGGTCCGCAGCGCCTGTTAAGTCTGCCTCCATGCCAAGCAGTTCAGTGAATGCTGCGCCGACTTCATCCTCAGAGGCAACCTTCTTTGCTGCCTTTATGACAATCGACTGTCGAAAAGCCGCGCCAATAAGGCCCGAAATGGCCTTCGCCTTCTCGACATAACGAGTTACGACCGCGTTGCTCTCGAACCGTGCCGTATCTGACCCAACCATAGCGTCCGCGGGCGTGACTGTCAGATCAACACGGCCGGGCGCAATCTGAATTCGTATGTCGGCATCATCAATTCGAGACGCAGCCAGGGATACTGGAACGGGAGCGGCAGGCGGTTTGAACCGCTGCACATGGTCCGGCTCGGAACCGGTAATGCCATGTAACAGGACGTCTACCGCATGGGGTGGTTCTCCAGATGTGAACCACACGAACTGGAGCGAGTGAATCTCGTCAAAAACCGGCAAGGCCACCCCCTGATGCCAATTGCGCCCAGTAGCCCATAATACATCCTTAGAGCCATGGCAAATCGCCCTGCGGCCTCATTTCGCCACATCTTGGCCGAGATGTTGTTTGTCACGTGTGTTCGGCCATGAACGACAGCGTCGGGACCTCTTTCTGTTTTACAGATCGGAACTAACCCATTGATTTCTAACATGCCTGTTTGAGGCTGTTTTACGCGCAAGTAGCTGAAATCTTTCAGTCCAAGCTAGCTTCCCAAGCTGAACGCGCGGGTTCGATTCCCGCTACCCGCTCCAGGATTTCAGACGAAACAGGCCGGGCGCTCGATCGACGCCCGGCCTGTTCGCATTTCCGGGCGTCAGTCTTGTGCGCCGTAGATGTCGAAATCGAAATATTTGGCGTTGATCTTGGCGTAGGTGCCGTCCTTGACGATGGCGTCGATGGCGGCGTTCAGCTTCTCGCGCAACGGGTCGCCCTTGCGCACGGCGATGCCGGTCAACGAGTCGGTGCCGTCGAGATCGCCGATCATCTTGCAGCAGTCCTGTCCGGTGGTCTTGATCCAGTCGACCAGCACGAACTTGTCGGCGACGACGGCGTCGAGACGGCCGTTGGTCAGGTCGGCGACGGCCTCGTCCTGCGTCGGATAAAGCTTCACCTCGGCGCCTACCTTGGCATAATGGTCCTCGGCATAGATGCTCTGGGTCGTCGAAGCCTGCGCACCGACGGTCTTGCCCTTCAGTGCGTCCGGTTCCGCCGAGGTCAGGGCGGAATCCTTCGGCGCAATCAGCGCCAGGGGCGTGGTGTAGTACTTGTTGGTGAAATCGACCTGCTGCTTGCGCTCGTCGGTGATCGTCATCGAGGCGACGATGGCGTCGAACTTGCGGCCCTGGAGCGCCGGGATGATGCCGTCCCAATCCTGGGCGACGATTTCGCACTCGACCTTCATCTGGGCGCACAGCGCATTGGCGATGTCGACGTCGAAGCCGGCCAGCTTGCCGTCTGCGGTCACGGTGTTGAAGGGCGGATATGCGCCCTCGGTACCAATCTTGAGCTTCTCCTGTGCCGAAGCTCCGCCAAGGGTCAACAAGAGCGCTGCGAGCGAGGCTGCGCAAGCGAACTTCCGGGTAATCTGCATGATCCTCTCCATTTGACGGGCACTCTTTCCGAGCGTCCCGCCTCCAGCCAAGCACAACGGCCGTAAATGGACAAGCAAACCAAAGGCTATGCTGCGGTGACCGAAGGTCAACCCATGCGGAAATGCTTGGAGAGTTTCAGGCCCTGCGCCTGGTAGTTGGAGCCGAGGTCGGTGCCGTAGAGCGCCTTGGGGCGCGACAGCATGTGCTCGTAGACCAGGCGGCCGACGACCTGGCCGTGCTCCAGGATGAAGGGCACTTCGTGGCTGCGCACTTCGAGCACGGCGCGGCTGCCGGTGCCGCCGGCACTGGAATGGCCGAAGCCGGGATCGAAGAAGCCGGCATAATGGACGCGGAATTCGCCGACCAGCGGATCGAAGGGCGTCATCTCGGCGGCATAGAGCGGCGGCACATGCACCGCCTCGCGCGACACCAGGATGTAGAACTCGTCGGGGTCGAGCACCAGTTCGCCGGCACCGTGGTCGTAGATCGGCTCCCAGAAATCGACGACGTCCTGGGCGGCGCGCTTGTCGACGTCGACAAGGCCGGTGTGGTGCTTGCCGCGATAGCCGACGATGCTGCCCGGCTTGCCGGCGAGATCGATGGAAAGTGCTATGCCGCCACCCGAAATGTTGGGTGGATCCATGGCGACAAGCCGGTCGGACAGATGCAGCGCGTGCAGTTCTGCCTCCGACAGCAGGGCATTGCCCTTGCGGAAACGGATCTGCGACAGGCGCGAGCCCTTGCGCACGACGATCGGGAAGGTGCGCGGGCTGACTTCGAGATAGAGCGGGCCGGTATAGCCGGCGGGGATCTTGTCGAACTCCTGGCCACGGTCGGTCATCACGCGGGTGAAGATGTCGAGGCGGCCGGTCGAGCTCTTGGGGTTGGCCGAGGCCGAGATTTCGGCCGGCAGGGCCAGGCTTTCGAGCAGCGGCACGATGTAGACGCAACCGGTCTCCAGCACCGCACCGTCGCTAAGGTCGATCTCATGCAGCTTGAGGCGGTCGAGCTTGGCCGAGACCAGCGAATTGGGACCGGGCAGGAAGCTGGCGCGAACGCGAAAAGCCTTGGCGCCGAGGCGCAGATCGAGGCTGGCCGGCTGGATCTGGTCGGCATCGAGCGGCGGCGCCTTGAGCGCACCCGAGGCAAACAGTGCCGCGATATCCTGATCCGGAAGAATGCCCGACTGCCGCATTTGCCTCACTCCTTTACAGCGCCGCCGATCCGAACGGACAGCCGAGGATCGCTGGACCCAGGACCTCGTCAAGGGTCATATGCGTGGCCCAAGACGTTTAGTCGGCCCCGCGATTGACGCAAGCCAGCCATGGGTCTAAAGGACCTTTATCCCGTGGTGATTTGGCCGGTCGGCTTGCAGCCACGTTAAACAAGTCGCTAAAGGGCCGCGTTTGGACCGGTTTGCGACTTTTCGCGACCGGTTTTTTTGTATCTGGATTTTGGCTCATGACCTCCGACAAGCAGCGCAACTGGAACCCGCAGACCACCCTAGTTCACGGCGGAACGCTCCGCTCCGAATTCGGCGAAACCTCCGAGGCGATCTACCTCACCCAGGGCTATGTCTATGACAGCGCCGAAAGTGCCGAGGCACGCTTCAAGGGCGAGACCCCCGGTTTCATCTATTCGCGCTATGCCAACCCGACCGTCGACATGTTCGAAAAGCGCATGTGCATGCTGGAAGGCGCGGAAGACGCCCGCGCCACGGCATCCGGCATGGCCGCTGTCGCCGCCGCCATCCTGTGCAGCCTGAAGGCCGGCGACCACATCGTCGCCGCCCGCGCCCTGTTCGGCTCGTGCCGCTGGATCGTCGAGACCCTGGCACCACGCTATGGTATCGAGGCGACGCTGGTCGACGGCACCGTCATCGAGAACTGGGAAAAGGCCGTCCAGCCCAACACCAAGCTGTTCTTCCTGGAAAGCCCGACCAACCCGACGCTCGAAGTGATCGACATCGAGGCGGTCGCAGCACTCGCCAATTCCATCGGCGCCCGTGTCGTCGTCGACAATGTCTTCGCCACGCCGATGCAGCAGAAGCCGCTCGAACTCGGCGCCCACATCGTCGTCTATTCGGCCACCAAGCACATCGACGGCCAGGGCCGCTGCCTCGGCGGCGTCATCCTCTCCGACAAGAAGTGGATCGACGAGAACCTGCACGACTATTTCCGCCATACCGGCCCGAGCCTGTCGCCGTTCAATGCCTGGACGCTGCTCAAGGGCCTGGAGACGCTGCCGCTGCGCGTGCGCCAGCAGACCGAGACTGCCGGCAAGATCGCCGACGTCCTCGCAGAGCGGCCGGAAGTGTCGCGCCTGATCTATCCGGGCCGTGCCGACCACCCGCAGGCCGACATCATCAAGCGGCAGATGAAGGGCGGCTCGACGCTGATCTGCTTCGACGTCAAGGGCGGCAAGAAGGCGGCCTTCGCCTTCGAAAACGCGCTGCGCATCATCCTGATCTCGAACAATCTCGGCGACTCCAAGAGCCTGATCACGCATCCGGCGACGACGACGCACAAGAACCTGACCGACGAGGCGCGCGCCGAACTCGGCATCGACGACGGCACGCTGCGCCTGTCGGTCGGCCTCGAAGACGCCGACGACCTGCTCAACGACATCGGCGATGCGCTGAAGGCAGCCCGCTGAACGAGTGCTGCGCTCCGCAAGGCGGGGCGCAGTCCGTACTTCACGGCTAATGCCGCGAGGCGTCGGCAGGGTGAAATCCGCCACACCCGCATCACAATCAGCGTGAATGCGTCAAACGAGAGTTGACCCGCCGCGCCAAGCGGCCGACCCTGTCGTCGTGCAGGCCAAGGAGCGCAGCATATGTATCGCGCGGTCACCCGCAACATCGCGGTCGAGGTCGAGCCGTTTTACCTGGAGGACCGGTCCGAGCCCTCGGAGAACCGGTATGTCTGGGGTTATCGCGTGACGATCGAGAACAATTCGGACGAATTCGTCCAGCTGTTGTCGCGCTACTGGCATATCACCGATGCCAGCGGCAAGGTCGAGGAGGTCAGGGGCCCGGGCGTGGTCGGCGACCAGCCCGAACTCAATCCCGGCGACAGCTACCAGTACGCTTCAGGCTGCCCGCTCTCGACACCATCGGGCATCATGGTCGGGCGCTACACCATGCGCAACGAAGCCGGCGAGACGTTCGAAATCGCCATCCCCGCCTTCTCGCTCGACCTTCCCGACGCCCGGCACAGGCTGAACTGACCGGCTATTGGGCCGGTGCGAACTCGGCCGGGTCGAACTCGTATGACTTGGAGCAAAATTCACAGGCCACCCGGATGACGCCGTCCTCGACGCTGTCGTTGATCTCCTCGGCCGTGAAGCCTTGCAGGATGCCCTTGATCTTCTGGCTCGAGCACGAGCATTCATCGACAACGCGCACGCCTTCATAGACGCGCGCGCCGTGCTCGTGAAACAGCCGGTACAGCAGCCTTTCGGTGCCTACAGTCGGGTCGATCAGTTCGGTCGGCTCGATGGTGGCAACCAGCGCCAGCAATTCCTGCCAGGAATTGTCGTCGGGATGCACGCTGACGTCGCGCTCGTCGCCGTCGCCGCCATGCATGTCCTGGATGCGCCGGCGCTCCGGCGAATCCGGAAGGAACTGGGCCAGAAGGCCGCCGGCGCGCCAATGTTCGCGCGGGCCGCCCTCGGCGGGCAGGACGAGCTTTGCCACGGACAGGCGCACGTCGGTCGGGATCTGCTCCGACTGGCGGAAATAGGCACGGGCCGCCTCTTCGAGCGTAATGCCGTTGAGCTCGACGATGCCCTGATAGCGCTGGGTGTGCTCGCCCTGGTCGATGGTCAGCGCCAGAACGCCGCTGCCGAGCAGGTCCTCGGGCGCGGTCATGCCGGCCTCGATCGCCGCATCGACGCGGTCGGCGTCGAAGCGCGCATAGGCGCGCAGCGAATGCGGCGTGGTGAAGTCGGCAACCAGCATGTCCACCGGCCCGTCGGTGCGGGTCTGCAGGATGAACTTGCCCTCGAACTTCAGCGAGGTACCGAGCAGAACGGTCACCACGCAGGCCTCGGCAAGAAGCCGGGCCACGGGCTCCGGATAGTCGTGCCGCTCGAGAATCTGGTCGAGCAGCGGCCCAAGCTGCACGGTGCGGCCGCGCACGTCGAGCGGCTCCACCGCGAATGGAACAACATGGTCGTCGCCGGCGAATCCGAATTCGCCGAGCTTGCGTTCGGTCTCAGTCACTGGAACTCATCCCGTATAAACAATTCCGCGACCAATCGGCCCTCCGACGGTCGCAGAACATGGCTTTGATGACAATAGATTGATCCCGCCCCAGATAGGGTCGCGGGATCAGTCATTCAAGCGCCCAGGCACCAGGCGAGCACCGCCTTCTGGGCGTGGAGCCGGTTTTCCGCCTCGTCGAAGACCACCGAATGCGGGCCGTCGATCACCTCGTCGGTCACTTCCTCGCCGCGATGGGCGGGCAGGCAGTGCATGAACAATGCGTCGGGCTTGGCGAGCTTCATCAGGTCGGCATTGACCTGGTACGGCAGGAAGACATTGTGGCCGCGCGCGCGGTGCTCCTGCCCCATCGAAACCCAGCAGTCGGTGACAATGGCGTCGACGCCGCGAACCGCGTCCTCGGCCGAGCGCGTCAGCATCACCTTGCCGCCGTTGGCGCCTGCCCAGTCGATGTACTTCTGCTCCGGCTCGCTGCCTTCCGGCACCGCCACGTTGACGTTGAAGCTGAAACGGGCCGAGGCCTCGAGCAGTGAATGCAGCACGTTGTTGCCGTCGCCGGTCCAGGCAAAGGTCTTGCCGCCCACCGGGCCGCGATGTTCCTCGAAGGTCAGGATATCGGCCATCAGCTGACACGGATGGGTGTCGTCGGTCAGGCCGTTGATGACGGGGATGGTGGCGTTTTCGGTCAGCTCGATCAGCCGCTCATGCGCCGTCGTGCGGATCATGATCGCGTCGACATAACGCGACAGCACCTTGGCGGTGTCGGCGATCGACTCCGAGCGGCCGAGCTGCATTTCGGTGCCGGTCAGCATGATGGTCTCGCCGCCGAGCTGGCGCATGCCGACATCGAACGAGATGCGCGTGCGCGTCGACGGCTTGTCGAAGATCATCGCCAGCACCTTGCCCTCGAGGGGCTTGGATCGTTCGCCAGCTTTCAGCCGCGCCTTTCGCGCAGCCGCATCGTCCAGAATCCCGCGAAGGTCGCTCCCGGAAAGTGCCGAGAGGTCGGTGAAATGACGAATTCCGCTGGTCATGTAACGTCCTTGGTTTACCCGCCGTTGGCGGCGGCCTTGGAGAGGCTGGCAGCTCCGGCGCGAATGCGCGCCAGCGCCTCTTGGATCTCTGCGTCGGTGGTCGTCAGCGGCGGCAGAAGACGCAGCACATTTTCGCCTGCCGGCACCGCGAGCAGCTTCTGGTCGCGCAGCGCCATGTTCACCTTGGTATTGGGCATGGTGCATTTGACGCCAAGCATCAGCCCTGTGCCGCGGATTTCCGAGATCACATCGGGGAACTCGTCGGCGACCGCAGCAAGGCCCTGCTTCATCAGCAACGCCTTGCGGCTGACCTCTTCGAGGAAGCCTTCTTCGAGCAGCACGTCAAGCACGGCGTTGCCGACCGCCATGGCAAGCGGATTGCCACCGAAGGTGGTGCCGTGCACGCCAGCCGTCATGCCCTTTGCCGCCTCTTCGGTGGCAAGGCAGGCGCCGACCGGGAAGCCGCCGCCGATACCCTTGGCAATCGCCATCAGGTCCGGCGATACACCCGCCCACTCATAGGCGTAGAGCTTGCCCGTCCGGCCGACGCCGCACTGGACTTCATCAAAAATGAGCAGCAGGCCATGCTTGTCGCACAGCTGGCGCAGGCGCTTCAGCGACTGCGTGGGGAACGGACGGATACCGCCCTCGCCCTGCACCGGCTCGAGCAGGATCGCCGCCGTCTCGGGGCCGATCAGCTTCTCGGCGGCATCGATGTCGTCGAAGGCGACCTGGTCGAAACCCTCGACCTTCGGGCCGAAACCTTCGAGATACTTCGCCTGTCCGCCGGCGGCGATGGTTGCCAGCGTGCGGCCGTGGAACGCGCCCTCGAAAGTGATGACGCGGAACCGCTCGGGATGGCCGTTCACATACTGGTAGCGGCGCGCGGTCTTGATCGCGCACTCAAGCGCTTCCGCGCCCGAGTTGGTGAAGAACACGCGGTCGGCAAACGAAGTTTCGGCCAGCCGCTCGCCCAGCCGGCTCTGGCCGGGGATCTGGTAGAGGTTGGAGACGTGCCACAACTTGGCGGCCTGCTCGGTCAGCGCTGCAACAAGATGCGGATGGCTGTGGCCCAACGAATTGACAGCAATGCCACCAGCGAAATCGAGATATCGCTCGCCGGTCTCGGTGATCAGCCAAGAACCCTCGCCTCGCTCGAAAGCCAGGGGTACGCGAGCAAACGTCTCGTAAAGCGCCGATCCGCTCATTATATGCCTCTCCGGAACCGGAAAATCAAAAAGCCGCCTCAGCGGCGGCCCTGCGGGCTATATCAGGTTTTTCGGCCACAAAGTCAACGAAAACGTCGCATAGACGCGTGCGTTCCATCTCTCCCCGGCCGCTGCAGCGAGGTCGAACTCGGCAAGTTGGGGAAAACCGTAAAAACCGAATCGTGAAGACCCCTGGGACTCTTGTCACAGAGTCAGCGCATCGATAACTGTAATTGAGAAATAACTAGATTTCGTG
This sequence comes from Aminobacter niigataensis, assembly GCF_946995915.1. Lineage (GTDB taxonomy): Bacteria > Pseudomonadota > Alphaproteobacteria > Rhizobiales > Rhizobiaceae > Aminobacter > Aminobacter niigataensis. The sequence goes on from NZ_OX341517.1 coordinate 4,728,884, forward strand.
CGGCGGACATATCCATCGAATAGATGTGGTGCCCACCCGGCTTGCCGGGGCGGAAAAGGATTCCGGATTCTGCGCGTTAAATCAGGAGCACGGTCTCATGAATTGGACTGACGAGCGGGTCGAACTTCTCAGAAAGCTTTGGTCGGAAGGTCTGAGCGCAAGCCAGATCGCGGCACAATTGGGCGGCGTCAGCCGCAATGCCGTCATCGGCAAGGTTCACCGGCTGAAGCTGTCGAGCCGCGGCCGCGCGACGGCAGCCCCGGCGCGCCAGAAGAAGACGACCACGGCGACCACCGCGACCAAGACGGTGCAGCGCACGGCAACCGTGACACGCACGGTTACCGCCAGCATCGGCGCCACCGCGCTCCAGGCGCAGTTCGACGTCGAGCCGGTTGCCCGCCATTATCTCCGCCCGGTGGAAAACGTCGTCGTGCCGATCTCCCGCCGGCTCCAGCTGGTGCAGCTCAACGAGCGCACCTGCAAGTGGCCGAACGGCGACCCGCTGAGCGAAGACTTCAACTTCTGCGGCAACGAAGCCGGCGAGAGCGGCCCCTATTGCGGCTATCACTCGAAGATCGCCTTCCAGCCGGCTTCCGAGCGCCGCAGGTCGCGGTGAGCGAATAGCGAATAGCGAATAGCGAATAGCGAATAGAACAAGTTTCAGGGCTTCGGGGCGTCAAGGCGACCCGAGGCCCTTTTTCTATTCGCTACTCCCTATTCGCTATTCGCTCTTCTTTCACAGCCAACCGTTCTTCTTGAAGCGCCAATAGAGCACCGAGCAGATCGTTGCGATGGCGACAAGCACGGTGGGATAGCCGTAACTGAACTGCAACTCCGGCATGTCGGCGAAGTTCATGCCGTAGATGCCCGCAAGAGCGGTCGGAACGGCGAGGATGGCCGCCCAGGAGGCGAGCTTCTTGGCAATCGCCGTTTCCTGGCTCTGGCCGACGAGAAGGCTCGCCTCGAAGGCGAAGGCCAGCACCTCGCGCAAATTGTCGACCTTCTCCAGCACGGTGCGGATGTGATCGGTGACGTCCCGAAACAGCGGATGCATGGCCGGGCGCAACTGCGGCAGGTCGGCGCTGGTGAGCCTGCGGCAGACCTCGACCAGCGGCCCGGCGGCATTGCGCAGGCGCAAGAGGTCGCGGCGCAGCATGTAGAGCCGCTCGATGTCCTTTGATGTCATCGGCCGCGCCAAGACGCCGTCCTCGATGCGGTCGACCTCTTCCTCGATCTGCTCGAGCACCGGCATGTAGTTGTCGACGATGAAGTCGAGGATGGCATAGAGGATGAAGTCCTCGCCCTTGGCGAGCGCGCTGGGGCAACTCTCCCAGTGCTGGCGCACGGCAGCATAGGACGTCGATACGCCGTGGCGGACGCTGACGATGTAGCCCTTGCCGACAAACATGTGCGTTTCGCCGAAGTTCACCCGCCCCTCGACCAGCTGCGCCGTGCGCGCGACGATGAACAGCGCGTCGCCATACTGCTCGATCTTCGGCCGCTGGTGCGGATGCTCGGCATCCTCGATGGCGAGGTCGTGGAGGTGGAACTGCTGCTGCACGCGCAAGAGCAGTTCGCGGCTGGGTTCGAGCAGGCCGATCCAGACGACGTGCCCTTCCCTTGCAGCCCAGTCGCCAGCCTCCTCGATGGCGATGTCGGCGATGCGACGCCCGCCAAGATAGACGCTGGAGGCGACGACCCCGTCCTCCAGTTCAGCGCTCTTGTCGAACTTCCTGGCAAATTCGGTCATGCTGCACCCCTGCGAGGCCGCCTGATCACGTTCCTAGTCTAGACCTTCCGCACGCCGGGAAGAAGGGCCTGCCTCAGCCGGACTTGCCATCGTCGGTGAGCGTCACGCCGTGGCTCTTGTCTTCCTTGGGCCGTTCCGGCGGCATCTGCTCGCCGGTGACGATGTAGTAGATCGTCTCGGCGATGTTGGTGGCATGGTCGCCGATGCGCTCGATGTTCTTGGCCACGAACAGAAGGTGCGTGCAGGGCGTGATGTTGCGCGGATCTTCCATCATGTAGGTCAGGAGCTCGCGGAACAGCGAGGTGTACATGGCGTCGATCTGCTCGTCGCGGTCGCGCACAATGCCTATGCGCTCGACCGAGCGCGACGCGTAGACGTCGAGCACGTCCTTGAGCTGGGTCAGCGCCAGTTCGGCCAGCGCCTCCAGGCCGCGGAACAGGCTGTTCGGTTGCCGGCCCTCGGCCACCGCTGCCACACGCTTGGCGATGTTCTTGCCGAGGTCGCCGACGCGTTCGAGATCGGCCGAGATGCGGATCGCGCCGATGATCTCGCGCAGGTCGGTCGCCATCGGCTGGCGCCGGGCGATGACCAGGATCGCCTTGTCGTCGATCTCGCGCTCGGCCTCGTCGAGCAGCAGATCGTCCTGGACGACCTTCTGGGCCAGGGTGTGGTCGGCATTGACGAGCGCGTTGATCGCCTGATCGACCATGCGCTCGGCCTGCCCGCCCATCGCAGCAATTTTCCTCGCCAGAAATTGCAGTTCTTCGTCATAGGCCCGGACAGTGTGTTGCGTAAGCATCGGCGAACTTCCTGGAATGTGCGCGGAATCGTGATCCTGAATCCGCACTCATAGGCTAACGACATGACGGAAAAAAGAAATGGGCAAGGATCGCAACTTGCGAGTTGCCGCAGGGCCTGCAGGAAGCAGGCAGATCGTCGTTCAGGCAACGGGGAAATGGACAGTGAAGGCCGAGCCCTCGCCCAGCTTCGAGCGGATCGACAGGCGCGCGCCATGCCTGGTCAGGATATGCTTGACGATCGAGAGGCCCAGCCCCGTGCCTTTGTGGGCGCGGCTCGTCTCGACGTCGACCCGGTAGAAGCGCTCGGTCACGCGCGGAATATGTTCGTCCGGAATGCCGGGGCCGAAATCGCGGACCGTCACCTCGATCTCCGGCTCGCCACCTTCCGTGGACCGCCTCATCGACATCACCACCCGGCCACCCGACTGGCCATATTTGCAGGCATTTTCCAGAAGGTTCTGGAACACCTGGAACAGCTCGTCGCGGTCGCCGTGAACCTCGAGCGGACCTTCGGCGAAATCACGCTCGATCACCACGCCGGTCCCGGCCGCCAGCGGCGCAAGCGAGTCGATGACCGCCTCGACTGTCTGGCGCAGGTCGACGCGCACACCGGGCTTGAGATAGGGCTTCATTTCCAGCCGCGACAGCGAAAGCAAGTCGTCGATCAGGCGCGCCATGCGCCCGGTCTGGTTCTGCATAATCTGCAGGAACTGGTCGCGTGCGTTGGGATCGTTGCGGGCCGGTCCGCGCAGCGTCTCGACGAAACCGGCGATGGAGGCCAGCGGCGTGCGCAGTTCATGGCTGGCATTGGCGATGAAGTCGGCGCGCATGCGGTCGATCCGGCGCGCCTCGCTCTGATCCTTGAAGGCAAGCACGAAAAGGCCGGTACCGCGGCCAACCGCCGAAGCCGTGACGCGATAGACGCGCTCGAACGGCACCCGCTCGACATAGTCGGCCGTCTGCGCCGTTCCCTCGCCGCCAAGTACCGCCTCGATCAGCGCCTGCATCTCGGGAGCGCGGAATTTCAGCAGCACGGGCAGTGGGGGCCTGATGGCGCCGAAGGCGGTTTCAGCCGCCTCGTTGGCGTGGACCACGGTGCCGTCTCGGCCGAAGATGATCAGCGGCTCGGCGACCGCCGCGGCGAGTTTTTCGCCCGACAGCCTGTCGAGCGGCGAGCGTTCGACGCGGGCGCTCGCTTCAGCCATGCGACGGGCAGCCGGGGTGCGCGGTGCTATGAGCGCGACCAGCACGAGCGCGACGATAGTTGCGGCAGTGAACCCACCCGAGGCTCCCCCAAAAAGGCGGACGGCAAGGACGGCAAGGATCGCCGCGGCAAGCATCCAGCGGTTCTGGTAGAGCCGACCGGCGGTAAGCTTCGCCGTGCGCCTCGTCCTCGTCTGGGTGCTGGTCTCAGCCATACGAACTTTTCCGCGGCGACGCGCGCCCTCAAGAAGCCTCTGGACCGCTTCCTAGCCACCCAATAGCATGACTTGCCAAGCTGGAAAGGTGCCGTGACCATGAAAAAAGACAAGGAAAGCAAGAAGGCCGAAGCCGGCCATGCGGCTCCGACCGCGGATGCGGCACCGAAAGCCGGCCCGGTCGAGATCAAGATCGGCAAGGACGAGCGCACCTTCGACATCAACGACCCCAACCTTCCCGACTGGATCGACAAGAAGGCGCTCAAATCAGGCAACTACCCCTACGACGACAAGCTGCCGCAAAAGGAATACGAGCAGACGCTCGAGCATTTGCAGGTCGAACTGGTCAAGCTGCAGGCCTGGCTGCAGGCCACCGGCAAGCGCGTGCTGGTGTTGTTCGAGGGGCGCGACGCGGCCGGCAAGGGCGGCACCATCTCTGCGGTGCGCGAATACATGAACCCGCGCACGGCGCGCAACGTCGCGCTGACAAAGCCCACCGAGACCGAACGCGGCCAATGGTACTTCCAGCGCTATGTCGCACAGTTCCCGACGGCCGGCGAATTCGTCACCTTCGACCGCTCCTGGTACAACCGGGCGGGCGTCGAGCCGGTGATGGGTTTCTGCACCCCCGAACAGCACCGGCAGTTTCTCGACGAGACGCCCCATTTCGAACAGATGATCGTCAACGAAGGCATCCACTTCTTCAAGTTCTGGCTCGACATCAGCCAGGAGATGCAGCTCAAGCGCTTCCACGACAGGCGCCACAGTGCGCTGAAAGGCTGGAAGTTCTCGCCGATGGACATCGCCGGCATCAGCAAGTGGGACGACTACACCAGGGCGGTCGAACTGATGGTCGACAAGACCCACACCAAACACGCGCCATGGATCGTCGTGCAGGCCAACGACAAGCGGCGCGGACGGATCGCCGTCATCCGCCACATCCTGCGCGCGCTGGCCTATGACGGCCGCGACCTCGACGAGGTCGGTCGGCCCGACGGCAAGATCATCGCCGAGGGCCTGAAATTCCTGAAGGATTGAAGCTCAGAACGCACGAGCCTTGCGATGCGGCGTCTTCGCCCAATGGTGCGGACGCCGCCAGAGCTCGTAGAGCGCGCACCATGCCGCCCATGACAGCATCGTCCAATAGACCGGCGTGAACAGGCACAGCTTCCAGAAGCCGCGCCGGTCCCTGGGCTTGAGCACCAGCCAGCCGAGGAACAGGAAGGCGCCATAGCCGAGCAGGATGCTGATGACGTCGAAGGCGACGAGATAGGACTGCCACAGGCTCATCGGCACGTCGAACAGCACCTGTACGGCTAGGCCCAGCAGCATCGCGATCAGCACCAGATGCAGCAGCGACGACAGCACCATGCCGGCAAACAGGATCTGCGTGACGACGAAAGAAACGAGCGGCAGTTCAGAGGCCAAGGCGCTTGGCTCGCGCATATGCACCAGCCAGGTCTGTATCCAGCCCTTGAACCAGCGGACGCGCTGATTGTGCCACGCGACAAGGTCCTCGGGGCCATCCTCGCGGGTCGCGCAGGACAGCGTTTCGCAGCGGTAGCCATGGCGGGCCAGACGCAGCGCGAGGTCGGCGTCCTCGGTGACGTTGTAGGGGTCCCAGCCACCGACCTCGTCGAGCACTTCGCGACGGAAGTGGTTCGATGTGCCGCCCAGCGGCAGCATGATCCGGTTGTGGGCGAGCCAGGGCAGCAGGCCGCGAAACAGCGCCGCATATTCGAAGCCGAACATGTTGGCGATCAGGCCGGCACGCCGGTTTGCGATTTCGAGCGGCGCCTGCAGGCACGCCAGTTCGCGACCGGATGCCTCGAAGCGCCGCCAGGCCTCTGCGAGTTGCATCGGGTGAGGCCTGTCTTCGGCGTCGTAGAGCACGACCAGTTCACCGCGCGCCAGCGGCAGGGCATAGGACAGGGCCTTGGGCTTGGTGCGTGGCAGCGATGGCGGCACCAGCACGACTTCGACGCAGGCGCGCAAAGGGTGGGCCCTGATCGCCGTGATGGTCTCTGTATCGTCCGCCTCGCACACCAGCTTGATCTCGATCTTGCTGCGCGGCCACTGCAGCATGCCGAGCCCGACGAGCAGGTCGGGCACCACGTCGGCCTCGCGGTAGAGTGCAACCAGCACCGAATAAACCGGCAGGTCGGGCGAAAGCGGCAGCGAGATCGGCATCTGCACAACGGGCGGACGCGCGATCGCGGCGATGGCGCGCAATGCGGAGCAGGCGATGAAAAAGGAAACCAGCAACAGGTGCAGGGCAAAAAGTGCCAGCATCGGCACGGTGGCGACGGCGAAAGGCAACAACACCGTCAGCATGCCGAGGCTGTAGGTCTGCCACGGCCAGAACACGTTGCGTGCCGAACAGTCGGGCCTGTTGTCGTGGAGATTGCCCACCGCAAATCGCGTCAGCATCGGGCGAGAGCGCTCCAGCAAGGCTTCCCGCAGTTGCGATGGTGCCGCCACCTTGATGCGCAGCCGGAGATCCGGGCTGGCTTGGCAACGCTGCTTCAGCAGGCGCCAGCCCGCCTGGTCCGGCGCAACAATCCCCGTGTGGCGTCCCGGTGCCTCGCACAGTCTGGCATATATTGCCCGGCCGGTGCGGTGGAATTGCGCCCAACAGGCCTCGTCGGTCATCAGCAAGCCGTTGCGGATCGATCGAGGTCAGGCATTCGATCCCGATCTCGTCGGCCATCGCCGCAAAAAAGGCCTGCTCCGAGACCTCGCCGGATGCCAGCAATTCCGTCTGGAAGGTCGTGCCATGGAAGGCCGCGCGCGAAGCGAATGCGAGGCGTTTTGCGAGCGGAAGTCCGAGCCGATCAAGTGCCGGCTGCAACTCCGGCAAGTTCGCCAGCGCAAGTTCGTAGACACCGAGGCTGTTGTCGTTGGCTTCTGTAAGGAAAGTCTGTTCGGGAGAGCCGACAGAAAAAGAGGGGCGGATGGCTGCGTGACTGGAGTCCGTCGCAACCATCACGCACCCACGGCCTGCGAGCCGCAAATTTGGATACTTCGATAGTCATCGAACCATGCCGCACCGACTGCTTGACGCAGCCTGCACGTTCGCGTGCATCCCCCCCGCGGCGACCGGTCCAGTCTCATTGCAACATCCCCAGTGCTGCAACTAACCCCGCGGCAATAATGCATATCGCCACCCCGGACGCTATGCTCCAAATGGGTGAGACTCTCCCCGGTCAATATATCATGATATATATCTTGCGAAATTCAGCTGCTTCGGATTGCACTGCTGCACAATTGCTTTTCCTGGCCGCCTTCACGCGCTAAAGCTCTTGCCAACCATTCACAGTCCAGCGCATCCACCCGGATGCGGAAACGCTCTGTGAGAGACGTCGAACCACATCGTCGCTTGCAGGAGCGACGCGTCAGCCAGGGCCGGAGCGCACTCATGAAACCCGCACCGCAGTTGCTTGCGTTCGCGTTTTCGCTCGCAGCATTGCTTGGCCCGGCCAAGGCAGCCGAACCGCAAGTGCCGGTGTTGTGGGACAGCAAGGAGCGCCTGCAGAAGCCCGACCTGTCGACGCTGCCACGGCTGCGCTTCCTGACCACGACCGATTTTCCGCCCTTCAACTTCATCGACAAGAGCGGCAGGCTGTCGGGTTTCCATATCGACCTCGCTCGCGCGGTCTGCGCCGAACTCGGCATTGCCGAGAAATGCCAGATCCAGGCCCTGCCCTGGGCCGAACTCGACGGCGCGCTGAATTCGGGTGAAGGCGAGGCCATCATCGCCGGTGTGCCGGCGACCGCGGCGACGCGGGAGAAATACGCCTTCTCGCGGCCCTACCTCCAGTTCCCGGCGCGCTTTATCATGCGCAAGGCGCAAGCCGTCAGCGAGCCGCTCGTCGACAAGCTGCAAGGCAAGCGCGTCGGCGTGCTTGCCGGCTCGGCGCATGAGCGCGTGCTCCGCGACTATTTCGGCAGCGTGAAGGTTGTGACCTACACCAAGCCGGATTGGCTCAATGCCGACCTCAAGGACGGCAAGCTGGATGCTGTCTTTGGCGACGGCATGCGCCTGTCGTTCTGGCTTGCCGGCACGGATGCCGCCGGCTGCTGCCGCTTTGCCGGCGGCCCTTACCTGGCGCCGGAATATCTCGGCACCGGCCTGGCGATCGCTGCCAAGCCTGACAACGCGGCCCTTGCGACCGCCTTCGACTACGCGCTGCACGAGATCTCGGCCAAGGGCACCTTCGCCGAGCTCTATCTCAGGTATTTCCCGGTCAGCTTCTTCTAGCCGCCGTCAGGTCAGCGTGCGATGGCGCGCCTTGGTGGCGCGTTCGATCGCTGCAAGCGTCAGGGCGTCGACGCTGAGGTGCTTGCGCAGAAGCTGCAGCACGCGCACCTCCTCCATGCGCATCTCGAGATCGACCGAGGCGACCTCGAAGGCGGCCGCATAGGCGGTCTCGTGCAGCCGTTCGGGGATCACCCGCCTTGCCGTGTCGAGGATATCGTCGAGGCCGTTGTCGGCATGCAGCATCATCTGGCAATCCTGCGCCACCGCAATCAGGCGCTTGGCGTCGAAATCCAGGAAGATCGGCCATGTCCTGACCACCTCGCCGATCCGCGCCAGCTCGACATCGGTCATGTCGCGGTCCGATGCGGAGGTGACGACCATCAGGTAGATCAGCGCCTCGTGGGCGGTCGGCATGGGCATGAAATTCTCCAGAACGGGGTTGAATGCCACCAGAACTTAGGAACGCCGCGGCCCTCCCGCAACGAAAAATGGGCGGAATCGTTGACGCCCGCGGCATGCACGCATAGAGCATGGCCGTCTTCGGCGGAATTTCCGCCCAAATAAAAAGGGCTCTCGACATGACGAGATCAAACTCAATAGATCTCAACCCGGAAATCCTCGCGGCGGCTGCCGAAAGCAAAGCCTGGCCGTTCGAGGAAGCCAAGAAAATCGTCGAGCGCTACAAGAAAACCGGCCTTCCCGAGACCGTCCTGTTCGAGACCGGCTACGGCCCTTCGGGCCTGCCGCATATCGGCACGTTCGGCGAGGTAGCGCGCACCACGATGGTACGCCATGCCTTTCATGTGCTGACCGAAAACAAGGTCAAGACCAGGCTCCTGTGCTTCTCCGACGACATGGACGGCATGCGCAAGATCCCGGAGAACGTGCCGGACCGCGCCTTCCTCGAGCCGCACCTGCACAAGCCGCTGACTGCCGTGCCCAACCCGTTCGGCGGCGACTATGCCAGCTTCGGCGATCACAACAACGCGATGCTGCGCCGCTTCCTCGACACCTTCGGCTTCGACTACGAGTTCGCCAGCGCGACCGAGTATTACAGGGCAGGCAAGTTCGACGCGATGCTGCTGCGGGCCGTCGAGCGCTACGACCAGATCATGGCCGTGATGCTGCCGACGCTCGGCGAGGAGCGCCAGGCGACCTATAGCCCGTTCCTGCCGATCTCGCCGAAGAGCGGCCGCGTGCTCTACGTGCCGATGAAGCACGTCGACGCCAAGGCCGGCACGATCACCTTCGACGACGAAGGCACCGAAACCACGCTGTCGGTCACCGGCGGCAAGGTCAAGCTGCAGTGGAAGCCGGATTTCGGCATGCGCTGGGCAGCCCTCAACGTCGATTTCGAGATGTTCGGCAAGGATCACCAGACCAATGCGGTGATCTACGACCGCATCTGCAACCTGCTCGGCGGACGGGCGCCGGAGCATTTCGTCTACGAGCTGTTCCTCGACGAGAACGGCCAGAAGATCTCCAAGTCGAAGGGCAACGGGCTGACCATTGACGAATGGCTGACCTACGCGCCGACCGAAAGCCTCGGCCTCTACATGTACCAGCGGCCGCGCCAGGCCAAGAAGCTCTATTTCGACGTCATCCCGAAGGCGGTGGACGAGTACTACAGCTTCCTCTCCGCCTACCCCCGGCAGGCATGGAAGGAACGCCTGGGCAATCCGGTCTGGCACATGCATTCGGGCAATCCGCCCGTCGTCGACATGCCGGTGCCGTTCTCGATGCTGCTCAACCTCGTCAGCGCCTCCAACGCGCACGACAAGGGCGTATTGTGGGGCTTCATCTCGCGCCATGCGCCCGGCGTGACGCCTGAGACGCATCCGGAACTCGACAAGCTGACCGGCTATGCCGTCCGTTACTTCGACGATTTCGTGAAGCCGACGAAGACCTTCAGGGCGGCCGACGACGTCGAACGTGCGGCACTGGAAGCGCTGGAGAAGGCACTCGGCGCGCTGCCGGCTGGTGCCGACGGCGAAGCCATCCAGAACGCCTCGCTCAATGTCGCACGCCAGATCGAGCGCTACCAGGACCACACCAAGCAGAGCCCGGAAGGCGGCCCCGGCGTATCCGGCGCCTTCTTCCAGATGATCTACCAGGTTCTGATCGGCCAGGAGCGCGGCCCGCGCTTCGGCTCCTTCGCAGCGCTTTACGGCATCGCCGAGACCCGGGCGCTGATCCGCAGCGCGCTGGAAGGCAAGCTGGCAGCGTAGGATCGAAACAAGGCCGGCTGTCGCAGCCGGCCTTTTTCATTGCGGCGAGCTATTGGTATCCGGCTCCGTCGCAGGCGGCGCCTCGACCTCGGGCAGGCTGGTTCCGCTCGGCGACAGCGTCATTTCGATGCGTTCGGGTGCCGCCCCGAAAATGCCCTTCTTCTCCGCCTCGGCCTTGGCGCCGGCCTCGGCATAGGGGCCGTTGGCGTCCGCCCTGACCCAGCCATTGGCCACCAGCCATTCGCCGACATCCTGCTTGCCGACGCGGCACCTGGCGACGATCACGCCGCGCTCGGCATCGGGCGGCACATCGCAGACCACCGCACGCGAGCGCAGGAAACTGCGGAACGCCGTGCGGGCACGCACGCCGCAGTTCCACTCCTTGCCCTCGAACGAACATTTCTCGCTCGTTTCGACAGCCATCACGCCCGATATCGCCACGCTGAAACCCTTGGCCTCTATCAGGCCGGCGGCAGAAGCGACTGGCCGGAACAAGGTCGTGCCGTCCCAGTCGTCAGGCATCTTCGGCTTCGGCGGCAGGGCCAGGCTCAATTCGCTCAATGGCGCCCGCGGCGCCTCGCGCACCAGCCCGCCCTGCTCAAGCGCGGGCGGCACGATTTCATCTGGCGCCACGGCGCGCGAGACGGCTTCAGGCTCGGCCTGCGGCGCGGACGGCGCAACGGCAGCCGTATTGCCGTCTTCAGGTGGAAGCGCCTCACCTCCATCTTCAGGCGGAAGTGCCTGCTGGATGTCGGACTCGTCGATGACGTCGACGGACGGCGCCTCGATGGCGGCCAGCCTCTGCCCGCCCAGCGAGACGAGCAAGGTGGCGATGCCGAAACCGGCGGCTGCGATGGCTATGGCTGCGGGGCGCATGGATCCCTACTGGCTTGCCCAGACGATGCGGGCCACCCACTCGACCTCGGCCGTCTGGAAACGCCTGTTGGGGTGCTCGGGGTTCAGCGAAAGCAGTTCGATCACGCCTTGCGTCTGCCGCTCCAGCACCTTGGCCATGACTTCGCCCGAGATCGTCTTGACCACGACGCGGTCGCCCTTGCGCACGGCAGCACCGGGCTCGACGATCAGCACGTCGCCGTTGCGGTAGAGCGGCAGCATCGAGTCGCCCTGCACTTCGAGCGCGTAGGAGTTATCGGTGGCGCGCGCAGGAAGTTCGATCAGCTCCCAACCCTGGCCGGCCGGAAAGCCGGCATCGTCGAAGAAGCCGCCCGCGCCCGCCTGGGCGAAGCCGAGCAGCGGCACGCCCGCCGCCTGTTCGCGGCCCCTCGCCTTGCCGGCAGCCTTCACCGGCTCGACGAAACCCAAAAACTCCTCGAGCGAAGAATTGGTGGCATCGATGATCTTGGCGAGCGACTCCGTCGAAGGCCAGCGCGGCCTGCCGTCGACGGACTGGCGCTTGGATTTGTTGAACGCGGTCGAGTCGAGCCCGGCCTTCTTGGCGAGGCCCGACGCCGAAAGCGAATAACGCTCGGCGAGAGCATCGATCGCGGCCCAGACACGTTCGTGCGAGAGCATGGCGCCCCCTCAAGACAGGAAAAAATACCTTTCGGCATTTAACCACGCCAGTTGCAATTGTCCACCGGCAAAGCAGGCAAACAGACAACGAACGGCCAATCAGAACAGGCGTCAGCGCTCGGACTTCGCCAACGTCCTCAACCCCTTGTGCGAAGCGATGAAAATCCGCTCTTCCTCGCTCACGTCGCGCGGCGCTGCTCCGTCGTAGCCCAGCTCGGCAACAAGATCGTCGATCTGCACGAAGCGCCTATGGCCGCGGTCATAGACCCCGGCGCTGGTCATGATGAGGGCCGCCGTCTCGCCGTTGTCGAGCACGAAGCGGTGCTTGCCGATGACTTCGGAACCGCTCCAGGTTTCGATCGAGGACACCACCTCGAAGCTGCGCCACAGCCTGATCTCGCGCACGAACACCGTCTGCAGCCCACCGAGCATCGGCGCCCAGCCCCGCTTGCGGGCGAGCTCGATCAGGCCCGAGCGCATGAAGATGTCGATGCGGCCGACATCGGCCAGCATCATGTAGCGCGCGTTGTTGAGATGCATGTTGAAGTCGATGTCGGTCGGCAGGCAGCGGAACGACAGCCGGCCCTCATCGCCAAAACGGTAAGGGCCGCGACGGGATGCCGTCGCGGCCATGCGTGCCAGTCTTGCCCAGACGTACATGCTGCGTCAGGCCGCCTTCTTTTCCTCGGCCTTGGCGTAGGGATCGAAGCGCTGGTAGAAGCTCTCGCCCTTCTCGGCCATCTCGATGAGAAGTTTCGGGGCCTTGAACTCGGCACCGTATTTCTTCTGCAGGTCCTTGGCGATCTTGACGAACTTCTTGGCGCCGATGCCGTCGATGTAGGACAGCGCACCGCCCGTGTAGGGCGCGAAGCCGAAGGCGAGGATCGAGCCGACATCCGCTTCGCGCGGGTCGGTGACGATGCCTTCTTCCATCACCCGCACCGCTTCGAGCGCTATGACCGACAGCAGGCGCAGCTTGAGTTCCTCGACGTCGACCTTCTCGGGGGTGAGCTGCGGATAGAGGTCCTTGAGGCCGGGCCACAGCTTCTTCTTGGCGGGCTTTGCCGGATAGTCGTAGAAGCCCTTGGTGTTCTTGCGGCCGAGGCGGCCATGGGTGTCGACCATGGTGTTGATCAGCGCCATCTGGCGCGGATCGACGGCCTTTTCGCCGAGATCCCTGATGGTCTGCTTCATGATCTTCTGGGCCAGGTCGACGGCGGTCTCGTCGGTCAGCGCCAGCGGGCCGACCGGCATGCCGGCAGCCTTGGCGGCGTTTTCGATCATCGCCGCCGGCACGCCTTCAATCAGCATCTTGAAGGCTTCCGACATGTAGCGCAGCACGCAGCGGTTGACGTAGAAACCGCGCGTGTCGTTGACGACGATCGGCGTCTTCTTGATGGCGCGGACGAAGTCCATCGCAACCGCAAGCGCCTTGTCACCCGTCTTCTTGCCCATGATGATCTCGACCAGCATCATCTTGTCGACCGGCGAGAAGAAGTGGATGCCAATGAAGTTCTTCGGCCTGGCCGAGTTCTTGGCCAGCGAGGTGATCGGGATGGTCGAGGTGTTGGAGGCAAACACCGCCGACGACTTGATCACGGCTTCCGCCTTCTCGGTCGTGGCTTTCTTGACTTCCGAATCCTCGAATACCGCCTCGACCACGAGGTCGCAGCCGGCGAGATCGGCATAGTCTGCGGAAGGCGTGATCAGCGACAGAAGCTTCTCGCGATCCTCGGCCTTGGCGCGGCCCTTCTTGACCTGGTCGGAGATCAGGCTGTCGGAATGCGCCTTGCCCTTGTCGGCCGCCTCCTGGTCGCGGTCGACAAGCACCACTGGGATACCTGCCTTGGCCGTGACATAGGCGATGCCCGCGCCCATGAAGCCGGCACCGATGATGCCGATCTTCTTGAACTTAGTGTCGGCGATGCCCTCGGGGCGGCGGGCGCCCTTGTTCAACTCCTGCAGCGACACGAACAGCGAGCGGATCATCGCCGCCGCTTCCTTGGTCTGCATGATCTCGGTGAAGTAGCGCTGCTCGATGCGCAGGCCGGTGTCGAACGGCACGAGCAGGCCTTCATAGACGCATTTCAGGATCGCGGTCGCGGCCGGATAGTTGCCATAGGTCTCGCGGCGCAGGATGGCGATTGCCGGCGGCCAGAGGTTGGCGCCCGCCGCCGAATAGACGGGACCGCCGGGCAGCTTGAAGCCCTTCTCGTCCCACGGCTGGACCGGCTTCAGGCCGTTCCTGATCATCGCCTTGGCGGTCTCGATCAGCTTCTTCGGCTCGGCGATCTCGTGGATCAGGCCCATGCCCTTCGCCTTCTGCGGCGAAAGCGTCTGGCCCGAGGTCAGCATCTGCAGGGCCGACTGCGGATCGGCCAGCCTGGGCACGCGCTGGGTACCGCCGGCGCCCGGGAAGATGCCGACCTTCACTTCCGGCAGGGCCATCTTGACCTTGTCGGAGTCGGCCGCGACGCGGCCGTGGCAGGCCAGCGACAGCTCGAAGGCGCCGCCCATGCATGTGCCGTTGATCGCCGAAACCCACGGTTTTCCAGAGGTCTCGAGCTTGCGCCACAACGCGCCCATGCGGCCGGCATTATCGAACAAAAGCTTCGCCGCCTTTTCCGGGTCCTTGGCCTTTTCCTTGGCGTAGAGCTTCAGCATTTTCTGCAGCATCGTGAGGTCGGCACCGCCCGAGAAAGTCTCCTTGCCGGAGGTGATGACGGCGCCCTTGATGCCGGCGTCGGCAACGACCTGGTCGATGATCTTGTCGAGCTCGTTCATCACCTCCTCGGTGAAGACGTTCATCGAGCGGTCGGGCATGTTCCAGGTGACGAGCGCAATGCCATCGACATCGGTTTCGACCGTGAAGTTGGTGTAGGTCATGTCTGTCTCCTTCCGGCCGAAATCAAACGCGTTCGATGATCGTTGCGGTGCCCATGCCGGCGCCGATGCACAGCGTCACGAGAGCGGTGTTCAGATCGCGGCGCTCAAGCTCGTCGAGCACGGTGCCGAAGATCATCGCACCGGTGGCGCCCAGCGGGTGGCCCATGGCGATGGCGCCGCCGTTGACGTTGATCCTGTCGTGCGGGATATCGAAAGCCTGCATGTAGCGCAGCACGACCGAGGCGAAGGCTTCGTTGAGCTCGAACAGGTCGATGTCCGAGAGCTTCATCTTGGCGCGCTTGAGCAGCTTCTCGGTGACGTCGACCGGGCCGGTCAGCATCATCGCCGGCTCGGAGCCGATGTTGGAGAAGGCGCGGATGCGGGCGCGGGGCTTGAGGCCAAGCGTCTTGCCGGCCTTCTTCGAGCCGAGCAGAACGGCGGCGGCACCGTCGACGATACCGGACGAATTGCCGGCATGGTGGACGTGGTTGATTTCTTCCAACTCGGGATAGCGCTGGACGGCAATCGCGTCGAAGCCGCCCATCTCGCCGGGGATGACGAAGGACGGGTTGAGCTGGCCCAGCGACTGCATGTCGGTGGTCGGGCGCATGTGCTCGTCATGGTCGAGGATGGTCAGGCCGTTCTGGTCCTTGACCGGCACGACCGACTTCTTGAAGTAGCCCTTCTCCCAGGCCCTGGCGGCGCGCTTCTGGCTCTCGACCGCGTAGCCGTCGACGTCGTCGCGGGAAAAGCCGTACTTGGTGGCGATCAGGTCGGCGGAAACGCCCTGCGGCATGAACCAGGCCGGAATGCCAACCGAGGGATCCATGAACCAGGCACCGCCCGACATGCCCATGCCGACGCGCGACATCGATTCCACGCCGCCGGCAATGACGATCTCGTCGGCGCCCTGGGCGATCTTGGCAGCGCCGAAATTGATGGCGTCGAGACCCGACGCGCAGAAGCGCGAGATCTGCATGCCCGGCGCCTTGTTGTCGTAGCCGGCTTCAAAGGCGGCCGAGCGCGGGATCACCGAGCCCGCTTCGCCGACAGGATCGACGCAGCCGAAGATGATGTCGTCGACCTGTGCGGTGTCGAGCCCGTTGCGGTCACGCAGCGCTTCCAGCACCTTGGCGCCGAGGCGCACCGCCGGCACTTCATGCAGCGATCCATCCTTCTTGCCCTTGCCGCGCGGCGTGCGCACGGCGTCATAGACAAAAGCGTCAGCCATTTTTCTGCTCCTTGGTTTCCGGACCGGCGGCTCAGAGCGAGCGCGCGATCAGCAACTTCATGATCTCGTTGGTACCGCCATAGATGCGCTGCACGCGGGCATCGCGATACATGCGGGCGATCGGGTATTCATTCATGTAGCCATAGCCGCCGAACAATTGCAGGCATTCGTCGACGATCTTGCATTGCAGATCCGACAGCCAATACTTGGCCATCGACGCAGTTACCGGATCAAGCCCGCCGGAAATATGACGGGCGACGCAGTCGTTGTAGAAGACGCGCCCGATGGTCGCCTCGGTCTTGAGCTCGGCCAGCTTGAACTGGGTGTTCTGGAAGTCGAGGATCGCCTTGCCGAAGGCCTTGCGATCCTTGACGTAGTCAATGGTCTCGGTCAGCGCGCGCTCGATCATGGCGATGGCGCCGGTGCCGATCTGCAGCCGCTCCTGCGGCAGCTGCTGCATCAGCTGGACGAAGCCCTGCCCCTCTTCCTGCCCGAGCAGGTTGGAGGTCGGCACGCGCACGTCGTTGAAGAACAGCTCCGAAGTGTCGTTGGCCTTCAGCCCGATCTTGTCGAGGTTGCGGCCACGCTCGAAGCCATCGACCTCGTCGGTCTCGACAACGATCAGCGACGTGCCCTTGGCACCCTTGGCCGGATCCGTCTTGGTCACGACGATGATCAAATTGGCATGCTGACCGTTGGTGATGAAGGTCTTGGAGCCGTTGATCCGGTACTGGTTGCCGTCCTTCTCGGCGCGGGTCTTGACGCCCTGCAGGTCGGAGCCGGCACCCGGCTCGGTCATGGCGATGGCGCCGATCAGCTCGCCGGTCGCCATCTTCGGCAGCCACTTCTTCTTCTGCTCTTCCGAGCCATAGTGCAGGATGTAGGGGGCGACGATCGAATTGTGCAGGGCAATGCCGAAGCCGTCGACGCCGACATGGCCGATCGCCTCGATGATGGCGCTCTCATGGGCGAAGGTGCCGCCCGAGCCGCCATATTCCTCGGGCATCGAAGCGCAGAGCAGGCCGGCAGCGCCCGCTTTCTCCCAGCTCGCGCGGTCGACCATCTCGTTCTTCTCGAACGCGTCGTAGTGCGGCAGGATTTCCTCGGACATGAAGCGGTGCGCCATGTCGTAGAGCATCGCCACGTCGTCCGCCGCCCAGGCGGGTTTGGGGAGTCCGAGAATTTCAGCAGGATTGGTCATGCTTCCGATCCATTTTTTGCGGCAACGGCGCCGACGTCCCCCTCCCCCTTGAGGGGAGGGTGGCCGCGAAGCGGTCGGGTGGGGTCGCCGACCAGTCTACTGGCCTTTTCCCTCACCATTTGCGCGACGTGCCAAGCACTGTTCACTACATCTGGCTCATCAATCCTGAGGACCTTGTAGCCGAGAGATTTCAGATACGCGTCTCGATTTGCATCGTGCCGCTTGCCGCTGTCGGTCTCATGGGTATCTCCATCAACTTCCACAACAAGCTTCAACAGCGGGCAGACAAAATCGACAATGTAGGGACCGATAGGGGCCTGCCGTCTGAACTTGACCCCACCGGCCTTCAGGTCACGCAATTCGTACCAGAGCAGATTTTCCGCCTTGGTCGCATGGTTGCGCAACGACCGCGCCTTCTGGCGCATTTCGAAGCTGACGCGGGTTCTGGGCACTCCACCAATCCTCCCACCTTATCCCGCCAGGCCCGGCGTTGGCGCATGGCCGCGATGACCCCACCCGGCCCTACGGGCCACCCTCCCCTCAAGGGGGAGGGGTACCTCGGCCTCGATCAGAACGCTTCCGCGGCAAGCGCCATCATCGTTGCCGAGCCGGTCGAAAGCCGCGCAAGATGCGCCGCGGTTTCGGGCATGACACGCTCCATGAAATAAAGGCCGGTCACCAGCTTGGTCTCGTAGAAGTCTGCTGACCCGTTGGCGCCTGTCGCGAGCTTGTCCTGAGCCGTCTTGACCATCCTGCCCCACATGTAGCCGAGCGCCACAAGGCCGAAGAGATGCATGTAGTCGGTCGAGGCCGCACCCGCATTGTCGGGATTGCTCATGCCGTTCTGCACCAGCCACATGGTCGCCGCCTGCAGGTCGTTGAGGCCCTTCTTCAGCGCCTTGGTGTAGGGCGCCATCTGCTCGTCGCCGCGATTGGCCTCGCAGAACTCGCCGACATCCTTGAAGAACGCCTGCACCGCGCGGCCGCCATTGAGGCCGAGCTTGCGGCCGACGAGGTCGAGCGCCTGCACGCCATTGGCGCCCTCATAGATCATGGCGATGCGGGCATCGCGCACGAACTGGCTCATGCCGTGCTCTTCGATATAGCCGTGGCCGCCGAACACCTGCTGCGCCATGACGGCATGCTCGAAGCCCTTGTCGGTGAGCACGCCCTTTACTACCGGCGTCATCAGGCCCATGTGGTCGTCGGCTGCCTGGCGCTCGGCGTCGTCCTCGGAGCGGTGGGCGACGTCGGAGTTGATCGCCGTCCACAGCACCAGCGCCCGGCCGGCCTCGTTGAAGGCCTTCATGGTCATCAGCTTGCGGCGGATGTCGGGGTGGACGATGATCGGATCGGCCTTCTTGTCGGGCGCCTTCGGCCCGGTCAGCGAACGGCCCTGGATGCGGTCCTTGGCGTAGGCGACAGCGTTCTGGTAGGCGACTTCGGAGACGGCAAGGCCCTGCAGGCCGACGCCGAGACGGGCCTCGTTCATCATCGTGAACATCGCCTTCAGGCCGCCATTGGCCTCGCCGAGCAGGAAGCCATGCGCCTCGTCATAGTTCATGACGCAGGTCGAGTTGCCATGGATGCCCATCTTCTCTTCGATCGAGCCGCAAGAGACCGCGTTGCGGGTGCCGGGGTTGCCCGAGGCGTCGATGTTGAACTTCGGCACGATGAACAGCGAGATACCTTTCACGCCCTCCGGTGCCCCTTCGATGCGGGCTAGCACCAGATGGATGATGTTGTCCGACATGTCGTGCTCTCCGGCCGAGATGAAGATCTTCTGGCCCGAAATCTTGTAGGAACCGTCGCCGTTCGGCACCGCCTTGGAGCGCAGCAGGCCGAGATCGGTGCCGCAATGCGGCTCGGTCAGGTTCATGGTCCCGGTCCAGGCGCCCTCGACCATCTTGGGCAGCCAGGTGGCCTTTTGCTCGTCGGTGCCATGAACCAGTACTGCGGCGATCGCGCCCTGGGTCAGGCCTGGATACATCATCAGCGCCATGTTGGCCGCCGACATGTATTCGCCGACAGCCGAGTGGACCGTGTAAGGCAATCCCTGACCGCCAAATTCAGCCGGCACGGCAAGCCCCATCCAGCCGCCTTCGCGATACTGGTCGAACGCTTCCTTGAAACCCTTGGGCGTGGTGACAGAGCCGTCGTCGTTGCGGACGCAGCCTTCCATGTCGCCGACGCGATTGAGCGGATGCATGACGTTTTCGGCGAGCTTGGCGCCCTCGGCGAGAATCGCCTCGAGCACGTCGGGGCTGGCATCGGAAAAGCCGGCAAGGTTGCTGTAGCGCTCGTAGCCGAGCACGTCGTTGAGCACAAAAAGAGTGTCTTGAACCGGCGCGCGGAATATCGGCATTGCTCTTCCTCCAGCAAATGTAACCGGTTCCGGCCAGACGGTATGCGACGGGGAACCGCTTGTCGAACGTCGATTAGCAAAAATTGACGTTTGCGTAAACGTCAATTTTTGCCGCAGCCGTTTTTGGGTGATCGTTGCGTCCAGCGAGGCGGGATCGCCGATCCGAAGAGACACGAAATCGCGCCGGTCCCAAACGCAAAACGACCCGGCGAGGTCTCCCTCGCCGGGTCGTTTCAGAAAGCAAAGTCGCCTGGTTAGCTTGCAGCACTTGCCTGAGGCGCGGTGCGCTCGGCCAACAGCTGGCGAACGACGTCCATATGGTTGTTCAGCTCGCCGATCGCCTCGTCGAGCAGCTGACGCTGCTTCTGCAGGCGGCCGAGCTGCTTGTCCGACTTGTCCAGCGTCAGGCGCAGCTGCTTGGCGTTGGTACCCGTGGGATCGTAGAGGTCGATCATCTGCTTGACGTCGCGCAGCGAGAAACCGACCTTCCTGCCGAGCAGGATCAGCTTCAGCCGTGCGCGGTCGCGCCGGGTGTAAAGGCGCGTCGCGCCCTCACGCTTGGGGTTGAGCAGCCCCTTGTCCTCGTAGAAACGCAACGTACGAAGCGTCACGCCGTACTTCTTCGCCATCTCGCCGATGCGGACATAGTCCTCGCCGGAAAGATTGTTTTCATTGGCCGCTACATCGGCGACCGATACAAGCTTCATCATCTGCTTCCGATATCCCCAATTGCGAGCGCGGCGGCGGTGAGCCGGCCATGCTCTGATGGAAGCCGCAGGGGGCGGGGCTTCCGATCATGGTTTCTATGTAAAGGCACTCAAGACGGCGTTCTGCACACGTCTTACGTTTACGTAAATGCTATAACGATGCGGCCTACCCTACGCAAGGGAAATCTGGCCGCTTTCGGCGCCAGGACGGGAACACAACGTCGCACATTCTTAAGCTTGGTTAAGAGGTTGTTTACCACGTTCGGGGAAATGTGCGCATGTCGGTTCTCCCGTGGTCATCATGTATCGAATTGTTCACGGTTCGGAGGGCGGCGAATAGCCCCAGGAAGCCAATTCCCGCGCGGCCCTTCGCGACCCCGATCCCGGCAAGGATTTGAGACAACTGGTTCATAGCCAGCACTCTTACCAACGGGCGTTTCGATGAACAGCAAGCGGTCCTATCTCGACAGCCTCAACGACGGCAGGCAGCGCCGCCCGCACGCGTCGCTCGACCAGCTCAACCGGTCTCTCGAAAATCTCGAAGCGCGGCTTGAACGCGCACGCGAGGAAAGTGCCGAACCCTACCGCGACCAGATGCGCCAGGCCCCGGCGGCCGGCTACACGCCGCGCGGCGAATATGGCCGCAGCGCACCCTACGAACGCCCCTACCACACCATCGTCCGCGACATCGACCGGGTCCGTGGCCAGGAGGACGGCATCGCCGCCGTCGGCAAGATCGCCGGCGAGTTGCGCGCATTGCGCGAAGAGATGCGCCACCAGATGAGCTCCGGTCTGCAGCGAGAGTTCGACCTCCTGCGCAAGGACATCGACCGCGCCAGCCAGGCAGGCGTAGCCGGCACCGAAGCGGTCGAGCTCGGTCACGAACTGGAGCGCCTGTCGGGCGCCATCCATTCGCTCGCCGAACGCAGCGACGACAGAAGCGTCAACACGCTGCGCCTCGAACTGGAACAGGTCCGCCGCTCGCTCGGCGATCTTGCCCGCGAGGAAACCGTGCTTTCCGTCGATCGGCGCTGGGACGATTTCGACCGCCGCTGGACCGATTTCGCCGACCGCATGTCGGCCAGCCAGGATCAGCGCGCCGAAGACCCGGCGCTTGCCGCATTGGCCGGCCGGCTCGAACAGATCAACGACGCCGTCAACAACCTGCCCGAATCGCTATCGCTGCGCAGCATCGAGGAGAAGGTCCGCACGCTGGCCGGCGCCGTCGACCAGTTCGTGCGCCAGCGCGACAGCCACAGCGACGAGATGTTCGGCCTCATCGACGAGCGCCTCGACGAGATCTCGCGCGCCATCGTCGCCTCGACGGTCGCGGCCCAGACACCGCATTTCGACCCCGCGCCGTTCGAGCGTATCGAGGTGCGCATCGCCGCGCTTGCCCACCAGATCGAGGAGATCACCGCCGACCAGCCGACGGCAGAGATCATCGACCGGCTCAATTTTCTGTCCGAGCGCGTCGACGGCATCGCCGCCCGCAGCGACATCCCCGAGCAGGCAGTCGAGCGCCTCGGCCAACAGATCTCGCTGATCGCAGACAAGATCGAACGCACGCCCGCAGCACCCGACGCCGGCCTCATCTTCCAGGGCATCGAACAGCGCTTCGACGCACTTGCCGACGTGTTCGAGCGCCGCCAGGGCGATGCCTTCGAACATGGCAATGCGCTGTTCCGCGAACTCGAAAACCGCCTCCAAGATCTCGGCAATCGCCTCGACCGGCAAGCGGCCCAACCTGTCGCCGATCAGTCGGGCATCATGGAAGCCATCGACGCCCGCTTTACGGCATTCGCCCAGCGTCTCGAAACCAACCGGCCGGACCCTGCCACCGAGCAGGCGATGCGCGGGCTCGAAGCCCGCCTCGAAGACATTTCCGGCCGCCTCGAAATGTCGGCGGCACAGGTGTCGAGCATCGACCCGCAACTGATCCGCGGTCTTGAGGCGCAGGTCAGCGAACTGACGAACCATCTGGCGCGCCCCGGCTCGCCGCTGCCCGAGTTCGAGGACGTCCGTCCACGCCTCGACGAGATCGAACGCTCCATCGCCGGCAACCACCACGCCCTTGTCGAGGCTGCCCGCCAGGCGGCCGAGAATGCGGTCCGCTCCTTCACCGGCTCGACCACCGACACCGCTGCCGTCACCGGTCTGGCTGAGGACCTCAAGGCGCTCGAAGCGCTTACCCGCCGTTCCGACGAGCGCAACGGCAAGACCTTCGAGGCGATCCACGACACGCTGCTCAAGATCGTCGACCGGCTCGGCTCCATCGAAACCGGCGAACCGGCCGCCGTCGACATCCCGCCGGCTTCCGTCGCCGAATTGCTGTCGCCGAGGATCGTCGAGGCGGAAGCCAAGCTTGCGCTCAGCGAGACGCCGTCGCTCGACCCCGATGAACCCGCACCGCTGCCCGAAGCCAACGCCACCTTTGGCCGCCGTGGCGAGCGCGCCGGCGATGACGAACGCATCACCCGCAGCCCGGCCCAGGCCGCCGCGGAAGCTGCCGCAGCGGTTGCAGCGCTCGACGGCGTGCGCGCCGACAAGAAGGATGCAACACCCGCCAGGACCTCGATGTTCAGCGGCCTGGCCCGCGCCTTCAGCGCCAAGAAGACCAAGCAGCAACAGCCGGCAACCGAGGCTGCCGAGCCGGTCATCGAAGACACGGCCCCGGGCGTCATGCTCGACGCGCCGCTTGACCCCAAGATCGCCAACCGTCCGCTGGAGCCCGGCTCCGGCGCCCCCGACCTCAACGCCATCATGCGCCGCGTCCGCGACGAGCGCGGCGAAACGGCCCGGCCGAACGAGACCGATGCGTCGAAGTCCGACTTCATCGCCGCCGCCCGCCGCGCCGCCCAGGCAGCGGCAGCCGAAGCCGACGCGCTCAAGCGCAGCTCCGATCTCAAAGGCCCGGTGCGCGCACTGCGCATCGGCGATCTCATCAAGTCGCGCCGCAAGTCGGTGCTGATGGCCGTCGGTGCGGTGATGCTGGCGCTCGCCGGCATGCAGCTTGGCAAGGCCTTCCTCAACGATCCGGTAGAAACGGCAAGCGTCACCGTCGCACCCTCGGCATCCCAGCCGGTCAAGGTCGCTGCCGCAGCGCCGGCCAAGGCCATCGAAGCCCCCGCAGCCCCGGTTCGCAATGTCGACAAACCCGAGGTCGCCAAGGCACCGGCCGCCGAACCCGACATGGTCGCCGAGACGATCGAAGCGGCCGCACCGGCCCAGGTCGCGCTCGACCACAACAGCACGCAGTCCATTCCGGCGCAGCCGACCGTGACCGAGACGATCAAGCCGACCAGCACGCCTGCCGCCTTCATGCCAGAGGCCATCGGTCCGACTGCCCTGCGCGAAGCTGCCAATGCAAGCGACGCCAAGGCGCTGTTCGAGATCGGCTCGCGTTACGCCGATGCCCGCGGCACCAATGCCGACATGAAGGCTGCGGCCCAGTGGTACGAGAAGGCCGCCGAGCTCGGCTTCGCACCGGCGCAATACCGCATCGGCAACCTGTATGAGAAGGGCAACGGCGTCGACCGCGATGCCGCCAAGGCCAAGACCTGGTACCAGCTCGCCGCGGCCCAGGGCAACGCCAGTGCCATGCACAATCTGGCGGTGCTGTTTGCCATGGGGGCCGACGGCACCGTCGACAACGACTCTGCGACGCGCTGGTTCGTCAGTGCCGCCGAACTCGGCGTCAAGGACAGCCAGTTCAATCTCGGCATCCTCGCTGCCAAGGGCGTTGGCATGAAGCAGAACCTCGAGGAGTCCTACAAGTGGTTCGCCATCGTCGCCAAGGGAGGCGACAAGGATGCGGCTGCCAAGCGCGACGAGATCGCCAAGGCGCTCAACCCCGAGCAGCTCAAGCGTGCCGAAGAGACGACCGCGCTCTGGCAGGCCAAGACGCTCGACCCGGCATCCAATGCCGTCGACATCCCGGCCGCATGGCAGGATGCGCCGGCGGCCGTCGACATGAAGAAGGCCATCCACAACGTCCAGGCCATTCTCAACAAGAACGGCTACGAAGCCGGCCAGCCTGACGGCATGATGGGCCAGAAGACCAAGGACGCCATCGCCGCGTTCCAGAAGGACAACGCCCTCAAGCCGACCGGCGAGATCGACGGTCCCCTGGTCGAAGCGCTGCTGGCGCGCAAATAATTCACCGTCTCCACTATCAGCAGCCCGCCTTAACCGGCGGGTTAACTGATTGAGATATTTTCATTTCGGGCACGGCGAAGTTTGACTTCGCCGCAATGTCGGCGCAAGTACCCGGTAGCCAACTGGCTCCCAGGGATGGGCGACGGCAATAATTCATTTTGCAGAGACTGACGGGTGGGCATTTATCTCCCGATAGCTGAAATGTCGGTCAATGTGTTCGTGCTCCTGGCGATGGGCGCGGCGGTCGGCTTCCTGTCGGGCATGTTCGGGGTCGGCGGCGGCTTCCTGATCACGCCGCTGCTGATCTTCTACAACATCCCGCCCGCGATCGCGGTCGCCACCGGCGCCAACCAGGTCATCGCCTCGTCCTTCTCCGGCGCGCTCGCCCATCTCAAGCGCGGCACGCTCGACTTCAAGCTCGGCACGGTGCTGCTGATCGGCGGTATCGCCGGCTCGGCAGCCGGCGCCTTCGTCTTTGCGCTGCTGCGCGCCATCGGCCAGCTCGACCTGTTCATCTCGCTGCTCTACGTCGTCTTCCTCGGCACCGTCGGCGGGCTGATGCTGATCGAAAGCGTCAACGCGCTTCGCCTGACCAAGGGCGGCGTGCCGCCGGCGCTGAAGAAGTCGGGCCAGCACAACTGGATCCACCGCCTGCCCTTCAAGATGCGCTTCCGCACCTCGAAGCTGTTCGTCTCGGTCATCCCGGTGCTCGGCATCGGCGCCGGCATCGGCTTCCTCTCCGCCATCATGGGCGTCGGCGGCGGCTTCATCATGGTGCCGGCGCTGATCTACCTGCTCAAGGTGCCGACAAACGTCGTCGTCGGCACCTCCTTGTTCCAGATCGTCGTCGTTTCGGCCTTCACCACGCTGGTGCATTCGACCACCAACCAGACCGTCGACATCATCCTGGCGCTGGTGCTGATGATCGGCGGCGTGGCGGGCGCCCAGTACGGCGCCAAGGCCGGCCAGAAGCTGCGCGGCGAACAGCTGCGTGCCCTGCTCGCGCTGCTGGTGCTGGCGGTTGCGCTGCGCCTCGGCTTCGACCTGTTCGTCAAGCCGCAGAACCTGTATTCGCTGACCGGCGTGAGCGGGCTGCTGTGATGCGGGCGGCGGCACTTCTTGCGGCCCTGTTGCTGGCTCCCGCACTTCCGGCACAGGGCCAGGAAGCGGCGCATCCCGAAAGCATCCAGATCGGGCTGTCGACCGACCGCGTCGCCATCACCGCCGACTTCTCGGGCGCAGACCTGACCATCTTCGGCGCGCTCGAGAACGCCGATCCGCTGATCAACCGCCAGGGCCGCTACGACGTCTATGTCGTGCTCGAAGGCCCGGCCCGATCGGTCGTCGTGCGCCGCAAGGACCGCGTGCTCGGCATGTGGATCAACACCCGCTCCGAGACCTTCGTCAACGTGCCGGTGTCCTATTCGGTGGCGACCACGCGCCAGCCGCAGGACATCACCGATCCCAACAACTACCGCCAGCTGTCGCTCGGCGCCAACAACATCTACATGGAGCCCGAGGACAAGCGCGACAGCCCGCTGACCATCCAGGAGTTCACCGAGGCGCTGCGCGATCGCAAGCAGGCGATCGGCCTCTACTCGGACAATATCGGCGGCGTGCAGTTCCTGTCGCAGAGCCTGTTCCGCGCCACGCTGCACCTCGCCCCCAACGTGCCGGTCGGGACCCACAAGGCGCGCGCCTTCCTGTTCCGCAACGGCATCTTCATCAAGGAAACCTCGGCCCAACTCGCCATCGTCAAGTCGGGCTTCGAGCAGACCATCTTCCGTTTCGCCACCGACCACGGCTTCGGCTACGGCCTCTTTGCCATCGGGCTCGCCATGCTCACCGGCTGGCTCGGACGGATCATCTTCAGGAAGGACTGAGGGGGCCGAAGGCACCGCTCTCCCCCCGGAGACGCAAGATCCTGCACCGTCACTGATGTGGGCCGTCAATCAGCCAATTCTCAGCGGAGACTACCCCGGCCTCAGCAACGACCCGGCAATCGGATACACCCTGCTCGCGCCGATCATGTAGGCCGTCGGCGCACCATCGCGGAACATGCCCTTGTACGCCCGGTCGAGCACGTTGAGCGAACCGGTGAAGGCGCCGAAGGCGGGCATGATCAGCCGCGCGCCGTCGCTGGCAAAGCAGCGCCGCCGCACCGAGCGGCCACGCTGGACGATCCTGGCGCAAGGATGCAGGTGCCCTGCGATCTCGCCCTCGGCATGGCCCTTCGACGGCTCGTGGCGGAACACCAGCCCGCCGACCGCCAGCTCCTCGACCGTCTCGCCCGGCAAATCCGCCGGTGCATCGGGATCGTGGTTACCCGCGATCCAGAACCAGTTCCGCCCCGCCATCATCGCCATCAGGCTCACGCGAAACGGCTCGGGCAAACGCGCGGCGCCCTCGCCGTCATGAAAGCTGTCGCCGAGGCTGACGATGATGCGCGGCTGGTAGTCCTCAACCACCTCGGCAAGGCGCGACAGCGTCGCCGCCGTGTCATAGGGCGGGATCAGACGGCCGCGGCGGGCATGGGACGAGCCCTTCTCCAGATGGAGGTCGGAGACGACGAGCAGATCGAGTTCGGGGAAGTGCAGCACCCCGCGCTGGTCACAGGCGGCGCGCATGCCGGCCACCGCGATCGCCTCGCAGCCGGCCCTGGTCAGTTCGCGCGCGGCTATGTTCATGCGCTTCCCATCGCCTCTTCGATCAGGTCGGCTGCCTCCATCAGCAGCGTGTCGTTGGCCTCGCCATTGACCGGTTCCCGGCCAATTTCCAGCATGACGGGCACCGCCAGCGGGGAAATCTGGTCAAGCATCTTATGGACGATTCGGCCGCGGATGCGCGAGAGCATCTCCGCCAGTCTCCTGACATCGAGCAGCCCGCTGGCGGCATCCGCACGCGTCGCCTTGAGCAGGATGTGGTCGGGCTCATGGCTGCGCAAGACGTCGTAAATGAGGTCGGCCGAAACCGTCACCTGCCGGCCGTTCTTTTCCTGCCCGGGAAAGCGCCTCTCGATAAGGCCCGCTATGACCGCGCAATTGCGGAATGTGCGCTTGAGCAGCCAGCTGTCGGCGAGCCAGGCCTCAAGGTCATCGCCGAGCATGTCCTCATCGAACAGTTCCGCCAGCGACGGGTTCTTCGCCTTGAACATGCGACCGAGGTCGCCCAGCGCCCAGACCGCCAGCGAATAATCTGTGGCGACGAAACCCAGCGGTCGCGCGGCCATGCGCTCCAGCCGGCGCGTCAACAGCATGCCGAGCGTTTGGTGCGCCAGCCGGCCCTCGAAGGGATAGGCCACCATGTAGAAGCGTTCGCCGCGCGGAAAGGTCTCGACCAGCAAGTCCTCACGCCTGGGCAGGATCGACTTCATCTGCTGCATGCGCAGCCAGTCCGACACCTGGTCGGGCAGCGCCGTCCAGCGCGCGGGGTCGGCCAGCATGCCGCGCACCTGCTCGGCGAGATAGGTCGAGAGCGGAAACTTGCCGCCGGCATAGGACGGCACCAGCACGTTGCCGCCGCCCCCCGTCGAGACGTAGCACTCGTTTTCGCGGATGCCCTCGAAGCGCAGCACCTTGCCGGCGAAGATGAACATGTCACCAATCGACAACGTCTCGACGAAATACTCCTCGATCTTGCCGAGCACCGGCCCGCCGCGCAAGGCGAGCGACTGGGCGCTGCCCGCCCCCGACTTGCCCTTGGCGCGGGTGTAGCGGACGTTGAGCATCGGCGCCTCGATGATGGTACCGACGTTGAGCCTGTATTGCTGGGCGATGCGCGGATGCGACACACGCCACTTGCCGTCCTTGGTCTTGCGGATGCGCGCATAGCGCTCGTAGCTGCGCAGCGCGTAGCCGCCGGTGGCGACGAAGTCGACGACGCGGTCGAAGCTTTCGCGGTCGAGCCCGGTATAGGGCGCGGCCCCCCTCACCTCGTCATAGAGTTCGTCCGCGTCGAAGGCTGCACCGCAGGCGCAACCCAGCACATGCTGGGCCAGCACGTCGAGCGCGCCCTCGATCAGCGGCGGGGTGTCCTGCGCGCCGAGATAGTTGGCCTCCAGTGCTGCCCGGCACTCCAGCACCTCGAAGCGGTTGGCCGGCACCAGGATCGCCCGGCTCGGCTCGTCCATGCGGTGATTGGCGCGGCCGATGCGCTGGGCCAGCCGGCTCGCGCCCTTGGGCGCGCCGACATGGATGACGAGATCGACATCGCCCCAGTCGATGCCGAGGTCGAGCGTCGAGGTGGCGACGACGGCGCTCAGCACGTTGTCGGCCATCGCCTTCTCGACCTTGCGGCGCTGACCGACATCGAGCGAGCCGTGATGTAGTGCGATCGGCAAATTGTCGTCGTTGACCCGCCACAGCTCCTGGAACAGCAGCTCGGCCTGGCTGCGCGTGTTGACGAACAGCAGCGTCGTCCGGTGCTTGCGGATTGCCTCATAGACCTCCGGGATGGCATAGCGCGCCGAATGGCCCGACCACGGCACGCGCTCTTGCGAATCGAGGATTGATATCTCGGGCTTGGCGCCGCCTGATACCGTGATCAGTTCGGCCATGGTGTTTGTACCCTCCCCCTTGTGGGGAGGGTCGACGCGCAGCGTCGGGGTGGGGTTAGAGGCGAGACCGTCACCCCCACCCCGCCCTTCGGGCGACCCTCCCCACAAGGGGGAGGGTGAAGTGCCCTGCCTCACCAGCCAGCGGCGCAGCTCGTCCGGTTCGGCCACCGTCGCCGACAGGCCGATCGCCTGAAGGTCGGGCACGAAAGCACGCAGCCGCGCCAGCCCGAGCGACAAAAGATGGCCGCGCTTGGAGGTCACCAGCGAGTGCAGCTCGTCGAGCACGATGTAGCGCAGGTCGGAAAAGAAGCGCTCGGCATCTGGCGAGGCGATCAGCAGTGCCAGTTGCTCGGGCGTGGTCAGCAATATGTCGGGCGGCGACAGCTTCTGGCGGGTGCGCTTATGCTGCGGCGTGTCGCCGGTGCGCGTCTCCATCGAAATCGGCAGGCTCATTTCATCGACCGGCTTGCCGAGATTGCGCTCGATGTCGACGGCCAGCGCCTTGAGCGGGGAGATGTAGAGCGTGTGCACGCCGCGCTGCGGCTCGCCCGGCCGCTTCTTCGGCCGCATCGCGAGATCCGTCAGCGCCGGCAGGAAGCCGGCCAGTGTCTTGCCGGCACCAGTGGGCGCGATCAGCAGGGCGGAATTGCCTTGCTGGGCGGTGGCAAGCAGGTCGAGCTGGTGGGCGCGCGGCGACCAGCCCCGCTCGGCGAACCATCGCACGAATGGTTCCGGCAGCATGGCACCTGCGGTCTTCGGTTCCAGTCGCGCTTGGCTCGTCACGCGCCAGACCTAGCGCGGGGATTGTGCCACGCCAAGCGAAATCTGGAACAAAAAGGGATCATTGGGTAGTGCGTCGGCCTGGGGAGGGCTAAACCCGGAATGCGTTGCCGACTGTGTCCCATTGCGCTTTCTTGATCTGGCGTTGCATAGTCTGCTTATGTCAGAGCCATCTTTTCCAACCTTCCATGACGGACGGCTGACAAGCGTTGCCGTCGCGGAGAGATCAGTCACGCTTGGTCTCGCTCGTGCCGATAGCACGACCTTTGAGCTTCAACTCAGGGGGGTCGAGGGTTTTCTTGCGAACGATTTCCGCGAAGGCAATGTTATCCAGCATGTCGAGATAGTTCGAGGTGGCCCAGCGATTTGGACTGATGTGAAAGCGCGGCTGGCGCAACTTTTCCCAGCCCCACACGCAAATGCCGCAGGGAAGTATCACACAGAATTTGCGGCTCACATCCAAAACGCACTGCGTCGCATCGAAAATGGGCAGGCTGCCCTCGTCAGTTTGGAATGCAGCTATGGATGTGATCTAAGCGCCCTTTGCACTGAGGTCAGCCTCAGAGCGCATTCCCAGGATTGATTGGCCTCACAGGATCTAGCCGAACACCCCATGACCGACACCGCCTCGCACGAAGACCGCATCGCCACGCTGGAAAAGCTCGTTCGCGAGCTACAAGCCCAGTTGGAGCAGTTGCAGAAGCAGGCGGGCATCGCCGCCAAACCGGCCGAAAAGCCGCTGCGGTCGCGCGGCATGTTCGGCAGCCCGCAGAGCCGTTAGGCCGCGCGCTCCGTCACTACGATCAGCCCTTCGACCGGCTCACGGCGGTCCTGGCGGATCACGGCACGCTCCAGCGATACAAGCGTCAGCCCGGCCGCCGCGATGAGCCCATGCACATAGGCCTCCGAATGGGCGTAACGGCGCGACGGCTGCAGCTCGAAGGCGCCCTCGCCGGCATAGCGCTCGACCGAAAAGGCGAAGATCCCGGCTGGCGCCAGCATCTCGGTCACCGTCGCAAAAATGCGGTCGAGCGCGCCGACATACATGAACACGTCCGCCGCCGTGACGAGGTCGGCCTGTTCGCCCTCCGGCCTGAGTTCCTGCAGGTCGGCCTTGACGAGGCTGTCATAGACGCCCTTGTCGCGC
This sequence comes from Aminobacter niigataensis, assembly GCF_946995915.1. Classification (GTDB taxonomy): domain Bacteria; phylum Pseudomonadota; class Alphaproteobacteria; order Rhizobiales; family Rhizobiaceae; genus Aminobacter; species Aminobacter niigataensis. The sequence continues at coordinate 4,759,904 of NZ_OX341517.1, forward strand.
GCCTTGCGCAGCATCTCGGCCGAGATGTCGTAGCCGACAAGCCTGCTTGCCACCGGGCGCAGCTTCACGCCCATCAGGCCGGTGCCGCAGCCAAGATCGACCGCATGGGCGAACCGCGCCCGGCCGGTCGCAGCAACTGCCGCATTGAGCAACTCCGGTACACGGTAGTGCAGCGTGTCGACCAGCGCGTGGTCAAACTTGTCGGCATACTGGTCGAACAGGGTCTCGACAAAGGCGCTCGGCGGGCTGTCCGCAGCGGGGGCGGCTCCGATCAGCTGCAGCTTGAGCGTCGCACCGGGCCGGTCGGCCGGCTCGAGCTTCAGCGACATGCGCCAGGCCGCGGCCGCGGCTTCCGCCTGCCCAGCAGCCTCGTGCATTTCGCCCGCGCGGAACCAGCCCATCGCCCAGTTCGGCGCCAGTTCGAGCGCGCCGAGCATCAGTTCGGCGGCAGCAGCGTGGTCGCCCGAGGCGAACAGCATTTCGGCATAGTCCGCCCGCCGGTCGGCAAGCAGGTCGTTGGAAGAGAGCTGCAACGGCGTCAAGCGCGGTATCCAGAATGAGGAGAGTGGCGCGCATTACTGCCAAAGCGGCCTTCCACGCAAGCGGCAAATGCCTATCTTGCAAAGATGCGTGCCCGCGACCTGCTCCATCCGCGCCCCGAAGGGCTCTATTGCCCGCCCGGCGATTTCTACATCGACCCGGTGCGCCCGGTCGAGCGCGCGCTCATCACCCACGGCCATTCCGACCATGCCCGGCCCGGCCATGCCAAGGTGCTGGCGACGCGCGAGACGCTCGACATCATGGCGATCCGCTGCGGACCGGGCTTTGCCGGCAGCACCCAGGCGATGGCGCTGGGCGACAAGATCAAAGTCGGCGACGTCACCGTGTCGTTCCACCCTGCCGGCCATGTGCTGGGCTCGGCCCAGATATCGGTCCAGCACAACGGCCTTCGCATCGCCGCCTCGGGCGACTACAAGCGCGCCAGCGACCCTACTTGTGCCGCCTTCGAGGTGGTGCCTTGCGATGTGTTCATATCCGAGGCCACCTTCGCGCTGCCGGTCTTCCGCCATCCCGATGCCGCACACGAGATCGGCAAGCTGCTGAAGTCGGTGCAGCAGTTTCCCGAGCGCGCGCATCTCGTCGGCGCCTATGCGCTCGGCAAGGCGCAGCGCGTCATGCGCCTGTTGCGCGACCAGGGCTACGACAAGCCGATCTACATCCACGGCGCCATCGCCAGGCTCAGCGAATATTACCAGCACCAGGGCGTCGACCTTGGTGAGCTGCAGCCCGCGACCGTCGAGGACGGCGACAGAAGCGACTTTGCCGGCGCCATCGTCATTGCGCCGTCGTCGGCCTTCGCCGACCGCTGGGCACGGCGCTTTCCCGATCCGCTCGCTTGCTTCGCCTCCGGCTGGATGCGCATCCGCCAGCGTGCCAAGCAGGGCGGCGTCGAACTGCCGCTGATCATCTCCGACCATTCCGACTGGATTGAGCTGACCGACACGATCAAGGAAACCGGCGCCGGCGAGGTCTGGGTCACCCACGGCCGCGAGGAAGCGCTGGTGCGCTGGTGCGAGCTCAACGGGATTTCCGCGCGCCCGCTGCATCTCGTCGGCTACGAGGATGAGGGAGATTGAGGATGGCCTCGAACATCGCATTCCTTCCCACCTCCCTCTGGCCTGCCGGGCTTGCGGGACAGCGCCCCCCTCTGTCCTGCCGGACATCTCCCCCACAAGGGGGGAGATTGGCAGCTCCGCTGCCCGCGCTCGTCCTGCGGCGGTTGGCGAAAGCCGAGACGACAGCTGATCTCCCCCCTTGTGGGGGAGATGTCCGGCAGGACAGAGGGGGGCAACGTAGAGAGCCCACCCCACCCAGGTCGGCTGCCCCATGAACCGCTTCGCCGAACTGCTCGACCGCCTTGTCCTGACGCCGTCACGCAACGGCAAGCTGAAGCTTATCACCGACCATTTCCGCGCCGTCGAAGACCCCGACCGCGGACTAGCGCTCGCCGCACTCACCGGCGAGCTCGACATCGCCTCGGTCAAGCCGGCGATGCTGCGCCAGCTGGTTTCTGAGCGCATGGACCCCGTGCTGTTCGGCTACTCCTACGACTATGTCGGCGACCTCGCCGAAACAGTCTCGCTGGTCTGGCCAGAGCCGAGCCGCAACGCATCGCCTGTGACACCCCCACCCCTTTCCCCTCCCCACAAGGGGGAGGGGAACGTCGACGCCTCAGAATCCCCCTCCCCCTTGTGGGGAGGGGTAAGGGGTGGGGGTAGCCAGGAGCACGACCCCAAACCCAAGCCGCAAACATTGGCCGATGTCGTCGCCGCCCTCCAATCGGCCAGCCGCTCCGACGGGCCGGCCGTGCTCGCCCGGCTGCTCGACCAGGCGGAAACATCCGCCCGCTTCGCCATCATCAAGCTGGTCACCGGCGGATTGCGCATCGGCGTCTCGGCACGGCTTGCCAAGCAGGCGCTGGCCGACCTCGGACCTGTCGACGTCGCCGAGATCGAGGAGTTGTGGCACGGGCTGACACCGCCCTATGCCGAACTGTTCGCCTGGCTGCAAGGCAAGGCACCGAAGCCGGAACAGGCTGCCAAGGCGCCATTCCGCCCGGTGATGCTGTCCAACCCGCTCAGTGACGGCGATCTCGAAAAGCTCGATCCGGCCGACTTCGCCGCCGAGTGGAAATGGGATGGCATCCGCGTCCAGGCAGTTTCGGAGGGCGGCATCCGCCGGCTCTATTCGCGCACCGGCGACGACGTCTCCGGCGCCTTCCCCGACGTGGTCGCGTCGATGGATTTCGATGCGGCACTCGACGGCGAATTGCTCGTCGGCGTGCCCCGCGAGGCGACCGGCACCTTCTCCGACCTGCAGCAGCGGCTCAACCGCAAGACCGTCTCGGCCAAGATGCAAGACCGCTACCCTGCTTTCGTGCGCTGCTACGACCTGCTCCAGCTGAACGGCGAAGACCTGCGCGGTCTCGCCTTCACCGAGCGCCGCGCGCGGCTCGAAACCTTCATCGCCACGCTGGACCCCGACCGCTTCGACCTGTCACCGATCATCGCCTTCGAAAGCTGGCAGCAGCTCGAAGGCATGCGCAGCGCACCGCCGCACCCGATCATCGAAGGCGTGATGCTGAAACGCCTGGATTCGGCCTACCTCGCCGGCCGCCCAAAGGGTCCGTGGTTCAAGTGGAAGCGCGATCCGCACACGGTCGACGCCGTGTTGATGTATGCCCAGCGCGGTCACGGCAAGCGCTCGAGCTTCTACTCCGACTATACATTCGGCGTCTGGTCGGGGGCGGAAGGCCGGGAGGAACTGGTGCCGGTGGGCAAGGCCTATTTCGGCTTCACCGACGAGGAGCTCAGGCAAATCGACAAGTTCGTCCGCGACAACACCATCGAGCGCTTCGGCCCGGTGCGCTCGGTGCGCGCCGACAAGTCGAACGGGCTGGTGCTGGAAGTCGCCTTCGAGGGGCTCAACCGCTCGACGCGCCACAAGTCGGGCGTCGCCATGCGCTTTCCCAGAATCTCGCGCCTGCGCTGGGACAAGCCGCCGGCCGAAGCCGACCGCATCGAAACGCTCCAGGCGCTGCTCGACTGACTTCGATGGCGACCTACTCGGTCACAGAGACCCTGATCTCGTAGATGTCGACCGCCTTGCCTTCCTTGGCGAGGTCCGCGTTGATGGCGATGGTTCCGGCCGCGCCCGGCTCCTTGTCGGGCACGTCCATCTCGAACAGATACTCGCCGCGCTGATAGCCGACGATATAGCGCTTGCGGCCGCAATCGCCGAGTTCGCCGAAATTGCAGTCGACGGCCATCTGCGTTTCCTTGCCGTCCTCGGCGCGGGCGACGATGTCGAACACGGCATGCTTGCCGGCGATCTGTTCGAGCACGCCCTGGCCGACGTCGAAGCTGACGGCCGAGCCGGTGTTGCCCGAGCGGATGCGCAGGAAGCTGCCCGTGTCGTCCTTGGCGACTTCCGCCGAGGTGCCGCTCGGCGCGCTGACATCGGTCGGATCGGTCGGCGTGAACACGGTGATCCAGTTGCGGGCCTGGTCGGCCTCGCCCGGCCGTGCCGGTCCGCCGTCCGGCGAAAAGTCCTCGCTCTCGAGCGTCTTGGGCGGATTGCGCACCGACGTATCGATCTCTTCGGCCGATTTGAACTGGTCGGTCTGCACCGCCCACCAGGCGCCTATGCCGCCCATGGCAAGCAGCGTGACTGCCAAGAACATCGCCGCGAACGGCCGTTGCCTTTCGGCGCGCCGCGCGGCGCGATCGGCCGCGCGCCTTTCGGCCCTGCTGCGCTTTTCGGTGATCTCGACCGGCGGCCCGCCCGGCAAGGCGGCATCGGGCATGATGTCGGGCACGACGGGTGTCACGCCGGTTGCAGGGCTGCCGATCGATACGGAAGGCGCCTTCGCAGCGCCATTGCCGTTGAGCGACACTTCCGGAGCCGGGGCTGCGCCGGCCGAAACCGCCGGGGCAGCTGGCATGAACTCCGATTCGATCTCGGTGATCGTGGCCTGCAGCGACTTGCGGCGGTTGATCGCCACCTCGACCGTCATGGCAGGATTGGTCTTGAGCGCACGATCGAGCGCGGCGAAGGCCGCGCGATAAACCTTTTCGCGAAATTCGCGGTTCTCGGGATCGCCCTTTTCGAAAGCGTTCCGGATCGCCTTTTCGATCGAATCCAACCGATATTCCTCGCAACGCGCCTGTGTTGCCAGATGGTTAGCGACAGAGGCGGCATCAATCAACGGCACGGAAAGCGTTTTGTCGGCCAAAACTGGATGCAATGTGCCTCCGGACCGGCAAAACGCGTGCAGCAACCGTCGAAGTCGGTGCATTGTCCGGAGCGCCCGATCTGCTATATGAAGTTACGTTTACGGAAACGTCAAAACGAAAACCGGGAGAGACACGCGTGGCGCTGCCTGAAATCCTCAAGAAGAATCTCCGCGTCCCGGTCGTCGGCGCGCCGCTGTTCATCATCTCGCATCCGCCGCTGGTGCTGGCGCAGTGCAAGGCCGGCATCGTCGGCTCGTTCCCCGCGCTGAACGCCCGGCCCGAGGCCCAGCTCGACGAATGGCTGGCCCAGGTCACCGAGGATCTCGCTGCCCACGACGCGGCAAACCCCGACCGCCCGGCAGCCCCCTTCGCCGTCAACCAGATCGTCCACAAGTCGAACAAGCGCCTCGAGCACGATCTCAGGCTCTGCGTCAAATACCGCGTGCCGATCGTCATCTCGTCGCTTGGCGCGGTCGAGGAGGTCAACCAGGCCGTCCATTCCTATGGCGGCATCGTGCTGCACGACATCATCCACGACCGCCATGCCCGCAAGGCGATCAAGATGGGCGCCGACGGCCTGATCGCGGTCGCAGCGGGCGCCGGCGGCCATGCCGGGACGCTGTCGCCGTTTGCGCTGATCCAGGAAATCCGCCAGTGGTTCGACGGGCCGCTGCTGTTGTCGGGCGCCATCGCCAATGGCGGTGCCGTGCTCGCCGCCCGGGCCATGGGTGCTGACCTCGCCTATATCGGCTCGCCCTTCATCGCCACCGAAGAGGCCCGCGCCAATGACGCCTACAAGCAGATGATCGTCGAATCCAAGGCCACCGACATCGTCTACTCCAACCTGTTCACCGGCATCCACGGCAACTACCTCAAGGGCTCGGTGCGCGCCGCCGGCATGGACCCCGACAACCTCGCCGTCTCCGATCCCTCCCACATGGATTTCGAAGGCGACAACAAATACAAGGCCTGGAAGGACATCTGGGGCTGCGGCCAGGGCATCGGCGCCGTCGACAAGGTCGTGCCCACGGCCGAACTCGTCACGCGCCTCGCCAGCGAATACGCCGCCGCCAAGGCCCGCATCTGCGCCTGAGACGGGCGTCCTGCGCCGCCGCGGCGCTCGGGTCCGTGCATGAAGGCAGGCGGCGTCCGTTCGCCACTTGTCAAATCCCTTCAAAGGCCGCTTGAAATCGGCGCGCAATGAAGTTATCAGGCACTCACGTCGCGCGAGCCTCCGGGATCGCGTAGCCTGGAAGCCGCTTTAGCTCAGTTGGTAGAGCACATCATTCGTAATGATGGGGTCAGGTGTTCGAGTCACCTAAGCGGCACCAAGGTTATCAATGACTTACCGCCTTTTTGAGACGTTCGCCGCAAGGCTCACTCACCAAATACTCACCGCCGACGATGGGGGTTGTGAGTGATGACTGCGAACACCCCACGTCAGCGAATGACCGAAAAACGCCGGCAGCACATCTTTTCGGAAAACTGCACCGGCCACAACGTGGCGCCCTGCTGCATCTGCGAGCGTCTGATCCATCGCCACAATGACCGCTGGATCGTCGAGCACAAGCGCGCGCTGGCGCTGCTCGGCAGGGACGTCAACACCAACTGCGGCCCGGCGCACTACGACTGCGCCCAGGTGAAGACGCACACCGAGGATCTGCCCCGGATCAGGAAGGCCAAGCGCCAGCAGGCCATGCACGAAGGGACCAAAGAGATATCGCGCCGCTTCGCGCGCCCGGCCGGCGTGGTCTACGATTGGCAGAAGCGCAGGTATGTTAGCGGCGTCGAACATTTGCCCACTTGATAAGCAGGAAATCAACTATAGGGTGGATTCCGGGCGCCGGCGGAGGGGACATTGGGGGCAGAGCAATTCAACACGGCATTAGCTGCCGTCGAAGACAAATACGATAGCGACATTTTCGTATATAGCGCTCCCATCGACAACGACGGGTTCAGTGCGCTAACGGAGGCGGTCACGCAGAAGAAGAATTCTTCTACTCGGCCTCACTGCCTGATGATTCTTACAACCACTGGGGGCCTCGCGAATAGCGCCTACCAGATAGCCCGCCTGCTACAGCAGACTTATGGCAGCTTCACCATTTTCACCCCTCGCTATTGCAAGAGTGCAGGTACTATCATCGCCCTTGGGGCTCACTGCATCTTGATGGACGTGTTTTCTGAGCTTGGCCCCTTAGATGTCCAACTCCTGGATCGAGACGAAATCGGAAACCGGAAGAGCGGACTCCTGACAAGGTCTGCGTTCGAAAGCCTTTCTAACGAAGTCTTTGATCTGTTTTCGAAGAATATGCTGGGGATCAAGAAAGCGTCCCGTGGGATGATTTCATTCAAGCTTGCAGCCGATATTTCCTGGAGGATGACGGCAGAGCTCATGGCTCCAATTTTCGGCCAACTAAATCCTGACATAATTGGTAGTGATTATCGGGATCTGCGGATCGCCAAGCTGTATGGCGACCGTCTGGCCAACGTTTCCGGCAACCCTAAACCGGATACAGTGCGTCAACTTGTCGAGGATTACCCAGCGCACGACTTCATTATAGATAAGGACGAGGCATCGAAGCTCTTCCGACGGATCGAGGAGCCGACAGCGGAACTATACGCTTTCGTAAGCCTTATAAGCCATGTAAGCTACCAGCAAGCTTCCCCGGGTATCGTGATGGCATGCGAGCCATTCAAGATTGACGCGGACGCAGAGGGAAATGACGATGAAAACCCCATCCAAGACCCCGACGAAAGAGCAGCCGAAATGGCTGAAGGTGGGCAAGGAGATCGCGGAGGGGATCAGAGAGACGCCCTCCCCGACGAAGAAAACAACGATCAGGCCGGCGACCACGCGCAAAATGCCGGCGAAGGCTGACATGCGAGTTCTTCTCGCGTCATAGGCGCAAATCAGCACTGAAGCCCAAAAACAACTAGAGCCCCGCCACCTTTCGGCAGCGGGGCTTTCATGTTGCTGGCGTCGGGAAAGTGATCAGCCTGGCGGCGGCTTGAACCAAGCCAACACCTTGATGACAGACTCGCCGAACATCACGACGCCAGCGAACAGGCCGAGGATACCGACGATCAGCCATTTGACGGCGCGGCCGACGGTCATGGTCGCGACGACCAGCCTCAGGCCGGCGTTGAGAGTGTCGATGTCTTCCTCTCGAAGCTGCGCAAGAAACTCCCGCGTCTTCACCGGCAACTCGGCCATACGGTCAGCGGGCTTTGCATTCAGGTCCATCTCAGCCTCCATCATGCACCGAGCGGCTTCTTGGCGATGAAGCGGCCGTAGAGCGCCCAGACAGCGCCCGCGAGGATCGTCAGCGGGCCGACATAGAGCGTCGGGGCGTCAGGTACGCCGTTCGTCCATAGCTCGGCAATGAGAGCCAGGGCACCAAGGATCGAGGCCACCGAGCCTTGCGCGACACGCGACTGGTAGGCTGGCTCGCTGTTGGTCGAGTGCTGTTCGCGCGCTTCGAGTTCACGCCGAACCGTCTCCGCGACCACCTCGCGCACCGCCGGCACATCGGTCGGTTCGAGCGAGATTTTCGGATTGACCGCCACCTTGTCGAGCACGCGGCCGATGACTTTGTCCAAGACCTTGCCGGCGATCAGCGGGCCAAGGAAGTTCTGTTGCTGGGTCATGTCGATTTCCTTCTACGAGAAGAGCCGGGCGAGGACGCGGGACAGCCAGCCGCGCGCGGGCTCAGGTGCGGGTGCTGGCGTGGGCTTAAGTTCGGGGATCTGGAGCTTCTGGGGTGCCTGGGCGATGTAGGCGGCAGCACGAAGCGCTGTTTCGAATGTCTTGGCGTAGCCGGCCAGATCCGCGGCGCGATCTGTGCCATTGACGATCCGGCGAGCGCCAACGTAGTCGCATTTCTCGCCGACGATGTAGTCATCCAGCTTCTTGCCGGTGAACATGCCCTTGGTCATGCCGTCGAAGATGGCGCGCAGGGCAATCGGCCAGGTCATCATCTGGCCCGGTGCCGTGACGCCGAATTTGCGGTGGTTTTCTTCCCAGGTGACTTGCACCAGCCCCTCGCCCACCCACGGATAATAGCGCTTGGATCGGAGGTACTTTTCGCCGCCCTTCTCGCGGGTCGGCTGCATGGTGTGGGCTGTCTCGTGGTAGGCGGTAGACAGGATGTAGGCGAGATGCCGCAACGGCGTGCCGCGGCGCTGCGCCTCGTCGAGAATGCGCTCGGCGCCGTCGACCTGGCCCTTTGTGAGCGACGTTCCGAACACGCCAGACGAGCGCGCGCGCAAGGCCGCGTAGAACTTGCTACGGTCCATGGGATTTCCTTCGTCTTTGGGAGTAAAATGGCGCACGCGCGGGAGGCGCGGCTCGCTATGCGACCGCTCTCACCTATGAGCTGGCAGGATTGGTACTACTGGATAGTCGTCATCGCGGCGTCGGCGATGATTTTGTGGCTTGTGATCTCGTAGAGATTTTGCAGATTATCTGTCGTCGGGTGTCGCGGGGCGATCAGCCGGAGATGCGCCAATGAGCGAAGGCCCCTTCTGTGCAGGCGACTATGTGCTGCTCCGAGTTCAAGTGACCCATTGTCTTAACGATGGCTATCTCGTCGTCAGCACGCCGAACCAGCCGATTGTCGTTCATGAAACTGACGTGTCCGGGGCGGTGGAGGCAACGCGCTCGCCCAGCGCACTGCGGGTTGTGGCTGCCGAGTAACATTACAGACCAGCCGCCCACACCCACAAGGCGTCCACCTGTTCGTCCGGGAGGTTGAACTTGCCGGGGGCCGCAAGGCCGACCACGAGGGGGTGGAGACGGCGGTAGGATGGACGGTACTTCCACTCGATCATGCCTGCTGGGTCATCCGCCAACTGGGCATCCACCATGTCCTCCGTAATGCCGATGGACAGGAGGGCCAGACGGATTTGTCCGGGGTTCAACGGGGGCATGAGTTCCCGGAGTTCCTCGGGGGTCGGCGGGGGCGGCGGAGGGAGGTCCGGTAGCTCTACAGTCTTGCCAGTCGTGACATCTAATTCAAGGCGCATGTGCTTACTCCCAAGAAATGCCGACAGTGCCGGCAGAGAACGTATTCGCGCCAGTCAAAGTAAAGCGAACACGATCAAGCGTGGCGGCTAGATTTGCCGATCCACCACCCGCAGCGCTGTTGCCGCCCGTGCCATCCGCTACAGCGTGGCTGCTAACCCAATAATCGTTAGTCGAGCTTAGCCGTTCCAGTGTTATAGTGCCGTTGGTAGACTTTGAGGCCGCAGCGCTCCTGACCACATGTCCCGCAGAGCTTGTAGACGGGCTCGTACCCACCGTAGAGGCGCTGGCGTAACCGGAAGTTTTTACCCCGCCCCCTGCATCACCCACCTGAACAAGAATGTTATCCGTTCCAGACGGCTGCACGGCGTGCAACGCGATGGTAACACGCACCGCCCAAGAAGGGATGCTGGTGAAGTCGACTGCGGTCAACCCTGTCAAGTTCATCGACGCGGACTTGACAAGCGGGCGAATGGGCGTGCCGCTCTGCTGCACTTCCAGCATGTTAAGCTTGCCCGTACCTGGGTCTACGCCGGTAGTCGCATGCCACATGCCCGCTCCGAACCAGAAGGCCGAAAGGGCGTTGTTCACATACGACTGGATGTAGAGCTGGGAGTCCACCGAGCCGAGCGTTGGGTCTGAGACCCTAGAGCCGATCTCGGAGTACGTCGCCTTGGTGCCGTCCGACCGATTGCCTGAAAATATGATCTTACCGAGGAAGTCATTGGCGGCAGGAGACGCGGAATTTCGATACAACTCAGATTGCGGCCCCGACGTGCTCCCTGCATCCGTACTCTCAGCAGAGATCAAGGGCCCATTGGACGTGCTCTTCACGCTGACCGAGGCGGCATCTTGGATCGTCTTGTTGGTCAACGTCATTGTGGCGGACGCAATACCCGCCTTGATGTTCGCCCAAGAGACCTTTGACAGAGACCATGACCACTCGCTGTCCGCTATGCCGAACTCGTCAGCATCAACCAGGACGGCCTTAGTGCCGGACCCGTGTATCCACCCAGCCACGGTGTTGGTCAGGTTCGTCCAGATGGCAAGGGACTTGCGATACCAGTGGAAGGCCGAGAAGAGCCCCGGAGTTACCTCCACGTCCTCAGGATTTGCCGCGTACTTCTGGCTCAGCAATGCGCTGGCCGCGGCGCTGTCGGCTGACGCCTGCGCAGCAATGACCGCAGTCGACAGCCCGTCGAGGGGGAAGACCGCCTCAAACCGTGTGCCAGTGAAGAACAACACGGCCTGCCGCCCGGTCTTGAACTCGTTCGGCCCGATGTCGGCGCCGTCCCCGTACTTCACGGCATAGGTGCCGACGCCCGAGACGTTGATCGTCGCCGCACCGCTGTTGTCAGCCGTTGGCGTCATCAGGTAGAGCCGATCTGCCTGGAACCCTGCCGGCTGGGAAACCACGACGGCGTTGCCCGTTCCACCCGTCACGGTGAGTTTGTCCACCGCAGCGCGACCGAACAGCCGGCCATAGGTCATCGGCACCCACGAAGCGCCGGTAGCGTCCCACTCCTTCAGGACGGCAGGATCGAAGTTCTTGTCGAGCCAGAGCTTGTCGGTGGCCGGCGCCACGATGCCGTCGACCATGTTGCTGAAGACGCCGGCAGCCCGCAGCGCAGACAGCACCAGTTCCGACACCCGGACGTATTTGCCGGTCTCGCTGGTAAGCGTTGTTCCGGTGAGGAAGAAGCCCCAATGCAGTGAGTTGTCAAATTCAGTCGCCATGATTTATCCTCAACGGAATGCGGCTCGCCGAGACGAGCTGTTCAGGTCGGTTTGGGATGGGCTTTCAGTGGGCAAACCCGCAGGGAAACTTGAGCTTGCTTGGTACCGGATCAACGGCGCGGCACCGTGGGGCTACATCTTCGTCGCCATGTTCATGGCGGTGATAATGATGTTGCTGATTGGCGCTGCGACAGGGCTGTTGAAGCCAGGTAAGTCCAACGGCCTCTCGACCAGGGAAGATCCGAATTGCGTTCGATACAGCTTCAACGTGAATAGCTGCGAATAGTCCGGCTACTGGTTGACCGCGTCTTTCAGTGCCGGCTCCACTCCCTTGAAGCCGCTCCAATCGTCGACGAAACCGCCGCCCTCGATGAGCCAACGCCAATAGGGCAGCGTTGCAAACGGCACCATCTGCGACATGCGATTGATGTCCGCCGGCGCAAGATCGAGATCCCCCGATAGCCCCCGCGCAGGAATACCGAGCAGCTGCGCGGCATCGGTTCCAAGTTGGAAAGAGGGGCCAAGAAGCGAACCAAAGGCGTCACGGTTCGCATAGCGGGAGGCTGGTTGACGTCCGTCCGCATCTGGATTGATCAGCCGCCCGCCGGCGGATGCCCACTGATAGAAGCCAGGGCCTCCCATCTTCTCGAAGACATTGTTGACTTCCATGCCTATGGAGAGAATGCCCGAGCGGTCGAAGCCTTCAGCAACCCACATGCCCAAGTTGTCGGAAGGCACCCAGGTGCCATCTTTCAATCGTCCGGACTCCACAGCCTTGAGCCAGTAGGCCAGCATTCCCAGGGCCGTCATACCCACCGCGCCTGTGACAAACGAGCCGGGGCCTTCCTGTAGACCGCGCATCAACACGCGCTGGTTGGACGCAATGGCAAAACTCTTGAATTGCAGCAGCGCGCGACCGGGCGGGGTGTGGGCGAACAGCGGCACGTCCGCCACGCTCTTGGTGACGATGACGCTGTCGACGTCTTTGTTGAGACCGCCGGCAAAGGCGCGGCGCGCGCCCTCATCGTTCCAACGTTCGATACCCGGAATGTGGACGTTGCCTTCGACCTGGCCGAATTGGTCGAACTGCTTGGCGATCCGCTCGGCCATGAACTCGTCGATGCCGAGGAAGCCCATGTAGCGGCGCTCATCATCCGCCAGCTTGGCATAGTCGCCGGCCTTCACGTTCTTGATGATACGGTTCTGCACCAGCACAGAGGCAACCGCCTTGTGCATGTCGTTCCAGAACGGCAGCAGCGTCATGCGTGAGAACGTGGCGCCCATGTTGTCGATTAGGCGCTCGAAGGGCGAGTTCATCGCGTAGGGGTCGGCAAGCTCTGCCATCGTCGCGATGCGCGACTGCAACGTGCGTTCGGTCACGGCTCCCATCAGCTTGGCATCGGCGACCGAAAGCTTGATCGCATCGAGATTGGTGATCAGCGGGGCGATGCCTTCGCCCATGTACCTGCCAAGGCCATGCACCATCGCCGGGCGCACGGCATCCGTCAGCGACGAGATCAGAACGCCGCCGAGTTGCCGGATGAAGTTGAACGTCCCGGCAGTGCGAAGGACACGGGCAAAGTTCGTGTGCTGGCTGTCGAGCTTATACTGACCGCGGAGCAGATCGCGGACACCGGCCAGGTCTTCAACGTCGCTCCGTTCCTGCTTGGTAAGCCGGTCGAGCGCCTTGGTCTTGCCGGCCTCGTCCAGATCGGACGCCTGCACCTGTTCGCGCAGGAGGCGGTAATCCTCTTCCAGCCGGCTCAACTGGCCTTGCAGGGTGGGCTTGCCGGGCCCGCCGAGGCGCTTGTCCATGCGCGTCAGTTCGACGTCGGCCGCCATGACCCGCGCATAGCGGCGCCCGATCAACTCGATGTCGTGCTCAAGGAAGTCTTCGACGAGGTGATCGGGAATGTTGAAGGTACGTTCCTTCAGCGGCCCGCGCGCCGACATGGTCATGTCATAGGACGGCATGCCCTGATTGGCGCGACCGGTGAGTTGCGAGAAGATGTCGTCGACGATCCCCTTCACATAGTCGGCCCTATCATCCGGGGACAGAAATTCGGGGATCTCCTGTTTGACGGTCGGCACCATCGGTTCGAGCTTGTCGGCCTTTACCTTGAGCCCGGCGATGCTGGCCTGCATGCGGTCGAGATCCACCGACTTGGCAGCGAGTTCGGCAAGGATGCTGTCGTTCGCCTGGCCTTCCGCCTCCATACGCTTCAGCGCATCGACACGCTTGCGCAGGGAGCGTTCGGAGAGCTTCGCCTTGAACAGGTCGCGCTTGGTGCTGGCATAGTCGACGACCAGGCTGACACGAGGTGAGGCGTTGGCGAGGTCGCGCACGGCATCAAGCTCGAGTTCCAGATTAGTCAGGCCTTCGCTGAGCGTGCGGGCGTCCATTGCCGAGATGTCGCGCTCGTTGATGATCTTGTCGCTGGCTTCGTCGAATTCGCCCAGTTCGCGTTCAAGCCGCGAAATCCGGCTGTCCAGCCCTTCGAGGTTGCCCTCGGCGCCCATGACACGGTCGATGAAGTCGCGAACCTCCTTGACCGATACATTCGGCGACAGGCCCACGTCTTCCAGCCACTTCGCTGCCGTCTTGTCGAGATTGTCGAGCAGTTCGGCCGCAGCCTCTTCGTCCGCCGTGCGCAGCGGTGCGCCGCCGAGTTCATCTCGGATCGCCTCGATGATCGCGCGCGGGTCCACGTAGTCGGAGCCATCGCCTGGCAGGCGGGCAAACATGGCGTCTTCGGCCTGGACGAAGTTGTCGACATCACCGATGCCGCCGTCCTTCTTGAATAGGCCGGGATGCGTCTTCGGCGTGACGTCCATGGTGCGCAATTCGCCGTCGAGCTTCGACCCAACGCGAACGCCGCCCTTGCTACGGATCAGCGCCAGGACCGGGAAGCGCTCGCCATAGGATTGCTTGCGACCTGCAGACCGTTCGGCCTTGCGGACCTCCTTCACGGCGTCGACCATGACGGCGCTTTCGTCCATGTTCCGAAGGCGCTTCACCAGATCGGCCGGCGCGCGGGTCTTCATCACACCGAGGCGCGTCTTGCGCAGCCCTTCCAGGGAAGTGTTCTTGCGGTCGCGGATACCCCGACGCTCATTCAGCCGTTCTTCGAAGCTGTCGAGACGGTCGGTCGCCTTGGTTAGCAACTCGCGCTGCTTGTCGGCGTCGATGATCTGGTTGCCGATCCTGATCTCGTCAGCCTTGAATTCGAGGTGCGAAAGCTGCTCGTCGATCCACGGCTTCACGATGGCCTTGAACCGGGCTTCGCCGGCATTGAGCCGCGGCGCGTTCCAGAGACGGGTCAGGTATGACGTCGCCGTCTTGACGTTCACGTCGGGCGGCAGGAGCCCGGCCTCGATAGCCTGCTCCTTGAGGGGATCAAACAGCGATGAGCGCCAGGAAACCGCAGCCTTCGACACTGCGTCGTTTTCGCCGACATCACCCCGACGCATGGCCTTGCTGACAGCGGTCCTGAATTCCTCCCGGGTCATGTTGAAGTCGGGAGCCTTGCGTGCTTCGTCGTAGATGCCGCGCATGTCGGTCAGGCCCTTGGTCAGCGCGCCACGGTCCCAGTATTTGACAGCGCTTTCGACGGCGAGATTGCCTTCGCCGCGCACGTTCTTTTCGAGATAGAAGCCGGTTTCCGCCATGTCGGCCATGATCGATCGATGCACGGCAGACGGGCTATGAGCGGCACGCAGCAGCGGGTTGAGCCGAGCCGTAGCCAGGCCGACACCCTTGGCGCCACTGGCAATGTCGAAATCTTCCAGCACAGGCCGTTCCACGGCAGCGGCGCCCGCGCTCTGACCTTCAGCCAAGCCAGATCGGAACTCGGCCATTGCCTCACCGCTGTCGTCACTGCCGGCCATGGCACGGTCGACAGTAGCGAACGCGGCCTTGCGCTCAGCAGCCGAGAATAGCGCACCGGCACCGGAACCGAGCAGCGCGCCGAGAACGGCACCAGCGCCCAACGACAGTGCGCTTTCGGCTAGCGGGCGGGTTTCCTGCGTGGCCTGCAATGCTATCTCAGACACACCAGCGCCGAGCGCGCCAGCGATGCCGGTTGATATTGCAGAGCGAGCAATGGTCGCGCCGGTCGTGGCACCCCGCACCAGAGCGCCGCCAGGCAGCACGGTGGGCCAGTCGGCCAGTGACATGCCGAACTGCGCGGCAACCGCTGTAAGCCCGCCTGCATCGAGAATGCGGCGGTCTTCCTGCTCCATGTCGATCTGGCCTTTCAGGGCATTGAAGGCACGCCGGTTGAAGACGTCGGCAAAGCGCTGCCAATGAGGCTCGTAGCGCGAGCCCTGAATTTCATTCCAGAGCACATCGCCAGTAAAGCCATCTTCGCGGGTTGCCCGGTCAATGCCGGCCATCTTGTTGTTGAGTGCCGAGCCGATTGTGTTGTCCTGGCGGAATGCGGCGCCAAGGATCGACATAGTATCGGGGTCAAGCCCCGGCTCATCGGCCTGCATGTAATCGAGCGGGCCGAACGCGCCCAGTGCAGGGCGTTCACCGGGATATTCAATCTGTGGCATCAATCATCACCCCACACGGCCTTGTTGATCGTGCGCTTGCGCGCCATGCCCGGACTGTCGGGCAGAGTCATAGGACCCGGCGCCGGGGCGGCTGGCTTCTCGTCGACGGTCTGGCGACGGATGGTGTCAGCCTCGGATCGGCCAAGCTCACGAGCGCCTTCAGCGGCCCGCGCCTTCATCCAGTCGGGGCCGGGCGTTTCGATCAGCGCCCGTTCGGCCGCAGCCTCTCCAGAACGCTCGGCGTCGTTTGCCGCGTCGTTCCGGCCACGCTCGGCAAGGAAGCGCTCCCTGGCCGCGCCGGAGGCCTCGTCGCTGCGTTTCTTGACCGATGCGGGATCGATGCCCCACGGAGCGCCATAGACCTCGCCAACCTTGAGTTGGTCGCCGTCTCGATACTGGTAGAACAGCCGATAGCGCGGGCGCCGGCCTGCCTCGATGTCGGCGCGGGTCTTGTCGCTGGCGAGGATCGCCACATTCTCGACTTTGCGGTCGAGCTTGGCAGCGAACCCGCTGGCCGTTTCCATGGCGTCGGCGCGCAGATAGTCGAAGCTTCCGTCAATTGCCGGGTAGTGCTGCTCAGGCGGCAGGCGCATGAGGTTTGCCGAGCCCGACACGTTGCTGATGTTCCACCGCGTCTTGAGATCGGCAAGCGCCGCAGCCTTGGCGGCACCGGCATCGCCGCCAGTCTCGTAGAACTTCTCTTGGGCAATCTCGCGATATTCAGCCAGCAGGCCGTTGGCGTGTTCAGGGATGACGCCTGCGCCCGGCTCGGCGTTGAACATGCCGGGGTCAAAGGCGTCCGTCACCTCGGCGAGCGTCAGATCCTTGGCGAACTTGTCCGCCTCAGGCTTGAGCACCTGGCGATTAGCCTTCACCATCGGATCGTTCATGCGCAGGATGCGGGCTGCTGCATCCTCGCCGCTTAGGCCGAGGTCGTTGACCATGTGCCGGAACATCGCCAGCTTGTCGCGCGCACCCGGCCCGCCTTCGAACGCGCCGAAGGACACCGGGGCCAGCCTTTCGAGCGTGTCGGCCTGAGACATTGCCGCCGCGAACTGAGCCGGATCGGCTGAGGCCACGCCCTGCCGGACCTGTGCCTGAACGCTCTTGGGAATGTAGCCGGTGCGCTCGGCGAAGTCGGAAGTGATGGCCTTCTGCTGGTCGGCGTCATCGGTCGAGCCAAGCAGCTTGTCATAGGTCTTGTCGGCGACCTTCGTCTGTTCGTTGTCGAAGGCGTTCACCGGCACATTGCCGTTTGCCATGGCACCGATCATGGCGTTGACGCTGCCGCTTTCCTTCTGCGCGGTGCGGAGCGAGTTCACGAGGGCCGCCTTGTCGCCATTGTCGAGCGCCGGATCGGCGAGGATGACGCTTTCCCGCACCGCGTCGGGCTCGGTCGCAATCAGGAGGCTGTAATTGTCCTTCGTCGCGGCGCGCTGCCGCGTCACCTCCTGGCTGTATTCGGTCTCTCCCCATGCAGCCAGGCGTTCGCGGCGGTCGTAAGGAATAGCATCGAGATCAGGATCGCCGGGGGCAGGCGTGTAGGTGCCGCCAAGAAGCGCCGCAGCCTTCTTCTTGTGGCCCTCCATCTGGTACATAACCTTGTCAGCGACCGTACCTGGAGCACCGCCTGCCTTTTGGTCCGACCGGTCGTAGCGCCCAGGTGCGCCGGCATTGATGGCGGAATAGATGTCGATCAGCCCCATGCCCGGTATGACACCAGCATCGCGCAGATACAGGCCCGCCGCTGCGACCTGCTGCTCAATCGGCATATCCTTGGTGACGCCGTACTTCGCGGCCTGTGGTTCGCCCCACTGGATCAGCCCGCGGTGCGTTCCCCATTTTGTGGTTGGACCCTTGATCCATGGGTCGAACGTGCCGCCCGTCTCGTAGGACATGACGGTTGCGAGGTCGACCGGATCAATGCCGAGATGCTGCGCGGTCTGCTGGATGGCGCCCGACAGGCCCTCGGCATCGACCTTGATGCCCTTGATGTCGCGGATGGCCGTCTGTGGGTCCTGCTGGAACTTCCAGCGCCACTTGCTTTCAGCCGCATCGGCTTCCCACTTCTGGCGGCGTTCGGCCTTCCATGGCTCCGGCATGTTGGCCGAATTGATCGCTTGCAGCCCCTGACCCTTCAGCTCGACAAAGTTCGCCGCGTTGTTCTGGATCTGGGTTCGGTAGGTGTCCAGGTTCGTGTTGGTCGTGCGGTCGTAGTAGTTGCTCTTCGTCTCGCTCTCGAAGGCGTCGGCCTTGGTGTAGAGCGCGTTACCTCGCGACAGGATGTTGTTGATGTACCCCGTCTGCGCGTCCTTGGTCAGACCTTCGAAGTTCTCCTTGGCGAAGGCATCCGCGCGCTGCTGGTATCCCTCCATGTACTGACGCGTGAAGCCTATGCCGCTCTCCGAACTGCCTTCACGCGCCTTCAGGAATCGCTGCTCTTCGTCGGCCAGAAACTTGGTCAGGCCAGTCGAGACAGCGTTAGAGCGGTCATTCGCGACGTCGATCTTCTCGCGGTCGGCCAGGTCCAGAAGGCTGTAGCTCGCCTGCACGATGGAGCGGCCAGCGTCCGCCATCGCAGCACCGACCATAGGCGTCGGCCCGGAGTTCGCTATGCGGCCCGAACGCGGGTTGGAGTAGCCAACGTCACGAGCTGTAGGGATATTCACCATGCGCTATTCACCCGTAAGAGCCATAGGGGAGAGAGACGGACGGAGCCGTCTGCGTCTTCTTGTTGCTTTCGCCGAACCGGCTGAACATCGACGACATGCCGGAGAAGAGCATGCCGCCAGCCTTGATGCGCGCCGCTCGCATGGCGCTGTTGGCATTGTACCCGGCCACCTTGGCAGCGTCGTTGTAGCCGCGCGCCTGCTGGTCGCCCTTGTAGATGTCCGTTTGGGCCGCGAGCGCCACTCGCTCGGTTGTGTCGCCCATGATGTCTATGACGGAAGGATCGGTCAGATTGCCGCCTGAGCCGGCGATTGCCGCCTGCTGCTGCGAAAGCAGGTGCTTGCCTTCGCGATACCGCTCCATAGCGTCTCGCTGGCTTGCTGCGGTCGCCTCGTCGGCCTGCGCCGCTGCGACCTTCTGCTCGTACTGGTACCGGGCTTTCTGCTCACGGCCTTCTTCCATCGCACCGGCAACGGACATGATGGTCCCGCCGATGCTGGCGATGGTGCCGATTGCCCCCAGGACAGGTGTTAGGAAACCCATTGCCAGACCACCTTTCCATCTAACATTTCGTCTGTTGGCTTGAAGCCCAGCTTCAGCATCAGGGCTTCGGCGCGCGGAATCGACGTGTCGCACGTCGCCTTGATCACGCGTGCGCCGCGTTTCTTCACCTCGGCCAGCACCTGAAGGATATGGCGGAAGAGAAGCGGCTTGCGCCCTTCGGCTGGCACCTCAAGGAAGGCCATCCACTCGCCTTCCGCTGTCTCGATGACACAGCCGAAACCAGCCAGGAGACGACGGCGCCAGAGTGCGCGACCGATCCACTGGCCTGTCACCTGCACGCCGCCGTAGAAACGTGCGAAGTCGATGTCGTCGGCCGGCCGAATGTCAGCCATTCGTCTGGACGTCCATCACGAGCGAGCCGACCGTGAGCGGATACGGCGAGCGATGTTCCAGGCAGATGCGGCTGTCAGTGTCCCAGTCGCTGGAAACGGACATCATGTCGGCGTCGAACGTGCCGAATAGCGTGTTCGGAGCGATGGGCTTGTCGCCCTTCGTCACAGTCAAGCGGCGCAGCGTGTCGAAGTCCTTGCCGGCGCGCAGGCCATCCAGCATCGTCTTCACGAGGTACAGGCCGAGCTGCGACACCCGCTTTTTCTTGAACAGCGCCGTGCCGTTGGCGGCACCGTAGGCGAGCTTCGTGGACTTCCAGCGCCCGACATAGGGCAGGCCGATCACGACCGACTTGCCAGCGGTCTGAGCGGGAAGGATCACGTTGCCCCCTGCAACCATGTAGAGGCTGTCCTGATCGTGGAGCGCAGCGCCATCGACCCAGACCGTCACGCCCTTGCCGTTGAGATGAGGCACGGCAAACGTCGTCTGGCTGGCAGTAGTGGTGAAGCGCTTGAAGCCGTCGGCCAGGCAATTCGTCGCCCCACCGCGGCAGTCCTTCAGGTCGGCAAGTCGCTCAAGGCGCTGCGTCCCGTTGCGGACGACGGCGAAGTAGACATTGTCCTGCCCTTTGCCACGGCAGGCGATTACCTGCTTGAACTGGCCATCCGTGACCACACGAGACCACGCGACGACCTTCTGCGAAGGCCGATAGGTCAGCGCGCGCGCTTCCCCGTTCTCAAGAATGAACCACACGATGGTATCGGGCTGGCGCTGGACGGCGACACTGACAATCGGAGATCCTTCGCAAATCTCCTCGTGCATCTCCGTCAGGTCCATGGCGCTGTAATCCAGCGTCCCTTGCTCGGCGATCAGCGCAAAGACGCTGAGACCGGAGCTCTGAACGAAGATGCCGTCTTTGTCGCACTTGACCGAGCGTAAGTCGTAGCTGCCCTGCGTCGACCCATCGACCGGGAACCAGCTCGACGCCGTCAGCGGTTCGTCGAAGCTCGACGCCTTGATCGAAATCTCCGAATTGTCCGTGCCTGCGATGAGGCGTTGCAGGCCGAGCAGCCAGAGAATGCCCCTGTCCGTGCTGGCGCCAATCGAGCGGTAGATCGGCGCGCTGTCGCCCTCGACATTGTCGTCGAAGCTGTGGAAGGCGTCTGGCACGGAACCATGCACGAAGTCGCCCTTGCCCCAATACAGGCGTCCGCCGAAAGCCTCGATGCCCCACGGCCAGCCGTCATAGTCCGACCAGGTCGAGAAGTCCCATTCGAATGTCGGGCTGAGGGAGTAGAAGCGGCTCAGCACTTCGACGCTCGCCACCGTGGCGCTGGTGTAGCCCGTCATTCGCGCCACACCCACCTGACTGCCCCCGGTATAGATCAGGGTCGTGTCGATGGTGCCGCTGGTGTAGGTGACAGCCACGAAGCGGAAGAACTTCACGACGTTGTCGTCGGTGTCGGTATAGTTCGAAGGCCCCACATTCGCCGTGTAGGAGTTGACCGTGCTCCACGCGCCCGGGTTGCCGCTGCCATCGTCGGTGGCGACCTCAAGCCGGACGGAACCTACCCATGTGCCTGCCACCTGAAATGAGAACCTGCGAGCGACGCCGACGCCGGAAACACGGATTGATGCGCCATTTGCCGGAGAAGCCGTGAAACTCTCCTGCACGGTCTGGCCGGACTGGAAGAGCCGGAAAAGGCGATTGAGCATGCTTGCTTCGAAGAACGGCCTGCTTGCCGTGAGCGTGCCGTTTCCGGTGTAGACCGAGGGCGTGAGCGCCACCGTCCCGTCGGAGGCCACGAAGGGGCCGTCATCGACCTTGTAACGCTGGACGCCCCAGCTGGTGTCGCCACGGCGCTGGATTTCGCGCTGCTGGAACTGGCGGGATGCCAGATACAGCACATCGATATTCTGCTTGTGCCGAGGTGCAGCCAGATCGGCTGTCACCCACGGCGTCGAGAGGACCAGTGTGCCGGCAGCATCGATCTGGCAACGGGAAACGAGCGCCTGCCGCGCATTGTCGGTATAGAGCTCGATGTAGACGTTCGCCGTGGTGGGCGTGAAGGCGATGGAATGGTCGCCATCATCCAGCACCGACAGCGGGAGGACGTCGCTTGCGCCGGCAGACGAACCGATATGTACCCAGACCGGCCCGCGAACGACCTCGATGCGAAGGCCGTGCTCCTTCCCTCGGTCGCCGACAGCCACCGACAGCGTTTGCCGAGCGGCAGCGCGGCCCTGCGTGGTGCCAGTCAGCACGAGATTGCCGCCCGACACATTCGCCGAGGCGCCGACAGCGCTGGCATCAGTCCATCCGGCGAAGGAATTGAAATCACCGTTCGTGATGGAGGTGGCGACAGCCACGCGGGACACGAAGGTATTGTCCTTGAGGATCCGCATCTCGTTGTTCGACAGGATCGGCACGAGCATGGATGAGTTCGAGCCGGCGAAGGAGTATTCGAGCAGTCGCACGTCGCCCAGGTTGATGTCAGCGATATGCTCCAGTCCGGGCCGCAGTGTCATCGAGCCGACGACGCGGGGCAGGATATTGGAGTTGAGCGCCGAGGCGAACTGCATGCGCTCCAGATCGAGGCGGGAAAGGGCTTCCTCGCCGACCTCGCCGCCGTTCACGGCGTAGACTGGTGCCGAAACGCGGGGCATCAGACGTCACCTTCGCCGAAAGTGATCTCGCCACCCACCAGCGTCCCGCCATTGTCGCGGAAGCCACCGACGCCGGCACCGCGGCGAGCACGAAGCCAACTCCCTGGCTGGATAACCTTGTTGTTCTCGTTGCGGGCATCGACGCCCTTGGCCTTCAGCAAGGCCTTTTCCATGCGCACACGAAGCTTTTCTTCGAGCGTGTCGCCGGACGTCAGCTTCCCGCAGGTATCGAAGGCCAGCTTGAGCGCGACATAGCGCCAGAACATCGTTGGCCAGGTCGAAATCTTGTCGTCGGCTGCGTTCACGTCGCTGATGAAGCGCAGGTA
Organism: Aminobacter niigataensis; assembly: GCF_946995915.1. Lineage (GTDB taxonomy): Bacteria > Pseudomonadota > Alphaproteobacteria > Rhizobiales > Rhizobiaceae > Aminobacter > Aminobacter niigataensis. The sequence continues at coordinate 4,782,574 of NZ_OX341517.1, forward strand.
CAGCGTCGGCGTGTTGGCGTGCAGGTTCCCGCCCTCGTCGAGATAGTCGTGGAAGGTCGTGAAATTCGGATTGTTCGATACAGCCACCGTGCGCAGCCAGGTCGGGGGATAGTCGAAGGCATACGCCCAGCCGACAGCCGGCGTCAGCGCCCCATTGGCCGACAAAGCTGCCGATGCCTTGGCAAAGTTCCAGTCGCCTGAGTTGAAGGCCTCTTCGACCGCACCGTCCCAGGCGTTGCCGAAGACATAGACTGCCTCGACATCGTCGGTCAGCTCGACGATGGTTGCCTTCTCCAGGTGAACCAGAGCTTGCTTCCAGATTTGCAGCTTTGTCGCCATAGGGGTTATTCGCCCTTCATCAGTTCGATGTACTTTTCGGCCGCCTTCTCAGCGGCTTCCTTCGTATCGAAACCGGTCTGGATCACGTTGCCGCCATGCAGGAAGCGCCACTTGTGATGCGGGCCGCCGAAGCTGACCTCTGGCGGGCTGACATCGGTGGAAGTGACATGTGGAGCGGTCGCCTCGTCGAAGAACCGGATCACGCGCACCGTTGCCGAGGTCTTGGTGATGGCCAGGACGCGCAGCGTGCAATCGAGCTTGTAGTCATCCGACAGCACATCAATCGCCATGCCGGGCCGGAACACTGACAGGTGATTGGCGAAGAACTCCGGGTGCGTGACTTCCTCAAGGGAGGTCTCTGAGGGGACCGTCGCTGCATAGCGTCCGATGGAATAGTCGGCCTGCGCAAAGCGATGGCCCGCAAGTTTCGTGACTTGGGTCATTTGGTTCACCGTCATTCAAAGGGAAAAGGAAAAGGGAGGCCCGAAAGCCTCCCCATCTTGTTCGACGTTTAGTCGGTGTCGGTCGCCGTGATGGCGAGGCCGTCGGTGAGGTCGATGCCGAGACCACCGGTCCCGGTCGCCTCGTCGATCACCCAGCAGTGATGAACCGCAGTCACCGGGCCGGCGAGCGTGGTCGTGCGCGTGCGGACGATGACAATGTCGCCCTGTCGGGCACCCTTGGCATAGCCGTCGCTGACATAGTTGCTGGTGTTCACCGTCGCGATGGCATCGACCGAATCCAGCAGCCACGTTTTCATGGTGCTGGTGCCGGAGAGACCATCGGTCAGGAGCTTGAAGCCGTTCGTTTCGTAAGCCATTTCCGCCTCCTTACGAGAATGCAGCGGTGTCGTCGGTGACGACCTTGATCACGCCGGCCTGCTGCAAAATGGTTGCGCCGTCGTAGATCGTGGCACGGTCGTAGGAGTAATCGTCCTCGCCGTTGTAGCCCGCATCGACCTTCACATCGCCCGCGATGGCATGACCCACGGCAGGCTTTGCGAAGATGAAGTTGGAGGCCGTACCCGTGCCCTTGCCCGGCAGACCGTTGTGCATGATGTGCTTCGCACCGAGCCAGACTTTCGGCCGGTCGAGCGCCAGGCCGACAAGCGGCTTTGCGTCGATGTAGTCGGCCGATTTGAACTCCTGGAACGTGAGCAGGCGTGCCCATGCCTTCGGGGTCCACAGGCAAGTGATTTCGTTGCCGACCATGACGTCGAGCTCGAAAAGCTCGGTCAGGGCGTCAACGGTCTTGCCATAGGTCAGTGTCTGAGCTGCGCCACTCGCATAGGAGTTCGTGGCGGTCGCCAGGGCGTCCATGATCGTGAAGTCGATTTCGCGCGAGGCAGTCATCGAGCTTGCATTCTGCATCGCTTCACGCAGGTTCGCCGGAGCCGTGAACACGTCAAAATTCGGGCGGGTTTCCTTCGTGTGCTTCTCTTCCAGCGTGATAGTCGGCTGGCTATCGCCACGGTTACGAGACGGGATGAGACCGTTCGTGCCACGCTTGGTCATACGACCGGCAGCGCCCTGGAGGGCGAATGAGGCCGTAAGACCGCTGATCATAAGTTCTTTGGTGACGCAGTCCTTGAGGTAGGTTTCGCCGCGCTGAAAGGCGACGACCCACTCATCCCGGTACTGGGTTTTCGTGATGGCATATGGCATCGCGAGATTCCTTCGTTGATGATTGGAGGGGTTCTTTCAGCCGTGATCAGGGTGCCGTGCCTGAGCTTTCGCGGGATGCCGTGCCAAAGCACAGGGCCGCTACTTGCCCCGGCGCGGGGCGTCACATCAGCTTGTATTTTCGGGAGGTTTGCGGGGCCGGGAACCGGGATGCCGCGGTCAGTCTGACGCCTGGATCACTTCCGGGCGTTTATCTTTTCGAGCTGGGCATAGATCTTCGTCAGCTTGCTCTGCACAGCGTCACTCTTGTACTTTTCGGGGTCCGAGACGCGGAGCGCCAGCAACTCCTGCTGTTGCGCTTCCAGTGTCTTGCCGGTCGCCTCGATGTCTCCCGTGAGGATGGCAGTGCCACCGTAGTAATCGGCGCCGATGGTCGCCATCATCTTCACGAACGGCAGATTGTCCTGCAACCGCGAGCCGTCCATGAGGCGGAGGCCCATCATACTGCCGAAACCGTCCTCGCCGAGGTGCGCCTTCATCAACTCCTGCGCCGCGCCGATCTGGCCGTCGTACTCGCCGCCCCACTCGGTCCGCAGCGCGTTCTGCGTCTCGCCGGCAACCTTCGCAAGCTGGGCGTTCAGTTCTTGAGCCTGAGTGGCGGCGAAGTCCTGATACCAATCGAGCGCAGCCGCAGCGACCTTCGGCGGCACGTTCCGCTCATGCATGGCGGCCTTGAAGTCGGCGAGGATCGCCTTGTCGGCGTCCGTGACCTCGAAGCCCTGGCGGAAGTCGCCCGGGTACTGCGTGACGTCTTCGGGGATGCCGTTCGCCTCGCGATAGGCCTTCACCTCTTCCGGCGTCGACTTGTCGGTCAGCTCGACCTGCTTGCCGCCGTTCTTGGCGTTCTTGTAGCCCTCGCGGAAGGCCTTCGAAATATCGTCAGCCGACTTGTACCGCTCCAGCTGCTTCATCATGGCGGCGTCACCACCGGCCAGTTGCTCGCGGAACGACTGAAGAGCCGCATCGGCGGCAGGGGCAGCTGCCGGCGCTGGTGCCGGCGGCGTCTGGGTAGGCGCCGGGGCCTGTGCCGTGGGGGCAGGAGGGTTAGGGTTTGGCGCGGTCGGCGTTACGTTCGTCGGCTGGTTTGCCGGTGCTTCGGTCGTGGGCTGGTCGGTCATTGGTTTCACCTGTCAAAATGGAAAGGGAATGGGTGATCAGCTTCTTGATCTGGAAGCCGACATGCTGCTTTCCGGCGGCGAAGGAACTGTCCCGCTCGCCACCGTGCTCTGCTGGCATCCACGATGGTTGATGGATGCTGCAAATGTGGAGGATCGCCCCGAGGGCGCGCTTCTGCTGATCCTCATTCGCAACCCCGGCAGCGAGCGCCTGAAGCGCTGCGCAATCGGCCTTGCGGATTTCCAGATCGTTCCGGGGCATCTCATTGTCACGGCGAACCATGACAGGGTGCCATGGGCGGTAGTGCTTCTGGCTCATTGTCCGAGCGCCGCCCTGATCGACTGAGCGGCATCGCCGACTTGCGTGGCTACCGCAGCGCCATTGCCGAGTTGCTGCATTTCCTGCTGGCCTGCCATGGCCTGCTGCATCCTCTGGCGGTTCGCAGCGGCCTCTTCGGCGTCGATCAGCCAGTCGGCCCGGCCACCGGGCACCGCCGCAAAGGCATCGCGGAACATCGTTCGCACATCGACCTCACCCGCAAGGGACGGATCGAGTGATGTACCTGCTTGTAGGACCTGCGCGCCTTCCTGAAACGCGTTCAAGACCTGGCGGTCGCGGGCTTCCTTCAGAGCGTTGTTGAACTCGTACTGGATATTCTGCCCGAGCAGGCTGTCCGGCATGTCTTCTGGGATGCCGTTCCGATCCACCGGGCCATAACCGCCGGCTCGCATGACCTTTTCCGTGGTCAGATCGAGGACAGCGCCAGTCCACTCATGCTCGACAGGGCCGAACAGCGGCATGGCATTCCGAATCCACTCCTGCACGCGCTGCGCAGCCTCATAGGCCGTCATGGTCTTGTCGGCCTGTGCAATCGGCTGGAGCTTGCTCAGGAAGAACGCATCGCCCAGCTGGTTGCGCTGGTCATTGATGAGATCCACACCCAGGCCGACATTCTTGCCCAGGTCCAGCACACGGAGAGCAGCGCCGAGGCGTTCGTCATACTCGGCATCAATGAAGGTCACGCCGTTAGCACTGAGGTCGATGGGCGATTGAATGACGTCCTGCGCGGCGACCAGCGGCGGGTCAACCTGCTTTTCGCCCGCCTCGATGATCGTCATCTTCATGCGCTGGAGCATGCGGCTTTCGGTCAGTGCAATCGTCGCCGCCGAAGACACCGCGTAGAATTTGCCGGAGAGCAGCTGCCAGCGAGGCACGACATAGTCGAAGGTGAAGGCCGGAAGCTCCTGAAGGATCGTGCCGTCTTCTGTGACATAGACGTCAGCCCACTTCGCGCCCTTCGGGAACTTGCGATAGGGCTGGTACAGCTCCAGCGGAATGAAGATGTGCCGGACCTTGAACGTCGTCTTGATGTCCTTGTCGCGCAGCGCGTTCTTCACCGACTGGGGAAGCTTCGTCTCGCCGAAGTGGTGAGCCATCGCGAGGGCCGTCATGTCGCACTTGCGGTGAACATGGTTCGCCTGGCCGTCTGGGCCTTCCTGCCCGGCCATGTGCTTCGGATGGTGGCAGCGATAGAGCAGGTTATCCCGGTTCCGGTTGTAGCTGACCTGAAGCCAGCCCATGCCGAACGTAGCGAAGTCATGTTCAACCTGCTGCGCGCCGCGGCGAAATCCGCTGTCCTTCGAATTCAGGATGGCGCTGTTCACGTCCGTCATGAATTCGAGGAACGAAGCAGCATGGCGATCACGGCCAACGCGCTTGTTTGAAGCCGCCGCCTTGAACCACTGGCGACCGTCGGGCCGCACCATGGACCCGATCTGGTCTCCAAGCTCGCGCCGCATCAGGACAGGCGTGGCGTCCGTCAGGTGCGAGGCGAACTCCTGCCCCAGCACGATTTCTGTCGTGAAGTCGGCCCGCTCTGGGAAAAGGAACTCGGCGATTTCCTGATACAGGCTATCGAGCGACCCCTTCGCATTGAAGAGGCGCGTATCGATGTCCATCAGGTCGCGGCCTGCCTGATCGGTCATCAGCTGGCCCCGAGGGTTCCGCGCGAGAACTCACGCCCAATCGTGCCAGGCACAGGCGCAAGGCGGTCAGTGGCCGCGCTGCTTTTGGCGGCTGGAGCCAGGGAGCGCGTCCGACTGCGCTGGCGCTTCGCCAACGGGTCTTCAGGGTCCGGCATCGTGGCCGGCGGCTCCGGCTCCGGGTATTTCTGCTTGCCTCCGAAAAGTCCGCTCATCAGCGTTTCCCTCGCAGTTTGGCCTTCAAGGCACTGTTGGATGTCACGGACTGAAGCCGCATCCTTGATTGTTCTCGCCGCTCTTGCGCGGCCTTCGGGCGCTTCAGCCCGCCCATGCTCGATGCCGACAGCATGATCGTCGTGTCGCCCTTGTCGGGTGAGCGGCCAAGCTGTTCGCGCATCAGTTCTTTCGGCAGGACGATGATCTCTTCACCACCACCACGAGCCCGGATTTCGTACCGGAAGGCGGCCAGATCAGCCTCAAGCTCTGGGTCAGGAGGAAGGGCGATCCGCGAGCCGTAGGCCGGGTCGAGCTGTTCGCGGAACTGCCAGACGGCTTGCGCTCTGAGATTGTAGAAGCCGTACATGCCTTCACGGGTGGATGAGGCCGAGGGATTGCCACCCTTGAAGCCGAAGCAGTCGACATCGGAATGGGCGAGCTGGGTCAGTGTGTCACCGCCATAGCCGCCACCGGCATCGACCACGACCCGGCACCTGTCCCGCATTTCCTTGATGATCAGGCCGGCGACGGTCGGGCCGTCCGGTGTCTCACTGCCGGGATAGCTGGTGAAGCGCGAATACCACCAATCGCGCCTGCTCTGGATTTGCGTCTTGTCCGGTCCACCCTGCGCGACGTCAGCGGCAACTGCCGTCATGGGTAGTTCAGGCGGTATGTCCACCCACCGCGCTTGCGCCTCCCGTATCCACTTGGTCGGGATCACCTGCCAGGGATCGTCCTTGCCGTCGGGTTCGAACGAGCCATAGCGGAGGCGTTCGCGGATCTCGTCAGGAAGGCTTTCGAGCTGCGAGGCGTACCCCGTCGCCATCAGGTCGGGATTGTCTTCCAGCATCGACCGGATGAAGGTCCGAGACCGTGGCCGTTCGCCCTTTGGCCCGACATAGTCCGCGTCGACTTCCCTGTCCTCGCCGTCAATCGTCGTGAACCACCGCAGTTCGCCAGGTGCTGCCGGGTTCGGATGGCTCTTGTCGAGCCATGGTGCCCAATACCGAAGGACCCACATGCCTTCAGCCGACGTTGGCGGGTTGCCAGTACAGACCACACGGCAGCGACGGCCCTGCGCATCGCGAAGCCAGCCGATGATGTAGCGATACTGGCTTTCCGTGAACTGAGTGATCTCGTCGAAGGCCTTCAGGCGGTGAGCGCGGCCCTGATACTTTTCCTTGTCAGCTTCATGCGGCACGCCGCCCAGCTCGATCTTGCCGCCGCTCGGCAGACGCCAGACATGCGACTGGCTGTTGTAGCCGTCACGCGTGCCCAGCATCCGGGCTAGTTCGTCCTCAATGCCCTTGAGCTGGGTCGCCTGCCTGCGAAGGATCAGCGCCGGCTGGTACTCTTCCACGCCGAGGCCGCAAATCAGCGTCGTCTTGCCGCCACCGGCAGAGCCGCCATAGAAGGTTTCATCCGCTTCGGAGAACCATGCGTTTGTTTGCGGGCCGGGGTTCGGGATCATGTAGCGGCCGACCGAGGCCTTCACCGCCTCGTCAATCACCTCCTGCCGTGCTTCCGCTGGCAGTGCATCGAGGGCGGCGAGGACTTCACTTAGCTGCACTGTTCAGCCCCTGCGCAAGGAGGAAGGCCACGCGGCGGGCAATGTCGTTCTTGGAGAGGTCATCCACCGTCGAAGTGAGCGGCGCGCCATCCTTGCCGGTTACTTCCGCCTTCTCAACGAGCATGCCATGCAGCTTGGCCTTGCCCATGATGGCAGAGACCGCAGCAGATGCGCCCTTCTCGTCTTTCATGGCGTGCGCGCGGGCTTCTTCCAGCTCCTGCGTCAGTGTGCCTACCGAAACCATGACGAGGTCGCGGGCTTCCTGCTGGAGTTCCTTGACCCTTGACGACACCTTGACGTCGGCTAAGACGCGAGAGGCGGCCTGCCAGACCGATTCCGGCTTGGTGTCAGCCCCTACCTCATACGAGCGCCGATAGGCTTCCGAGGCATTGCCTGTCTCGACATAGGCGAGAGCGAATGCCTCTTGTTTGACAGTAAGCTCAGACATTGGTTCGCTCAGCGCGCTCCATTAATTGGGAACCTCCAAGACCTCAGTGGGCTTGAGGCAGAAGGAAGGGAATTCAGAGATGAGCGAGACGAAGCCAATCGTCGGCTATGCGGTTTACCCGCCACCGTTCCCCGGTCTGCCGTATCTCGCCGTAACCTTTCTGCCGGACGGCAAGGTTGAGGCGCGGCGGTTCGAGAGTGGAGAGGCGGCAGCGTCCTATGCTGACGAGCTTGCTAAGGGGCGCAGACCGCAATCGACCAAGCATTGAAGCGGTCAGACATCGCCGTCCCTGTATTCCAGCAGGCGGTGCTTGAGGCGTTCGTTGGCGCCGATCAGGGTTGCAATGCTGATGCCGGGTTCGAAGGCCGACTGGGTGCAGCCTTCATTGTCGACGGCTGCAATGGCAATGCCGAGCAGGTCGCCGCGCTCGGCAATCTCCAGCATGTTCTTGAGAGTTTTGACCACGCCGTCCCGGTGCTCTTGCGACTTAGGGACGAGCTTGACCACGTGATTACTCGACATGGTGCGAACCTCGACAAAAGAAAATGGAAAACGTGTAAGTTTTTCGCTTACAGACGCTTGACATGGTGTAAGCGATTGGCTTACATATACCCATGATCAAGTCGTTCAAAAACAAGGCGTTGGCAGACCTCTTCCAAACCGGGAAGACGTCAAAGATTGACGCCAAGATGCAGAAGCGCATTCTGGTTCGGCTTGACCGTCTGGACGTGGCCGAGAAGCCGGAAGACATGAACCTGCCGGGTTTTGACTTCCACTCGCTGAAAGGCTTCAACCCGACGCGCTACACCGTCCATGTGAACGGCCCGTGGTGCATCACATTCGAATTCGACGGCACAGACGCCGCCCGCGTCGATTTCGAGCAATACCATTGAGGCGGCAGGTAGATTGGAGAAGTCCGCGATGAGCGTACACGCGCCGACGAGGCCGACCGAGCGTTGCCCCTCCCACCCTGGGGCTCTGCTGGAAGACATCATCCCGGCAACCGGGAAGACGAAGGTGGAGATTGCGGAACTGCTCGGAATCTCCCGCCAGCAGCTCTATGACATTATCCGCGAGAAGAAGCCGGTGTCCCCGGCTGTAGCTGCTCGCCTCGGCAAGATGTTCGGCGATGGTGCCGGCGTCTGGCTCAGGATGCAGGCCGCTTACGATGCTTGGCACGTCGAGCGTGAGGTTGACGTCAGCAACATCCCGACGCTGCATGCGGCTTAGGCTAGTCGGCCAGTTCGCCTTGCTGGCTAGCGTTCTGGTCGATACTTTCGCCGTATAGCTCGACACCACCCCAGACTATTGCGGCAAGGATCAGCGCTCCTACAAGGACCAGCAAAACCTGCCATCCTCGATTGCCTTGTCGGGCCTTGTTGGTGGGGATGATTTTCGGCATCTTTGCCTCCTAGAGCGGCGACATATGCCGCCCCGGAACAACACCCACGCTGCTTGCTTTGTTCCGATTTTCTTGGCGACTGTAAAGAGGGCGCATTTCCCCTGTGGCCGGGGTGGCGATCTGCCCCGCATTGCTCCGGCGTGTGACTCTCAGGCCCCGCACAGACGAGCAAATCGCCAAATCATTACGGCCCCGAAATTAACCTGCCTGCCCAAGGATTACAAGAGGGGCCTTCACGGCCACTTCCCGACCGAACATCTGCAGCATCATGATGACGTGTTCGTCGGTTGAGGCAGAGACAGGCCCATGCAGGCCGGCAAGCGCGCCGCTGATCACCTTGACCGAGGAACCGGCTTCCATCCGCCCATGTACCCGCATCTCGTCGTACTCACCGGTTTCCTGCTTCGCCCGGATCGCCTGCACTGTTGCATCAGGGATAGGCACCGGCTCGCCGTTGTTGGAGCGCAAGACACAATCGACGCTCTCGCAGTCCAGCACGCGCGGCCAGTGATCCGACGCCAGCACGAACAGGTAGCCGGTCAGCAGCGAGAAATACTTGACCGACCAGCGCTTGTGCCGGGCGTGTTTGTATTCCTTGCGGAACCGCGGCACGTAGACCACCTGGCCAAAACCGGCGATTTCCTCTGCTGCCTTGAGTTCCAGTGACGGTCGCGCGCGGACGACGTACCAGCGTACCGTGTCGGTGGCTTGCTTCATTTGGCTTCCTTCGTCGACAGATATTCGGCGGGATCTATGCGGCGGCCTTCAGAGGCAGGGCCGAAGGTCCCAAGCTTGTTCTGCTGGTATTTGTCCCAATCCTTCGGACGATATCCGCGAAGGCTGAGAAGTGACTGAAGATGCAGCAAGGCTGGGAAGCATGGGCGGCCCCGTTTAGGCATCCGCACCTTTCGCCGACCGAGCACCGTCCCGAGATAGAGCGCCTGGCGCTCGGTCTTGAGGTGGTCGACATCAACGCCTTGCTTGGCGAGCCAGTCGCGCAGACCGCCCAACTCGTCAGGCATAATGTAGTGGGCCTCAGGTTTCATGCTCCGTCCTTACTGCCAAGCGTGGCGTAGCTGTCGGGATAGTCACGGAAGCGTCGGTCGGCGCCGATGAACTCGAACTTGACAGAGCCTGGCCGACCGCAAATCGGCTGGCGCCTGATCTTTTTGGAGATGACGAAGGTGGTTTCGTTCTCGTAGTCCCGATACACGACCAAACCCGCATCGGCCTTGTTACGCCAGTGCGCACTGCCGGCCAGGTCGTACAGGCTGGGGACCGGGTCTTTCCCGTCTTCGCCGGGTTTCAGTTTGGTCGGGTGAATGACCATCCAGACCGTGCACTCATGGTGCTTGGCAAAACGCTTGCACTTCGAGATCAACTGCGAAACGAATTCTGTCTCCGTCAGTTTTTCCGGCCGCGATGCTTCGATCTCGTTGTAGGGATCGAAGACGACGTTCTTGACGCCATAGCGGATCACCGCGGCTCGCGCCCGCTCCAAAAGCCAGTCTATGGAGGGGGTATGCTCTACAGCACCAAGCAGATAGATGCGCTCGTTGAGCCACGTCATGGCGTCCAACACATCCTGCTTTGTCAGCCTCGGCGTCGGCCCGTCATGAAAGGGTCCGCCGGCCCAGATTTCGCATAGGTCGGCGATGTGGTTTGCCTCGCCGGTTTCTGGCGAGAACATGGCCCATTTCTCGTTTCGCAGCCGGGCGGTCTGCACTGCGATCTGGTCGATGACGCGCGACTTGCCGTGGTTCGGAACGCCGGTAACGGCAATGAATTGCCCTGGAATGTATTTGAAGGCCTTGTCGAGTTCGTAAAACCCGGTGGTCAACGGCTGGGGACCTTTGCCGTCATAGAGATCCATGACGCTCAGCGAGAACGCTTCGACGTCGTGCAGACCGTCAATCGGCCACGGCTCGGCATTCGCGATGCACTCGCGCAGAACGTCCGCGCCATGGCTGCTCAGGCATTCGTTGGCGTCTTTGCACTGGACATCGCCGAGTGTCGGCATGCGCACCCGGAAGCAGCGATCACGGCCAACGCGCTTGGCTATCTCTTGGGCCAGTAGCTCGCCCGGCTCATCCATGTCGGTGGCGATCAGCACACGCCTGACCTTGGAGATTGCCTCCCAGTGCGTCCCGAACGGCTCATAGCGCTTGTCGCTGGTCTCAGGGCCAGACGGCGCCCCATTGGGCAGCGAAACCACGTGTTCGAATCCAGCGTCGGCGAATGACATCACGTCGACCTCGCCTTCGCAGACGATCAAATCCTCGCCTTCTTCAATCCTGTCTGCATTGAAGAAGGTCGGCTCCGGGTCCTTTTCCTGCCGGAAGTGCTTCTCGGCGGTGCGGTACTTCACGTTTCGCAACTGCCCGGCCCACTCGTAGGGGAAGGCGATGCAATCTTCCTCGCGTTCCGTCTGAGGGAACCACTGCCGGGTTTTGTAGACCCCGAACCTCTCGACAGTGGCCGCCGAAATCCCGCGCTTCTCGAACCAGGCGACCAGCGTGTCCGGTCTCTGCGGCTGCTGCACGCGCTCGGGTTTGCGGTAAGTCCGACGCTCGACTGCCGGCCTGTAGCCTTCGCCACCTGTGGCGCCGCTCCAGCCGCAATGGTGGCAGTTCCAAACTGCACGACCATCGGCCTCGACCGTGACAGACAGGCAGGGGTCAGCTTTCTTGCGCCGAGTGCTGGAGCAGTTCGGACATGTCGTCTTGTGGCTTCCGGTCTTGTCGTCCCGGAGGCGAATGCCGTGCTCGGAAAGGGCTGCGCGAACGTCCGCCATCGTCAGCCCCTCGCAAACAGAAACTTGTTGGTGAGGTTGCCGCTTGCATCTCGGATCCCGGGGGCAGCAGTGCGCTTACGACCCTCGACCGCCTTGCGAACCCAGTTCTTCCAGGTCAGGCTCCAGTCGAGCTTGATGCCGCCCTTGCCGGGGACGTTGTGCCAATAATCCCGGAACTTGTCCGCTTCCCGCCTGACCTCGAATTCGGACAGACCTTCGGCAAGTGCCCAATCAGCCAAGTCCTTCGGCAAGGCCCAGTCGGATGGAAGGCGAAGGCCCCGATTTTTGGAAACACCGATAGGTGTTTCTTTTCCTTCTATGTTTTCCCCTTTTTCTTCTTTGCGTCGAGCGAGCGTCGAGCGCGCGTCGTTCGAGCGTCGAGCGAGCGTCGTCTGTGCGTCATTACGCGCGTCGTTGTCTGCGTCGACGACACGATTCATTTTCTGATATTCGTCGTAATTACATATGGTTATGCGCGTCGTCTGCGCGTCGGCCACTGCGTCAATCATTGCGTCACTTTTCAACCGCGCGAGAAACCGTCTCACTCGCGCTTCCGACCATTTCCATTTCACGGCAATGAAGCGGGTCGCATGAGCCAGCTGACCTCGCTCTAGTTCGATCTGTCCGTATCGTCCTCGAACTCTTCTCGGCTTCCATGCCGCCTCGGCAAGCAACCACACCCAAGCTTCTCGCTCGGTGAAGGCCTCATCCGCGAAGAAGGGGTGATCGAAGAGGCCGCGTGATACCGCGAATGTGCCGCCGGCCATCAGGCAGCGCCTCCTTCGTTTCGAGCGGGGCGGAAAGCCAGCACATTGGCACCGGCACATTGAACGTCGACGAGACTGATGAACCGCCAATAGGCACGCTTGGCAGTCATGGCGTTCTCGAACGTCCTGTCGGACAGCATGTGCTCGAATGCAGTGCGGTATGCCTCGAAAGCTTCGAGCTGGGCTTGCTCACTGGGCTCTTTCATCATGCTGCTGCTCTCTCCGATGTCGACCGGACAGGCTTCGAAAGCCGGGCTGCTGCCCAGGCCTCGAGGTCGTCGACGTGGTAAAGGGGAATGCGGCCGGAATACTGCATGGTCGGCCCCCCGCCGACGGTTGCCATTTTATTGAGTGTGGAGACGGCGATATCGATGCCGTGCTTCTCCGCCAGATAGGCCGGGACGTCTTTGCGACGGAGGCGTGGGCGCTGGATCATGCTTCACTCCGGGCAGCATTTTTCTCAAGGACGTCGTGCAGATCGGAGGCCAGCTCCAAGGCAAGGCCAAGGGTGGAACCAATGCTGCGGCCCATATTGGCAGCGTCGTTTTCGCCGCCACCGGCATGCTCGATATTGGCGCTGGCGTGCTCCAGGACGGCCAAGAGTTCGAGCAATTGATACGACTTGGTGATGACGCTCGGGGTGATAGCGGGGATGTTCATGCTCCAAGACCTTTCTTGGGAAGGGCGCGCTCAGCGTCGACAGCAACGTTGCCGAGCAGCTCGGCGCCGTACTCCAGAACTGAACGGATTTGGTCCTGCGCCAAGTCGCGGGGGCCTTCCGTCAGCTCTCGACTGCCTTCCAGCGCGAGTGCGCAGACCAGCATCAGCGTTTCGATTCGGCAGATGTCGCGGACAATGTCCGTCTGTCTTGCGGCGGCGCTCATGCTGAGCCGCCTTCTGCCTTACCGCCATGCGCGCTAAGACAAGTGAGTGCGTCATCCAACCTTATCGAGACAAAGTTGAGCGTCGTGGCCAGAGGGTTCATGTTCTCCTTTGGCAGTTGATGGACGGCCAGAAAGAGGCATTGAACCAAGTTCTTGGCCTCGAAGATGGCATCCTCGGCATCGAGCACACTGGTGTTGCATTCGGGTCTGCTTGCGCCTTTGGACGTGGTAATGCTATGTTCGGTAGTCATCTGATCAAACTCCATTAAGCCGGTAGTTGGTGGGTGACATGGCTCGGAGAGGCTGCAACCTCTGCCGGGCCTTTTGCTTTCATGGCCGCGCGAATGGCGCGGACAATCTCACTGTTTTGCGAACTGGCATTCTCCTGCGCTTGAGCCTCAATGAAGGCTTTGGCGTCGGCGGGAAGCCGCAGTGTCGTGCTGAATTTCGTCATGCTCCGTTTACCTCTTGTTAGTAGCACGGTGATACCAGTACCATTGTGCTATGATTGACGTCAATGGGGCGATAGCACAGTGCTATCTTTTTTTGGGGAAACGCAGATGACGAAGAAGCCCGGGAGAGGCTCGGAACAGTTCATGGTCCGTTTGCCGGACGGCATGCGTGAAGCTTTGAAAGCAGATGCTGAAGCCAGCGGGCGCTCGATGAATGCCGAGATTGTCGCTCGGCTAGAAGAGCATCCAGGTCTCCTCCGAATGGCGCAGCAGTTGCAATACTGCTCGATGGAACGAGTGCGCCTTGAGCAAGAGCTGGCTGACACGAAGCGCTACTTGACCGACGCCGTCAACGAACTGCAACGCGCGCTCGCCGCGCCAGATGGCGCCGCTGAGGCCTTGGCGCGCAAGGACCAACAAATCGCAGAGTTGGAGAGACTTGTTGCCATATTGCAGGAACAGTCTTCCAAGCTCAGTGCTGCATGTGATCTGTATGCTAGGACGCTCGACATATTCGAGCGCACCCTGAACGAGGCCGCCGAGGGTGATGATACCAAACTGAAGCGTTTTGTAGAGGGATCGAAGATCGCGCGCGAGGAGGAAAGATTGGCACGCGAGAAGGAAAAGCGAGGCGGTGGCGATGATGAATAGCTGACGCACTCCCGGCGACGTCATGAGGTCCAGCCGAGGGGAGAGTGCTAGCCGCTCGGCCCGGTAGGGCTGCGATCTGATCAGCGGTTCATCCCGATACGGTATATCGCCGATTTGCCCGAGCTTGACAAGCTCGGCTCCACCTTACCCGCCAGCGTTCATCTGACGCTCGACCTCGCCAGCAGCGCACGAAAAAGCCCGCCGGTTAGGGCGGGCTGGGGGAGGAGGTGGTTAGAAGGGTAGCTTAGGCTGCCAACGGTTCAAGTCGCCTACGAACCTTGTCCAGAACGTCGCGCTCGCCACCATCCCACGCGGCCATTGCAAGCTCGCTGTTCAATGCCTTGGCCTTCGTCTGCTTTGAGATTTTCGAGCCGGCTTCCTCGATGATTAGGAATGGCACGATCCCGCTGATCTTCTTCAGCTCGATTTCTTTGGCGAAAAGTATCGCCTCAAGCGCCTTCTGCTCGCCGATGCCGGGGAAAATGGCGGCTGTCCTACCGTCGCGATGCTTTATCACTATATCGACGGTGTAGTAGGCGAGGGCGGGGATGGGCGCTTCCCCTGTCGTTATGGTCGCCTCGTCGCCAAACTCTTTCTTCAGCGCTGAAATCAGATCATCGCGAAAGGTCTTCGCCGTTCGTTCCTTGGTCGTGAAGGTTAAGTCTTGGAGGCGGGTCAGGAAGGACAGGAAGCGGATCGCCGCGACCCCGACGCTATCAGCGGGAAGCCAGTCCGTTTGGAACTGGGCCTCGTCTATATCCAGCAGCACGCCGTATTCCATGCACAGCGCCTGGATAAGTTCCATTCGCGCCGGGGTTGATGTATCTACACCGCTGGTTTCGAGATCAAACAGACTTGACCCGCTGTCTTCGAGGCGAACCAGATCACCCTTCTGGCGCACATAGAAAGCAAGGCGGTCGCCATTCAGCCAAAGGACGGATGTTGCAATAGCCAAGCCCATGGGAACATCACGAACCGTGATCCCATCGCAAAAGGCTTTGCAAATCTGGTCTTTCAGCGTCACACTAATCCGCCCTTGGCCTCGAATCTATACCTCTGCGCTGCCTTTGTAAGCGCGTTGTCCTCATTAACCGTAAACATCGTGGCGGCGGCGGCGCTGGGTGCTGCTTCCTTCATGACGAAGCAGTCTCTATCGCGAAGCACCCCCTCCATTACGTCCTCAATAGTACCGCTGGCAAAGTGGCAATGCCATCCCTTATCGCCAATGTGCAGTTCATGGTGACAAAGCACCTTGACTGATCTGTCGGTGTCGACTGACATGTAGGCGTGGTATCGGTCCGTTTCGGCGTTGAGGCGGATCAGCACCCGGCAGTGAAAGCCAAGGGCGTCAAACTCGCACATGCGCCATTTCCAGGCGCCTCCAGTCGGGATTGAGCGCGGGCGGTTGATCGGGAAGCTGGACGGAGGGATTTTCCCCTCTTTCCACGGCCCCACCTCGAGATTGCTTTTCTCCGCCCGAATTAGATCGAATACGCTAGTCGTCATCCCCCGGCCCCTCCCAAGGGCTATCCCCTAAACCGCTTGCCCTTCAGCCCCTTCGGCTTGCCTGTCTCCGCCACCATGTGCGTTTGAGCCAGGACTTCGATCCAAGCTGCTGCCTTCGGCGGAATTTCAATCTCTCCATCCATCCAGGCTTCGACAAGCAACAGGTCGCACTCAAGCACCCGCGCCAGCGTGTCCGGCGTCCAGCGGATGATCGCGAGGCATTCGGATAGGCGTTCAGGTGTCATGAGTGTCTCCCCTGCGCCAATCCAACCAAATTTCCCCGCTTGCCACAATCTCAACCGGCGTTTCTTTTCCGCTCACAATGAGGTGCTAACGCCCTTCCATTTGCCGCTCAATCTCGGCTGCAATCTTGTCGGCGGCGGCAATCAGCACAGAATCGAGCCGGTGCGTGTAGCGTGAGGTGATCCCGCTGCCGGAGTGCCCCAGACAACTGCCAACGGTCGAATCGGTAAATCCAAGGTCGGCCCCGACGCTGGCGAACGAATGCCGGAGCACATGAGGGGTAATGCCCTCTAACCCCGCTGCCTTGAACAGCCCGCGATAGAAACGCTTGATCCCAGCATACGGCCTGCCGTCGAGCGTGGCGGCCGGGAAGACATACGGGTTATCTGGATGCCGGTTCAACCGCGCCAACACAGCACGCGCCGCAGCGCCCAGCGGGCGGACAGACTTCCCGGTCTTGCTGTCTTCGAGTTGCAGCACTTCCCCGGCCAGATCAACTTCGGTCCATTTGAGATTTTCCACCTCCCCTATCCGACAGCCGGTCAACGCTGCCAAACGTAGAATGCCAACACCCTGCCACGGCTTTGTTTCGTCGGCGGACGCAGCGTCAAGCGCCCTGCCGAAAGCCTTGAACTCATCCGGGCTCAGGCGACGGTCGCGCTTGCCTATTGCTGGCTTGCGCACTCCATGTGTCGGGTTGGTCTCAATGATGCCGTCGCCCACGGCATACGAAAGGATCGAGCCGAGAGCGGCAACGGTTCTGGTCGCCGAACCGGAGCCGCCAGCCACGATCACTCTTCCTCGCAACTTGCCGGACAGCTGCTTCGCCTTCGCACTCTTCCCCGACTGCACGTCTCGGATGAATTTGACGATGTCTGCACGCTTCAGGTCGATTACTAGGCGCCGACCGATAAGCGGCTTGATATGGGCCTCGGCCATGCTCTTGTCGGTGGCAAGTGTGCTGGATTTTTTCGGCTTCCCTCCCCGGCCCAGGACGTGCCCCTTCTCGGCCTCTTTGAAATACTGGTCGACCAGTTCGGAGACAGTCAGCGACTTACGGCGGGTGCGGCGTTCGAGCTGCGGATCTTCGCCTTGGACGGTACTGCCCAACGTCTTGATCGCCAGCTTACGAGCCTCTTCGGTCGTCAGGGGGCCATGCCGCCCTATGGTCATGCGCCGACGGGCACCTTCAGCCGACCGGTAGTCTACGACGTAAGACCGAGACCCGCTTGTGTTGATCGAGACGCCAAACCCCTTCAGATCAGAACACCAGATGGTGTACTGTTTGGCCTGCGGTTCGGCCCTATCGACAACCGCCTTCGTCAGTTTTGGCACTCACCCGACCCCAACACCGCATCAAAAACTCACCATATACTCACCACGAAATCGGAAACTTGGGAAGCCCGGAGAAAACGTCCGCCAACAATAGAAAGCAATTGTCCTTTTTGAATCAGCATGTTAGAAAAGACTGGAAAATTTCTGGAAACCCCGGAAAACACCTTTTGATCACATTCGTAATGATGGGGTCAGGTGTTCGAGTCACCTAAGCGGCACCAGCCATCCAGTTGAAACACGCACTGTTTTTTCACGACGTGAAGCATCCTGCGACGTGAAGCATCCTGCATTGAAAATGCGGCCGGGGCGTCACGGCGTTCGAATTGTCGCCGCTTGCTCCATATCGACGTGCCGTCATTATGTCGACGCAAGGTCCGCGCCAACATCGTGGGCGCAGCGTGTGGCGCCCTGTTCATAAGGGGCATACATGCCGTCGGGGTACGGGAGGCGGCGAGCGGTCATTCCGCCGATCGCTCAGATCCCATGCCATTGGTGAGCCGCACCAGCACGTAGGTCGATGCCAGGATTGCGCTCGCTCCCATCCATTGAATGGGTGTCAGCGTTTCACCAAGAAACACATAGGCAAGCCCAACTCCGAATATGGGAATCACGTTGAAGTAGCTGCCAGCGACTGCTGCCGGGACCGAGCGGAGAGCGGCGATGTAAAGCCAATATGCGGCAGCATAGTATAGAAGGCCGGATACTGCTGCCGTTGCGAGGATGCCTGGAGGGATAGTCTGGAAGTCGTCCACCGAACCGAATGGGGTACGGACGAGCAGCAGAGCAACAGCCCAACCTAGCCCAGCCGTCTGCTGCAGGGCCACGGTGAACACTGGGTCGACGCTTTCGACCAGCTTTCGCGAAAACACGGTGTAGACAGCACAACAGAGGACCGCTCCCAGCAGCAAGAGTATTCCCTGGGGAGCAGTTACGTCTCCGAGACCGCCGAAGACGTTGGCCACCAAACCAACCCCCAAACCGCCGAGCAGCATTACCAGGAGCAGCCGCCAGGTGACTTTCTCTCCGAGAACCAGCGCAGCCAGGCCAAGTATCATCAGCGGCTCGGCGGCCCACAACAGCGTCGAGACGCTCGCCGACACGCTGGCAAGGCCCATCAAGTTGAGCGTGTAGGAAATGCCGGGGTTGAGTACGCCGAGAGCGATCAGCGGAAGCCAATATGACTTCGCGGGAGCAGGACAGGCTGTTGCAAGAACGGCAGCCCACAGGAACAAGGCACTCGGCGCAAGCTGGACGACCAGCAGCGTAACCGGGTTGATTGACGCAAGCAGTGCCTTGTTCAGGACGGTTGCAGCACCCCATAGGGCACATGCAGCAACCAGCAGGACAGCAGGAGGAAAGCGCGGTGAATGGCGCATCTCAGTGGACTCCAGAAGCGGTTACGGAAAAGCGGCAGATGCGGCGAACGGGCTAGCGCCCGGCGCAGTTCTCCGCGTCGCAATGGTCGTAACCGGGTCTTCTTGGAGGCCTAGCCATCCGTCTCTAACCCATCATTCAGGATCTTCGATTGTTAGCACCTGCGGCAGGGGCCATCAACCTGTCGGGTTTTCCGCCTAGCTACAGCACGGCTGGCCATCGCCTTTCGCGGGGCCGCAGCAGGCAGCGGTGGCCTTAGCCTGTTCGACCAGCCAACGGTCTCGCGGCTTGCAGCTCGCCGCCCCGGGCGGACAGCTGGACATGCACATCACCTTCCTGGACGAGCGGCATCGATGCCTGGTGAAGCTGCATCGGCGCGATGCCGTCGCTTGCCTCAAAGGTCAGCTTGGCAGTGGGATCGAGCGCCACGTGTTCGCTGACCTTGCGTATGATGATGGCCGAGAACTTTCGGCGGGCATGCGGGTCCGCTCGTCCTCGTTCGGTGTCGAGGGACGAAACGCAGGAACCACTCAGGCTCAAGGGCAAGCAGTTCAGGGCATAGAGCCCGCGCCCGGGACGCTTGATGGGTGGCCCCGGCTTTCCACCGGGGCCTTATTGCAGGCCGATCTCTACGGGTGCAATGGTACGCCTGTCTCAGGCGAATGCGCCGTTGCGCACTTACGATCCGACAGTGACGACGAAGTGTTTCGTCACTGGCTCGATGATCTTCCAAGTGCCCTTGAAATCCGCTTCCACGACAAACGCGTCGCCCGGCCCAACCTCGACAGGCTCGCCGCCGTCTGGAGTGATGACGATACGGCCCGAGATCATGTGGACGAATTCGTAATCTGTGTAGCTTGCGTGGTAGGTGCCCGGGGTCGCTTGCCATGTTCCCGACAGAACCTTGCCGTCCTTGGTCTTGTGCTGGACGGCGGTCTTCATCGTCGGCTTTCCTTCGACCACCACCCATCCCGGCAGATCGTTGACGTCGGCATTTTCCACTTTGCCGAACTTGAGGACAGTGTTGTGTGCCATGGTAAAGAACTCCCATTTATCAGACGCTTCTCAATAGCCGATGTATCATTGACAGGCAACTTAGTTTCCTACCATTTAATTTTCTTGAAGGTCTTGCGCCGCCGAGGAGAGGCGCAAGTCCCGGCACTTGCGGCGGCGATCGAGATCCAGCGGACGCTGGCAATCGCGCCTGGGCTGGTGGGGAAAGCGGAAGATCCAAGAGCCAAGCTGTCATCCAGGGAACGCGCGCGACAGGCTGGCCACGCGCTCGACCGATCAGGCGAAGCAACTCCTTATGCTTTGCGCCGCACCGATCGCAGACGAGGCCGGCGATCTTTCGAACCACCTAAGCGGCAACCGCTTCCCCCGAGAAAACTGGACAATCGACAAGCACGCGGCCCATGCGCCTCCTGATGGCGCAGAATCGGTCGCAGACATTGCTGTGACGGAATTAGGCGGCCAAGGTCTGCGCAAGCACGCGCCCGATGGCGGCATTGCGTTCATCCATCGATGCAGCTGGCAGTTTGACCCAGCGCAAAGAAGCCACCGCCGGACTTGCTATGGTCTTTCGGTCGGGTGCAACACCCTCTGTTTGCACTTGATCCAACCTCGCCCGCGCTGCCTCCCCATTCGGCGCGGGCCTTTTCGTTCGCTGTCCGGCTGTCTCTGTCTCCGGCGAAGCAGGCCACGCTTGGCTGCGACGTTTGCCACATCGGGGCAACCGCGGGCATCTTGTTTGCGCTAGCGCAAAGAAGACGCAAGACGTTGGGTCATACTGCCGGCAGGCCAACCGGAGAAATGCTCGTGCCTGACGCCAATCAAGAAAGCTCCCTTCTGCCGATGCTGGTTGCCGGGCTCGTCCTGGTGGCGGTCGGCGGCATCGCCATCATGATGTTCGTCTGACCGGCGGCCGGGACCCGCGAGACGGAACCCACGCAAAGGCGGGGCGTATCCGCCATATTGCTGCCCTGCATGTGAGCCGGCGGATATGCCGGAGCTCAGGCGGAAATGCCAAGGGCCCGCCGGTGGTACCGGCAGGCCCCTATGTCGGAGCGATGGCGGGCGGGGGTGTTGGGTCGCTCCGTCAACAGGAACGTAGCTGTGAGGCTTCGGTTCCCGAACTCAGAAACGGCAGCGCAAGCCGCTTGTATCCGCGTTCATTCAAGCTGCATCACCCGCCAATCACCACGCGGAACGCATAGCGACAGGGCGGCCGCCGCAAGGCCTGGCTGCCATAGCGGTTTGAACTCAGGACGCAGTCTGCCGGAGGCGGGCGATCAGGGCGACAAGTTCCGATTGGCGCCCGGTGCCGGTCTTGGCAAAAATGGAGCGGAGATGCGATCGCGCCGTCTCATAGCTGACCGACCGCAATTCGGCGGCTTCGCGAAGCGACATGCCATCGGCCAGCATCGAGGCCAGCATCGCCTGGGACTTGGTCAGGCCGAATGTTTCGGCCACATTTTCGGGTTCCGATATCTTCGATTGATCGAGGTCTTCGATCAGGCAAACGCCAACCGAGTGCGAGAAGATGTCGAGAAGGTTGCCGCCGAGACGCTGGATACGCAGCAGGATCGGCCGCGCGGCATCCCTCTGGATCACGACCGGCTTGGCGAGGCTAGGGTCCAGCCATCTTTCCGTCAGCACGGCATTCATGCGCGTCTTGATCAGGACGGTTTCGGCATGTGTCCGCGAACGGAGTTCACCTTGCGAAATCTGCAATTCGCGCCCGAGGCTTGCGCTTGCGGCAGCGTTCGTGGCCGTTACTCTCCCAAAGCGGTTGAAAAACACCGCCCCCATCCTGGCCATCTGGAAGGCTTCCACCATGCCGTCGATTTTCTGGCTGGCAATGTTCCACATGATGGAGGCGGAGACCATCAACCGGTCCCGCATGGCGCGGAAAATCCGCTCGTCCTCTACGTCGAACGGGTCCTCGTCCAGGCGCCGGTGCAAGGTGAAGCAGACCAGGTCGCTGGGGTTGGAGAGGCCTATGATGCAGGTGCGGCCAATGCCGTATTTCGACTGGGCGCGATAATATTCCTGCTTCTTGAAATCTTCGCTGGTGGTGTAGTGCTGTTCCAGAACGGTTCCCTGCAAGGCCAGCAACGGCAATGCGCGAAGGCGCCACTCCCTCTTGTTCCAGCCGCCATCAAAGTAGCCCTCGAGGGCTGGCTGGAGGCTGTCAGTCATGACCACCCCACCGGGGAAACAGCCATGCAACGGCACGATGTTGACCCCGAAGGCGCCCGTAGCTTCGGCCACCTGGTCGAGAATGCGCGGCCACAAGGAAGGGTCGACGGCAGCTTCGAGAGTTCCGTCGAGCGCACGATCCAGTTTGGCTAAGTCAATTCGCATGGGCATGCAGAACAGGCGCGAGTTCTATTTTCCAATACATACATCAATACGTCGCAGGAAATCGAGACAGCTGCGGTGCGTGTTCGGACTCGATTTGCCCCGGCCGCGATGAATACCCAGATGCTCCCGCCGGCATTTTCTTCCAGCCGATGCCGGCACTGCACGCGGACGGATCTTTCTGCCGTCCATGGAACTGTCCGTCGTTTCGGGAATTGAATCGTGAGGCAGCGTTCAGGAGCCCCACATCATGCCGACGCCGTTGCAGCCGCGCCAACCGAGAGAAGATCAAAACAGCTTCGAATACTTCTTTGCAGCGGCGGTCATGATCGCCGTTGCGGCAACGCTTCTCAATGCAGCGGCGGCGGATTTCATGCTGGCCATATTGCTGCTGCCCTAACCGCACGAGGAGCGGGAAAGCCGCTTGCCGCTATGGACTGGTCGGATTGGTTCTATGTCGCCGTGGCATTCGGCACAGTGAGCGCGGTGCTTTGGCAACTCGGCTACTAATGGCTGGTGGGTCGCACGCGGCGCGCCGCCTCTTCGTCGCGAACATGTCGACGTCGCCTTGAGCTTTGCAATTGCCGCCTATTGCGCGCAGGCCCGGACAATGCCCGGGCCTGCGGATTTGCACGCGCCCGCGCTAGGCTGATTTCACCAGCCTCAGCAGCACGAGCAGGATCACAGCGCCGATGGTCGCATGGAGGATGGCGGCTATGATGCCGGCCCCCAGGCTGATGCCGATGGCCGGAAACAGCCAGCCGGCAATCAGCGCGCCGACGATGCCAACCACGATATTGCCGATCAGGCCGAAACCGTAGCCCTTGACCAACTGGCCGGCGAGCCAGCCGGCGACGGCACCGACGATAAGGAAGACGAGCAGGCTTTCGATACCCATGTGATCTCTCCTGGTTTGTGCCGTTTGGAGGTCAGGCTACGGCAGTGGTCTGGTCTTCGACGGCAGCGCCCGGTGTATTCTTCTTGATCGACTCGATCGCCTTCAGCGCCGACGCCTTGGCCGCGTAGCCTTCGGAGCTGAACATGACCTCGCCATTGGAAGCCCTGAAGCGGAAGCGAAACTCGCCGCCCTTGTCCTTGTAGACCTCGAACTTATACATCGCATTTCCTCGTAATTACCGGTTCGCGACTCACGCCGCTGACGAATCGTCGCACAGGCTGGCGGCGAAAGTCCATCGCGGTTGCAAGGGCGCTGTGCCGACACGCTGCAGGCGTGTCAGGCGTCCCTGTCGGTCAGGCAGATGTGGCAGCAGCCCGTGCCGTGGCCGGGCGTCCAGGTGGCATTGTTGAAGCGCACGCCGGTCGCCTCGAACAGGCCACGGTCGAAAGCGCCGGCGATCCGGCACAGCGTCGCCAGCCTGTCGTCGCCGACATCTGCCGCCACCCACGCGTCCTTCAGCGGACAGCGCTTGACCTTGAAGGCGATGTGGCTGTCGCTGCGTTCGACATCGGTCGGGTACATGCGTCCGTCATCGGGGCTGACGGCCAGGAAGGCTTCGCCGATGGCGCGCGCGTCGTTCGGCCCGAACTGCGCGAACGCCACCTCGGCGACTTCGCGGCCGCGCCGCTCGATCGCCCGCACCAGCACTTCCTCGGCCTTCGCCTCGCCCAGCTCGGCCGACAGCTCCTCCAGCATCAGCCGGTAGAGGTCGGCGCGGTTGCGGAAGGCGGAGTCGAGTTCCGCGGCGAGCTTTTCCGCACGTATCGCAAGTTCGGTCACGAAACAGTCTCCTTGATAGCCGGCAGCTCCGGCGTGGCGACCACCAGCGCCCGGCCAGTGGCGGAGGCGGGTGCGGCGATCACCGCTTTCGCCTCGCCCTGTTCGACGATGCGTCCGCCATCCATGATGGCGATGCGGTGGGCGATCGCCCTGACAGCACCCAGATCATGCGAGATGAAGAGATAGGCGATGCCCTCCTCCGCCTGCAGTTCCCCAAGCAGGCGCAGGATGTCGCCGCGCACCAGCACGTCGAGCGACGCCACGGCCTCGTCGAGCACGATCAGCTTCGGCCTTGAGGCAATCGCCCGGGCAATGGCGACGCGCTGGCGCTGCCCGCCCGAGATCTCGTGGACCCGGCGACCGGCGAGTTCTGCCGACAGACCGACACGCTCGAGCAAGGCAGCGATGGCCTTGGGGCGCGTGGCTCGGTCGGCGATGCCGTGGATCCGCAGCGGATCGTCGAGCAGGCGCGCCACCGTGGCGCGCGGGTTGAAGGCAGCGAGCGGGTCCTGGAACACCATCTGCAGTTTCGGCCTGACGGCGCGCAGCGCGGCACCGCGCAGCCTAAGCAGGTCCTCGCCATCGTAGCGGGCGTCGCCGGCGTCCGGCTCGACGAGCCGGAGCAGGATGCGGGCGACAGTCGACTTGCCCGACCCCGAGGGACCCACCAGCGCCAGTGTCTCGCCGGCTGCAATTGAGAAGGAAACACCGTCGAGCGCGGCGAAATCCCTGTCGCCGCGACGGTAGCGTTTCGACAGCCCGTCGACTTCGAGCAGCGCGCTCATATGCCAGCACCAGAATGGGCCTCGAGCCCCAGATGCGCGGCAAGCAGCGCGCGGCTGTAGTCGCTCCTGGGTTGGGCGACCAGTTCGACAGTCGGCGCCAGCTCGACCATGCGGCCGTGGCGGAACACGGCGATGCGTTCGGCAAAGCTGGCGGCGAGCGCGATGTCGTGGCTGACGAAGATCAACGCCATGCCGTCCTCGGCCACCAGTTCGCGGATCAGTGCCACGATCTCGGCCTGGACGATGGTGTCGAGCGCGCTCGTCGCCTCGTCTGCGATCAGCAGCCGCGGCCGCGCTGCGATGGCCGCGGCAATCGCCACGCGCTGCTTCTGCCCGCCGGAAAGCTGGTGCGGATAGGCATGCGCCAGTACCGAAGGCTCGGGCAGCCTCACCCGGTCGAGCAGTTCGACTGCCAGCCGCATTGCCGCGCGCCAGTCCATATCGAGATTGGCATGCGCCACCTCGGCCACCTGCTTACCGACCGACATGACAGGGTCGAGGCTCGACCCCGGGTCCTGGAAGACGAAACCGATGTCGCGACCATTGCGCGCCGGATGGTCGAGACCCGGCCACGCGATTGTTCCTTCCAGCGTCGCCGTTTGCGGCAGCAGGCCGGCAATGGCCCGTGCCAGCGTGCTCTTGCCCGAACCGCTCTCGCCGATGACGGCCAGCCGTTCGCCGGGGGCCAGGTCAAGGTCGACGCCTTCGAGCGCCGCCGCTGTGGCGCCGCTGTAGCGCACGCCCAGTCCACGCAGCGAAAGCAGCGGGCTCATGCCTGCCCCTCCCGCGCCGCGGTGCTTTCGATCACGCCCTCGCTGGCGAGGTAGACGCCGAGCACTGAGAGCACCAAGGCGATGCCGGGTATGACCGAAAGGAAGGGCGCCGAGCGCAGCACCGCCCTGCCCTCCGCGATCATGCCGCCCCAGGTGACGCGGTTGGGGTCGCCGAGGCCGAGGAAGGATAGCGCCGCCTCGGTCAGGATCGCCGCTGCCACTATGACCGAGGACAGCGCCAGCACCGGCGGCAGCGCATTGGGCAGCACCTCGCGGAAGGCGATCTCGATGGGATGCATGCCGATGACCCGCGCCGAGGCGACGTAGTCGCGCTCGCGGATCGACAGCACTTCGGCGCGGGCGATACGCGCCGGCCCGGTCCAGGCGCTGAGCGCGATCGCCGCCACCACCACCGAAAGTGAAGGCCCGACGACGCTGACGAGTGCCAGCGACAAGAGGAAGCCCGGCACCGTCTGGAAGGCGTCGGCGATGCGCATCAGCACCTCGTCGACCAGCCCGCCGGCAAAACCGGCCACCGTGCCGACGACGCTGCCGACGAGGATCGATGCAGCGGCGGCGGCAAGGCCGACGGCCAGCGAGGTGCGCGCGCCGTGGAACAGCCCGGCCAGCACGTCGCGGCCGAGCCTGTCGGTGCCGAGCGGCAGCGCCCAGTCCTGGAAAGGCCGCAGCAGGGGCTGGCCGGCGATGGCCAGCGGGTCGCCGGGAAACAGCAAGGGCGCCGTCAGCGCCATCGCGCCAAGCAGGCCGAGGATGACGAAACCGGCGACGGCCTCGGGCGAACGGAACAGGCGGCTGAGGCTCATGCGTTCGCCTCGCTGGCGCCGACGCGCGGGTCGAGCGCGGCATAGGCGATGTCGACGAGCAGGTTGATGACGATTACGAGCACGGCGCTGACAAGGATAATGCCGATCAGAAGCGGCGTGTCGCGCGACCCCACCGCCTCCTGCGCCAGCCGGCCTAGGCCCGGCACCGAAAACACGCTTTCGATGACCACGCTACCGCCCAACATCTGGGCCGACTGCAGGCCGAGCATGGTGACCAGCGGCAGCAGCGCATTGCGGGCGACATGGCGCAGCACGATGCGGCGCCGGCCGATCCCCCTGGCGCGCGCGGCGAGGGTAAAGTCCATGCGCCAGACCTCGGCCATGCCAGCGCGCATCATGCGCAAGTACAGCGCCAGATAGATCAGGCCGAGGCTCGTCACCGGCAGCACCATGTGCCGGGCAATGTCGAGCGCGCGGGCAATACCCGTCTTGCCGGACGCGATGGTCTCCATGCCCGACAACGGCAGCCAGCGCAGCTCGACCGAGAAGACGATGGTCAGCACCAGCGCCAGCCAGAATCCTGGCACGGCATAGAGCGCCAGAGAACCGATCGACAGCAGCCGGTCGCGGGCGCTGCCCGGCCGCGCGCCGGCGAGGATGCCGAGCGCGGTGCCAAGTGCGAAGGACAATGCAGTTGCCGCCCCCATAAGCAGCAGCGTGTTCGGCAGCCGCTCCAGAACGACTGACAGCACCGGCCTGGAAAAAGCGACCGAATGGCCGAGGTCGAGATGCAACAGCGCCCAGAGATAGGCGGCAAGGCGCGTCATCGGCGAAGCATCGAGCCCCCAGCTCTGGCGCAACGCCTCGATCATGCCGGCGTCGCCGCCGACGGAGGCGACATAGGCGTCGACCGCGTCGCCGGGGGCGGCCTCGAGCAAAAGGAAGGAACCGACGATCACGATCAGCAGCACCGGGATGCTGCCAATCAACCGGCGCCGGAGAAGGCGCAATGCGCGGTTCATGACCTACCCTCCCCCTTGTGGGGAGGGGTCAGGGGTGGGGGTGAATTGAGGCACTGCGACTTCCAGGGGCATGCTCAGTAACGGGTCATCATCCCAGCTCAGGCGATGATGTCACGTTTCGACATAGGTGTCCGCCCAGTTCGAAACCGCCCAGCGCGGGTTGTTCGACACGTTCTTCACCGTGTCGCGCGCCACTGTGATGAAGCCCCACTCGGCAACGTTGATCAGCGGCAGGTCGGCCGCCACCTTCTTCTGGAACTCCTTGTAGAGCTCGATGCGTGCCGCAGGATCCAGCGTCTCCGCCGCCTTGGCGATCAGCGCGTCGAGCTCATCGTTCTTGTAGCCGCCCTGGTTGGAGAACGGCACGCCGTCGGGGATACCCGACTGCACCAGGATGGTTGTCGAGATCGCCGGGTCGCCGCGGAACACCGGCGGGGCAATGGCGATGTCGAAGGCATGGTCGGTGTAGACCGCCTTCTGGTGCGCGGCCGAGTCGTTGTTGACCAGTTCGGCGTCGATACCGACGGCAGCCAGCGCCTGGCGCAGATAGTCGCCGAACTGCTTGGTCTCGTTGAAATAAGGCGCCGGCAACAGTTTCAGGGCAAAGCGCTTGCCGTCGTCCTTTTTCGGATAGCCGGCCTCGTCGAGCAGCGCATTGGCCTTGGCGACGTCGAAGCCATAGGTCGCAACATCAGGCGTGTAGAACTGTTTGTCGTTCTGCGGCACGATGCCGGTCGCCGGCTTGGCGTAGCCGAGGAAGATCGTCTTGACGACGAAGTCCTTGTCGATGGCATGCGCGATCGCCTGGCGCACCTTGAGGTCGGCGAGTTCCTTGCGGCGATGGTTGATCTCGACGACGAGTTGGTAGGTCAGTGCCTCGTATCCTTCCGTGATCACCTTGATGCCGGGCACCTTGGAGATGCGTTCGAGGTCGGCCAAAGGCACGGCGGAAAACGCGGCAAGCTGGATCTCTTCGGCCTCCAGTGCGCCGGCCGCCGCCGCGCGGTCTGGCAGCACGCGATAGATGATCTCGTCGAGTTGCGGCTCGTTCTCGCCCCAGTATTTGTCGTAACGCTCGAGCCGGTAATATTCGCCCGGCTTGTGCTCGGCAAACTTGAACGGCCCGGTGCCGACGGGCGCATTGTTGGCCGGGTTCTCGGCGATGTCCTTGCCCTCGTAGACATGCTTGGGCACGACCGACGTCAGCGCCGGCAGCGCGTTCTTGATCAGTTGCAGCGGGGTCGGCTTGGAGAACTTGAAGACGGCGGTGTGTTCGTCGGGTGTCTCAACCGCCTCCAGGTTCTTGAAGACGACGCGGCCGAGGTTCTGCAGAGGTTTCCAGACGTTGAGCGCCGAAAACGCCACGTCGGCCGAGGTGAACGGCTTGCCGTCGTGCCAGGTCACGCCCTCGCGCAGCTTGAAGGTAACAGTCAACCCGTCCTCCGAGCCTTCCCAGCTCGTCGCCAGCCGCGGCTCAAGCCCGCCCTCACCGTCGAACGAGGCCTCGGCCAGCGGCTCGACAACCTTGCTTGCGACGAAGAACACGCCGTTGGAAGCGACGATCGCCGGGTTCAGGTTGCGCGGCTCGGAGTCGGCCGCCACCACCAGCCGCCCGCCTTTCTTCGCCTGCGTCCAGCCGATCGATGGCAAGGCCGTCGACGCCAGAAGGAATGCCGACCCTGCCAGGACCCTGCGCCTGGAAATTTTGAAACCCGCCATATCGGCCTCCATGCCCTCGGCACGGCGACATCGCCGGCCCATCAGATGATGGCCGGGATTATGATCCGGGAAAGCCGTTTTGCGAGAGACGAAATTGGCGTTTTGCAGCGCTGGCCCAAAACATTGTGCTCTTTGCGCGATGCCATGCCGCGCAAACGCCTCGGAAAATGCATCGGCCCGGAAACCGCTGCCGATTTCCGGGCCGATGCATAAGACCGTGCGTCGAATATCTGCCGCCGTTCAGGCGGCCTTCTTCTTGGCCAGGCGGGCGCGTATGCTTTCGACATCGGCGCGCGGCGTCGCCGCAAACAGCGTCTTGGTGTAGCTGTGCTTGGGGTCGGCGAAGACCTCGTCGCGGCTGCCATATTCGACCGCCTCGCCGAAATACATCACCATCACCTCGTCGGCGATGTAGCGCACCACACTGAGGTCGTGGCTGATGAAGACGTAGGTCAGCTGGAATTCGTCCTGCAGGTCGGCGAGCAGGTTCAGTACCTGTGCCTGCACCGACAGGTCGAGCGCCGAGACGGGCTCGTCCAGCACCAGCAGCTTCGGGTTCAGCATCAGAGCACGCGCAATGGCGATGCGCTGGCGCTGCCCGCCGGAGAACATGTGCGGATAGCGGTTGTAGTGCTTCTCCTCGAGCCCGACCTTCTTCAGCAGCGTCATCGCCCGGTCGCGGCGTTCGTCGGCGGGCGTCTTGGTGTTGATGACCAGCGGCTCGGTCAGGATGTCGCCGATCTTCTGGCGCGGGTTGAGCGAGCCGTAGGGGTTCTGGAAGACGATCTGCACCTTGCGGCGCATCTCCGGCGTCAGGTCGCCCTTGGCGATGTCGATCTTCTTGCCTTCGATCAGCAGCTCGCCCGACGTCGCCGGATCGATCAGCGTCAGGATGCGGCCGAGCGTGGACTTGCCGCAGCCGCTTTCGCCGACGATGGCCAGCGTCTTGCCCTTTTCGACAGAGAAGCTCACGCCTTTGACGGCGTGCACGGTCTTGGCTTTCTTCAGAAAGCTGCCAGGCACATGGTAGTCGCGCACGATGTTGCGCGCTTCGAGAATGACGCTCATCGTGCTGCCCCTTCAATCTGGTCGTCGACGAACAGTTCGGAGATCGTCGGCAGCCGGTCGCCGGTCGCATTGTCGGGCAATGCCGCCAGCAGCGCGCGCGTGTAGTTGCTCTTGGGGTTCTCGAACAGCGTCAGCACGTCGGCCTCTTCCATCTTGCGGCCCTTGTACTGCACGACCACGCGGTCGGCGGTCTCGGCAACCACGCCCATGTTGTGGGTGATCATGATCAGGCCCATGCCATAGTCCGCCTGCAGCTTCATCAGCAGGTCGAGGATCTGCTTCTGGATGGTCACGTCGAGTGCCGTGGTAGGCTCGTCGGCGATCAGGAGCTTGGGGTTGCAGGCGATCGCGATGGCGATCATCACCCGCTGGCACTGGCCACCCGACATCTGGTGCGGGTAGGAACCGAGGCGCTCGGCCGGGTCGGCGATGCCGACCGCCTCGAACAGCTCGATCGCCCGCTTGCGGCGCGCGGCTCTGTCGAGCCCCAAATGCATGCGCAGCACTTCCTCGATCTGGAAGCCGACGGTGAAGCACGGGTTGAGGCTGGCCACCGGCTCCTGGAAGATCATGGCAATTTCCTTGCCGATGATCTTGCGCCGCTCGTTGGCCGACATCGACAGCAGGTCGCGGCCGTTGAAGGTCAGTTTGTCGGCCGTGACCTTGGCCGTCCAGGGCAAGAGGCCCATCGCCGCCAGCATCGACACCGATTTGCCCGAACCGGATTCGCCGACGATGGCGAGAACCTCGCCCTCGTGAACCTTCATCGACACGCCGTTGACCGCCCGGAAGGGGCCGGAGGCCGTCTCAAATTCGACGACCAGGTTTTCGATTTCAAGAAGTGCCATGTCAGGACCTCTTCAGCTTCGGGTCGAGCGCGTCGCGCAGGCCGTCGCCCATCAGGTTGATCGCCAGAACGGTGATGAGGATCGCCACGCCCGGGAGCGTCACCACCCACCATTTGCTCTGGATGAACTCGCGGGCCTCGGCCAGCATCGTGCCCCATTCCGGGGTCGGCGGCTGCGCGCCCATGCCGAGGAAGCCCAGTGCGGCGGCATCGAGAATGGCGCTCGAAAACGACAGCGTCGCCTGGACGATCAGCGGCGCCATGCAGTTCGGCAGGATCGTCTTGAACATCAGGCGGATATGGCCGGCACCGGCCACCTTGGCGGCGACGACGTAGTCGCGGCTCTTTTCGCTCATCACCGCGGCGCGGGCCAGGCGCACGAAATGCGGCTGGTAGACGAGCGAGATGGCGATCATGGCGTTGACCAGGCCCGGCCCGAGGATGGCCACCAGCACGAGGGCAAGCAGCAGCGACGGGAAGGCCAGGATGATGTCCATCACGCGCATGATGGCGGTGTCGACCCAGCCGCGGAAATAGCCGGCGATCACGCCGAAGACGACGCCGACGACCAGCGACAGCGTCGTCACGATGACGCCGACGAACAGCGAGAACTGGGTGCCGAAGATCAGGCGCGAAAGCATGTCGCGGCCGACGGCGTCGGTGCCGAGCAGGAAGTCGGCGCGGCCGCCCTCCTGCCAGACCGGCGGAACCAGGACCGCGTCGCGGTACTGCTGGGTCGGATCGTGCGGTGCGATCAGCGGGGCGAAGATCGCCAGCAGGACCAGGAAAATGAAGAACACGAGGCCGATGACGGCGCCGCGGTTTTCGGAGAAGTAGTACCAGAACTCGGCCAGTCGCGCCCGGCGGGACGGATCAGTCGAAACGGCGCTTGTTGCAGCAGCTTGAGACATGACGCCCTCCTAGTGCCGGATGCGCGGATTGATGAGACCGTAAAGCAGGTCCACGGCAAGGTTCACCAGCATGATGACGGCGGCGATCATCAGCAGGCCGCCCTGGATGACGGCGTAGTCGCGCCGCGACACGGAATCGACCATCCACTTGCCGATGCCCGGCCAGGAGAAGATCGTCTCGGTCAGGATGGCACCGGCGAGCATCACGCCGACCTGCAGGCCGACCGTGGTGACGACCGGGATCATGGCGTTGCGCAGCGCATGGACGCCGACGACACGGAAGGTCGACAGGCCCTTGGCGCGCGCGGTGCGGACATAGTCTTCCGACAGCACTTCGAGCATCGCCGAGCGCGTCTGGCGCGCAATGACGGCGAGCGGGATGGTGCCCAGCACGATGGTCGGCAGGATCAGGTGGCTGACGGCCGACTTGAAGGCGCCGGCCTGGCCGGACAGCAGCGAGTCGATCAGCATGAAGCCGGTGACGGGCGGGAAGTAGTACATCAGCGAGATGCGGCCGGAGACGGGCGTCCATCCGAGCATGCCGGACACCAGCATGATCAGCAGCAGGCCCCACCAGAAGATCGGCATCGAGAAGCCGACCAGCGCAGTGCCCATCATTGCCTGGTCGGCGAAGGAGCCGCGCTTGATGGCGGCGATCATGCCGGCGGGAATGCCGAGCACGACGGCGAAGATGATGGCGCAGAGCGAAAGCTCGACGGTCGCCGGGAACAGCTCGAAGAACTGGTCGACCACCGGCCGCTTGGTGACGATCGAAGTGCCGAAATCGCCCCGCACGACGCCCCAGAGGTAGTCGAGATACTGGATGACGATCGGCCGGTCGAAACCGAGCTGGGCGGAGATTTCCGCGTGGCGCTCCGGCGACATGACGCGCTCGCCCGACAGGAGGGCTACGGGATCGCCGGGCAGAAGTCGGATGAATGAGAATGCGATGATGGAAACCCCGACGAATGTCGGGATGAGGACGGCTAGCCGCCCCAATAGGAACCGGAGCATGTCAGACCTTTAAGTGAATGTTCCGAGAAAGGTAAGGGTAGCACAAAATGTGCATTGGGGCGCTTGTCGTCCAAGCGCCCCAACCCAGGTTGGCCATGTTTAGGCAACCTTACTCCGTGATGTCAACTCCGTCGAAGGCGAAGTCGCCGAGCGGGCTCTGGACGAAGCCTTCGACGTTCTTGCGCATCGGCACGACCGACAGCGAGTGGTCGATGGTCGCCCAGGGGGCGTCCTTCTTGAACACCACCTGCGCCTGCTCATAGAGCTTGGTGCGCTCGGCCAGGTCGTTGGTCTCCTTGGCCTTGGTCACCAGGTCGTCGAACTCCTTGTTGCACCACTGGGCGCGGTTGTTGCCGCCGACGGCGTCGCAACCGAGCAGGGTGTCGAGGAAGTTGTCCGGATCGCCATTGTCGCCGGTCCAGCCGAGCATGACGGCACCGTCACGATCCTTGGCCTTCGACTTGTCGAGATATTCGGCCCACTCGTAGGAGACGATCTCGACCTCGACGCCGACCTTGGAGAAGTCGGACTGGATCAGTTCGGCCGCGCGGCGGGCGTTGAGCATGTAGGGACGCGAAACCGGCATCGCCCACACCTTCATCTTGAGACCGCTGACACCAGCTGCTTCAAGTGCCTTCTTCGAGGCTTCCGGATCGTATTTGTCGTCTTCGACGGCCTTGTTATACGACCACATGGTCGGCGGGATCGGGTTGGTTGCCGGGGTGGCAGCACCCTGGAACACGGCGTCGACGATCGCCTGCTTGTTGATGGCCTGGTTCAGCGCCTTGCGGACTTCCGGCTTGTCGAACGGAGCCTGGGTGGTGTTGTAGGCCAGGTAAGCAACGTTCAGGCCTTCCTGCTCCATCACCTTCAGGTTCGTGTCGGCCTTCATCGCGGCGACGTCGGCAGCGTTCGGGAACGGCATCAGGTGGCATTCGCCGGCCTTCAGCTTCTGGTAGCGAACCGATGCGTCAGGGGTGATCGCGAAGACCAGGTCGTCGATCTTCTGCTTGCCGCCCCAGTAATCCGGGTTGGCCTTGTAGCGGATGATGGCGTCCTGCTGGTAGGCGACGAAGCTGAACGGACCGGTGCCGAGCGGCATCTGGTTCATCTGGTTCATCTTGCCGTCGGCCTGCAACTTGTCGGCATATTCCTTCGACACGATCGAAGCGAACGGCATCGCGATGTTGGCGAGGAACGGCGCTTCCTTGCGGGTCAGGGTGATCTTGACCGTCAGGTCATCGACCTTCTCGACCGACTTGATGACTTCCGGGAAGCCCATGCCGGCAGAATATTCCCACGAAGCGCCGGTCACGTACTTGTTCCAGGGA
Source organism: Aminobacter niigataensis (assembly GCF_946995915.1). Classification (GTDB taxonomy): domain Bacteria; phylum Pseudomonadota; class Alphaproteobacteria; order Rhizobiales; family Rhizobiaceae; genus Aminobacter; species Aminobacter niigataensis. The sequence continues at coordinate 4,816,691 of NZ_OX341517.1, forward strand.
TTGTCGGCCTTGAGCTGGCGCTCGAAGGAGAAGACGACGTCGTCGGCGTTGAAGTCACGGCTCGGCGTGAAGAACTCGGTGGTCTGGTACTTGACGCCCGGACGCAGCTTGAAGGTGTACTCCAGGCCGTCGTCGGAGATCGTGTAGCTCTCGGCCAGGCCCGGCTCGGTCTCGGTCGTGCCCTTCTTGAACTCGAGCAGGCGGTTGTAGACGGTGTGCGCAGCAGCGTCGAAAGTCGTGCCGGCAGTGTAGAGGCCCGGATCGAAGCCTTCCGGCGAACCTTCCGAGCAGTAGACGAACGTCTTGGCGCTCGCCGCACCGCTGAGGACGGTTGCAGCCAGCAACGCGGCCGCAAAGGTCGTTTTTTTGAACATTGAACACTCCCTATGATTTTTCCCAAGCCCTACCCGTCAGGCTCGCAGGCGCGCATATAAGCACCGTTTATTCAGCTTTGGAACTCCCCGCCTACGTGCCCTTTGGTAAGCAGAATAATTTACCCACAGATGACTTGAAGACAGTCTGTTTTTTTCGAAGTTTCATTACCGGGCAGTCGATTTCAACTTTGCCGACGCTTCATCAGAAACCGCTTTATCAGCGTCCGCTACGCCATATCCCGTCCCGGTCGCGATATCGGGCCGGCCCCGTCGTGGCCGGGTCCAGCCGTGCCAAAAAAAGCGCAATTCGTGTGTCTAGCTGACGTTGGGTGATACTTGCCGTTAACGTCAGGTGGCAATACAAACAACTACAACATGCCCCGACGCGGCACTGTTCTTGCGGCGCTGCGACTGATCACGAGGGCGAATGCCGGCGGTCCATCAAGCCGGAAAAACAAGAACAACGTGGGAGGCTGCATTGGCTAAATCTACCGGCAAGGCGCGTACGGCAAACACCGCAACGAAGACGGCGGCCACCAAACCCGCCGGCAAGGAAAAGCCCGAAACCAGAGCAACCGCCAAGCCTGCCGCGCCGAAGGCCGAGGCCGCCAAATCGACAGCCCCGGCAAAGCCCGCCGCCAAGCCGACAGCTCCCGCAAGGAAGGCCGAGGCGAAAGCCGCCGCGCCAGCAGCCAAGGCGAAGGCCACGCCGGCAAAGCCCGCCAGTGCCAAGCTGGCAACGCCGAAGCCGGCGGCAGCCAAGGCAAAGCCGGCCGAAACCAAGCCTGCTGCTGCCAAGGTCGAACCGGTAGCGACCGCGCCTGCTGGCAAGGTCGCACCTGCGAAGGCCGCGCCCGCCAAGTCTGCGACCAAGCCGGTGGCTGCGAAATCCGAATCCACCAAAGCCCCGGCCAAGCTTGCCGAAATGCCGAAGCCAGCAGCCAAGGCCGCGGCGCCGGCAAAGACCAAGCCAGCCACGATGGCTCCCGCTGCATCAGCGAAGGCGAAACCTGCCGCCAAGGCTTCCGCGGTGAAGGCCGCCACCAAGTTTCCGGCGGCAAAGGCCGAGCCGGCTGCCAAGGCAGCCACCAAGCCCACTCCGGTCAAGGCCGGCGCCAGGCCGTGGCTGAAGAGCTACCCCGCCAACATGGCGGCCGAGATCGCGCCGCTGGCCTACCAGTCGATCGGCGACCTGCTCACCGCCGCCTGCCAGACCTATGCCGGCCGTCCCGCCTTCTCCTGCATGGGCAAGTCGCTGACCTATGGCGAGCTCGACCGCATGTCGACGGCGTTTGCCGCCTGGCTGCAGTCGAAGGGCCTCGCCAAGGGCGCGCGCGTGGCGATCATGATGCCCAACGTGCTGCAGTACCCGGTCGCCATGATGGCGGTGCTGCGCGCCGGCTACACCGTCGTCAACGTCAACCCGCTCTACACCCCGCGCGAACTCGAGCACCAGCTCAAGGATTCGGGCGCGGAAGCCATCATCATCCTGGAGAACTTCGCCACCACGCTGCAGGCGGTCGTCGCCAAGACCGGCGTCAAGCACGTCGTCGTCGCCTCGATGGGCGAGATGCTCGGGCTCAAGGGCGTGCTGGTCAACCTGGTCGTGCGCCGCGTCAAGAAGCTGGTGCCGGCTTGGTCGTTGCCCGGCCACGTCACGTTCATGGCAGCGCTCAAGGAGGGTTCGGGCAAGAGCCTCAAGCCCGTCGCGGTTGCTCCCGACGACATCGCCTTCCTGCAATATACCGGCGGCACGACCGGCGTTTCCAAGGGCGCGATGCTGATCCACACGAACGTGCTGGCCAATGTCGCGCAGCTGGCGCTGTGGGTCGAGGACGCCTACACGGTGCGGCCCAAGCCGCCGCACCTGACCTTTGTCTGCGCGCTGCCGCTCTACCATATCTTCGCGCTGACGGTGAACGCGCTGATGGGCATGCAGCAAGGCGCCCTCAACGTGCTCATCCCCAATCCGCGCGACATCCCCGGCTTCGTCAAGGAACTGGGCAAGTTCAATTTCAACATCTTCCCCGGCCTCAACACGCTGTTCAATGCGCTGACCAACAACGAGGATTTCCGCAAGCTCGACTTCAGCGGCCTGATCCTTTCCCTCGGCGGCGGCATGGCCGTGCAGCGGCCGGTTGCCGAACGCTGGAAGAAGGCGACGGGCAACCACATCACCGAGGGCTACGGCCTGTCGGAGACCTCGCCGGTGGCGACCGCCAACAAGTGCTCGTCGCCCGACTTCACCGGCACCATCGGCCTGCCCCTGCCCTCGACCGACATCGCCATCCGCGACGAGGACGGCAACGACATGCCGCTCGGCGAGGTCGGCGAGATCTGCATCAAGGGACCGCAGGTGATGGCCGGTTACTGGAACCGGCCCGACGAGACCGCCAAGGTGATGACGCCGGACGGCTACTTCAAGTCGGGCGACATGGGCTTCATGGACGAGACCGGCTTCACCAAGATCGTCGACCGCAAGAAGGACATGATCCTGGTCTCGGGCTTCAACGTCTATCCCAACGAACTCGAGGACGTCGTCGCCCAGCATCCCGGCGTGCTCGAGGTCGCGGCCATCGGCGTGCCGGACGAGCATTCGGGCGAAGTGCCCAAACTGTTCGTCGTGCGCAAGGATCCCGACCTCACCGTCGAGACGCTGATCGCCTACTGCCGCGAAAACCTGACCGGCTACAAGCGGCCGAAATACATCGAGTTCCGCACCGAGCTGCCGAAGACCAATGTCGGCAAGATTCTCAGGCGCGAACTCAGGGGGTAAGTTTCTGCTCGATCGCGATGAACGCAGCCACCGTGGAGAAGTTCTCCACGGCGGCCACCTTTTTGCTGCTCTTGTTTTGGTCCTTCTGGCGCGGCTCACTTCCTCATTTTCATCGAAGACACCAAGGCGCGGGTGCGAAGGATTGGAGCGTTCCCTGAGAATAGCGGAACCTTCACGGCATGGATCCCCGGGTCTCCACAGTTCGCTGCGCTCCTGCTCCGCCCGAGGATGACGAAGGCGTTGGGGCTTTGCGGCTAATCGCTGACGCCGGTGAATGGCTCCAGGTGCTACTATTTATTGGCCACCCACATTGAAAGTTGGCGCGACAAATGTGCCTTCGTCATCCTCGGGCGGAGCAGGAGCGCAGCGAACTGCGGAGACCCGGGGATCCATGCCTTGAAGTGGCAGCTGCCGCTGCGGTCCAGAATCAACGCCCAGCGCATCCCGAAACTGTCATCATCTGTCAGCAATCCGTGTGGATAGACCGTCCCCGTTTTTCCACCCCCTCTCCGCCTCCCGTATGATTCCCCTTGCGATCTTCCACGGGACTCCGGTGCGCACCGGGCAGCGGGGGGGAAGCGCCGGTGCCGGGCTGGCAGGAGGTCGGATCTCCTGCTGGGTGATGAGCCCCCAAGTCCGGGCCTTGCGGCGGCTGGCGGTGAAAGCCGAGGCGACTGAGCGGGGCAAGAACATCGGGCGGGGCGCGAACGTCGCGCCACATAATTACAATCGGAAGGCACGGCCTCGCGCCCCGCTTCCCGAACCTCAAACAATAGCCAGACCGGAAACGGGGTGTGGCAAGGCGAGAACCTGCCTTCTCCCCTTGTGGGAGAAGGTGGATTGGCGCGCAGCCCAAACATGCAAGGGGGTGTTGGAAGAAATGAGAGGCGACAATAGGAAACATTGGTGGGCACCCGGAAGTCGAGCTCCGTCCAACACCCCTCATCCGACCTCCCTTCGCTCGGCCACCTTCTCCCACAAGGGGAGAAGGGGCTTATGCTCCGCCCACCTTCTCGCCGAAGGTGGAGAAAAACTGCCCGGCCAGCTTCTTCGACGTCGAAGTGATCAGGCGGCTGCCGAGCTGGGCGATCTTGCCGCCGACATCGGCCTTGGCCGCGTATTTGAGGATGGTCGCGTCAGGACCGTCCTCGGTGAGCGTGACATCCGCGCCGCCCTTGGCGAAGCCGGCGATGCCGCCCTTGCCCTCGCCTTCGATGGTGTAGGAATGCGGTGGCTTGAGGTTCTTGAGCGTGACCTCGCCGGCGAAGGTCGCCTTGATCGGGCCGATCTTGAGAACCACCTTGGCGGCCATTTCGGTCGGCGACGACATCTCCAGGCTCTCGCAGCCGGGAATGCTCTCCTTCAGGATCGCGGGATCGTTCAGCGCCTTCCAGACCACGTCGATGGGGGCTGAGATCTTCTCTTCGCCTTCGATCACCAGAGCCACGGCAAATCCCTCCCAAATGAACTGACCAAACGAGGGGTAACTCAGCAAATCGGGCTTGTCCATCGCGTCGGAGCCAAGCCAGACGGCACCCTCGGTCGGCAGCCACGGCGCACGCTCCGCCATCGCGCTTGTAGCGTTTTCGCGCTTGGAATAACGATGCAGGTCGGATTACGGGAGAAATCGATGACCGGCCAGAAGACGACGAAGAAGCTCCGTTCGCAGGAGTGGTTCGACAATCCCGATAATCCCGGCATGACCGCGCTGTATCTCGAGCGCTACCTGAATTTCGGCCTGACACGCGCGGAGCTGCAGTCGGGCAAGCCGCTGATCGGCATCGCCCAGACCGGCTCGGACCTGTCGCCGTGCAACCGTCACCACATCGAGCTGGCCAAGCGGGTACGCGAGGGCATCGTCGCTGCCGGCGGCGTGCCGTTCGAATTCCCGTGCCACCCGATCCAGGAAACCGGCAAGCGCCCGACAGCCGCGCTCGACCGCAACCTAGCCTATCTCAGCCTCGTCGAGGTGCTTTACGGCTACCCGCTCGACGGCGTGGTGCTGACCATCGGCTGCGACAAGACCACGCCGGCACTGCTGATGGCGGCGGCGACCGTCAACATCCCGGCGATCGCGCTGTCGGTCGGGCCGATGCTCAACGGCTGGCACAAGGGCAAACGCACCGGCTCGGGCACGGTGGTATGGGAATCGCGCGAAAGACTGTCGGCCGGCGAGATCGACTACGACCAGTTCATGGACATCGTCGCATCGTCCGCACCCTCGGTCGGCTACTGCAACACCATGGGTACGGCAACGACGATGAACAGCCTGGCCGAGGCGCTGGGCATGCAACTGCCGGGCTCGGCGGCCATCCCCGCGCCCTATCGCGAGCGCGGCCAGATCTCCTACGAGACCGGCAAGCGCATCGTCGACATGGTGCGCGAGGACCTGAAGCCGTCCGACATCATGACGCGCGCGGCGTTCGAGAACGCCATCGTCGTCAACTCGGCGATCGGCGGTTCAACCAACGCGCCGATCCACCTCAACGCCATCGCCCGCCATCTCGGCGTGCCGCTTAACAATGACGACTGGCAGAAGGTCGGCCATCATGTGCCGCTGCTCGTCAATCTGCAGCCGGCCGGCGAATATCTCGGCGAGGACTATCACCATGCCGGCGGCGTGCCGGCAGTCGTCGCCGAACTGATGAAGGCGGGCCTGCTGCCCCATCCGGATGCGGTCACCGCCAATGGAAAGACCATGGGCGAGAACTGCGCCGGTGCCGAAAACATGGACCCCAAGGTGATCCGGCCGGTCGCCGAGCCGCTGAAGACGGATGCCGGCTTCATCAACCTCAGGGGCAATCTGTTCGACAGCGCCATCATGAAGACCAGCGTGATCTCGAAGGAATTCCGCGACCGTTATCTGTCGAACCCACGCGATCCGGAAGCCTTCGAAGGCACCGCAAAGGTGTTCGACGGGCCGGAGGATTATCACGCCCGCATCGACGACCCGGCCGAGAACATCGACGAGAACACGGTGCTGTTCATGCGCGGTGCAGGCCCCGTCGGCTATCCCGGCGGTGCCGAGGTGGTCAACATGCAGCCGCCGGCCTACCTGCTCAAGCGCGGCATCCATTCGCTTCCCTGCATCGGTGACGGGCGCCAGTCGGGCACGTCGGGTTCGCCGTCGATCCTCAACGCCTCGCCGGAGGCGGCCATCGGCGGGGGACTGGCGTTGCTGAAGTCAGGCGACCGGGTGCGCATCGACCTCAGGAAAGGCACCGCCGACATCCTCATCGGCGACGACGAGCTTGCCCGTCGCCGCACCGAGCTGCAGGCCAATGGCGGCTACCATTTCCCGGCGCACCAAACGCCGTGGCAGGAGATCCAGCGCGGCATGGTCGACCAGCTGTCGGACGGCATGGTGCTGAAGCCGGCGGTGAAATACCAGCGCGTCGCCCAGACCAAGGGTATTCCACGCGACAATCACTGAGGGATCGCCGCGCGGGAACCAGACGCATTGGTCAGTCGAGCTGCGACAGCAGCTGATCTTTCGAACGGCTCGCCGGCGTGCCGGCGCAGATTGGCTGGGCGAGCACCTCGGCAAGCACCGTGCGCCGGTTGGCGTCGGCGCGTTCGGCGTAGTGGCCGAAATGCTGCGCGGCGGCAGCAGCACCGACACCAAGCACCAGGGCCGCGGCGAACACCGCAGCCCATCGCAGCATGCGACACCAGCCTGACGCCACAGTGAGCAGCCGCCGCCATACGGCGACCATCGCAAGCATCAGGCCGGCCAGCGCGCAGCACATTTTCGGCCTCGCTCAGCCGTGCTTGCCGCAGCCGCAATCGGCCGGGTGATAGCGGCCCGTCGGCTCGACCATGCCGCCCTTGCCATACATGTCGTGCGGCCGCACCCAGCTTGTCAGGTCGTTGGAAGGCCCGTTTTCGTTGCGGCCCTTGGGCATGGCATCGAGAATGCCGTAGGCACCAAGATACATTTCGCTGCCGCGGCCGAAGTTGGCATAGGTCAGGAATATCTGGCCGTCATCGTCCTTGTAGAAGATGCTGTCGCCGGAGAGATCCTCGATCTCGAAGTCGAGCGGGCCGAAGTTATAGGTAGCCTTCTTCGCCGCCAGTTGCTCGGGTGTGTAGGAGACATTGAAGTCGAAGTTGAAGTCGCTGCCGTAGGACGAGACGAAGCGCGTGCGCCAGCCCATGCGCGCCTTCAGCGCCTCGATTTCCACAATCGGCGCACGCGCCACGGCAACGTAGCTGACGTCGTGGTTTTCGAGATGCACGAGCACGCCTTCGGCATTGTCGAGCTCGAACGAGCAGCCGACGCAGTGGTGTTGCTGTCCCGGCCCCATCATGAAGTGCTTGATGAACAACTGACTGCGGCCAGCGAACAGATCCGACAGCGACAGCCGGCCCTCGGGCCCGTCGAAGATGTACGGCTTGTCGATCCGAACCCAGGGCAGTTCGCGCCGCTCGGCGCTGAGCTGATCGCGGGCGCGGGTCATCGCCTTTTCCTTGGCGAGCAACGCGCGCCGCGCCACCACCCACTGCTCTTTCGATACGATTTCATGCTGCATCTTGCTCTCCATCGTTTGGACACAGGTTTCCCATCGGCCGCAGGATTGCGGCCGTCATGCTCGGCTTCAAACTGTCAGCGCCTGGGCTACAGGTAGGAGGTCACCGCCGGCGGCCTGTCCCAGGCGTCGTTGCGACCGTCCTCAAAGATGATCGGCACTGCGGCCAGTTCTTCTGATGTAACATCGTCGAGGCAGGCGATGTTGACAGCATGAAAATCGCCGCCCATCGGCTCGAAGCTCGCGGAGGCGAAGGGATGGACGCCGCAGCGGCTGCAAAAGGTGTGGCGGATGGCGGCCTCGCCGAAGCGGTATTCGGTCAGCATGTCGGCTCCAGAAGTCACGCGGAAACCGGACGGGCGGGCAAAACCCTTCCAGAACCGCGTCTTGGCGCACCAGGAGCAATTGCAGCGGAAGCTCGACGTCCACCAGACACCGTCGAGTTCTGGCTTCGAGCGCTGGCCCCCGGGCGCGAGATCGAGCCGGCATTCGAAATGGACTGCTCCGCAATGGCAGCTGCCGCGATAGGATTTCAGCATTCGTCTCTCCTCGGCATGGCGCATCGTTCCGAGGATCGGCGACGACCCTCGGCAAGCGCAGTTTCAAGACAGGCAGTCGTCGCGCGCCGGTCTGGCGCGCAAAACTCAGACCACGGGACGGCCGGCGAGCGCGTCGGCCAGGCGATCGAGGCATTCGCCCCAGCCACCCAGATGCGAGTCGCGCGTTTCGATATCGAGGAACGGCTCCTGCCGGAAGGTCAGCCGCGTTCCCGTGCCTTCGGCCACAAGCGTCACCGTCACCAGCGTCTGCCAGTCGGGGTCGTAGTCCCAGGCGAAGGTGAAGACGATCTTTTCGCCCTCGACGATTTCGCGGAACGTGCCGGACATACCGGACGACATGCTGTCATCCTGGCCGCCTGGGCCGAGGATGAGGAAGTGGTAGCGCCCACCCTTGTGGAATTCGAGTTTCTTGACGGCCGAGGTGAAGCCTTTCGGACCCCACCAGCGGGTCAGGTGCTCAGGGCTCGACCACATCTTGAAGACGAGAACCGGCGGCGCATCGAAGACCCTGGAGAATTCGAGCGAAAGCGACTGTGCTGCGACGGCGTCAGTTCTTGCGGTCATCCCGGTCTCCCTTGGTTTTCACTGTCTGCAGTTCCTTGAGATAGTCGGCCATGCGGTCGAAGCTCGCATCCCAGAAGCGGCGATAGTGCTCGACCCAGTTGGCGATGTCCTTGAGCGGCCCGGCCTCCAGCCGGCACGGCCGCCACTGCGCCTCGCGGCCTCGGCTGATGAGGCCGGCGCGCTCAAGTACCTTCAGATGCCTAGAGATGGCCGGCAGGCTCATCTCGAACGGTTCTGCCAGTTCGTTGACCGTCGCTTCACCCTGGGCAAGGCGGGCGAGAATGGCTCGCCTCGTTGGGTCGGCAAGGCTGGCGAATGTGGCGTCGAGGCGATCTTCGGTCATTTATTTAGCACGATTGTTAATTAACATATTTGTTAAGTACAGCGGACAAGTTTCTCTGTCAAGCTCGGGTCGCTAAATGCGCCAAGCACGCGCGGCCGAGCTCCCAGAAAGCTCCATCCAGGGAGCAAACCTCCGGGAAGGAAACAGTCTGGCTACAGCGGCATATCAAAACCGATTTCGGCCCGTGCGGTGAAGGCGTTGTTGCTGTCGTAGCCAAATTCGGTCCCGACATTGAACTTGGCACCGCCTGCCGTGGCATAGGCCGCATCGAAGCCGGCAAAGCCGCGCAGGTTCTGGTCGGAGCCGTCGATCGCCGCGAAATCGAGCGGATTGCCGGCAATTCCCGCTTCGATGCTGCCGCCATCGGAAAAGACACCGTCCGCGCCGGCGCGCAGCGTTGCGCGGAAGATGCCGTTTTCGGCCTGCCACGGCGCCAGGCCATAAGCCAACTGCCCGCGCAGCTCGAACACATTTACCGTGCGGTTGCCGACGCTGATGTTCGCTGCTGATCCGCTTTCCTCGTAGCTGCCAAGGAACAGCCCGGCGTAGCGCGCCCGCAGGCTCGGCGTGACGACGCCGCCATTGGCCATTGAGAAATCCCTGCCGAAGGTGGCCGAGGGGCTGATGAAGACGCCGTTGTAGTCGGCTTCGGCATGCTCGAAACCGCCAGGAGCCAAGTTGTTGGCCACGCGCCGGTCGCTGGAAAATTCCGACAGGCCAGCCGTCAGCGACAAGTCGACGAAGCCGCCGGGGCCTGAAAAACCCGCATAGCCGCCGGCGAAATAATTGCCGGTGTCGATGGCCTGGGAGTCCCGGTCCGTCCGCATGCGGCTTGCGGCGGCGCCGATGAACAAGCCGCCGCGCCAGCCCTCGCCGATGACGATGTCGGCGCCGGCCATCAAGCCGCCGATCCGGTTGCCGAAGCCTGCGTCGAGGCCGTCGGTTTTCTGGTCGCGATGGCTGCCGAGAGCCGTGAGCCAGGCCACCGTGCCGGCGCCCTCGGCGCCGTCGCCGACAGCAACGGGGCCGCCGCGCGCCGCGGTAAAGCGTTCATCGAGCGCGCCGGCCACGACCCCGGCCAGGTCGGCGACCATCTCGTCGGCGGCGGAAAAACCGGTCGGGTCGACGACATAAACGACGCTGCCGCTGTCGTGGCTCGGCAGGCCGAAGGTGTTGATGGTCGGCGTGCCGGTATAGGCAAAGGCCGAACTGAGGCCGATATCGATGTTGAGCATGTTGCCGGTGCCGAGCGCCAGCATGCCCTGGATGTTGCTGCCGGCCAGCAGGTTCAGCGTGTTGCCGGTGCCAACCAGATGAACAGCAGACGCGCTGCCGACAATCGTGCCCGAGTTGGTGATGGTGTTGGAGCTACTGGCCGCGATGCCGATGTTGCCGCTGGCCGTCCCCGTATTGGTGACGGTGTTGAAGCTGCCAGAGCGGATCCCATAACGAACACCTGTGGCGGCGCCCGCATTGGTGATCGTATTATTGTTCTGGAGCCAGATGGCAGAACTGCTCGCACCGATGCTAGTTATCGCGCCAGTATTGGTGATTGTGTTGTTATCGATGACGGCGATGCCAGCAAGCCCCGAGCCTATACTGGTTACATCACCAGCATTGATGATGGTGTTGGATTCGTCTGCCTGGATGCCATAGTCGCCCTTTGCCGTGCCCGTGTTGATGACGGTGTTGCCGTCACCGGCTTGGATGCCTGCGGACAGGAAGTTCGCGCCAGTAGCCGTGCCCGAATTCACAATGATGTTGTTGTCAAGGCCGCGGATGCCGCTGAGCCCACCCTCAGCAATGCCCGCATTGGTGATGGTGTTGGAGTTGTCGACGCCGATGCCGATGTCCGCGCTCGAGCTCATGCCCGAGTTGGTAATGGTGCTGCCGTCGTTGGCGTAGATGCCAAACAGCCCGCCCGAGGCCGTGCCCGAGTTGGCGATAGTGTTGTTGTCCCAGGCGTGAATGCCAGACCAACCGCCGGTGACCTCGCCCGTATTGGTGATGGTGTTGTTGTGAAAGGCACGGATACCAAATAGTCCGCCCGTTAGCGTGCCCGAGTTGGCAATGGCGTTGCCGTCGTTGGCGCGGATTCCAACATCCCCGCCCGTCACCGTGCCCGCATTGGTGATCGTGTTGCCGTCCTCGGAGTAGATGCCGGAAGCCCCGAATGCCGCGGCGCTGACGCTACCCGCATTGGTGATGGTCACACCGTCGGCGGTGGCTTCGATACCATGCCCGGCAGGCACATCGACGGTTCCTCCCGCCTCTACCGTGCCGACATCGCCCGCGGTGTCGAGTATCTGGGTGGTGCCGACGGCCTGTCCGTTGACGACGGTGAAGCTGTCGGCAGATGCCGCCTGCGCCAGCACAATCGTGGATGCGGCAACGCCGCAGAATAGTGCCTGGTACCGCTTGACCTTCATTGCCCTCGCCCACTGCCAAAGAAGTCCGATCAAGGCCAGTAACCGCATTTCAGCAGGCGAACAGTTCCCATTTGGGAATGAAATTCGAGCATGGCGGCACAACGATGCCGATGGCCGTCACTTCCTTTCCATCAGCTTCGAGGCGACCACAGCAACAGCCCGGCGCATTGACCTGACCATTTACCTGGGCAGTCTCCAATCAGGCTTCACCGACAATGTGCGCAACGTTCATCGGGGGGCGGGCCGTTCGCTCAAGGAAAAGGTGCCCTTCGCCCGCAGCAATTCAGGGCCCCGCCGGAAAGATGTCGGCCAAATGCGGACACCGGCCTTTGAATTCCATGGGCAAACCACCTAGGTGATTTGGCAAACGGACACGGACATCATGGCCAGACGGCGCTCTTCCCTAGGTTTTCTCGGCATCTTCGGCCGCTCGGGCGACCTGCGCCAGCTTGACGCTGCGTTGCGCAGTGTCGACCTGCATCCAGCGCTGGTGCCGGAGGGCGTCAAACTCACCATCGTCAACCTGATGAAGGACCGCTGGCCCGACGAGCCGCCGGCCTCGGCCTATCCGCCGGTGGCGCAATTGTTCGGCTACTGCATTGCCGGACCGGAGGTTTTCGCGCAGGCAAACGGGCGCGACCAAATGCTGGAGGCGGAGCGGCGCATCGAGGCCGCACTCGAAGCCGGCAGCGGCTTCGACGCCGACATCGTACTTCTGGCGCTGCATGCCAAGCTGATCAACCCGGAAGTCGTCGAGCGCTTCGAACTGACGGCCGACTGAGCAGCGCCTAACCGCCCATGCCGCTGCGCGGCAGCTTGATCATCTCGCCGAAGCGGGCACGCAGCTTGTCGTCGGTCGACTTTGGAATATGGCGCGGGAACCGTTCGGCGAGGATGCGTTTCTTCTCGGCGATGGCGCGGTCCAATATGTCGGGCTTGCCCTTTTCATTCCACTCCTTGGGCGAGAAGCGGTCGGCGATGGCAGGATAGAAATACTCGGTCTGCATCAGCCTCAGCGTCTGCTCGTTGCCGAGATAATGGCCGGGACCGTTGAGGCAGACTTCGGAAATGGTGGCGATGGACAGCGCCTCGTCTGTGACCTCGATGCCGCGCACGCAGCGCAGGCATTGGCCCAGCATGTCGTTGTCGATGATCAGGCTTTCCAGGCAGAAACCGAGCAGCGAGGCATGCATGCCGGCGGACTCATAGACCAGATTGAGGCCGGACAGGCCCGCCATGACATTGGTGATGCCCTTCTCGTAGCCCGACTGGACGTCGGGCAGCTTGGAGTCGGCCATGCCGGCGGCCGAGCCGCCGGGAAGGTCGTAGAACTGGGCCATCTGGGCGCAGGCCGCCGTGAGCAACGCCTGCTCGGCCGAGCCGCCGGACATCGCGCCGGTGCGCAGGTCCGAGACGAACGGCCATGTACCGAAGATGGCGGGATGGCCGGGCTTGAGCGCGTTGACATAGACGAGGCCGGCGAGCACTTCGGCTACCGCCTGGACGACCGCGCCGGCGATTGCCGCAGGAGCGGTTGCGCCCGCCTGCCCTGCCGACAGCAGCAGGATCGGGATGCCGCCTTCGACGCAGGCCTCGAGCACGCCGCAGGCATCCTCGGCGAACTTCATCGGCGGCACGACGAAGCAGTTGGAGTTGGAGACGAAGGGCCGGGCGCGGAAATTCTCCTCGCCGCCGGCGATCTCGTAGAGCATCTCCAGCGCCGGGGCGACGTTCTCGCGTACGGTGAAGCTGGTGCCGACATGCTTGGTCGTTCCGCTGACGCAGGCGTAGAGCGTGTTGAAGTCCATATCCAGCGGATCAGGGATGTCGCGCGGCACCATCGGGCGCTGGAAGAAATGGATGTTGTCGAGCCCTTCGACGATACGGGCGGCGTCGTAGATGTCCTGCAGCAGCGATTCGCGGTACTCGCGCCTTTCGACATCGACCAGATGCACCGCGGCGCCCGCCGTGCCGTAGTGCACGCGCTTGCCCTGTATCAGCATGTCGTGTTTGGGGTCCTGGCCGCAGAGGGTGAAGTTGCGGGCGGCATTCTCGATCGTCGACATCACCAGCGCACGGGGGAAGCGGATGCGGCCGTCGTCGCCGTAGCTGGCGCCGACCCGCGTCAGCGCCTCGATACAGTTCGGAATGGCATTGGCGAAACCGACTGTTTCAAGCAGCGTCAGCACCGCCTCGTGGATGCGCTCCAGATCGTTCCGGCCAAGCGGGCCGAAGCGGCCACCTTCGAGGCCGGCACGGATGGGGCGGATGTCGTCGGCCAAAGGTGCTGCGCGCATCGCCCGCCTCGCCTCCCGGCCGCCGGACCGACGCGAGCGCTGCTCTGCCGACAGGTCATGGCTTTCGATGGCAACTGACATGCAGGTCCTCCGAATTTCTGTGAGGCTGGCCCGCAGTGATTATGCCACCGTCGTGTCGCCTCGTTCCCTTTGCGCGACTATGCAGCGTCCATTGGCCCAGACCATGGGCCAGCATATCCCGCCGGATATGCCAGAGCGCTCATATGACCGGCGGCACGGAGAAGCCGCCGGCAAAGGGCATCATGCGGCCGCGGGACGGCGACCGGCGGCGGTCGCCAGTTCGCGGATTCCGGGCTCGATATGCTGCAGGGCGATCGAGGAAATACCCAGCCGCATGAAGCGTGTAGGCTTGTCGCCATGCTCGAAGAAGCGTTCGCCCGGCTCGATGATGACGCTGCGCGCCGCCGCCGCCGCGGCAAGCCCGCGCGAGTCCGTTCCGCGCGGCCCCTCGAGCCACAGTGACGTGCCGCCGGCCGAGTCGGTCGACTGCCAGTCCGGCAGAAAAGCCGAGATCGCCTGGACCAATCGCTTGCGCCTCTCGGTGAAGGCCGTCGACAGGCGACGCACCAGCGCCTCATGATGGCCAAGCGACAGGAACAGGGCGACCGCGCGCTGGTTGTTGGCCGGCGGGTGGCGCAGCATGAATCGGCGCAGCGCGCGCAGCTCGGCGATGAGATCCGCCGAGGCGACGATGTAGCCAAGGCGCAGGCCAGGCGCGAGTGTCTTCGACATCGAGCCGACATAGACGACGCGGCCGGAGCGATCGAGGCTCTTCAGCGCCTGCTGCGGCGCCTCGTCGAGCAGCTGGCTGTCGTAGCCATCCTCGATGATGATCTGGTTGTTGCGCGTGGCGCGGGCGAGAAGGTCCTGGCGACGCTCGGCGCTGAGCGGCACCATGGTCGGGCACTGGTGGCTCGGCGTGACGAAAACGAAGCCGGCATCCGAGGGGATGGCTGACGTGACAATGCCCTGCTGATCGACCGGCACGGGCTCGATGTCGGCACCGGCGAGGCGGAAGATCGAACGCGCATCGGGATAGCCCGGATCTTCCATCGCCACCTTGGAGCCCTTGGACATCAAGAGCGAGGCCAGCATGTAGAGCGCGTTCTGGGCGCCCAGCGTGACGATGATCTCGTCCGGATTGGCGAAGATTCCGCGGCGCGGCAAGAGACGCGCCTGGATCTGCTCGATCAGGAGCGGATCGTCGCGGTCGACCATGTCTGCAGCCCAGTTGCGGATCTCCAGAACGGCCAGCGCCATGCGGTTGCATTCGCGCCATTCGGCGGTCGGAAACAGCGTCGGATCGAACTGGCCGTAGACGAAGGGGTAGGACGACTTGATCCAGTTCTCGAGCTTGGCCGGCGGCGGCATGTCTGAGGCAGCGATCTTGCGGCGCGCCTTCCAATCGATGTCATTGGCCTGGTCGGGAGCCTTCTGCTGCGGCTTGGCCGGCGTCGCCAGCACTTCCGGATTGACGAAGTGGCCGCGGCGCTCGCGCGCCACGAGGAAGCCCTGGTCGACCAGCTGCTGGAAGGCCAGCACCACGGTGCCGCGGGCAACACCGAGCTTTTCTGCCAGGATTCGGCAGGACGGCAGCGGCATCGAGGCCGCAATCTGCCGGTCGAGAATGGCGGCGACGATCGCCTGCCTGATCTGCGCCTGGAGCGTCTGGCCTGATTCCGCTGAAATCCGGAACAGGCCGGACCAGATCGCCGTGTCGTTTCGCTGTGGCATAGTGGCGTTTCCTGCATGTCCAGTCTTTTTGACTTTGCTGGACCATAGAAAGCTATCCTTGGCACAAGCCGTTGCACCAATCAATTTTTCTAATCCTATGGATTTATGCCAGTGAACCTTTCCATCGACGGTTGCTGACAGGACCAGTTGAATCGATTGAAATTTGCCCCGATAGTCCGCCGCGACACCCTCTCAATGAGCCCACAGGTCTGCTAGGATGGCGTCGCAGGCGAACGGGCAGCCCAACTTCCGGAGTTCCATGGTGACCGAACAACCCTTCCAGGCGGCTCTTGCCGCGCTTCGCAACCATCGTCAGGAAGCGCCGAAGAACATGCGGGCGGCGTTCGCGTCCGACCCGAAGCGGTTCAAGAACTTTTCGGTCACCGATGACGACCTGTTGTTCGACTGGTCGAAATGCGCCGTCGATGCGACGACCATGGTGCTGCTCGAAAAGCTGGCACAGGTGGTCGACCTCGAGGGCAAGCGCGCGGCGATGTTTGCCGGCCAGCGAATCAACATCACCGAAGACCGGGCGGTGCTGCACACGGCTCTGCGCAACCCGCGCGGCGAAGCGGTCATGCTCGACGGCCAGGACGTGACGGTGGACGTGCATGCCGTGCTCGACGCCATGGCGGCTTTCGCCGACGACATCCGCTCGGGCAAGGCGGCCGGCGCGACCGGCAAGAAGATCACCGACGTCGTCAATATCGGCATCGGCGGCTCCGATCTCGGCCCGGCCATGGCGACGCTGGCGCTGGCGCCCTATCACGACGGGCCGCGCGCCCATTTCGTCTCCAACATCGACGGCGCCCACATCCACGACACGCTGAAGGGGCTCGACGCCGGAACGACGCTGTTCATCATCGCGTCGAAGACCTTCACCACCGTCGAGACCATGACCAATGCCGCAACGGCCCGGCGCTGGGTCGAACAGGCGCTCGGCGCCAAGGCGGTGGGCAGCCATTTTGCGGCCGTGTCGACCGCACTCGACAAGGTCGCGGCCTTCGGCATCGAGCCGTCGCGCGTCTTCGGCTTCTGGGACTGGGTCGGCGGGCGCTATTCCTTGTGGTCGGCGATCGGCCTGCCGATCATGATGGCGATCGGACCGAGGAATTTCCGCGACTTCCTCGCCGGTGCGCACGCCATGGACCGGCATTTCGCCACCGCACCGCTGCTCAAGAACATTCCGGTGCTGATGGGGCTGGTCGGCTTCTGGCACCGCGCGGTGTGCAACTATCCGGCGCGCGCCGTCATCCCCTATGACCAGCGGCTTGCGCGCCTGCCCGCCTATCTGCAGCAGCTCGACATGGAATCGAACGGCAAGAGCGTGACCGTCGCCGGCGGCGCCGCGGTGACGCCCACCGGCCCGCTGGTCTGGGGCGAGCCCGGCACCAACGGACAGCACGCCTTCTTCCAACTGCTGCACCAGGGCACCGATTACATTCCGGTGGAGTTCCTGGCGGCGGCTGAGGGCCATGAACCCGACCTTAGGGAACACCATGACCTTCTGCTCGCCAACTGCCTGGCGCAGTCGGAAGCACTGATGAAGGGCCGCACGCTGGAAGAGGCGCGGCGGCAGATGCTGACCAAGGGCATCAAGCCGGAAGAAGTCGACAAGATCGCGCCGCACCGCGTCTTCTCCGGCAACCGGCCCTCGGTAACGCTGCTCTACCGCAAGCTCGACCCGCATATGCTGGGCCGGCTGATCGCGCTCTACGAGCACCGCGTCTTCGTCGAAGCGCAGCTGTTCGGCATCAATGCCTTCGACCAGTGGGGCGTGGAACTGGGCAAGGAACTGGCGACCGGGCTGCTGCCTGTCGTGGAGGGGCGGGAAAATGCCGCGCGAAGCGACGCCTCGACAGCCGGGCTGGTGGAGCATATTCACCGGCTAAGGGCTAAGGAGTAGATGATTTGCGGGGCATTAAGGGCATACTTTTCGACAAGGATGGAACTCTTGTCGATTTCCAGGCGACGTGGTTCGCCATCGGCGAAATGATGGCGCTGAAGGCGGCGGATGGCGACCGGGCGCGGGCGACCGCCCTGATGGAAGCCGCCGGGTACGATTTCGAGGCTCATTGCTTCAAGGCCGATTCGGTGTTTGCCGCCGGCACCAACGCCGACATCGTGGCGCTGTGGTATCCCGATGCCGACGATGCCGAGCAGGCGGTGCTGGTCAAGATGTTCGACCAGGTCTCGGCCGAACAAGGCTCGGCGCAGGCCGTGGCGCTGCCCGGCAGCAAGGACGCTTTGGCCAGCCTGCACAGTGCCGGCTTCCGGCTGGGCGTCGCCACCAACGATTCGACCAGTGGGGCGGAAAAGACGCTGCTTTCGCTCGGCGTCGCCCAGATGTTCGACGCGGCCTATGGCTACGATGCGGTTGCCAATCCCAAGCCAGCGCCTGATTCGATCCACGCCTTCTCCGACCTCACCGGCCTCAAGCCGTCGGAGATCGCCATGGTCGGCGACAACCGCCACGACCTCGAAATGGCCAAGGCCGGCGGTGCGCTGGCGATCGCCGTGCTTTCGGGAACGGGCACACGCGAGTCGCTGACGCCGATGGCAGACGTCGTGCTCGATTCGATCGCCGACCTGCCTGCGTTCCTGGCGTCCAACAACGGCTGAGGCGAGCAACGGCGAAAGCCTCAGGGGCGCGATGCTGCTCACCGGCTCGAAGGCCCCGGCGACGCTCGGCTTCTATCCTAATGCCGGTTTCCAGACGACCAAGACCGGCTTCGATGCCAACCATCAAGCCGTTGCGCACCACCAAACCAACCCTCCGGGTCAAATGGAAAGAACGCCCCATTGACGGGATTGTCGTAAGTCGAAGTGCCCTTTGCATGTCCCCCCGTATGCCGACATACCTTCCCGTCCAGACGACATTGGAAGCCGGCGGAGCAGCCACCGAGTCAGCCCTTGCAGCACTGGCGGACATGGCCAACAGCGCTACCCCGACGCCGGATTGTTCGACGCCGGCCTCGATATGTGGCGGCTGCAGCCGTGGGAAAGCTGAGGGGGCAGAAGCCCCCTCGCCTATTCGAACACGATCGTAGGCGTGGCGGCTGCGGCGGCGCCCTGCTCTTGCTGGAGCCGCTCCCAGACCTTGGTGGCGATGTCGCGATAGGTCTTGGCCTCGACGCTGTCGGGCCTGGCCACGGTGACCGGCGTGCCGGCATCGGAGCTTTCGCGGATGCCCATTTCCAGCGGCACTTCGCCGAGGAAGGTCACGCCGAGGCGCTCGGCCTCCTTCCTGGCGCCGCCATGACCGAAGATGTCGTAGCGCTTGCCGGTATCGGGGGCGACGAAATAGCTCATGTTCTCGACGATGCCGAGCAGCGGCACGTCAACCTTCTTGAACATGTTCAACCCCTTGCGGGCGTCGATCAGGGCCAGGTCCTGCGGCGTGGAGACGATGACGGCGCCGGCCAGAGGCACCTGCTGGGCCATGGTCAGCTGGGCGTCACCGGTGCCAGGCGGCATGTCGACGACGAGCACGTCGAGCGGACCCCATTCGACTTCGCGCAGCATCTGCGTCAGCGCCGACATGACCATCGGGCCGCGCCAGATCATCGGTGTCTCCTCGTCGACGAGGAAGCCCATAGACATGACCTTGAGGCCGTAATTCTGCATCGGCTTCAGGATCTTGCCATCTACCGTTTCGGGGCGGCCATGGATGCCGAGAAGCTTGGGCATCGACGGGCCGTAGATGTCGGCATCGAGCACGCCGACCTTGAGACCGTTGGCGGCGAGGCCGAGTGCGATGTTGACGGCAGTCGTCGACTTGCCGACGCCGCCCTTGCCGGAGGCAACCGCGATGATCGCGGCAATGCCGGGCACGCCGCGCTTGCCCTGCGACTGCGAGGCGGGCGCGTGCGGTGCGGGGCGTGCGGCGGGCGCGGCTGCCGGACGCGGAGGTGCCGGGCGCTGCGGCACCGGCGCTTCCATGCCGCCGCCCTTCTTCTCGGCGGTCAGGGCCACGACAGCGCCATTGACGCCGGGAATGGCCTTGACAACGCGCTCGGCGGCGGCACGCAGCGGCTCCATTTCCTGGGCGCGCGCGGCCGGCACGGTGATCGAGAAGAACACCTTGCCGTCGGCGATGAAGATGTCGGAAACCAATCCGAGATCGACGATGTTGCCTGAGAAATCCGGGCCGTTGACCGTCTTGAGACGCTCCACAACGGTTTCTTTGGTGACTGTCATGTGTCGAACCTGTCTGCTTCCTTGTTGGGCTTCAGATAATGCAGTTTGGCGAAAGAACCAAGCTACCCGAAATGGCAGTCGACGGCTGCGCTTGGCAAAGCGGCATCGCGCCCCACCTGTCATGGACATGATTTTTTTGCCGATGTGTCGGCATCGACCGGCCTGCTGCGTCCTTGGTGCAGACACCCAACCAGGGAGAAATGCGATGAAATTCGTCAACTACCTGTTCTTCAACGGCAACTGCCGCGAAGCCTTTGCGTTCTACGCCAAGGTTTTCGACGGCGAGATCGTCGGCATGCTCACCCACCGCGAAACGCCGGCCAGCAAGGACGTTTCGGAGGAATGGCAGGACAAGATCATCAATGCCCAGCTCGTCATCGGCGACGAGATGATCATGGCTTCCGATGCACCGCCACAATACCGGACGGAGATGTCGGGATTTTCGGTATCGGTCGACACGGACGACCTGGCCAAGGCCGAGGCGATCTTCGCAGCACTTGCAGATGGCGGCACGGTCAACATGCCGTTCAGCCCGACCTTCTGGGCCAAGGGTTTCGGCATGGTGAAGGACAAGTTCGGCACGCCCTGGATGATCAGCAGCGGCAACGCCGAATAAACAGCACGAGTGCGATTTCACGAGGAAAACATGACCTATTCAGCCATTGAAACTCCCGTAATTTCGAATGTGGCACTGTGGACCGGCCGCGTACTGAGCGGCGCGGTGATCGCATTCCTGGTCTTTGACGCGGCGATCAAACTCGTGCCGCTGCAGGTGGTGATCGAAACCACCGCGGCACTCGGCTTTCCACCGGAGCTTGCCCGAACCCTCGGCGTGCTGACCCTTGCCTGCGCGGCGCTCTATGCCTGGCCGCGAACGGCCGTCCTCGGCGCGATCCTGCTGACCGGCTATCTCGGCGGCGCCATCGCCATCCACCTGCGCATCGGCAACCCGCTGTTTTCGCACACTTTGTTCGGCGTCTATCTCGGGCTGATGGCCTGGGGCGGGCTCTATCTGCGCGATCCACGCCTGCAGGCGCTGATCCCGTTCCGCCGCTGAAGCCATATCCACGGAGACAATCATGCAGATTCTCGCCATCATCCTCGGCCTGATCGTGATCGCGATCCTCGCCATCCTGGCGATTGCCGCGACCAAGCCCGCCACGTTCAGCATTCGGCGAACGACCGATGTCGATGCCGTACCGGAAGCAATCTTTCCGCTGATCAACGACTTCCGCAATTGGCACGACTGGTCGCCATGGGAAGCGCTCGACCCCGACCTCAAGCGCAAGATGAGTGGCGCCGAATCGGGTCGCGGCGCGGTCTACGAATGGGAGGGCAACAAGAAGGTCGGCAGCGGCCGGATGGAGATCACCGAGGTGACGGCACCGACCAAGGTGGTCGTCAAGCTCGACTTCCTGAAGCCGTTCGAGGCTCACAATGTGGCGCGCTTCACCATGGAGCCGCAGAACGGAAAAACGCGGCTGAATTGGGAAATGACCGGCCCATCGCCCTTCATGTCCAAGGTGATGCAGGTGTTCATGAACTTCGACAAGATGGTCGGCACGGACTTCGAAAAGGGCCTCGCCAGCCTCAAGGCGATCGCCGAACGGAAGCGCCTCGCCGGCTCGTGAGTCCGCCGATCTGGCGCAACAAGGCCTGTCGCCCCGCCGGGGCGGCACTATCTTCATCAGGATGTGGGGCAGCACGAAAGGAGACTGACATGCTTGGTCAAATCAACGCCGTTGCCAATCTGGCCGTCAAGGACCTCGGGCGCGCCAAGACCTTCTATGAGCGCACGCTCGGCCTCAAGGAGGTCGACCATATGGGCGAGGAGGTGTCGGTGCTGAAGAGCGGCGACACCGTGATCAACGTCTACCGGTCGGACTATGCCGGAACCAACAAGGCGACAGCGGTAAGCTGGGCCGTCGGCGACAAGATCGACAGTCTGGTCGATGAGTTGAAGTCGAAAGGCGTGACATTCGAGCACTACAACATGCCGGATACCCGCCATGAAGGCGACGTCCATGTCTTCGGCGACATCAGGGTTGCCTGGTTCAAGGATCCCGACGGGAACATACTGAACCTCATCAACCAGTGATTTTCATAGCAAGTGCAATGTGATGGCTGGCCTAATCGATCGGCGCCGGATAGTTTTGCGGCATGATTGACAAGCTCGAATTCTTCATCGCACTCGCAAGGGAGCAGCATTTCGGACGCGCAGCCGAGGAATGCGGCGTCACCCAGCCGACGCTTTCGGCCGGGATCAAGCAGCTCGAGGACATCCTGGGCGTGATGCTGGTGCAGCGCGGCTCGCGCTTCCAGGGCCTGACGCCGGAAGGCCGGCAGGTGCTGGACTGGGCGCGGCGCATCGTCGGCGACACCCGTGCCATGCGCGAGGAGATGCGCGCCGCCCGCCACGGCCTTTCGGGCCGCATCCGGATTGCCGCCATCCCGACGGCACTCGCGATGGTGCCGCGGCTGACGACGCCGTTTCGCGACAAGCATCCCGGCGTCACCTTCTCGATCCTGTCGCGCACGTCGATCGAAGTGCTGTCGCTGCTCGGCAATTTCGAGATCGATGCGGGAATCACCTATCTCGATAACGAACCGCTGGGGCGCGTGACCAGCGTGCCGCTCTATGCCGAGCGCTATCAGCTGATCACCGCTGCGGGGAACGAATATTCCGATCGTGACAAGGTGACGTGGGAAGAGGTGAGTACGCTGCCGCTTTGCCTTCTGACGCCTGACATGCAGAACCGCCGCATCATCGACCAGCACCTCGCCGATGCCGGCGTGCAGGTCCGGCCGACGCTCGAATCGAACTCGATGATCGTGCTGTTTTCGCACATCCGCACCGGCAAATGGTCGTCGATCATGCCGCTAAACCTCGCGGAAACCTTCGGTTTTGCCGAACCTATCAGGGCGATTCCGATCGTCGAGCCGGATGCCAGCCACAATGTCGGACTGGTCGTGGCGCGGCGCGATCCGAACACCACGCTGGTGCAGGCGCTGCTTGACGAAGCCATGACGCTGGCAGGCGATTTTCGCCGTCAATCCTGAGCTAGGCTTTTCCTGCTTTCGTCCACTCGATAGAAAATTTTTATCATGTGACGAAACAGCTTTATTGATTCCGGCTGCCAAAATCGGGTTCAATAGGGAAATAGCGCCCATGTTAGGCGCCAGTGTCAGGGAGGGCGCTGCGTGGTCATGCAGCCAGCAAGTACCGAACTCGCCGCGCGCACGGCCGCGGTGATCAGCGAAATGAAGAACCTCGAGGGTCCGCTGATCCCGATTCTTCACGGCGTCCAGGAGGAATTCGGCTATGTTCCGCAGGAAACCCTGCCGATCATCGCCGAGGCGCTGAACATTTCGCGGGCCGAAGTCCACGGCGTCTTCACCTTCTACCACGATTTCCGCCACAACCCGGCTGGACGGCATGTGCTGAAGGTCTGCCAGGCCGAGGCCTGCCAGTCGATGGGCAGCGATGCCATCGCCGCCCAGATCAAGCAGACGCTCGGCATCGGCTTCCACGAGACCAGCAAGGACGGCGCGGTCACGCTGGAGCCGATCTATTGCCTGGGCCTGTGCGCCTGTGCTCCCGCCGCGATGCTCGACGGCCAGGTGATCGGCCGGCTTGACGCAGACAAGATCGAAGAAATCGCCGAAGAGGTGCGCAAATGAGCGTGACGATCTACGTTCCCGGCGATTCCGGCGCGCTTTCGCTCGGTGCCGAAAAGGTCGCCAAGGCGATCGCCAAAGAGGCGGCCGAGCGCGGCGTCGACGCCAAGATCGTGCGCAACGGTTCGCGCGGCCTGTACTGGCTCGAGCCGATGGTCGAGGTCGTTACCGATGCCGGCCGCACAGCCTACGGTCCCGTGTCGAACAAGGACGTGGCGTCGCTGTTCGACGCAGGTTTCATCACCGGCGGCCAGCACAAGCTGTCGCTCGGCGACCCGGAAAAGCTGCCCTACGTCGCCAAGCAGACACGCCTGACCTTTGCCCGCTGCGGCATCACCGACCCGCTGTCGCTGGAAGACTACGAAGCACATGGCGGCCTGACCGGCCTGCGCAACGCGGTCAAGATGGCCCCTGCCGACGTCGTCAGGCAGGTGACCGAGTCCGGCCTGCGCGGCCGCGGCGGCGCCGGTTTCCCGACCGGCATCAAGTGGAAGACGGTTCTCGATACCCCCGGCGAGCAGAAATACATCGTCTGCAACGCCGACGAAGGCGACTCGGCAACCTTCGCCGACCGCATGATCATGGAAGGCGATCCCTTCGTGCTGATCGAAGGCATGGCGATCGCCGGCCTCGCGACCCACGCGACCAAGGGCTACGTCTACATCCGCTCCGAATATCCGCATGCGATCGCGGTGATGACGAAGGCGGTGGAAGTCGCCAAGAAGGCCGGCATTCTCGGCAAGAGCGTTCTCGGATCCTCCCAAGGCTTTGACATCGAGATCCGCTCCGGCGCCGGCGCCTATGTCTGCGGCGAAGAAACCTCGCTGCTGAACAGCCTCGAAGGCAAGCGCGGCGTGGTCCGCGCCAAGCCGCCGCTGCCGGCGATCCAGGGCCTGTTCGGCAAGCCCACCGTCATCAACAACGTGATTTCGCTCGCTTCCGTACCGATCGTCATGGACAAGGGCGCGCAGTACTACAAGGACTTCGGCATGGGCCGCTCGCGCGGCACCATCCCGATCCAGATCGCCGGCAACGTCAAGCATGGCGGCCTGTTCGAAGTGGCCTTCGGCCTGACGCTGGGCGAGATCGTCGACGAGATCGGCGGCGGCACCGCAAGCGGACGTCCGGTCAAGGCGGTGCAGGTCGGCGGCCCGCTCGGCGCCTATTTCCCGCGCGCTTTGTTCGACACGCCCTTCGACTACGAGGCGTTCGCGGCCAAGGACGGACTGATCGGCCACGCCGGCATCACCGTGTTCGACGACAGCGCCGACATGCTGAAGCAGGCACGCTTCGCCATGGAATTCTGCGCCATCGAAAGCTGCGGCAAGTGCACGCCCTGCCGCATCGGCTCGACGCGCGGCGTCGAGACGCTGGACAAGCTGGCCCAGAACATCGAGCCGGAGAAGCAGCTCGCGCTGGTGACCGACCTCTGCAACACGATGAAGTTCGGTTCGCTCTGCGCGCTGGGCGGTTTCACGCCTTATCCGGTGATGAGCGCCATCAACCATTTCCCCGAAGATTTCCGGCCGGCAGCGGTCGCACAGGCAGCGGAATAGGAGACAGCATCATGGGTCTCGTACACGAAATCGACTTCGGCACCCCCGCCTCCAAGTCCGAAAAACAAGTCACCCTGATCGTCGATGGCTTCGAGGTCACCGTGCCGGAAGGCACCTCGATCATGCGCGCCTCGATGGAGGCCGGCATCGAGATCCCGAAGCTCTGCGCCACCGACATGGTCGACGCGTTCGGCTCCTGCCGCCTCTGCCTGGTGGAGATCGAGGGCCGCAACGGCACGCCGTCTTCCTGCACCACGCCCGTCATGCCGGGCATGGTGGTGCACACCCAGACCGGCCGCCTGAAGGATATCCGCAAGGGCGTGATGGAGCTCTACATCTCCGACCACCCGCTCGACTGCCTGACCTGTGCCGCCAATGGCGACTGCGAACTGCAGGACATGGCCGGCGCTGTCGGCCTGCGCGACGTGCGCTATGGCTATGAAGGCGACAACCACGTTCGCGCCAAGAACGACGGCGCCGAAAACTTCAAGTGGATGGCCAAGGACGAGTCCAACCCCTATTTCACCTACGATCCGTCCAAGTGCATCGTCTGCTCGCGCTGCGTGCGTGCCTGTGAAGAGGTTCAGGGCACCTTTGCGCTGACCATCGAAGGCCGCGGCTTCGACAGCCGCGTTTCGCCGGGCGTGCACGAACTGTTCCTCGACAGCGAGTGCGTTTCCTGCGGTGCCTGCGTACAGGCCTGCCCGACGGCGACGCTGACGGAAAAGTCGGTCATCGAGATCGGCCAGCCCGAGCACTCGGTCGTCACCACCTGCGCCTATTGCGGCGTCGGCTGCTCGTTCAAGGCCGAGATGCGCGGCGAAGAGCTGGTGCGCATGGTGCCGTGGAAAGACGGCAAGGCCAATCGCGGCCACTCCTGCGTCAAGGGCCGCTTCGCCTACGGCTACGCCACCCACAAGGAGCGCATCCTCAACCCGATGATCCGCGAGAAGATCACCGACCCCTGGCGCGAAGTGTCGTGGGAAGAGGCGATCGATTACACGACCAAGGAATTCCGCCGCATCCAGTACCAGTACGGACGCGGCGCCGTGGGCGGCATCACCTCGTCGCGCTGCACCAACGAGGAAACCTTCCTCGTGCAGAAGCTGATCCGCCAGGGTTTCGGCAACAACAACGTCGACACCTGCGCCCGCGTCTGCCACTCGCCGACCGGCTATGGCCTCGGCCAGACCTACGGCACGTCGGCCGGCACGCAGGACTTCGATTCGGTCGAAGACACCGATGTCGCGCTGATCATCGGCGCCAATCCTGCCTCGGCCCACCCGGTGTTCGCTTCACGCCTGAAGAAGCGCCTGCGCGCCGGTGCCAAGCTGATCGTCATCGATCCGCGCCGCACGGAAATGGTGAAGTCGGCCCACATCCTGGCCGAACATCACCTGGCGCTGAAGCCGGGCACGAACGTGGCCGTGGTTACCGCTCTGGCACATGTCATCGTCACCGAGGGCCTGTTCAACGAGACATTCATCCGCGAGCGCTGCGACTGGTCGGAATTCCAGGATTACGCAGAGTTCGTCTCGGATCCGCGCCACAGCCCCGAGGAAGTCGAGAAGCTTTCGGGCGTTCCGGCGGAGACGATCCGGGGTGCCGCCCGCCTTTACGCCACCGGCGGCAATGGCGCGATCTACTACGGCCTCGGCGTGACCGAGCACAGCCAGGGTTCGACCACGGTCATCGGCATCGCCAACCTCGCCATGCTGACCGGCAATATCGGCCGCAAGGGCGTCGGCGTGAACCCGCTGCGCGGCCAGAACAACGTGCAGGGCGCCTGCGACATGGGCTCGTTCCCGCACGAACTGCCGGGCTACCGCCACATTTCGGGCGACGCCGTGCGCGACATCTATGACAGCCTGTGGGGCGTCAAGCTCGACAACGAGCCGGGCCTGCGCATCCCCAACATGCTGGACGCCGCCGTCGACGGCACGTTCAAGGGCATCTACATCCAGGGTGAGGACATCCTGCAGTCGGACCCCGACACCAAGCACGTGTCGGCCGGCCTCGAGGCGATGGAATGCGTTGTCGTGCAGGACCTGTTCTTGAACGAAACCGCAAATTACGCCCACGTGTTCCTGCCGGGCTCGACCTTCCTCGAGAAGGACGGCACCTTCACCAACGCCGAGCGCCGCATCAACCGCGTGCGCAAGGTGATGACCCCGAAGAACGGTTATGCCGACTGGGAAGTGACGCAGAAACTCGCCCAGGCAATGGGTCTGAACTGGAACTACAAGCACCCGTCCGAGATCATGGACGAGGTTGCCAAGACGACGCCGAGCTTCGCCAACGTCTCGTACGACTTCCTGGAGAAGATGGGTTCAGTGCAGTGGCCGTGCAACGAAAAGGCGCCTGAAGGCACGCCGATCATGCACATCGACGGCTTCGTCCGCGGCAAGGGCAAGTTCATCCGCACCGAATATGTCGCGACGGACGAAAAGACCGGCCCGCGCTTCCCGCTGCTGCTTACCACCGGCCGTATTCTCAGCCAGTACAATGTCGGCGCGCAGACCCGGCGTACCGAAAACGTCGCCTGGCATGCCGAGGACCTGCTGGAGATCCACCCGCACGATGCCGAAAACCGCGGCTTGCGCGACGGCGACTGGGTGCGGCTGCAGAGCCGCGCCGGCGAGACAACGCTCAGGGCGCAGATCACCGACAAGGTGTCGCCAGGCGTGGTCTACACCACCTTCCACCACCCCGATACGCAGGCCAACGTCATCACCACCGACTTCTCGGACTGGGCAACCAACTGTCCGGAGTACAAGGTGACGGCGGTTCAGGTCGGCGCCTCCAACGGGCCGTCGGAATGGCAGAAGGGCTACAACGAGCAGGCACAGCAGAGCCGGCGCATTGCCGGGCATCTGGAAGCGGCGGAGTAGCGACGGCGTGACCACTCGCCCCGCAATCACCCAGACCTCCCGTCTCGCCCGCCGGGCGAGCGGGACGACGGTTGCCAACCGCATGGTGCCCGAAGAGACGCCGGTGGCGTTGTCTTATGGCGGCACCACGCATGCGGTGATGATGGCGAGCCCGGCCGACTTCGACGATTTCGCGCTTGGCTTCTCGCTGACCGAAGGCATCATCGGCTCGGTCGAAGAAATCGAGTCGATCGAGGTGCTGGACGTCGAGGCCGGCATCGACATCCAGATCAGGCTCAAGGACAAGGCCAACAAGCGCTTCGAACAGCGCCGTCGCCGCCTCGCCGGACCTGTCGGCTGCGGATTGTGCGGCATCGAATCCATCGAAGAGGCGATGCGCTCGGTCGACGATGTGCACAAGGCGACATCAGGGCTTTCCTCCGACGACATCGTGCAGGCTGTGAAGCTGCTGTTCAAGGTCCAGCCGCTGCATGCGGAGACCGGCGCGGTACACGCAGCCGGCTTCTACGTGCCTGGCAAGGGCATTGTCGCGGCGCGCGAGGATGTAGGCCGCCACAACGCTCTCGACAAGCTTGCCGGCGCCCTCGACAAGGCAGGCATATCGGGCGCGTCGGGCGCCGTGGTCGTGACCAGCCGGGTGTCGGTGGAAATGGTTCAAAAGACGGCCGCCATCGGCGCGCCTTTCATCATTGCCGTATCGGCGCCAACCGCACTGGCCATCCGCACCGCCGAACAGGCCGGCATGACACTGATTGCACTCGTGCGTGGCGACGATTTCGACATCTTCACCCATCCAGACCGCGTAAGTACCGGAGCCGCCAAAAATGTCGCATGAAGAGCACAAGATGGGGACGAAGGAAAAACTCGTCTACATGGCGAACCAGATCGCGACCTTCTTCGAAACCAAACCCCATGACGAGGGTGTGGCCGGTGTCGCCAAGCACATCAACGACTTCTGGGATCCGCGCATGCGGCGCCAGTTCTTCGAGATGTTCGATGAAGGCGGCAAGGGTATGAAGCCGCTGGTCATCGAGGCGGCCGCCACGATCCGTCGCCCCAGGCAGGACGCAGCCTGACCGCACCGAAGCCGGCGGAACAGGCCGTTCCCCCCGACCAAACATCTGCTATGTTAGCCATCCCTAATGGTTTCTACCGATGGGATGGCTCCGATGAGGCCGATCGCGACCCGATATGCGCGCAGCGGTGACGTCCACATAGCCTATCAGGTGGTCGGCCAGGGGCCGATCGACCTCGTTTTTGTTCCCGGCTTCATCTCCAATCTCGACCTGCACTGGGAAGACGAAGGCTACAGCCGGCTGTTGCACCGGTTGTCGTCCTTTTCCCGCCTGATCCTGTTCGACAAGCGCGGCACCGGGCTTTCCGACCGGGTCGACGCGCATGCCCTGCCCAGCCTCGAAACGCGCATGGACGATGTCCGCGCGGTGATGGACGCCGTGGGCTCGAGCCGGGCCGCAATCCTGGGCGCCTCCGAAGGCGCGCCGATGGCGATCCTGTTTGCCGCGACCTATCCGGAACGGACGCGCTCACTGGTGCTCTATGGCGGCTACGCGCAGTTCGACAAATGGGTGATGGGGCGCGAACGGTTCGACGCCTTCATCGAGGCGGCGGCGATCTCGTGGGGCACGGGCGCGACGCTGGCGAACTTTGCGCCCGGACGTGTCGACGACAGCCGCTTCGCCAACTGGTGGGCACGTTTCGAGCGGCTGTCGGCCAGCCCGACCGCAGCCGCCGCACTGGCCCGGATGAACGCAGACATCGACGTGCGCGGCGTCCTGTCGAGCATCCGCGCGCCGACGCTGGTGATCCATCGCCGCAACGATGCGCGGGTCAACCCCGACGCCAGCCGCTATCTCGCGCAGAAGATCCCCGGCGCGCGGCTCGCCGAAATCACCGGGCGCGATCACCCGATCTGGACGGGCGACGTCAACCGTGTCGCCGATCTGGTCGAGGAATTCCTGACCGGCACGCATGCAGCCCCCGACACGGAGCGGGTACTCGCTGCCCTGCTCGTTACCCGCATCTCGGATACGGCACGGCTGGGCGACCGGATGTGGGCGGAACGCAGCCTGCGCTTTCATGAGACCTGGCGCCTTCTGGTCGGTCGCCACGGCGGTCGCGCCGCCGACCAGCATGGCGAGATGCTGGTCTCGCGCTTCGACGGCCCGGCGCGGGCGGTGCGCTGCGCCTCCGCCTTGCGCGAGGCGGCCCAGGACATCGGCATCGCCAGCGCACAGGGCGTGCATGTCGGCGAGGTCGAAATGCGCGGGCCTCCCTCCGGCCTGGCGATCCGCGTGACGGCGCAGATCGCCGACCATGCCGGGCGCGGCGGCATCCTTGCCTCGCGGCTGGTCGCCGATCTCGCCGCCGGCTCGGGCCTGCATTTCATCGATGCCGGGCGGTTGTCCCTCGACGATCTCGACGAGCCGCTCGCGCTGGTCGAGGCGACGTCGGAACAGCACCTGGAGCCGGCATGCCGCAGCAGGGCGATCGCGGTGGAACCATCGGCGCTGACAGTGCGCGAGAACGAGGTGGTGGCGCTGATCGCCGACGGCAAGAGCAATGCCGCGATCGCAGCCGAGCTCAGCCTCAGCGAACACACGGTCAAGCGCCATGTCGCCAACATCCTGCTCAAACTCGACCTGCCGTCACGCGCGGCGGCGGCGGCCTTTGCCGCCCGCCAGACTGGCCCGGACGGGCCATAGCGGAAATGGCCCGTCCGGGCGAAGCGGAAGAGCCGCACAAGGGACTACAAATTCTCCCCAAGCAGGCATGCAAAATGGCCATGGACCTGCGCATGGAGGAAGTCATGACCAAGGCACGTGAGGTGTTCGCAGCGCTGGCGGTCGCAGCCGGGTTCTCCGCGCTCATCGCATCGAGCGCGCTCGCCGAGGACAGTTCGGCTGAGGCAACCTACCGGGATATCGAGGCCACGCTCGGCTCGGTGCCCGGCTTCTTCAAGCAGTTTCCGGAGTCCGGCATCGCCGGCGCCTGGGCCGAATTCAAGGGCGTGCAGCTCAATCCCAAGACCGAGCTGGACGGCAAGACCAAGGAACTGCTCGGCCTGGCGGTCGCAGCACAGATACCGTGCCAGTACTGCATCTATTTCCACACCGTAGCGGCCAAGGCCAACGGCGCCACCGACGAGGAAATCCGCGAGGCCGTGGCGATGGCTGCGACCGTGCGGCACTGGTCGACGGTGCTGAACGGCATGCAGGTCGACTACTCGCAATTCAAACAAGAGATCGACACGGTGATGGCCGCAGCCAAGGCCAAGTCGCAATAGACCGCTGAGATCAATCAACCGGGCGTCCCGCTGAGGGCGCCAACAGGAGGAACAAATGCTTGCCACCAAGGAAGCCGTGACCGGCGCCTCGATCAAGAAGGCGATCGAAGGCCGCGACGGCAAGATGCTGTCCAGCTTCTATGCCGACGACGCGCTGGTGCGCGTCATCGACCGCAACAACCCGCCGAGCAAGCCGCGCGAGATCCGTGGCCGGGCTGCCATCACCACCTTCTGGGACGACATCTGCAGCCGGGCGATGACCCACCGCGTCGACACCACCATCGCGCAAGGCGACAGCCTCGCCTTCTCGCAAGCCTGCTCTTACCCCGACGGCACCAAGGTCTTCTGCGCGGCCATGCTTGAACTCAAGGATGGCAAGATCGCGCGGCAGACCGTCGTGCAGGCCTGGGACGAGTGATCGAATGCGGACGAATGGTCGTCCGCAAAAAGGGAGGAAGCCATGTTCGTCGCACGCTGGAAGATCGATGCCCGCTTCGGGCACAAGCAGGGTGCAATCGAGTTGCTGCGCCAATGGGAACGGGAGATCGGTCCGCAGGCCGGCACCGACCAGATGGCGATGCAGATCCTGACCGGATCGATCGGCGCCAAGGAGGCGGCGATCGAGGTCAACCATACGGTCGAGAGCCTGGCGCAACTCGACGACATGTTCGCCAAGATCTCCAAACTCGACGCCCACGCCCAATGGGGCAAACGGCTCGAGCCGCTGGTCGTGTCAGGCTCGTCCTACTGGAACATCTACCGGGTGATTGACTGACGACCACCCGACCACCAATGCCTACTGATGCGTTTCGCCCGGAGGGCGGTCTTCGACCGGCCTTCGGGTACTGTGGCGCAGTGCGAAGAGGAAGATAATCTCGGCGGCGACGACGATCGCGATGATGCGGAAGCCGATGGTCACAGGATCGTGGTCGCCATCGCGCATCAGGTAGCCGCCGATCAGGAAGGCGGAATTCCAGATCAGGGCGCCGCAAAGCGTGGCCAACGCGAAAGGCACGAAGGAAAGCCGCAGGACGCCGGCCTCGAGCGCCAGGTAGGTGCGCGCCACCGGCACCAATTGGGCGATCAGCGAAGCGCGGAAGTTGTTGCGGCGATAAGCCTGCGTCAGCTTCTGATAGGTCGCGTGCTTGAGGAAAACGTACTTGCCGAAGCGCTTGACGGCAGCGTCGGCGCGATCAGGCCCCAGCCAATTGCCGCCGGCATACCAGATCATCGAACCGAGGGTCGAGCCGACCATGGTCGCAAACATCAGCGCGACAAGCGTCTGCATGTCCGGCGCGGCGGTCATGCCGAGGAACAGCAGCAGCACATGCGACGGCGGGACCGGCGATATCTTCTCGGTGAAGGCCAGGCCGGCGGCACCAAACAGGCCGAAACCCAGGATCGATGGGATCATGCAAAACGCCAGTCGTAACTCTTTGCCGGCTTCATCCTGGTGATCCGATAGACGGCCGCCGGCGGCAGGTTGCGGAAAGTATGGCCAACGCGCGTCACTTCGAGACCGAGCCTGTCGAGTAGCGGCTGATCGATAGGAAACGGAAGCCGTAGGTGAACATATACATCGCCCCGCCGGGCCTGACATTAGCAAAAACGCCTTCGAGGATGGCGAGTGTCCGGCGCGGCGCGGGCCCGGGCCTCAACCTGGTCCATGAGATCATGCAGATCCATGGCGACCGCATCGAACTCGCCTGCGGCGAGCAAAGAGGCGCCCGCTTCAGGATGGTCTTTCCCAGCGATCCGGCTGCCTAGCCAGCGGCGATGGAGAGCTTCGCGCCGGCATCGGACAGCGCCCCGGTGAGATCGTCCGCCGGCTGCCGGTCGGTGAAGAGTTCGGTGAAGCCGGAAAAGCCGCAGACCTGGACCAGCCCCTGGCGGCCGAACTTGGTGTGGTCGGTGACGACGACCGAACGCTGGCCGCGCGACAGCACCATGCGGGCGAACTCCGCCTCCTCGAGATCGTAGTCCATCACGCCGTTGGCCGCGTCGAGCGCGCCGGCCGAGATCACGGCATGGGTGACGGCGAAGCGGCTGACGAATTCGATGGCCGAGACGCCGAAGGCAGCGCCGCTGTCGCTGCGCAGTTCGCCCCCCGCCATGTAGACCTTGTTGCCGTTGACGGTGGCCAGCGTGCGGGCGATGTCGGAGGAGTTGGTCACCACCGTCAGGCGACGGTGGCCGAGCAGTTCCCGGGCGAGATAGCTGGTGGTGGTGCCGGTATCGAGCATGACTGACTCGCCGTCATGGATGGTGGCGGCGACGGCATTGGCGATGGCACGCTTGGCCTCGGCATTTTCGCGCATGCGGCGCTCGAAGGGCGCCTCGCCGACGGCCGACGGCAGGCCGATGGCACCGTGCATCTTGAGGATCGCCCCGTCGGATGCCAGCGGCTTGACGTCCCGCCGCACGGTTTCGAGCGACACGCCGAGCTTGTCGGCAAGGTCGGCGATGGTGATCGTGCCCTCGTCCTCGAGCAGGCGCAGGATTTCGCTGTGACGCTTGGAATGGTTCATCAGGCTGCCCCGCTCGAAGGGCCAGTATGGCCGTTTCCGAGATTCACGATGACTGACTCTACCGTATTTATCCCGCGATATTCAACAGATACGGTCAAAAGAACAACAAAAACCACAAACCCGGATTGACACTGCCGCTTCCGCTGCGTGAGACTGCCCGTCAACAAAATCAGGGCGCAAGGGGAACGCGCCGGACACGGCACGGAGAGGCTGGATGTCGAATAGCGAGGATCGCATCCGCGCCCTGCCGCTGTGGAACGGGGCAGTGACGATCGCGCCGCTGAAGGGCGGCATCAGCAACGAAAGCTGGGTGGTGACCGACGCGTCGGGGGCGCATGTCGTGCGCTTCGGCAAGGATTTTCCCTTCCATCACGTCACCCGCGAGCGCGAGGTGATGGTGGCGAAAGCAGCCTTCGAGGCGGGCTTCGCGCCTGAACTGCAATATGCGGCACCCGGCGTGATGGTGACGGAGTTTCTCGGCGCCAGGACCTATGGCGCCGGCGATGTCAGGGCCAATGCGACAGGCATCGCCCGCATGGTCAGGCGCTTCCATATCGAGATGCCCAGGCATGTTTCGGGGCCCGGCTTCATGTTCTGGGCCTTCCACGTGATCCGCGACTATGCCCGCACGCTTCAGGCCGGCGGCAGCCGGATGACGGCCGAATTGCCCCGCTATCTCGAACTGGCCGACGCGCTCGAGGAGGCGCAGGCGCCCCTGCCGATCGTCTTCGGCCACAACGACCTGTTGCCGGCCAACTTCCTCGACGACGGCGACAGGCTGTGGCTGATCGATTTCGAATATGCCGGATTTTCGACCGGAATGTTCGACCTTGCCGGCATCGCCTCCAATGCAGGGATGACTGAGCAAGAGTCGGACGATCTGCTCACCACCTATTTCGGCGGCCCGCCCGACCAGGAAATCCGCCGCTCGCACGCGGCCATGCAGTGCGCCTCGCTGCTGCGCGAGGCGATGTGGAGCATGGTCTCGGAAATCCACCTCTCCGCTCCGGGCAGCGACTATGTCGCCTACACCGCCGAGAACCTCGGAAAGCTCGATGCGGCGCTCGAAACCTATCGCACATTGTACGGAAAACTCTGATCATGGCCCTCCCTTCACATGCACAGATCGTCGTCATCGGCGGTGGCATCATCGGCTGCTCGACCGCCTATCACCTGGCGCGCGACCACAAGGCCGACGTGATCCTGCTCGAACAGGGCAAGCTGACCTCGGGCTCGACGTGGCATGCGGCGGGGCTGGTGGGGCAGTTGCGCTCGTCGGCCTCGATCACCCGCGTGCTCAAATATTCGGTCGAGCTCTACAAGGGGCTGGAGGCCGAGACCGGGCTTGCCACCGGCTGGAAGATGACAGGCTGCCTGCGGCTCGCCACCAACCAGGACCGCTGGACCGAATACAAGCGGCTGGCGACGACGGCCAAAAGCTTCGGCATGGACATGCAGTTGGTATCGCCGGAAGAGGTCAAGCGGATGTGGCCGCTGATGGAGACCTCGGATCTCGTCGGCGCTTCGTGGCTGCCGACCGACGGCCAGGCGAGCCCCTCCGACATCACCCAGTCGCTGGCCAAGGGCGCGCGCATGCATGGCGCGAAGCTGTTCGAAAACGTCCGCGTGACCGGCTTCGAGATGAAGGACGGCCGCATCCTGAAGGTTATGACCGACCAGGGCGACATCGCCTGCGACAAGGTGGTGAACTGCGCCGGCCAGTGGGCGCGGCAGGTGGGTGCGATGGCCGGCATCAACGTGCCGCTGCAGCCGGTCAAGCACCAGTACATCATCACCGAGAAGCTGCCCGGGCTCGCCACCGATGCGCCAACCATCCGCGACCCTGACCGGCGCACCTATTTCAAGGAAGAGGTCGGAGGGCTTGTCATGGGCGGCTACGAGCCGAACCCGATAGCCTGGACCACAGGCGACGTGCCCAACGACTGGGAATTCCGGCTGTTCGACGACGACTACGACCATTTTGAGCAGCACATGGTGCAGGCGATAGAGCGTGTGCCCGGACTGGCTGATGTCGGCGTCAAGCAGATGATCAACGGCCCGGAGAGCTTCACGCCCGACGGCAACTTCATCCTGGGGGCGGCGCCCGAGTGCCAGAATATGTTCGTCGGTGCCGGCTTCAACGCCTTCGGCATCGCCTCTGGCGGCGGTGCCGGCTGGGTGCTGGCGCAATGGGTCGTCGACGGCGAAGCGCCGCTGGACCTCTGGGTGGTCGACATCCGGCGCTTCTCGGGCCTGCACCGCGATCGTCAATGGGTGTCCGACCGCACGCTCGAGGCCTATGGCAGGCACTACACGATCGGCTTTCCGCACGAGGAATATGACAGCGGCCGGCCCTACATCGTCTCGCCGCTCTATGAGCGGCTGAAGAAGTATGGCGCCGTCTTCGGTTCCAAGCTCGGCTGGGAGCGGCCCAACTGGTTCGCGCCCAAGGGCATGGAGGCGAAGGACGTCTACGCCATGGGCCGCCAGAACTGGTTCGAGCCGGTGGGCGCCGAGCACGCCCATGTGCGCGAGGCGGTCGGCGTCTTCGACCAGTCGTCCTTCGCCAAATACGAAATGACGGGCAAGGACGCGCAACAGGCGCTCGACTTCATCTGCGCCAATGACGTGTCGAAGCCTGCGGGGCGGCTGACCTATACGCAACTGCTCAACACGCGGGGCGGCATCGAGGCCGACCTGACCGTGGCGCGGCTGGCAGAAGACAAGTTCTACATCGTTACCGGCACCGGCTTCCGCACCCACGACCTGGCCTGGATCAGCGACCACATTCCGGAGGGGCTGGACGCGAGGCTGGTCGATGTCACCGAGCAGTTCGGCACGCTGTCGCTGATGGGGCCGAATGCGCGGAAAGTGCTCGAAGCCGTCACCGATGCCGACGTCTCCAACGCTGCCTTCCCCTTCGGCCATATCAAGGAGATCGCCATCGCCGGTGCCACCATCAGGGCGCTGCGCGTGACCTATGTCGGCGAACTCGGCTGGGAACTGCATGTGCCGATCGAGGCTACAGGCGAGGTGTTCGACGCGCTGATGGCGGCGGGCGCTGCACATGGCATCCGCCCGGTCGGCTACCGCGCGCTGGAATCGCTGCGGCTGGAAAAGGGCTACCGCGCCTGGGGCTCGGACATCACCCCCAACGACACGCCATTCGAGGCGGGACTTGGCTGGGCGGTGAAGCTGAAGAAGAACATCGACTTCCTCGGCCGCAAGGCGCTGGAGAAGCTCGGTAACGCGCCGCTGACCAAGCGGCTCGCCTGCTTCACCGTGGACGACAAGGAGGTCGTGCTTGTCGGGCGCGAGACGATCCTGCGCGACGGCCAGCCGGTCGGCTACCTCACCAGCGGCGGCTATGGCTACACAGTGGGCAAGAACATCGGCTTCGGTTACGTCCGCGACGCCGGAGGCGTCGACGATGCGTTCCTCACCGGCGGCAGCTACGAGCTGGTGGTCGCCATGGAGCGGGTTGCGGCGAAGATCCACCTCGAGCCGCTGTTCGATCCCGCCGCAGCACGTGTGAAGGGGTAGGTGCTCGCCAAAAAGCCATGATCTGCCTTATCAAGGCTCGCAAGGACGGGCACGAGACAAGGACCTGATGATGGCGAAACAGATGGCGCGCGCGGCATTACGCGCAACGGCGATGGGCGGACTGCTTTTCCTGGCCGCCTGCCAGACCGGTTCGAACATGGCCGGTGACGGTGCCGGCGCGTCGACGACAGGCATAGCCTATCTCCAGACCATCCGCTCCGAGCACGGCCTGCCGCCGCTGCGCCCCGACTCGACGCTGGAGCGCGCAGCACTGCAGCAGGCGGGCTACATGGCGCGCAGCGGCAAGATGGAGCACACCACCGGCTGGGGCAAGGACTTCGCCGCCCGCATGAACGACAACAGCGTTGCAGGTGCTGCAGCCGAAAACATCGCCCATGGCGGCATGGAGCCGGCCAAGCTGTTTTCGATGTGGATGAACTCCGCCGGACACCGCCGCAACATGCTCGACCCGCGCTTCAGCAAGTTCGGCCTCGCCTATGTGCGCGAGGCCAAGGGCAGCGACAAGCGCTACTGGGCGCTGGTGCTGGGCAAATAACCCTCAGTGCACGCTGGTCGGCACCGTCTCTGGTTCGGCCTTGTCCACCACCTTCTGGCGGTGGAAGATGAACAGGCCGGCAACGACGATGATCGCCGAGCCGATGAGGCCCTGAGCATCGGGGTAATCGCCGAAGAAGGCGATGCCCATGACAATTGCCCACAGAAGCAGCGTGTATTGCAGCGGCGCCAGCAGCGAGGCGGGCGCGAGCTTGAGCGCGCGCGTAATCATCAGGTGCGCCGCGCATGAGACGACGCCGAGCAGCAGCATGGCCGACCAGTCGAGCGCACTTGGCGCGCGCCAGTCGGCGACCGCCAGCACACCGCCGACAATAAGCGCGCCCACCGTCTGCCAGGTAACGAGCGTGGTGTCGTTGGTGGCGCGCAGCTTGCGGCTGAGGATCAGCGTGACGGAGAAGGACAGGCTGCCGACGATGGCGAACAGCGACGGCCAGGACAGCGAGGCTGTCGACGGACGCAGCGCAATGACCACGCCGCAGAAGCCGAGCACGATGGCGATCCACCGGCGCCAGCCGACCTTTTCGCCAAGGAAGAAGTGCGAAAGGGCGGCGATGTAGATGGGGCCGGCCATGTAGAAGGTCATGACGTCGGCCAGCGGCAGGTAGGCGACGGCGGCATAGAAAAAGCCCGTATCGGCCGTGGCGAGCACGACGCGAAGCACCTGCAGGCCCGGGCGCTCGACCCTTGTCAGAGGGGCTACGCCTTGCTTGGCGATCATCGGGCCGAGGATGATGAAGGCGCCGACCGAGCGGATGAAAAGCACCTGGCCGACGGAGAAGCTGGTGACCAGCCATTTGCCCATGGCATCGTTGAGGGCGAACATGAAGTCGCCCAGCAGCATCAGCAGGACGCCCGCGAGAACGAGGTTCCCCTTGGGCAGGGCTATGGCTTGTCGAAATGTCATGGTGTCAGCGTCCGCGGGCAACGGGCCCGGATCGCGCCTATCTAGGCCCGCAACGCCATCTTTGCGAGAGCTAAGTGCCCTGGACCATGCGTTGCTGCGTCGCAGCGCCAGCGATCACGGCCTGGGCGCGACGACGATCGGGCGATAGACGACAAACGGTCGACCCCAATCATCGAACTCGCTGCGACGGCGGAACTCGGCGCGGCGGTCGAGTTCGATGCGCTGCAGGCATTCGGCGAAGGCGTCATTGCGCTTGGTGAAGCCGTAGGTACGGCACTTTTCCTCGTCACGGGCGCGCTGCTCTTCGGAAGACACACAGCCGGCAACAACGGCGGCCGTGAGAAGCAACAAGACGGTCCTGAACTTCATGGCTGCGCCTCGCATTCAAAACTTGATTCCGGACGGCGACTTTATTCGTTCGGCCGGGGTTCGGGAAGAGGTGGCCTATTCGCCTGCTGTCGGCATTACCCCTCTCCGGCTCGGCTTTGCCTCGCCACCTCTCCCCACTTCGTGGGGCGAGGAACCCAAGCTGGAAAAGCACCTCTCAATTTGCTTGCTGCGGCACGACGTGGCGGCGGTTGATGCTCGCCGGACGGCCCTTGATCGAAAGTGACGTATCGCGCTTCGGGCGCTCGGCCACCACCTTGCCTTTGGCGACGACGCACAGCCGCTCGGCGCGCAGGCGCACCGCCTCGATCGGATTGCCGGCGTCGAGCACGACGAGGCTCGCCGTCTTGCCAACCGCGAGGCCGAGATGGTCGAGCCCCATGATCTCGGCATTGACCCTGGTGACCATGTCGAAGCAGCGGCGCATATCGGCGGGCGACGACATCTGGGCGACATGCAGGCCCATGAAGGCGACATCGAGCATGTCGGCGGTGCCGAGCGAATACCAGGGGTCGAGCACACAATCCTGGCCCCAGCCGACGCGGATGCCGGCCTTGAGCATCTCGGGAACGCGGGTCATGCCGCGGCGCTTGGGATAGGTGTCGTGCCGGCCCTGCAGCATGAGGTTGATCAGCGGGTTGGGGATCGCCGACACGCCGGCTTCGGCGATGAGCGGCAACAGCTTCGAGACGTAATAATTGTCCATCGCGTGCATCGAAGTCAGATGCGAGCCGGCCACCCTGCCCTGCAGGCCGAGGCGCTGGGCCTCGTAGGCCAGTTGCTCGATGTGGCGCGACAGCGGATCGTCGGTCTCGTCGCAATGCAGGTCGACCATCAGCCCGCGCTCCGCCGCGATTTCGCAGAGTTCGGTGACCGAGCGCGTGCCGTCGGCCATGGTACGCTCGAAATGCGGAATGCCGCCAATGACATCGACGCCCATGTCGAGGGCGCGGATGGTGTTTTCGCGGGCCGTCGGCGAGCGATAGAGCCCATCCTGCGGGAAGGCGACAAGCTGCAGGTCGATGTAGGGCGCGATCTCTTTCTTGACCTCGAGCAGGGCCTCGACGGCAAGCAGCCGATCATCGCAGGTGTCGACATGGGTGCGGATGGCGAGCAGGCCCATCGACACGGCCCAGTCGCAATAAGCAAGCGCCCGTTCCTTGACCGCCTCATGGGTGAGCAGCGGCTTGAGTTCGCCCCACAGTGCAATGCCTTCGAGCAGTGTGCCCGACGCATTGATGCGCGGCAGGCCGTAGGACAGCGTCGCGTCCATATGGAAATGCGGATCGACAAAGGGCTGCGAGACGAGGTTGCCGGAGGCATCGACGACACGGCCCGCCTCGCCGTCGATGCGCGGTTCGATCGCGGCGATGCGGTCGCCCTTGATGCCGATGTCGGCAACGGTTCCATCGAGCAGCGTGCCGCCCTTGACGATCAGGTCGAAGCTCATCTCTCGCCTTTCTGGTACGGGATCATCAGCGCCTTGGGATAGGTAGCGCGGCGCGCCACCAGGATCAGGGCCAGGATGGACAGCGCATAGGGCATCATCAGGAACACCTGGTAGGGCACGATGCCGCCCGACATCTGCTGTAGCCGCACCTGGTAGGCGTCGAAGGCGGCGAACAGGATGGCGCCGATCAGCGCCTTGCCCGGCCGCCACGAGCCGAACACCACCAGCGCGATGCAGATCCAGCCGCGGCCGTTGATCATCTCGAAGAAGAACGAGTTGAACGCCGACATGGTGAGGAAAGCGCCACCGATGGCCATCAGCGCGCTGCCGACCATGACAGCGCCGATTCGGATGGCGGTGACGGAGATACCCTGTGCCTCGACGGCCGAAGGGTTCTCACCGGCGGCGCGGACGGCAAGGCCGACGGGCGTGCGGTAGAGCACCCAGGCGACGACTGCGACGGTGAGGAAGGCAAGATAGGTCAGCGGCGTCTGCGAAAACAGCGCTTCGCCAAGCACCGGGATCTTCGACAGGCCGGGGATCGGCAGCGGCTGGAATGGCTCGATCTTGGGCGGCGAGGTCACCTCGGGCAGCGCCAGGCGATAGATGAAATAGGTCAGGCTGGTGGCAAGCAGCGTGATGCCGATGCCGACGACATGCTGCGACAGGCCGAGCGGCACGGTCAGCGTCGCATGCAGCAGGCCGAACATCGCGCCGGCAAGGGCAGCCACGAGCACCCCCGTCCACAGGTCGCCGCCGGCATAGACGGTGAACCAGCCGGCAAAGGCGCCGGCGGTCATGATGCCCTCGATGCCCAGGTTGAGCACGCCGGCACGCTCGCAGATCAGTTCGCCCATGGTGGCGAAGATCAGCGGCGAGGCGATGCGGATGGCAGCGACCCAGAAGGAGGCGGTGAAGAGAATTTCAAACGCGTCCATCAGAGGGCTCTCCGCCTCGATACTGCCTGCATCAACCGATGTGGGCGCCCTACGTTGCCCCCCTCTGGCCTGCCGGCCATCTCCCCCTCAAGGGGGGAGATCAAGCTGTGACCAGCGCCTTGCCCAATCGTCGGCGGCAGAAAGGTTTCGCCATGTCTGCCAAAGCGCATTGCGACGCGGCAGGAATTGGTGCGGCGTCGACGCGACTGATCTCCCCCCTTGAGGGGGAGATGGCCGGCAGGCCAGAGGGGGGCGCGAAGGATCACAGCCATCACCTCCACCTCACCCGGAACCGCGTCAGGAGTATCGCCACCACCATCGTCAGCAGCGAGGTGGCGACCATGACGTCGGCGATGTAGCTCGGCACCTTGGCGACGCGGCTCATGGCGTCGGCGCCGACGAAGATGCCGGCGACGAAGATGGCCGAGGCGATGACGCCGAGCGGGTTCAGCATTGCCAACATGGCGACGACGATGCCCGAATAGCCGTAGCCCGGCGACAGGTCGAGCGTCAGGTTGCCCTTGAGGCCCGACACTTCGGAGAAGCCGGCAAGTGCCGCCAGCCCGCCCGACAGGAGTGCCGTCTTCATCAGCACGCGGTTGACCGGAATGCCGACGAAGCGGGCACCCTCGGGATTGTGGCCGACGGCGCGCATCTCGTAGCCGAGCACGGTCTTCTTCATGATGACCCAGACGACAATGGCCGAGACGATGGCGATGACGAAGCCGTAATGCAGCCGCTTGCCCTGGATGATGCGCGGCAACTGCGCCTCGGCGATGACCTTCTGCGACTGCGGCCAGCCAAGGCCCATCGGGTCCTTGAGCACGCCCTCGAGCAGCATCGAGACGAACAGCAGCACGATGAAATTGAGCAGGAGGGTGGTGACGACCTCGTCGACGCCGAAGCGGGTCTTCAGGATCGCCGGACCGAGAAGCAGCAACCCTCCGGCGAGCATCACCGCCAGCATGATGATAGGGACGAGAACGATCGATGGCAGCGGCAGGGCGCCGGTGCCGAGCACCACGGTGACGATGCCGCCGACATAAAGCTGGGCCTCGGCGCCGATGTTCCAGAGCTTGGCGCGGAAGGCGACGGCGACCGCCAGGCCGGTGAAGATCAGCGGCGTCGCGCGCGTCAGCGTCTCTAGCAGGGCGAATTGCGAGCCCGCGGCACCTTTGGCGACGAGGTAGAAGACCGACAGCGGCGAAGCCCCGGCCGCGAGTACCAACAGCGAGGTGATAAGCAGCGTGGCAACAATCGCCGCGATCGGGAACAGCAGGGTGAGCGCCAGCGACGGCGCGGGTTTCGGCTCAAGCCGCATGATGTTGCCTTCCCCCGGCTTGAGATGGCTGCGGGACAGCGCCCCCCTCTGTCCTGCCGGACATCTCCCCCACAAGGGGGGAGATTGGCCGGCCGCGCCGGTTTCGCCAACCTGCGGAGTTGCAGAAAGGGTGCTGTCGTCGCCACTGCTGATCTCCCCCCTTGTGGGGGAGATGTCCGGCAGGACAGAGGGGGGCAACGTCGAGCGCGGCCCGAGCAAAGGTGCACATGCCCCTCACGCGGCCTGCCCCTCTTCGCC
The DNA here is from genome assembly GCF_946995915.1 of Aminobacter niigataensis. Taxonomy (GTDB): domain Bacteria; phylum Pseudomonadota; class Alphaproteobacteria; order Rhizobiales; family Rhizobiaceae; genus Aminobacter; species Aminobacter niigataensis. The sequence continues at coordinate 4,859,852 of NZ_OX341517.1, forward strand.
GTGACCTGCCATCAGTTCCCCCAATTCGCGAATAGAGCGTTCGCCGCGCGCCGACGGGCTCGAAAGCCGCCCCTTGGACATCACGACGATGCGGTCGGACAGCGCCAGGATTTCCTCCAGGTCCTCCGAGATCAGCAGCACTGCTGCCCCCCGCTCGCGGGCGGCAAGCAGCATGCGGTGGACATAGGCGACCGCGCCGACGTCGAGGCCGCGCGTCGGCTGGCTGGCGAGGATGACCGCAGGCTCGGGGTCAAGCGCGCGGCCGAGGATGAGCTTCTGCATGTTGCCGCCCGAAAGCAGCCGGATGCGCGCCTCGGGCGACGGGCATTTGACGTCGTAGTCGGCGATGATCTCCTCGGCGAAGCTGCGCGCCGCCTTCCAGTCGAGAAAGCCCATGCGGCTGAAGCGCGGACTGCCGTAGCGCTCGGCGATGACGTTCTCGGTGACGCTCATGTCGCCGATGGTGCCGACGGCGTGGCGGTCTTCCGGGATGCGGGCGACGCCATGGCCGAGCGCTGCCTGTGGCGACCAGTCGCCGACCGGTTGGCCGGCAATGGAAATGCCGCCGCCGGTGGGGCGGCTTGTGCCGGCGATGAGAGCGGCAAGGGCCGCCTGGCCGTTGCCGGAAACGCCGGCCAGGCCGGTGATCTCGCCGGCGCTCAGGGTCAGCGACACCTCGTCGAGGCCGGCGCCATTGTGGCGGGCGGTGGAGACACGGTCGAACACCAGCAGCGGCGCGCCAACCTGGACCGGGCTGACCTCCGCCGGCTTGACCTCCTGGCCGACCATCAGGGCCGCCAGTGCCTTGCGATCGGTCGCCTTGGTTTCGCGTTCGCCGGCGAGCCGGCCGGAGCGCAGCACCAGCACGCGGTCGCTGACGGCCATGACCTCATGCAGCTTGTGGGAAATGAAGATGATCGACAGGCCCTTGGCGACAAGCAACTTCAGCGTATGGAACAGCGCGTCGGTCTCGGCTGGCGTCAGCACCGCCGTCGGCTCGTCGAGGATCAGGATGCGGGCCTCGCGGTAGAGGGCCTTCAGGATCTCGACTCGCTGGCGCTCGCCGACGGAAAGGGTCGAGACGGTAGCAGTGGGGTCGACCGCCAGGCCGAAATCGGTGGAAAGCTGTCCTATGCGGTTGCGCGCGGCGGCCCGGTCGAGGCGCGGACGCCACAGGCTCTGAGTGCCGAGGGCGATGTTTTCCAGCACCGTCATGTTGTCGGCGAGCGTGAAATGCTGGTGCACCATGCCGATGCCGGCATCGAGTGCTGCGCGCGGATCGCCCGGCGGCAACGGCTTGCCGAAGGCCTCGACCGTGCCCTCGTCGGCAACATAGTGGCCGAAGAGGATGTTCATCAGCGTCGTCTTGCCGGCGCCGTTTTCGCCGAGCAGCGCAATCACTTCGCCGCGCTTCAGCTCGAAGGAAATGGCGTCGTTGGCGACGAGCGGGCCGAACCGCTTGGTGATGCCGGAGAGGCTAAGGACGGGTTCTGAGGCGGTGGGCGACATTCGCGATCCGGGCGGGGCGATTGGGCGACCCCTTCTCCCCCTGTAGGAGAAGGTGGCCGAGCGGAGCGAGGTCGGATGAGGGGTGTTCCAACTTGGAATACCCCTCACCATTGCCAACCTTGCCGCTGCGGGGCTGCGGGGCAATCCGACCTCTCCCGCAAGGTGAGAGGTGGAAAGCGCTAGCTCGACTTGGGCTCGGCGTCGTTGATCTCAACGGTGAACGAGCCGTCCTTGATCGCCTTTTCCTTCTCGGCGACCTTGGCCTTGATCTCGTCGGGCACCTTGCCCTCGAAGGTGCCGAGCGGAGCCAGCGACGAGCCGCCGTTCTTCATGAAGGAATAGACGCCGTAGTCGTCGGCCTTGAAGGTGCCGGCCTTCACTTCCGCAATCGCCTTGTCGAGCGTCGGCTCGAAGTGCCAGAGCGCAGAGGCGACGACGGTTTCGGGATAGTCGGCCTGGGTATCGATGACGTTGCCGATGGCCAGCACCTTCTTTTCCTTGGCCGCGTCGGACACGCCGAAACGCTCGGCGTAGAGCAGGTCGGCGCCGCCGTCGATCTGGGCGAAGGCGGTTTCCTTGGCCTTGGGCGGATCGAACCACGAGCCGATGAAAGCGACCTGGAACTTGGTGTCGGGGGCCACTTCCTTCACGCCGGCCATGAAGGCGTTCATCAGGCGGTTGACCTCGGGGATCGGGTAGCCGCCGACCATGCCTATATTCTTCGACTTGGTCATCGCGCCGGCAACGAGGCCGGAGAGGTAGGACGCGTCCTGGATGTAGTTGTCGAAGACCGAGAAGTTCGGCACGGCGGCGTCGGGCTTGAAGCTGGAGCCCATCAGGAAGGCGACGTCGGGATAGTCCTTGGCCACCGCGCGGGCGGCGTCCTCGACGCCGAAGACCTCGCCGAGGATGAGCTTGTGGCCGGCCTCGGCATATTCGCGCATGACACGCTCATAGTCGTTGTTGGCGGTGTTTTCCGAATAGACATATTCGATGTCGCCGCGGTCCTTGGCGGCGTTGGCCGCCTTGTGAATGCGGCTGACCCACTGCTGCTCGACCGGAACCGTGTAGACGGCTGCGACCTTGATCGGGTCGGCCGCGAAAAGCCGCACCGGCAGCCCCACCGCCGCCACGGCGGCGGAGGCACCCGCAGCCTTGATCAGCGTACGCCGAGACAAGCCGAAATCGTTTGAATTTCTTGGCATTCTTTCCACCTCTGGCTGGTTTTGGTCTTCTTTGGCGAAGGCGCGTTTTTTATCGTTTGGTCAACGGTATGCGAAATCCGGAATGCCGGCAATCCGCAGGCAGCCTGCTGTCCACCGTCTCCTTGCGCACTGCGACGGCAGGTCCTTGCATTGGCAGCACATCTCCCGTTTCCCTTGGCCCGCAGGTGCTTTATATAGGCCCGCACGGGGGGCCGCGCCTCAAGGGACCCATTGATTTGTTTGGATTTTTTCGTCCGACGCAGAATCACCGCCTGATCTTTCGATTGCTGCGCGAGTCCTTCCGCCAGCATGCCCTTGGCTACGGTATCGCAATCGCCGCCATGCTCGTGGTGGCCGGCATGACCGCGGCCAGCGCCTGGATCATGCAGGACATCACCAACGAGTTCGTCATCGGCAAGGACATCAACCGCGTCTACATGATCGCGGCGATGGTGGCGGGGATATTCATCCTCAAGGGCGTGGCGACGTTCGTCCAGGCCTTCTTCCTGAGCCGTGTCGGCAACAGCATCATCGCCGACCGCCAGCGCAAGATCTACGATCGCATCCTGGCGCAAGGCATCTCCTTTTACCATTCGATCCCGTCGTCGGACCTGATCACCCGCGTCACCCACAATGCGCAGGCAGCGCGTGCGGTGCTCGACGTCATCGTCACCTCCTTCGTGCGCGACCTGTTTTCGCTGCTCGGCCTGGTTGCGGTGATGGTCTACCAGCAGCCGGTTCTGTCGCTGGTCGCCTTCATCGTCGGCCCGATCGCCATCTTCGGCGTCAACCAGATCCTGCGCCGGGTGCGCAAGATCATGGAGGCGGAGTTCATGTCGCTGGCGCAGATCGTGCAGGTGATGCAGGAGACGACGGTCGGCGTGCGCATCGTCAAATCCTTCAATCTCGAATCCCTGATGCGCAGCCGCATGCACCGTGCCGTCTCCGACGTCGAGCAGCGCGCCAACACCATTGCCGCGCTCGAAGCCGGCACCAGCCCGATCATGGAAACGCTGGCCGGCCTCGCCATCGCCGGCGTGGTGCTGGTCAGCGGCTACCTCGTCGTCCAGGGCGGCCAGACCCCGGGCAGCATCATGTCGTTCATCACGGCACTGCTGTTGGCCTACGAGCCGGCCAAGCGGCTGGCGCGGTTCCGCGTTTCGCTCGAGGCCGGCCTTGTCGGCGTGCGCATGATGTTCGAACTTACCGACCGGCCGCTGACGATTACCGAAAAGCCTGGTGCCGAGGCATTGTTGGCCGGCCCCGGCAGGATCGAACTCAAGGATCTCAGCTTCTCTTATGCCGACGGCGAGCCGGTGCTGCGCGATCTCGACCTGGTCTTCCCCCCGGGCAAGATGACCGCACTCGTCGGCCCCTCGGGCAGCGGCAAGTCGACGATCATGAACCTGATCATGCGCATGTACGATCCCGACAGCGGCCAAGTGCTGTTCGACGGGCAGGACATTTCGCATGCGACGCTGCATTCGGTGCGCGATCGCATCGCCTATGTCAGCCAGGATACCTTCCTGTTTACCGGCACGATCATGCACAATATCCGGCTCGGCCGCGAAGGCGCCAGCGACGAAGAGGTGATCGCAGCCGCCAAGGCCGCCAACGCGCACGACTTCATCACGGCGCTGAAGAACGGCTATGCGACCCAAGTCGGCGAGAACGGCGCCCTGCTTTCGGGTGGCCAGAAGCAGCGGCTGTCGATCGCGCGCGCCATCCTGCGCGATGCCAACGTGCTTTTGCTGGACGAAGCCACCAGCGCACTCGACGCCGAATCCGAGGCGCTGTTCCGCGAGGCGCTGGAAAAACTGTCGGCGGGCCGCACGACGATTGCGATCGCACACCGGCTGTCGACCGTTCACCAGGCCGACAACATCGTGGTGATGCAGGACGGCAAGGTTACCGAACAGGGCCGCCATGCCGATCTTCTGGAAGCCGGCGGGCTCTATCGCCGGCTCTATGAATTCCAGCTGATGCGCTGATGTGCGCCTGAAAGCCGCGCCTTGGCACACCCGGGGCACGGCTTTTTGCTTGCCCACCTGGCCTTCTGTGCCGCTCAATCGATGCGGATAAAGACGCCCTTGGTGTTGAGATATTCGCCAAGATGCTCGCCACCGCCCTCGCGGCCGTAACCGCTCATCTTGTAGCCGCCGAAGGGTACCGCGGGGTCGATGGCGTGATAGGTGTTGACCCACACCGAACCGGCCTGCAGCCGGCGCGACAGCTGGTGCGCGGTGGCCAGGTCGCGCGTGAAGACACCGGCGGCCAGGCCATAGGGCGTGTCGTTGGCGCGTCTGACCGCCTCGTCCAGCGTATCGAAAGGCAAGGCCGAGATGACCGGGCCGAATATCTCCTCGCGCGCTATGCGCATGGTGTCGGAAACGCCGGCAAAAACCGTCGGGGCGATGAAGTTGCCGGCAGCCAGGGCGCCGTGCGACAGCCTGGTGCCGCCGGTGACGAGCCGAGCGCCCTCCTCGGAGCCGGCACGCAGATAGCCCTCGACACGCTCGAGCTGGCGCGGCGAAATCAGCGGGCCGATTTCGGTCTCCGGGTCAATGCCATTGCCGATGCGCAAGCTTGCGGCATAAGCGGAAAGACGTTCGACGAACTCGTCATGGATCGAACGCGCGACGAACAGGCGCGAGCCGGCGATGCAGATCTGGCCGGAATTGGCGAAGACCGACATGGCGGCGACCGGCACCGCCCGCTCCAGGTCGGCATCGGCGCAGACGATGACCGGCGACTTGCCGCCGAGTTCGAGCGACACGCGCTTGAGATTGCCGGCCGAGGCCCGGACGATACTCTGGCCGGTCAAGGTGGAGCCGGTGAAGACGATCTTGTCGATGCCCATGTGTTCTGCCAGCGGCGCGCCGGCCTCCGCTCCGGTGCCGGTGACTACATTGACGACACCGTCGGGCACCCCGGCCTCTGCCATCAGCTCGGCGATCAGCAGCGGCGTCAGCGGCGCTTCTTCCGAGGGCTTGAGCACGACGGTACAGCCTGTCGCCAGCGCCGGGCCGATCTTCCAGATCGACGCGGCGGTCGGTGCATTCCACGGGATGATCGCGCCGACGACGCCGACCGGCTCCTTGCGCGTGAACGAAACGATGTCGCCGGGCAACGAGTTCTCGATGGTCTCGCCGTGCAGGGCGGTCGCCATGCCGGCATAATAGCGCAGCATGCCAAGGACGCGATTGGCATTACCCCGCGCCCTGGCGATGGGCAGCCCCATGTCGGTGGTGTCGGAGGTGCAGATCTCCTCCCAGTGGCGCTCGAACAAATCGGTAATGCGCAGCAGCAGCTTCTGCCGTTCATGCGGCTTGAAGCGGCTCCATGGTCCGACAAAGGCATTGCGTGCGGCGGCCACTGCACGCTCGATATCTTGCCTGCCGCCGCGCGGCACCGTGGCGATGATCTCGCCGGTGGCCGGGTTGCGCGTCTCGAAGGTCTGGCCGGAAGCCGCCTCCACCCACAAACCGCCGATGAACATCGGCCTATGGCGGCCATCGATGGGCTGGCGGATGGGGACGATGGTCATGGTGTGCTCCTCGCCGGCGCGGCCGAGGCGTGGCGCCATGGCCTGGTCAACGCGGCAAGGCTAGGCTGGAGTGGCCACGCCATTCAAGCCATTGCGATGAGGCCAGGAGCCGAACGTCAGGCGATTGCGGTGCGTTCGAAATCGCCGGTGTTGCGGTCCATGACCCACAACTCGCCCGCCGAGATGTCGAACCAGGCGCCGAAGATTTCCAGCCGGCCCTTCTGCTCGAGGATCTGGACGCACGGGAAGGTGCGCAGATTGGCGATCGAGTAGCGGATCGAGATGCGCTCGAGCGCTGTCTGCCGCTCGGACTTGGTCATCATCTCGTTGCCGGAGACGACTTCGGCCGCAGGCCCCACGAGGCTCATCCACTTGCCGATGAAATCACCGGGCGAAAGCGGCGCGGCATTGGGGTCGAGGGCCGCGCGGATGCCGCCGCAGCGGCCGTGGCCCATGACGACGATGTTCTTGACCTTGAGCGCCTGCACGGCGAATTCGAGCGCCGCCGAAGTGGAGTGGAACTCGCCATCCGGCGAATAGGGTGGCACGAGATTGGCGACGTTGCGCAGCACGAACAATTCGCCCGGGCCGGCATCGAAGATGGTTTCGGGCGCCGCACGGGAATCGCAACAGGCGATGACCAGCGTTTCAGGCGACTGGCCCTCGCGCGCCAGCGACTTGTAATGCTCGGTTTCGGCCGCGTAACGGCCCTTCATGAAGTTGCGATAACCGGTGAGCAGCGTATCAGGCAAATTCGACATGGAGTTGCCCATAAACGGAAATTGCCGTTGCGGCAAATGCAAATGAGCAACAGCTACTAAGTCTCCAACGTCTTGGACCAGTGCCCCTCCCGTCGCTCAACCGCGGAACGAAAAGCCAGGCGCTTTACCATGAACGAAGTTGGGCTATGCTGTGGTTCGAACCGCACCAGAAGCGCCTTGCCCAAGCAAGGCTCTCGCCTGCCGAGGTAAGGCTCTCGCCTGCCCGTCGAAACCCGGCAGCCAACAACAGGCGCGGCACACTATCTGCAATACGGCAAGGAGAGTGAAATGCGCCTGCTCCTTTTCATCATTTTTGCTGCCGGCATTCTGGCGGCGACAGGCGTCGGACCCGCGCCCGTCTCACCCGCACAAGCCCAGGAATGCTCGGGCGAAAACTGCCCGCAGCCAAGCGGCCAGGGCAGCGGCCGGGACTGCGAAAGCAAGAAGGAAAATACGGTCAGCTGACGGCGCGCCAGCCCGACAGGTCGACTCACGTTTCTTCCGCGGGGGCTCAGAAGTGGCCGCGCATCGCCGGCAGCGCTCGCTGCGCAATGCCGGTTGATTTTGCGTGCGCCGTTGTCGAGGATGCCCGTAGAGCCTCGCTGCCGACAACAGACCGGGCCAGAAGCTGTCGCATTGGAAATGAGCATGGACGGACACGTCGTCGATAACCCGGCCATGAGCCGATACGAACTTGCACTGGGTGACGAAGTGGCGGCGGCCTACTACCGGATCGAGGACAACCGCATCGTGCTCGTCCACACCGAGGTGCCGCAGGCGTTCGCGGGACAAGGCATCGGCTCCAGGCTTGCCAAGGGTGTGTTCGAAGCCATCAAATCCAGCGGCCGCAGGGCGATCGCCAAATGCCCCTTCATGGCGACCTATGCCAGCCGCCACCCGGAATACCTGGCGCTGCTGGATGGTTGACCTTCCAAACGCCACCGCCTTGCGGACCGAGGTTCGAGCAATCTCGAGCGTCGATGCGAGGCAGCGCTTCTGAGCCGTACTTTCCACCTTCGAGCTACATCCGGGACAGGCCACACATGATCAAGGGCATAGCACTTCTGCTGCTGTTTCAACTGCTGGGGGAAAGCATCGTCTTCACCACGGGGCTTCCCCTGCCCGGACCGGTGGTTGGCCTGGTGCTGCTGTTCGTGGCGATGCAGGCATGCAAGATGCTCGGCCTCGGGCTGTTCGCCGAGGCGGAAACTGCGGCCGACGGCTTCCTGGCCAATCTCGGCCTGCTGTTCGTGCCGGCCGGCGTCGGCATCGTCGCGCTTTGGAGCCAGTTGCAGAGCCAGGCTGGTGCGATCCTGATGGTGTTGGTGGCATCCGCGGTTCTGACCCTTGCCATCACCGTGTGGACGTTCGTCATCGTCCGCCGGTTCGTCGGACGGGAATAGCCTGATGAAGCATCCCATCGAACTCTGGGTCTACCTGTCCGCCTCGCCGCTGCTGTGGCTCACCCTGACCTTGTTTGCGTGGATATTGGCCACCACGATCTCGGTGCGCCTGAAGCGCCACCCACTGGCCAATCCGGTGCTGATCACCATCGCGGTGCTGTCGACGACGCTGTGGCTGTTCGACGTGCCCTACGAGACGTTTTTCGAAGGCGCCCAGTTCATCCATTTCCTGCTCGGACCCGCCACCGTGGCCATCGCCATCCCGTTGTACCGCCAGTGGCAAAAGGTGCGGCAGGCGCTCATTCCCATGGCGGCGGCGCTGGTCGTCGGCTCCTTCTCCGCGGTACTGTCGATCGTGCTGATGGGCAAATGGGTTGGTCTTTCCCAAGATGTGCTCGTCTCGTTCCTGCCCAAATCGGCCACGGCCGGCGTGGCCATGGCGATTTCATCGTCGCTGGGTGGGAATCCCTCGCTGACCGCCGTCCTGGTGGTGCTGACCGGCATCGTCGGCGCGCTTGTGGTGACGCCACTGATGAATGCCATGCGGATCAAGGACTATGCCGCGCGCGGCTTTGCGGTCGGGCTGACCTCGCACGGGATCGGCACGGCCCGCGCCTTCGACGTCGATGAAACCGCGGGGCTGTTTGCCGGGATCGCGATGGCGCTGAACGCCATCGCAACGTCCCTGATCGTGCCGCTGCTGGTCAGGCTGGTGCTGTGATCAGCGGGGCGGTGGCTCTTCGCCGGGCGCCAGCGTCATGACGTCGGCCCATTCGGGATGCTTGCGATACTGCGCCCGCACATAGGGGCAAAGCGGCAGGATCTTGAACCCGTTCTTGCGCGCGTCCTCGACCAGGAATGTCACCAGGGCCGCGGCGGCACCGGTTCCACGCATCGTCTCGGGCGCGCCGGTGTGATCGGCGCTGATCAGCCCAGGGCCCCTCTTGGTGAACGTGATTTCGGCTTCGCCGTCGACGCCGGCGATGCGGGCGACGTAGCGCCCGTGGCGCTGGCCGCGTTCTTCCCTGGAGATGTCGATTTCGCTCATATCTTTTCCCTCTGCTTTCACATCATCAGACCTGGGAACGAAGGATCAGGCCACGGGCTCGGCCGACAGCATCCGTTCCATCTCGGAACGGCCGAAGGTGGCGCCGAAGATCGGCGTGCCGGTTCCGAAGGTGCGGCTGGCCGCGAGCGGACCGGCATCGACGGCATCGTAGCCAAGGCGGTCGACAAACGCTGCGACGATGCCGCGGGCCGCGGGATTGTTTCCGGCGATGGCCAGGGCACGCCTGTCGGGATCACCGGCCGGACGCGCCTCCTCCTCGATCTCATGGTAGCCCATGTGATTGAAGCTACGCACCAGCAGCGCTGCCGACAAGAACTCTTGGACAACCTCGCTGCTCGACCGCACGCCCTCGAACTCGGCGATTGTCCCGTCGGTCGGGGCCCAGTAGTTCATGATGTCGACCACCACCTTGCCGGCCAGAAGCTCGGGCTTCAGGCTGCGGTACTTCGACAAAGGCAGCGCCAGCAGCACGATGTCGCTTTCGGCGATCGCAGCCTCCGCCGTCACTGCCTTTGCCCCCGGAGCCATGATCTCCAGCAGCAGTTCGATCTCGGCGGGCGGCCGACCCGTTGCGACACGGACCTCGTAGCCGGCTCCTAGCGCCAGCCGAGCCAGCGCGGTGCCGACACGGCCGGCGCCGAGAATGCCGATGGCTGGCGTCTCAGGCGACATTGGTCAACTCCTTGATCGGCTTGCTGGTGCCGAGTTCGGCATCGACGAGCGGCTTCACCTTGGTGCCGAGCAGTTCGATGGAGCGCAGGAACTCCCTGTGCGGCATCTGGCCGACATCGGTCTGGAAGAACTGCCTCATGTGGCCGAGGCTCTTGTGCAGGGTCACGATCCGCTCGGCGATCTCCTCGGGTCCACCGGCAAACAAGGCGCCGGCACCGCTGGCCTCCTTGTCGAAATGGGCGCGCGGCGGCGGAGCGAAACCACGGATCTTGCCGAGCTGTTCCATGACGCGGTGCCAGTGGGTCCAGAAGAACTCCTTGGCCTGTGCCGCATCCTCGCCGACGAAGCCGGGGCTGGCGACAGCGACCTTGATCTTCTCCTGCGCTATGCCGGCCTGTGCGGCAGCACGCCTGTAGAGATCGGCCAAGGGCGCAAAGCGGTTGGCCTGCCCGCCGATGATGGCATAGGAGACCGGCAAGCCGAGCAGGCCAGCACGCACCGACGAATGCGGATTGCCGCCGGTGGCGAGCCAGATCGGCAGCGAACCGGCGTCCGGGCGCGGCACCACCAGCGCATCGTTCAGCGCCGGGCGGAACTTGCCGCTCCAGGTGATCGATTCGCTCTCGTTGATCTGGAGCAGCAGTTCGAGCTTTTCGGCATAGAGCTCGTCATAGTCGTTCAGGCTGTGGCCGAACAACGGGAAGGATTCGGTCGACGATCCGCGGCCTGCGGTGATTTCAGCGCGGCCGTTGGAGACAGCGTCGAGCGTGGCAAACTGCTGGTAGACGCGCACCGGATCATCGGTGCTGAGCACGGTGACCGCGCTGCCGAGCTTGATGTTCCTGGTCGTGGAGGCGGCCGCGCCCAGGATGACGGTCGCGGCAGAGGCCGGCATTTCGCGGGTGTGATGCTCGCCAATGCCGAAATAGTCCAGCCCCACCTGGTCGGCGAGCTGGATGGCTTCGAGCAGGTTGCGCGTGGCATCGGCGGTCGAGCCGAGCTTGCCGGTCGCGGCGTCGGCCTGCACATCGCCAAAGCTGTAGACACCCAGTTCCATGGTCTTCGCTCCTTTGTCGGCGGCGCCCTTGTCGCTCGCCTTGTCAGTAAGTATATTTTTGTAACCTGGCCTAATATTGTTACTGGCCGGAAAGGCGCAAGGAGGCACATCGATGTTACCTGAACCGAGCGGCCTGCTGGAGATTTGCAGGCCTGTCCGCCACATTCTCGCCCGCGTCGGCGACAAATGGAGCGTGCTCATCGTCATGGCCCTGCGCGACGGCCCGCGCCGCTTCAACGAGATCAAGCGCGCCATCGGCACCATCTCGCAGCGCATGCTGACATTGACGCTCAAGGGCATGGAACGCGACGGGCTGGTGCGGCGTACGGTGACGCCGTCGAACCCGCCCCGCGTCGACTACGAACTCACCGAATTGGGGCATTCCCTGCGCGGACCGATCGAAGAGCTCGGGCGCTGGGCGATCGACAACGAGAGGCGGATCACCCAGGCTCAATTGTGGTTCGACGGCCGCGACAAGGCCGCCTGACCTGTTCCGGCAGGTGCGGCCGGCGACAAGCTCGCAGCGCGGAGCTCCCCGAAGCGTTCGACGCCAAAGGTCAGGAGCCGACCGGCATGTTCGCCAGATCGGTTTCGCCTGCGCACGCTCTAGCGCCGGCGACAATGCTCGTTAATTTGCGAAGAAAATGGCGCGCCCGAAAGGATTCGAACCTCTGACCCCCAGATTCGTAGTCTGGTGCTCTATCCAGCTGAGCTACGGGCGCGCAACAGGCCAAATGTTGAAAATGGCCGAGACGCTTCGGTCAATCGACCGCAGCGACCGGCGCTACCTAGCGGTTGGTTTTGCGAATTGCAAGCAGCCGCCGAGCTTTTTCTGGAAAGGCCTGGAAAGGCAACGCAGTTGTTCCGCCGCGCGGCCAGCGGGACAGAAAATCGAACTGCGTCTTGAACAGTTCCATCATTCTGAAATTCGGAAGAATGGCGCGCCATGGAGGATGAAACTGAGAACTTCGAATTGGTGGTCCTACGATGAAGAACGCGCCTTTTCGACTAGAAGAAATAGATGAAACCGAAGAGGCTCTTTCCGAAAGACGGCAGCTAGATTGTGCTGCTGTCAAATTCCTGGCGGATCGCGGTGCAGACGATAAATTGGTCGACGCTGTTGCCATTGCGATTGACGATCAACGGATCAATGAAGAGCTCGCGAAACAGCTGCGAGAGTACGGCAAACTCACGGGCGGAATTGCATAGCGAATTTCTCGCTGTGCACGGACAGAGTGGCCGGCCAGCCTGATACCCATAACCACCGAACTTTGCCTCGATTACTGTTTTGTCGAGAGCCAAAAAGACACTAGCGGCCTTTGCAACATCTGTTGTTGAGCGACCGAAATGGCCGATGCCGGACCGTCCGCTTGCGGCAGAATTGGGCAAAAAGCCGACCTTTCATTTGGGCGTAGTCCGATCGCATTGTTCACCACGCATAGCGCAGCACGCCCTTGCCCGAATATGACCTCGTCACGTTGGAGAACTCACCCTCGAAGCTTGCCGCTGCCGACCAGCCGTTCAGCCATTTCTTGTCAACCGCAGCGGTTATCAAAGCGGAATCGGGCGCCATGGCAGCTCCATTCACGACGAAACTGGCGCCGGGCAGCGTTTGGAAGGTTGCGGTCAGGCTCCGGTCCGGATTGAAGTTATTTGCCCAGGCAAGGCGCCCGCGCAACGTTAAGACGCCATCGGCCATGTCAAACGACTTGTCCATGCGCAGGCCGAGTTCGGCGCGCGTGTCGGTCACGCTTCTACTTTCGTAGGACAGAGCGAAGGTGTTTGAGCCGCCGACCGTCTGCTCGGCATAGGAGGGCATGTCGAAGGCGGTGAACTGGCCAGCCGCGTAAGGCGTGAAGCCAACGCCGCCGACGTCAAGGCGGTAGCCGCCCTCAAGGCGCCCGGACCAGGCATTGGCGTCGAACTCGGCGCGCAGGTGATCGGTGCCGGATACTGTCAGGAACCGGTCCGTCGTAAAATCCTGCCGGCCATAAGCGAGCGCGCCCGTCAGATAGGCGGCCCCGGCATTGTGTCGGAAAAAGGCGCCGGCCTGGAACAGGTCGGAGCTGCCGCTGCCGAGGCCGGCGATGCTGAAGCTGGTGCTGCCGCCGGCCAGCGCAAAGCCGGCGACGGTGTCGGGAGACAGGCTGTAGTCGGCGCCGACTGCAAAGCCGTAGAGGCTGGTCCGGGTATCGTTCGACCCCACCGAGGCATTGCCGTCGGTCAATTGCGAGCCGCCATACCCGGCTACCCATGTGCGCCAGAGCTGTTCCACGGGCAGGTGGGGCGAGGCGTTGGCGGACAGGGCCGCATCGGCATTGCGCTTGCCTAGTCCCCCGCCATCTTCGGCATAGGCAAGGCCGGCCGGGACTTTGGTGTCGGCATCATTGTCGCCGCCGACCGGAACGCCCCGCCCGGTGATGAACGGATCCGTGATCACCCCAACAAACTGGTCCATGGCATAGAACGTCGCCTGCTGCGCGCCGGTGCCGATCTCGCCGGAAAGCTGTGTCAATCCAGCCGGTGTCAGCCCGCCGAATACCATCGGGATGCTGCCATTGGTGTCGAAGAAATCGACGATGGCGTCGCCGACATTCCGCTGGTTGTCGGAAAGTCCTGTCCCGGTCGGCGGAACGAAGCTCAACTCGAGGTCGAGATAGGCCCGCGTGGTGTCGTAGCTCAGCGAGGTGTGGAAGCCCGACGGCAGGTTGCCGTTGTTGGTCGTGGGATTGAACGTGCCGGTGATGCTGCCTGCGGTCAGGATCGTGTATTGCTTGGCGACATAGCTGCCGCTCGCAAAAAGCGGGGCGACGGTGGCGCCGCCTAGCGACGCGTTGCCGGTGACATTGGCGTAAGAGGAGGAGGCAGGATCGACGACCACCGCATAAAAGGCGCCCGGCTGCATCGTCAGGCTCGACAGGGTCATCGACGTTCCCGGCAGGCCGTGACCCGGCGCAAATACGCCGCCTGCGCTTACAGTGGTAGCGCCGGCGAAACCGATGCCACCCAGAATGCCGCCGTTTTCGACGGAGGTCAGGGATGACGACGCGATCGAGCCATCCACCACAAGCGTTCCGTCGCTTACAGTGGTCGCACCCGTATAGGTGCTTGTTCCTGTAAGTATCAGAGTGGCGATGCCGGCTTTTGTCACCGATCCGCTGCCGGTGATGGCCTGGTCCAGGGTCGAGCCCGTTGGCTGATCGAAGGTGAGCGAACCGGTGACCGAGATGCGGCCGGTGATTCCGGATGTCGAGTTGGCCAAGGTGAGGAAATTGTCGCCGCCGGTGAAGACGATGGCGTCGGCACGTGTCCCGCCGTCACCGCTCAGGCCTCCCGAGATGACACCGCGATTGGTGACGGTCAAATTGGCGCCGACCAGGCCCGCGCCGCCCAAACCGGGTGGAGATCCTCCACTGCCGCCTCCGCTTGCACCGCCATTGCCGCCAGCGACCGTGGTGTCGATGGTGATCATGACCCCGCCAAGGCTGGTGAGCAGCAGCCCGGTTCCGCCGCTCCCGCCACTACCGCCGAATTGGGCGGAGCCTCCGTCGCCGCCATCACCTCCGGTCACCGCCACGCCAACCGTCCCGAGGTTGGCGTGGCGGGGACCGGAGGGGGTGGCCGCGGCCGAGGCTCCCCCCCATTCGGCGGGAGGGGGGGGGGGGGGGGGGGGGCGGGGGCCCCCCCCCCCCCGGGGGGGGGGGGGCCCCCGCCCCCCCCCCCCCCCCCCCCGCCGGAACGTTCCCAGAATGATCCGGCCGCGCCGCTGCCGCCATCCGCTCCGGCCGACGGCCCCCCGGCGCCGCCCGTCCCGCCAAGGCCGGCGCTGCCATTGCCGCCGCTGCCACCCGCGGCACCGGCGCCACCACCACCGCCGCCGCCGCCGATTCCACCCGGTCCGTTTGCGCCCGTGCCGCCGGGGCCGGTCGCGCTGTCGGCTCCGCCTGCACTGTTAAAGATCCCCCCCGTGCCACCACCCGCGATCGCCGGGGCGGCACAGATCGTTGTACCTGCGAGAAGCAACAGGGCGACACTTCGCGTGACGCTTCCCCGAACGAAAGTCTGACACCTATGCGGACCGATGCAGGCTCGTCGAGGGTCCCAAAGGCCCAGCCGCGACCGGCCGAGTGGCACATCCGGCAACAGCGACGACGCGAGTTCAGCTCGCACGCCTGCCGTTTTCGATTCGTGATCCATCATCCGCCCCCTGCCAACAGCTGGACATTTTGCGGAAGCACTGCGGCCCGCAAGGGTGGGCAAAACGATTGAGACGATATGTCGAGAAAATGAGATGCTCGGCAAAATCAGGCCCGGCTTGCGCGCTCACAAGCGCGCAGCTACGTTCGCGCTGAGGGCTGGATGGAGGGGATGCCATTGGACAAGCCGGCGGCGGAATCGCACGGCAAAAGGCCATCGTCCCGCCTGGACATCTCGGTCAGTCCGGGAAACGCGCGTGATTTCGATCTCCTGCGTATTGGCCTGTCTCCCCTCTACGAGATGGATGCTCCCGATACTTCGGCGCGGGCCTCGTTTGCAGCCGGAATGACGAGTTATCATTTCGCCGATATCGGCATTGCCAACAGCTGGGGGGCCGCCACCAACTTCGAACGGACTCCCCTGACCATCGCCCGCGGCGGGCTCGACAACATCTGCCTGCTGCTCTACGCGCAAGGTGGCTGCGGCCTGACCAGCGAGGGTCATTCGGCCGAGGTCCATCCCGGCGACGTGTGCTTTCTCGACATGACCCGGCAGAGCACGTTAAGCGCTACGCGCTACCGGAATCTCTCCCTGGTGCTGCCTCGCGCCTTGCTTGCCCCGCTAGTCGCCGACATCGACGGTTTGCACGGCCGCATCCTGCAGAGGTCAACGTCACTCAACGCGATGCTGGCGAGCCATCTGCGCGTTCTGTTCGACGAGGCCCCCATACTGGCTTCGAAGGATGCGGGCGCTGCCGCTCACGGCACCGCGGCGCTCGTCGCGTCATTCGCCGGTGCATCGGCGACTGGCCGGGAGATGATCGAGCAGGCTTCCTCCAGCGCGTCCCTGCAAACCGCGCGCCGACTGATCGAAGCGAAGCTGCGGGAGCCGGACCTGGGTCCGGAATTCGTATGCCAGCGGCTCGGCATGTCGCGTGCCAAACTCTACCGGCTGTTCGAGCCGATCGGCGGCGTTGGCGCGTATATCCAGCAACGGCGTTTGACGCGCGCCTACCACGCGCTGACCGACCCGGCGCAGGCAAACGTCTATATTGGCCTCGTTGCCTCGCAATGCGGCTTCGGCAATGCATCGGTCTTCAGCCGCGCTTTTCGCCAGGCTTTCGGCATATCGCCGACCGACCTGCGGTCCAACCATCGGCGCGTGGATGCGGACGACACCGGCCTCTCTGGTGATAACGCCTTCACGACCATGAGGCGGCAGCTGCTCGGAATGGGCTCGCGCCACAGATAGCCGGGCGGCGGAGCCGCGCTACGTGCATAGAGTGCTGGCAGCCTTGGGGCCGACTGCGGACTGGCGGCTTTGCGGGAGCGCAGCCGGGAATGGAGACATGTGGTTGCCTTCGAAACAGACAGTAGGTCGGAATCTCGTCCGGCGCGCCGCATTGGGCACAGATGATAGCTATGGGATAGCATCACAATGCCCGGCTGGTGCTGAAGGAGGTCATAGTGAAAGACAAGGAATTCGCATCACAGGGTCAAAATCCGTGCTCGCGAGAGTTGCCTCGCAGGGCTTGGTTAAAACCCCGCCTTCGGTTCTCTCTTTTATTCGAGAATGGCGCGCCCGAAAGGATTCGAACCTCTGACCCCCAGATTCGTAGTCTGGTGCTCTATCCAGCTGAGCTACGGGCGCGCAACAGGCCATGCGAACGGCCAACACGCTTCGGTCAATCGACCGCGGCGATTGGCGCTACCTAACGGCTGGCATGACGAAATGCAAGCCGCTGCCGGCAAAGTTTTTTGACATCAGGCCGGCCGGCGCAAACCGTTGCGTGCCTCGTCGAGGCGGACCGGCTGATCGGGAATGGTGACGGCAAAGACGGTGCGGCCGCCGGTGCTCTCGACCAGTTCCAGCGAGCCGCCATGGGCGCGCACCAGCTCGTAGGCGATGGCGAGGCCAAGCCCGGTGCCGCCGCTGCGGGCAGAACCGCGGAAGGCGGCAAAGAGATTTTCGCGTGCCTTCTGCGGCAGCCCCGGACCGGTATCGGCGACCAGGATGCGGCTGACGCTGCCTTCGCGTTCGGCATAGACGGTGAGGCGATTGACGATGGCGCTGTCGGCCACGCCCGCCATCGCCTGGACGGCGTTGCGGCAGAGATTGGTCAGCACCCTGAACAGCTGGTCCGGGTCGGCATCGATCTCGAAGTCGGTATCGACCGCATTGAAGAATTCGATGCCCGAGTCAGACTCGAGGCCGAGCAGGCCATGCACGTCGTCGACCAGCTGGCTGAGCCGCAGGCGACGGCGCGCCGGCGGAAGTTCCTGGGCGCGGCCATAAGACAGCACGTTTTCGGTATAGGCGACGGCACGGTCGAGCGTCTTCAGCAGCTTCGGCGCAAAGGCCTGGACGGCCGGATCCTTGACCATGCGCAGGCGGTCGGACATCAGTTGCGCCGAGGCCAGTATGTTGCGCATGTCATGGTTGATCTTCGACACCGCAAGGCCGAGGTCGGCGAGGTGCTTCTGTTCGTTCAGCATCTTCTGCAGATGCATCTGCATCGCCGACAATTCGCGTTCGGCAACGCCGATCTCGTCGCCACGCGACCCGGCCGGAACGATGACACCTGCCGGGCTGTCGGGAGCATCGGAGAAGGTCAGCATCGAGCGCGTCATGGCGCGGATCGGGCCGATCATGATGCGGTCGATGGCTGCGTAGACCAGGGCTGCAGTACAGAGCGAAATCAACAGCGAGACGAAGACGATGTAACGAGCGTTGCCCAGCATGGCGCGATGAAGCCGATAGTCGGGGATGACGAGCTCGAATTCCTTCTGGCTCTCGCCGACGGTTCCGAAGACGCGCAGCATGCGGTTGCCACCGAACAGCAGCGTGTCGATCGCCGCCGGCATCGAGCTCAGCACGCCTGCCTTGGTGATGTCGATATGTTCGTCGACCTGGGGCGGCATGTCGGTAACGACCAGCAGCCTCGAGACGCCGCCATCGCGCACGGCGATCGCCTTGGCGCCGATCGCCATCAGCACGTCGTTCTGGGCGGCGCGCGACAACGACGTCGGATCGCCCTGCACCAGGATGGCCGCAACCGCGGCAGCCGTCGCCAGCCGCTCCTCCAGCCAGCGAAGCCGGTAGGAGGCGATCGAGGGCAGGAAGAACAGGACTTCGGCAAAAAGCACGAAGGCAATGGTCAAGAGCAGCAGCTTGGCCGAGAGGCCGCGCGAAAGCGGAACCGAACGGTCTGCTGGTTTTCCGGCATAGGCGCCGGTATCTGCTGCTTCAGTCATTTTGGTCTTTGCTGCAAGTCCACCCTGGGAGCGTAGGTTCGGCCAATGGAAGCGCGAAACGCCTTGCATCCCGTCACGGCAAAGATAGGCTATTGCAGCGCAGTTGCAAATTCCGCAGTGCAAAAGACGGCCTGTAGCTATGTTGTGGACGGGCCGGTTGGCGGTCCCGGACGGGCTGCCGACAACCGGCGGTGGCAACGGCGCCGGCGGATTGACTTCACGGCACCTTCTTTCTATAAGCCCGCACACGCTCGGGACCCGCTTCCGTCGCGGTTTTTGATCGCGTCGAGGCAAGCCGAGCCAAGCTCCTGTTACAAAGTGACAGAATCAAGAAGGGCCGCACCCCGCGGTATTAAAACAAATGAAGCGTACCTATCAGCCTTCCAAACTCGTCCGTAAGCGCCGTCATGGTTTCCGTGCTCGCATGGCTACCAAGGGCGGTCGTGGCGTCGTCGCAGCTCGCCGCAATCGCGGCCGCAAGCGGCTCTCCGCCTAAGCCGTAGGCGGGGACCTTGCCCGCTGACGGCAAGCCAGAGGGGTCTGCTCCGCATGGACGCGGCCCCGAACGGCTTCTGAAAAGAAAACAGTTTCTGGCCGTCCGCCGCGGTGACAAGCGGCGCGGGCGGTTTTTTCTCGTCGAGGTCCTGGATCGCGACGACAAGGCCGGGCCGCGGGTCGGCTATACCGTCACCAAGAAGGTCGGCAATGCGGTTGTCCGCAATCGTGTCAAACGGCGTCTGCGGGAGGCCGTTCGTACACATGCCGCAGGTGACATGGCCGCCGGCAAAGACTATGTGATCGTCGGGCGCGAAGATGTGCTCACCGCCCCTTTCGGCCAGATAACGGCTGAACTTTCTCGGCGCATTCGCGGAACGCGATAAGGGCTTTCGATGGAAAACAACCGTAACTTCTTCATCACCATCGCCTTGTCGGTGCTGATCCTGACGCTCTGGCAGGTGTTCTACATGAACCCCCGCATCGAAACGCAGCGCGAAACCGCGCGGATCGAGGCCGAGCGCGTGGCGCAGGAGCAGAAGGCCGCGCAGCCTGCCGGCACGACGCCCGGCAGCGCCACCCCTGCCGCGCCGCAGGCCGGCATCCCCGGCGCGCCGACGACGCAGGCCGCCATTGCCGACCGCGCCCAGGCGATCGCCGGCTCGGGCCGCGTCGCCCTCGACACGCCGAGCCTGAAGGGTTCGATCAACCTGACCGGCGCGCGCATCGACGACATCAGCCTCAAGCACTACCGCGTGACGGTCGAGCCGAATTCGCCTGTCATCGAGCTGCTGAACCCGCAGGCGCTGCCGTCCGGCTTCTACGGCGAGATCGGCTTCGTCGGCAGCGAGGCGACCGGTGCCGTTCCGGGTCCCGACACGGTCTGGACCGCCGAAGGCAACCAGACGCTGACCCCGGCAACGCCGATCACGCTGACCTACACCAATGAAAAGGGCCTGACCTTCAAGCGCGCCATTGCGGTCGACGAGAACTACATGTTCACGGTGACCGATACGGTGACGAATGCCGGCAGCGCCGACGTCGCGCTGTCCAACTACGGACGCCTGACCCGCTTCGACAAGCCGCTGCATGCCTCGACCTACGTACTGCACGAAGGCCTGATCGGCGTGACCGGCACCGAAGGCCTGCAGGAGATCAGCTACAGCACGATCGAGGACGACAAGCAGGTCCTGCCCGGCAAGTCGACCGACGGCTGGCTCGGCATCACCGACAAATACTGGGCCGCGACGCTGGTTCCCTCGGGCAAGCAGCCGTTCCAGCCGCGCTTCTCCTATTTCGACGACGGCCGCCCGCGCTACCAGGCCGACTACCTGACCGACCCGATCACGGTGGCGGCCGGCCAGTCGGCGACTGTCGAAACGCTGGTCTTCGCCGGCGCCAAGGAAGTGGCCAAGATCAACGCCTACGAGGCGGACCGCCAGATCCGCCAGTTCGAGCTTCTGATCGACTGGGGCTGGTTCTACTTCATCACCAAGCCGATGTTCTGGCTGATCGACAACCTCTACAAGTTGCTCGGCAATTTCGGCCTGGCGATCCTCGCCACCACCGTCATCGTCAAGGCCATCTTCTTCCCGCTCGCCAACAAGTCGTACAAGTCGATGGCGAACATGAAGATGGTGCAGCCCAAGATGCTGGAAATCCGCGAGAAATACGCGGACGACAAGATGAAGCAGCAGCAGGCGATGATGGAGCTGTACAAGACCGAGAAGATCAATCCGCTGGCCGGCTGCTGGCCGGTGCTGATCCAGATCCCGGTGTTCTTCGCGCTCTACAAGGTGCTCTACGTCACCATCGAAATGCGCCACGCGCCGTTCTTCGGCTGGATCCACGATCTGGCGGCACCCGATCCGACCTCGATCTTCAACCTGTTCGGCCTGCTGCCATGGGGCGTGCCCGCCTTCCTGATGATCGGCGTCTGGCCGCTGATCATGGGCGTGACCATGTTCCTGCAGATGCGCATGAACCCGACGCCTCCGGATCCGACCCAGGCGATGATCTTCACCTGGATGCCGATCCTGTTCACCTTCATGCTGGCGTCGTTCCCGGCGGGCCTCGTCATCTACTGGGCGTGGAACAACTCGCTGTCGATCCTGCAGCAGGGCGTGATCATGAAGCGCCAGGGCGCCAAGATCGAACTGTGGGACAACCTCGTGGCGCTGTTCAAAAAGAAACCGACACCGGCCGAATAGGCCGGAAAATCGAGATGAAACAAAAAGGCCCTTGGAATTTCCGGGGCCTTTTCTTTTCACTTGATATCGAAGCACTGAAACTCTTTCGGCAGGCGCTGCGTATCTCGAAGATACCTGCATGCGTCAGCTTGCGGGGTGGCGGTGTCTGACCTCCCCCCGGTCAGCAATGAACCGTCTCGGCAAGGCCGGGGTCCCGCTGTCCCTTGCGGGACCCCGGTTTGCGGCCCAGCAATCGCAACCAAGAATTCAAGTATTCGCGCAATGATCGAATGAAGAAGGTCCGGCGCGGCGATGTCAGCGCGGCGGATCGCGCTATACTGTCACCCTATCCGCCTCAATACGGACGTTGCGCCATGCCGGGACCGAACCCCTCGATCAAGCACCCGATGCCGATGCACAAGCGCGTCGGCTTCCTGAAGCCCCTCGTCGACGCCGAAAACATCGAGGTCGGCGACTTCACCTATTACGACGATCCCGAGGGCCCCGACCTCTTCCAGACCAAATGCGTGCTGCATCACTACCCCTTCATCGGCGACAAGCTGATCATCGGGAAGTTCTGCGCCATTGCCGAGGGCGCCCGCTTCATCATGAACGGCGCCAACCATGCCATGTCCGGCTTTTCGACCTATCCGTTCAACATCTTCGGCCATGGCTGGGAGGAAGGCTTCGACGTCGCCACCTGGCAGCAGGAGGTGCGTGGCGACACGGTTGTCGGCAACGACGTGTGGATCGGCATGGAAGCGGTGATCCTGCCGGGCGTCCATATTGGCCACGGCGCCATCATTGCAGCGAAATCGGTTGTCAGCAGGCACGTACCGCCTTATGCGATCGTAGCCGGCAATCCTTCGGTCGTGGTCAAGAAGCGTTTCGACGACAAGACCATCGAACGGCTGCTTTCGATTGCCTGGTGGGATTGGCCGGTGGACAAGATTGGCCGCAACCTCGACGCCATTCGCGGCTCCGATATTTCTCTGCTGGAGGCAGCGGTTTGAACGACCAGACAAGACCGGCAGCACCGGTGGATGCCGAGCTATTCAAGCGCCCGTGGATCTTCATCCGCGGCGTGCCCGCCATGAAGTTCCTGCCGCCAGAGGGACCGCCCGAGATCGCCTTTGCCGGCCGCTCGAATGTCGGCAAGTCGTCGCTGATCAACGGCCTGGTCAGGCAGGGCGGGCTGGCGCGCACCTCGAACACGCCGGGGCGCACGCAGGAGCTCAATTATTTCGTGCCCGACGGCTATTCCGGCGAGGCCGGCGACCTGCCGCCGATGGCGCTGGTCGACATGCCGGGCTACGGCTATGCCCAGGCACCGAAGGAACAGGTCGACGCCTGGACCAAGCTGGTGTTCGACTATCTGCGCGGCCGGGTGACGCTCAAGCGCGTCTATCTGCTGATCGATTCCCGCCATGGCATCAAGAAGAACGACGAGGAGGTGCTGACCCTGCTCGACAAGGCGGCGATCTCCTACCAGATCATCCTGACCAAGACCGACAAGATCAAGGCTGCCGGCGTACCCCGGCTGATCGACGAGACGCTTCTCAAGATCAAGAAGCGGGCAGCGGCATTCCCGGTCGTGCTCGCCACCTCTTCGGAAAAGAACGAAGGCATGGACGAACTGCGCGCCGCGATCGCGCTGGTGGTCAATGGCGGCTAGGCCGTCGCCGGCCTGAAGCTCAGCGCCAGGCCGTTGATGCAGTGACGCTTGCCGGTCGGCGGCGGGCCGTCGTCGAAGATGTGGCCGAAATGGCCGCCACAGCGGCGGCAGTGCACTTCGGTGCGGGTCATCAACAGGGCACTGTCGACCTTGGTGCCGACGGCATTGGGCAGCGCCTCCCAGAAGCTCGGCCAGCCTGTCCCTGAGTCGTATTTTGTCTCGGAAGCGTAAGCGCCGAGATCGCATCCCGCGCAATGGAAAACACCCTTGCGGTGCTCCTGGAGCAGCGGGCTGGTCCATGGCCGCTCCGTGTCTTCCTGGCGCAACACCGCAAACTGGGCGTCGGAAAGTACGGTGCGCCACTCCGCGTCCGTCCTGGTGATCTCGAAGCTCTCGGCCAATGCCGGGCCGACAATGGTCAATCGCCTGGAAATGACGACACCGGTAAAAACGGCTATCGCTGCGCTGCCCAACAGGAATGACCGGCGGTTCATGGCATTGCTCCTATCCGACCATAGGCCGGTGCCGCATCACGGCGAAATCAACTGGGCTTGAGGGCAAACGATGCGCCCCGCCGCGGCTTCAAGGCCGTTGCGGGGCGCATCGTTGATTGCACGAGCGTCAGCGAGCCAGTGCCCGCACAATCATGCCCCCGGCTCACATCTTGGGCAGAAGCACCTTGTCGATGACATGGATGACGCCGTTCGACTGTTCGACATTGGCAATGGTGACATTGGCGACATTGCCGTTCTCGTCCTCAACGGTGACCTTGTCGCCGTCATATTTGGCGGTCCAGGTGCAGCCGCCGACGGTCTTGACCGGGTGAGCGCCCTTGTCGTCGTCGACCATCTTCTTGATGTCGGCCGCCATCGCCTTGGCGCCGACGACGTGGCAGGTCAGGATCTTGGTCAGCTGATCCTTGTTCTCCGGCTTGAGCAGGTTCTCGACGGTGCCGGCCGGCAGGGCGGCGAAGGCCTCGTTGGTCGGCGCGAAAACGGTGAACGGGCCCTTGCCCTGCAGCGTCTCGACCAGGCCGGCAGCCTTGACGGCGGCGACGAGCGTGGTGTGGTCCTTCGAGTTGACCGCGTTCTCGACGATGTTCTTGTCGGCAAACATCGCCGCACCGCCAACCATCGGGTTTTCGGCATAAGCAACGGTGGCGAGAGCGGAGAAAGCACCGGCGAGCAAAGCGAGAGAGATCTTACGCATATCGTAACTCCTTGGATTGTTTCCCTAGATGGAAAGGCAAAAGGAATTACGGTTTCGAGCGAGAACAGTTTCACAAAAAAGCAGAAATATATATTTATTATCAAACGGTTATTTCTCAAAACCTTGTAGATACGTGGGTCAATGCGAATAAGTTTCGACCCACCTTGCTTATCTGCGAAGATTCTCAGATTTCCCGGAGGTCGCCGGCCGCAACCACAGGTCCGGTCGGCTGGCCGGTCGGCGAACCGCCTGTCGGCTCGAGGCTGACTGCGAGCACGGCTCCGGCTGCGAGCTTGTCGCGCATGTCTTCCTTGACCGGCATCTTCATGGTGGCGCCGACCGGAATGACGCCCATCGACACCGGCGGGTTGGTGCCCTCGATCATCCAGAGCTCGAAGTCCTTGCCGGTGCCGCGTTCGCCCGCGACATGGGACAGGCCGACCTCGCCGGAGGCGGCGTCGTACATGACCATGTACTTCACGTCGCTGCCGTCGGCGGCGAGCGATGCCACCATGCGCTCCTGCGGCACGTCGACCGGCGGGCTGATCATGGGCACGGCGACATAGATCGCCAGGGCAGCCACGGCAGCCGTTGCCAAGCCGCGCCAGAAGGCAAGGCTCGCCCACAGGCCGGCAGGCTGCCCAACCGGCGCCTGAGCGGTGGAGGAGAACAATCTGGCGTCGATGGCCTGCTTGACCGAGGCCGGCGCCTCGACCTCGGGATAGGCCGCGCCCAGCGGGGCGAACCGCACTTCCCATTCGTCGACGAGCCGGGCGAACCCAGGCTCGCCATCGATGCGCATACCGACCTGGCGGCGCTCGTCGGCAGGCAGGACGCCGAGAACGTATTCGGCGGCGACGATGTCGTCCCCTCCACGTTCCGGTCCATTGTCTTCCGCGAGCGTCATCTTTCCAGACATTCCCTAAGCTTCAACAGGCTGCGGCGCAGCCATGTCCGCATAGTATTGAGCGGCACGCCATGGCGTTCCGCGAGTTCGGCATAGCTCTCGCCCTTGAGATAGGCGCCGCGGACTGCGGCGGCCCGGTCCTTCTCCAGTTCCTCGAGGCAGCCGTGGATGCGCCCGGCCTCGTCGCCCGCCACCGCGGCGGCCTCCGGTCCCGGCGCGGGATCGGCAATTTCAAGCGCCTCGTCGATGGCGAGGGGTGCCTGGCGCCGTGCCCGGATACGATCGATCGCATGATTGCGCGCGATTGCCACAAGCCACGAGATGGGGCTGAGGTCGGAGGCGGCAAACCGGTCGGCCTTCGTCCAGATCTTGACGAAGACCTCCTGCAGCGCTTCCTCGGCATCTGCCCTGTCGTTCAATACACGCAGGCAGACGCCGAAAAGTTTCGAGCTCGTCTGCCGGTAGAGCAGATCGAAGGCACCGCGGTCCTTCATCGAGGTCCGCACGATCAGTTTGGTGATGTCCTGCGGCGTCATTGTCGCCACGTTACGTCGCGGAGGCCGAATTGCAACTGCTGTTTAGATTGCGCCGCGACCTGCAACCGGTTTCGGAAGCGCAGGAGGCATGGCGTCACAGGCCGGCCAGGGTCATCGAACCATTTGCCCCCTGCCCGGTTTCCGGCTAAGACCGCGCCGACCTTTTCCACCGATCCGGGACCATGCCGATGACGACGAACGTCGCCGCCACCGCCGAAATGCAGGCTGCCCTGCTTTCAGCCGCCCTGCCCTACATGCAGCGCTACGAGAACAAGACCGTCGTCGTGAAATACGGCGGCCACGCCATGGGCGACGTGGCGCTCGGCCGCGCTTTTGCCCGCGACATCGCTTTACTGAAGCAGTCGGGCGTCAACCCCATCGTGGTGCACGGCGGCGGCCCGCAGATCGGCGCCATGCTCAACAAGATGGGCATCGAATCGAAGTTCGAAGGTGGCCTGCGCGTCACCGACCAGAAGACGGTCGAGATCGTCGAGATGGTGCTGGCCGGCTCGATCAACAAGGAGATCGTTGCCCTGATCAACGCCGAGGGCGAGTGGGCGATCGGCCTTTGCGGCAAGGACGGCAACATGGTCTTCGCCGAAAAGGCCAAGAAGACCATGATCGACCCCGATTCGAACATCGAAAAGGTGCTCGACCTCGGTTTCGTCGGCGAGCCGGTCGAAGTCGACCGCACGCTGCTCGACCTTCTGGCCCGTTCCGAAATGATCCCGGTCCTGGCGCCCGTCGCCCCGGGCCGTGACGGCCACACCTACAACATCAACGCCGACACCTTCGCCGGCGCCATTGCCGGCGCGGTCAAGGCATCGCGGCTTTTGTTCCTCACCGACGTGCCGGGCGTCCTCGACAAGGACAAGAAGCTGATCGACGAGCTGACGGTCGCCGACGCCAAGGCGCTGATCAGGGACGGCACCATCTCGGGCGGCATGATCCCCAAGGTCGAGACCTGCATCGAGGCGATCGAGCGCGGCGTCGAAGGCGTCGTCATCCTCAACGGCAAGACGCCGCATTCGGTGCTGCTCGAGCTGTTCACCGAGCATGGCGCGGGCACGCTGATCGTCCCGTAAGCGATAACAGTTCTGCCCCAACGGACAATGACAAGGCCGGCTTTTGCCGGCCTTGTCATTTCAGCCCTTGCGTTCACGAAGCATTGAAGCGCTGCGGCTTTCCTTTTTCCCGTGTTGACGCACACTGATTCCGGGTCCCTCGGACGACAACCATGCTGGCTGCGCTGGCGCTGATGCTGTGCACGAGCTGCGAACTGCCTGCCACGCCGGTCATCGGCGTGGATGCCGGGACGGTGGATGTCGAGCTGGTTCTGGCCGTCGATGTCTCGAGTTCGATGGACGAAGGCGAGTTCGCCCTTCAGCGCGCCGGTTATGTCAAGGCGCTGCGCCACCCCGACTTCGTCAATGCCGTTCTGTCGGGCGTGAGGGGGCGCATTGCAGTGACCTATTTCGAGTGGGCGGGAACCGTCCAGCAGGAATCGGTCATACCCTGGCAGATCATCGACAGCCGCGACAGCGCCGACGAATTCGCCGCCAAGCTCGCCGTCAGGCCGATCGGCGGATCTGGCGGCACGTCGATCTCGAATGCGGTGGCGTTCGGCGCGAGCCTGCTGCAGGACAACGACTTCAGGGGCGAAAAGAAGGTCATCGACATCTCGGGCGACGGGCCGAACAACACCGGAGCGCCGGTGGAGGTCGCCCGCAACAACGCAGTTGCGACCGGCATCATCATCAACGGCCTGCCGATCCTCGTTCGACCGACGGGAAGCCTCGAAGACATCGACCGCTACTACGCCGAATGCGTGACCGGCGGGCCCGGCTCGTTCGTCCTGCCCATTCATCTCGCATCGGAGTTCATCACCGCGATCCGCCGCAAGCTGATCCTCGAGGTCAGCGGCGTCACCGACGCGCCGGACATCCTGAAAATCCAGGCGACAGAACCCGTCAACTGTCTCGTCGGCGAACGCTACCGGCTGGTTTATCCAGAGCCGTAGTCGCTTACGGCCGCAGGTGCCCGAGCGGCACGTGGCCGGGCCCCTTGATGTTCTGCAGCACCAACTGCGTGTGCACGTCGCGCACGCCCGACAGCCGCATCAGGCGGTGCATGACGAAGGCGTTGAGGTCGTCGACGCTGGGCACCATGACGTGCAGCAGAAAGTCGTAGTCGCCGGTCATCGTCCAGCAGGCCGAGACCTCGTCCATCCGCTGCACGGCGGCGATGAATTTTTCCGGCGAGTCGTCGCTGTGGCTGACCAGCCTGACCTGGACGAAGACCTCGACCATGAGGCCCACCGCCCGACGGCCGATGCGGGCGGCAAAGCCCTTGATGACGCCGGCCTCCTGCAGCGCTTCGAAGCGCCGAGCGCAAGGCGTATTGGAGAGGCCGATCTCCTGCGCGATCTCGGACACCGGCTTGCGGCCGTCGCGCTGGAGAATATCGAGTATCTTGACCTCGAACTCGTCGAACTGAGGCATTTTCACTCCCTTGTGCATCATCTTCAGGGAAATATACCTCAATTCCCGGGCTGATGCGCGGAAAGAAGTGAATCCTGCTCGACAGCCCCGATTATGATTCGGCATCGAAACCATGTTGTCGGGAGGATCAGACAATGGGCATCAGCGTTCAGGACTACGCGCAGGAATGTGCGGCCCAAGGGTTGCGTGGCGACTACACGGTCTGCCGCCCCGACTTCACCGTCGAACAGAAATACGACTACAGCGCCGCCGAGCAGGAGGTGTGGCGCACATTGTGCGACCGCCAGACCAAGCTGACCCAGAGGCTGGCGCACAAATCCTATCTCGATGGCATGTCGGCGCTCGGCCTCGTCGACCGCATCCCGGACTTCCACGAAGTGAGCGAGAAGCTGCGCAAGCTCTCCGGCTGGGAGATCGTCGCGGTGCCCGGCCTGATCCCGGCACAGCCTTTCTTCGATCATCTCGCCAATCGCCGCTTTCCCGTCACCAACTGGCTGAGGACGCGCGAAGAGCTCGACTACATCGTCGAGCCCGACATGTTCCACGACTTCTTCGGCCATGTGCCGGTGCTGAGCCAGCCGGTGTTCGGCGACTTCATGCAGATGTATGGCGAGAAGGCCGGCGACCTGATCGCGCTCGGCGGCGACGAGATGACCACCCGGCTCTACTGGTACACGGCGGAATACGGCCTGATGCGTGAAGCCGGCCAGCCGCTCAAGGCCTTCGGCGCCGGGCTGATGTCGTCGTTCACGGAACTACAATTCGCCGTCGAAAGCCCCGATGCCCACCAGGTCCCGTTCGTCATCGAGACGGTGATGCGCACGACCTACGAGATCGACAAGTTCCAGCGCGCCTATTTCGTGCTGCCGTCGTTCGACGTGCTCAGAGACGCTTTCCAGAACTCCGACCTGGCCGGTATCATCAAGCGCTGGAAGGATGAGCCGCCGCTCGACCCGGCGACGATCTAGGTGGCTAGCCGACGGCCAACAGCACCAGGATGCCGCCGACGATCAGCACGCAACCGGCGATCTCGAGCCGGTTGATGCGTTCGCGGAAGAAAAAGACGCTCGACGCAAAGGTGAACAGCATCTCGATCTGGGCCAGCGATTTGACGATCGCCGCCTGCTGGAGCGTCATGGCCATGAACCAGCCGAAGGAGGCCGAAGCGCCGACAAGGCCGGTGAACAATGCCGGCCGCCACGCCTTGGCGATGCGCGGCAGCTCATCGCTCTCCTTCCAGACGATCCAGGCCAGCATGATCAGCGTCTGGAAGACGATGACGACGGCGAGCGTGACCGCCGCCTGCATCATGAAATTCGGCCCGCCGAGCGAAAGCGACGCGGCGCGGTAGGCGACGGCCGAGATGCCGAAGAACGTGCCCGAGGCCAGCCCGATCAGCGCGTTGCGGCTGAGCACCGAGGTCACCAGCGTGCGGGCGGTGAATGCCGTGTGCGCGACCGAGATCAGCATCACGCCAAAGACGCTGATGGCGATGGCAGCGATGGCGCCCGCCGTCGCACGCTCGCCGAGGAACAGCAACCCGAACAGCGCCGCCTGCGCCGGCTCGGTACGCGAATAGGCGGTGCCGACGGCAAAGTTGCGGAACGAAAACAGGTGGATCAAAAGGAAGGTCGCGGCGATCTGGCCGACACCGCCGACCACGGCCCAGCCAAGGAATGTGCCGTTGAGCTGCGGCAGGTCGTAGCCGACGACAAAATGCAGCACGCCGACGAAGGTAAGCGCGAAGGGAAAACCGAAACCGAAGCGGACGAAGGTGGCACCGGTGGTGCCCATCACGCCCTTCAGGTGCTTCTGCACCACCGACCGCAGGTTCTGCAGGAAGGCGGCGGCGATGGTGATGGGTATCCAGAGTTCCATGGAGATGTCCGGCGGGACGGCTGGAGGCGCCGCCCGTTCCCTCTAGAAGCGGCAAGGGCCGCGTGCAACCGTACGCGGCCTCAAAAACCTTGTGCCAGAGGCAGGATCAGGCCGCTTCGGGAACGCCCGTATCGAAGATCGCGCGGTTGCGGCCACGGCGCTTGGCCTCGTAGAGGCGCTTGTCGGCGCTTTTCATCAGTTCCGATACGTTGGCCTCGGACTCGCAGGTGGTGCCGCCGATGCTGACGGTCAGCGGCACGGAGCGCTCGTCATTGGGCTGGAAGCGCAGCGCCTCGACCTCGCTGCGGATACGCTCGGCCACCAGCTTGGCCTCGTCCTTGGTGGCGCCAACCAGGAAGGCGCCGAACTCCTCACCGCCGATGCGCCCAAGGATGTCGCCGCTGCGCACGCCACGTGTGATCGCGGCGGCGATCTGGAGCAGCGCCTGGTCGCCGGTCAGGTGACCGAAGCTGTCGTTGATCTGCTTGAAGTGGTCGGCATCGATGATCAGCAGCGCGCCGCGATCGGTCTTGCGCCTGGAACCATCGAGGGCGGCAAAGAAATTCTCGCGGTTGAGCATGCCGGTCATCTCGTCGCGGCTTGCCTTTTCCGAGAGGCGCTTGTGCGCGGCGGCAAGCTGGGCGTGGGCACGCGTCAGCTCTGCATGGGCCACCTTCAACTTTTCACGCTGCCAGAAGGTGTGAAAAGAAAAAGGAAATGCAATCAAGACGGGACACAGCACCGGCAATAGATAAGCGGCGGTGTCGACAGTGCCATTCGTGAGCGGAATCACCGTCAGGACCAGCGCCATCGTGACCGCGATGCACAATAGTGTGACGAAACCGGATTTTAAAAGCACAATCTTCAATTTCTGCTCCCTGCCGACAGCTGGAATGCCAGCATCAACTGAAGGTCATCTTTCCCAGGTAGTTAAAATTCGACTTACCCCGCGTAAATTCGCCATCGTCCAACGCGATTGTGAGCGTGCGCGGACGCTTCCAAATTTCCTGAACCATGCCATAAGGGCGTCATGACCGATATTCCCGATCCCGCCCGCTTCGACCACGTCACCGACTGGGTGTTCGACCTCGACAACACGCTCTATCCGCATCATTCGAATCTGTTTTCCCAGATCGACGTGAAGATGACGGGCTATGTCGCGGAGCTGCTGACGCTGTCGCGCGAGGACGCACGCAAGCTGCAGAAAGAACTCTATCTCGAATATGGCACGACGCTGAACGGCCTGATGCAGCGCCATGGCATCGATCCCGATGCGTTCCTCGAACATGTCCATGACATCGATTATTCCTGGCTGGTGCCGGATCCGGTGCTGGGCGCTGCCATCCGCCAGCTGCCCGGCCGCAAGTTCATCTTCACCAATGGCAACCGTAGCCACGCCGAGCGCACCGCGCGCCAGCTGGGCATCCTCGACCATTTCGACGACATCTTCGACATCGTCGCCGCCGGCCTGACGCCCAAGCCGGCACGCCAGCCCTATGAGACCTTCGCCGCCCTGCACAAGGTCACCGGCGCCAATGCCGTCATGTTCGAGGACCTGGCGCGCAACCTCTCGGTGCCGAAGTCACTCGGCATGACGACGGTGCTGATCGTACCGCGCAATTTCGAGCCGACCTTCTCCGAGATCTGGGAGAGCGATCCCACCCACGAGGACGACGTCGACTACGTCACCGACGATCTCGCGACCTTCCTGACGACGATCGTCGAGGCCAACGCCGCTTGAGCCGCTTCACCTCCGTCGAGGCGCGGATCGATGCGGCGGCGCATGCCGTGCTCGACCGCTTGCCTGCCGGAGGCTTTTACGGTGCGCTCGTCGAATTCCTTGTCTTCGGGCTGAAGCAGGCCTGGGCCTGCCTATTCGGCGGCGCCATGCTGGCATTGATCATGGCGACCAGGCTGTGGTGGCCGGCGGACGCCGGACTGACGCGCTACGACTTCCTGTTCCTCACCGCGGTCGCCATCCAGGTCGCCATGCTGGCGCTGCGCCTGGAGAAGCCGTCCGAAGCCAAGGTCATCCTGATCTTCCACGTCGTCGGGACAGTGATGGAGGTGTTCAAGACCTCCGCCGGCTCGTGGATCTATCCCGAGGAAAACCTGTTTCGCATCGCCGGCGTGCCGCTGTTCTCCGGCTTCATGTATGCGGCGGTCGGCTCGTATCTTGCCCGCGTCAGCCGCATCTTCGACATGCGCTACAGCGGCTATCCGCCGCTATGGGCCACGGTGCTGCTGTGCGCGGCGATCTACGTCAACTTCTTCGCCCATCATTTCACCATCGACATCCGCTACGGCCTGTTTGCGGCAACCGCCCTGCTCTACCTCACGACGGTGGTGCACTACCGCGTCTTCCGCTTCCGCCACCGCATGCCGCTGCTGCTCGGCTTCCTGCTGGTCGCGCTGTTCATCTGGTTCGCGGAGAACATCGGCACGTGGTCGCGCGCCTGGATCTATCCCGGCCAGCATGACGGCTGGACGCCGGTGTCGATCCAGAAGCTCGGCTCCTGGTATCTGCTGATGATCATATCCTTCGTGCTGGTGACGCTGGTCCACCGGCCGCGGCCGATGGACGCGACGCCAGGCTCAAAGGCTGTAGAACTTGGCGATGATGTCCCAGGCCTCGTCGGCGGTGTCGACGAAATCGATGATGTCCTGGTCGCCCGGCGTGATCGTGCCCTGGTCGGCGAGGAAATCGAGGTCGATCGCCCGCTCCCAAAATGACTTGCCGAACAGGATGACCGGCACACGCTCCATGCGTCCGGTCTGGATCAGGGTCAGCGTCTCGAAGAACTCGTCCATCGTGCCGAAGCCGCCGGGGAACACGGCGACCGCCTTGGCACGCATGACGAAATGCATCTTGCGGATGGCGAAGTAGTGGAAGTTGAAGCACAGCTCCGGCGTCACATAGGCATTGGGCGCCTGCTCGTGCGGCAGGACGATGTTGAGCCCTATGGAAGGCGCGCCGACATCGTCGGCACCGCGGTTGCCGGCTTCCATCACGCCCGGGCCGCCGCCGGTGACGACGACGAACTCGCGGTAGTAAGACGCAGCCGAATGCTGCGAGCACAGGCGGGCAAACTTGCGCGCCTCCTCGTAGTAGCGGCTGTTGGCCTCGAGGTTCTTGCGCTGCGTCTCGTTCTTCGCCGCCCAGGCCTCGCCGCCGGGCTCGGGAATACGCGCGCCGCCGAAAAGAATCACCGTCGAGCGTATGCCGCGTTCGGCCAGAATCATCTCGGTCTTGAGAAGTTCGAGCTGCAGCCGCACCGGGCGCAGGTCGCGCTGGGTCATGAAATCTTCGTCGTTCCAGGCAAGCCGGTAGGTCGAGGCGCGCGTCTGCGGCGTATCGGGTACGCTTTTGGAGCGCTCCAGGTCCTCGTCAGAGTGCGGCAGCGGCGTCCAGCCAGCCTTATCCATAGGATTCATTTTCTGCTCGACCCCAAATTACCGTTGCCCGCGACATTCCGCGGCGTCACCGCGATTGACCCCTCCACTAGCCTGAAATAGGGTCCGCGCGATTTTATGCCAGCTTAGAAGCCTTAACCTTAACGGTACGTAACGGAGATGTTCATGTCGAAGCTCGATCTCGCCAGCCTCGAAAAGACGATCGACAAGGCGTTCGAGGAACGCGACGGCATTTCGACATCGACGCGCGGCGAAGTCCGCGACGCCATCGAGACCGCACTCGACCTTCTGGACAAGGGCACTGCCCGCGTCGCGCAGCGCCAGGACGACGGCAAGTGGCAGGTCAACCAGTGGCTCAAGAAGGCGGTGCTGCTGTCGTTCCGCCTGAACCCGATGGAGCTGATCTCGGGTGCGCCCGGTGGCGCCTCGTGGTGGGACAAGGTGCCGTCCAAGTTCGACGGCTGGGGCTCGGTCGACTTCGAAAAGGCCGGCTTCCGCGCCGTGCCGTCGGCCGTCGTGCGCAAGTCGGCATTCGTCGCTCCGGGCGCCGTACTGATGCCGTCCTTCGTCAATGTCGGCGCCTATGTCGACACCGGCACGATGGTCGATACCTGGGCCTCGGTCGGCTCCTGCGCCCAGATCGGCAAGAACGTGCACCTGTCCGGCGGCGTCGGCATCGGCGGCGTGCTCGAGCCGATGCAGGCCGGCCCGACGATCATCGAGGACAATTGCTTCATCGGCGCGCGTTCGGAAGTGGTCGAGGGCTGCATCGTGCGCGAAGGCTCGGTGCTCGGCATGGGCGTGTTCATCGGCCAGTCGACCAAGATCGTCGACCGCGCCACGGGCGAAATATTCTACGGTGAAGTGCCGGCCAATTCGGTCGTCGTCGCCGGCTCGCTGCCCGGCAAGCCGCTGCCCAATGGCGAGCCCGGCCCGAGCCTCTATTGCGCAGTCATCGTCAAGCGCGTAGACGCCAGGACCCGGTCCAAGACCTCGATCAACGAACTGCTCAGAGATTGACCTTTCGGCAGAATTTTCTCCCGGGCATTTGAGCAAATCGCTCTAATGCCCGGCCAACAGAACGGACCAGATTCACTTGCCTGACAAATCCCAGCTTTTCTGGTTGTTCTTCCGATTCTCGGGCCGCGTGAACCGCGCGGCCTACGTGCTCGGCTTTCTGCTGATGCTGGTGACGATGTCGTTCCCGCTCTACCAGTTCATGCGCGTGCATCCCGAAAGCGGCGCGGCCCAGTTGTGGTCGATGCTGTTCGGCCTGAGCTTCCTGGTCTTCCTGTGGGCGCACATCGCCTTCAGCGTCAAACGCCTGCACGATTTCGACAAGCCAGGCCTCTTCGCGGTGGCGCTGTTCATCCCGGTGATCTCGATCTTCGCCTTCATCGCGCTCTGCTTCTATCCGGGAACGCCGGGCCCGAACCAGTTCGGCCACCAGACCAACGCGCCGCAATAGACCCTTCCTGTGAGGCCCAACGAGCGAGCCTGTGCCTTCCCCATGACAGGTCGTGACGGGCGACGCTGTAGCGAGGCTTAACTCGGCGTTCACCGGAGCAACCGAACGTCGTGACAGGGCCGGGCGATTCAATTATCGCTGTGGCCATGAAACTGCCTACAGATCCCGCCGAGAACCTTGCCGCCCTCATTCGCTGCCCGTCGGTCACCCCGGCTGAAGGCGGCGCCCTGACGGCGCTGGAAGCCATGCTGAAGCCGCTCGGCTTCGCCGTCGACCGCCCGACCTTCTCCGAGTCGGGCACACCCGACATCGAGAACCTCTATGCCCGCCGTTCCGGCAACGGACCGCACCTGATGTTCGCCGGCCACACCGACGTCGTGCCGGTCGGCGACGAGGCGGCGTGGACGCACCCGCCGTTCTCGGCAGCCATCGCCAATGGCGAGATGTATGGCCGCGGCGCCGTCGATATGAAGGGCGGCATCGCCTGCTTCGTGGCGGCGGTGGCGCGCCATGTCGAGGCCAATGGCGGCCCGAAAGGATCGGTGTCGCTGCTGATCACCGGCGACGAGGAAGGCCCCGCGATCAACGGCACCGTCAAGCTGCTCGAATGGGCAGCCGCACGCGGCGAGAAGTGGGACGCTTCGCTGGTCGGCGAGCCGACCAACCCGGATATGCTGGGCGACATGATCAAGATCGGCCGGCGCGGCTCGGTGTCGGGCGTCGTCACCGTCAACGGACGCCAGGGCCATGCCGCCTATCCGCACCTCGCCGACAACCCCGTGCGCGGGCTGATGACGCTGGTCGACGCGCTGCTCAACCCTGCCTTCGACAAGGGCACCAAGGATTTCCAGCCGAGCAACCTCGAGGTCACCACCTTCGACGTCGGCAATCCGGCCACCAACGTCATTCCGGCCAAGGCGACGGCAGCCTTCAACATCCGCTTCAACGACACCTGGACGGTGGAGACGCTGCAGGCGGAGATCCACAATCGCCTGGACAAGGCGAGCGGCCGGAAGAAATACCGCAAGGGCCGCAAGGAGCCGATCGAATTCGAGCTGACCTGGCGCGACACGCCGAGCCATGTCTTTTTGACCCGCGACGACAAGCTGGTCGACGCTCTGGCGGGCTCGATCAAGGCGGTCACCGGCCGCAAGCCGAAACTGTCGACCACCGGCGGCACTTCGGATGCGCGTTTCATCAAGGATTATTGCCCGGTCGTCGAATTCGGGCTGGTCGGCAAGACCATGCACATGGTCGATGAGCGCGTGCCGCTTGCCGAACTCGAAATGCTGACACAGGTCTACCAGCGCTTCCTGGAAGACTGGTTCGGATGACAGCTTAGGACGCGATGTTGGGCAGCAGTGAAATCCAGCAATATCTGTCCGGTGCCTGGCGGCTGATGCTGGGCAAGGCCGACGGCCTGCGCCTGCTCGATCTCAGCGCCGACGGGTTCTGGAACTCGTTCTTCGCCATCCTGATCGCCGTGCCGGCCTTGATCATCGGCTGGGTCGGGGTCTCCGACGAGCTTGCCCTGCAATCGACCGCATTCGCAGGCCGCTTCGGCATCGTCGTCCGGCTGGCGCTGGTCGACATCGGTGCCTGGGTCCTGCCACTGATCGTCTTTGCCCTGGTGGCACGCCGCGCCGGCGTCGGCGACCGCTTCGTGCACTATGTCGTGGCCAGCAACTGGGCTTCGGCCATCATCGCCTGGCTGATGCTGCCCGCCGCCCTGCTCCGGATGCTGATGCCGGCGGCGCAGAGCGCCACGTCAGCGCTGTCGCTGGCGCTGTTCGTCCTGTCGATGGTGCTCAGCTGGCGCATGACCAATGCGGCGATCGGCAAGGGGGCTGCGGTCGGCTCGGCAGTCTTTGCCGGCATGTTCCTGGTGTCGCTGCTCGTGCTGTTTTCGCTGCAGTCGATGTTCGGGATCTACGTACCCGCATAATCCACGCCGGTCAGGTAGAGACCGTCCGGCGGCGCCACCTGTCCGCAAGCGGCGCGGTCCTGCGCCTCGAGGGCCGCCCTGAGATCGTCGGCCGTCCAGCCGCCCTCGCCGACCCGCTTCAGGCTGCCGACCATCGAACGTACCTGGTTGTGCAGGAACGAGCGAGCCGAAGTCCTGACCTCGATCATGTCGCCGGACCGCGTGACGTCGAGCCGGTCGAGCGTGCGGACAGGGCTGTTGGCCTGGCACTGGGTCGAGCGGAAAGTGGTGAAATCGTGCCGCCCGAGCAGGAGCTTGGCCGCCTCTGCCATCGCCTCGTGGTCGAGGCGCTTGGGCACCCACCAGACCCTGCCACGCTCCAGTGCGGCTGGCGCGCGGCGATTGAGGATACGGTAGATGTAATGGCGCCCTGTGGCGGAGAAACGGGCGTCGAAATCGTCTGGCACTTGCCGGGCGGCGAGCACCGATACCGTCTCGCCGGCAGCCTGCATATGCGCGTTGACGGCATCGCGCACCTTGTCGTCGGCCCATGCCTTGGTGAGGTCGGCATGGGCAACCTGGGCCGTCGCATGCACGCCGGCATCGGTGCGTCCGGCACCGCGCAGCGAGATTTCATCGCCGGAGAATTTCAGGATTGCCTGCTCGATCGCCGCCTGGACGGTATGAAGGCCGGCCTGCCGCTGCCAACCGGCATAAGCGCGACCGTCATATTCGATGTCGAGGCGATAGCGCGGCATGTGCTGTCAAAACTCGGCCGCTTTACGCGGCCAGAGCCTTACCGAAGGCCGAGGCGTAGACCAGCTCGCCGGTCTCGGGCGCATCGCCCCAGGCCAGCGCCTGCAGCGCCTCGCACTGGTAGTCGCTTTCGAACTTGGCCGCGCGGTCGTGCGTATAGCCGAAGCGGCCGTAATAGGCCGGATCGCCGAGCACCACGGCCAGCGTCTCGCCGCCATCCTTGAGGCGGATATGAGCCTCGCGGATCAGCGCGCCACCGATGCCGGTACCGTGGAAATCGGGCTCGACTGCCAGCGGTGCAAGCGCAACTGCCGGAACAGTCTTGCCGCCGTTTTGGACATAGAGCCTGGAAAACAGGATGTGGCCGACAACGTCGCCATCTTCTTCGGCCACCAGTTCGACGACCGCGTCGCCCTCGGCGACCAGTGCATCGACGAGGCCGGCTTCGGCCTGCTGCCCGAAGGCGTGTTCCTCGACGAGGCGGATCGCCTCGCGGTCGCGGGGCGTGGCCGCCCGGATCGACATCATGCTCATGACAACTTCATTCCTTTTTCGATCTTGGCACCGCGCAGGAATTCATCCGCGGTGACGGGTTTTCCTCCCGCCCTTTGTACCTCGACCAGCCTGACGGCGGCTTCGCCACAGGCAATCTCCAACCGGTCGTCGAGAACCGTTCCCGGCTCTCCTTGTCCGGCGGCACGTTGCGAGCGCAACACTTTCAAGCGCTCTGTTCGTCCACCGATCTCGAATTCGCACCAGGCGCCGGGAAATGGCGACAGGCCGCGGATATTGTTGTCGACCGCCGTCACCGGCAAGGTCCAATCGATCCGCGTCTCCGCTTTATCGATTTTTTTGGCGTAGGTCACGCCTTCGCTGGCCTGGGGCACCGTTTCCAGCCTGCCCGCTTCGAGCTCAGCCAGCGCTTCTACCATGAGCGAGGCACCTACCGCCATCAGACGATCGTGCAACTCGCCAGCCGTCATGTCGGGTCCGATCGCGACTTTTTCAAGTCGCCCGACCGGTCCGGTGTCCAATCCCTCTTCCATCCGCATGACCATCATACCGGTTTCAGCATCACCGGCCATGATCGCGCGCTGGATGGGTGCGGCCCCGCGCCAGCGCGGCAGGAGCGAAGCATGGCCGTTGTAGCAGCCGAGCCGAGTGCCTTCGAGAATGGCCTTCGGCAGCAACAAGCCATAGGCCACGACCACGGCGACATCGGCCTTGAGCCCGGCGAATGCCGCATGCTCTGCGTCGCTTTTCAGCGAAAGCGGCGTGCGCACCTCGATGCCCAGCCGCTCGGCCTCGCGCTGCACCGGTGAGGGCGTGAGCTCCAGTCCGCGACGGCCCGCGGCGCGCGGCGGCTGCGAATAGACGGCGACGACCTCGTGGCCAGCCTCGGCGATCGCACGCAGCGTCGGCACGGAAAAATCCGGCGTTCCCATGAAGATGACGCGAAGGCTCATGAGGGTATGCGGTCCAGCAAGCTAGGCCCGGCCGGCGACTGCCAACCGTTCAGGCCATCGCTTCAAACGGGTTTACGAGCCTGAGGTCAAGTCCGTCGAAGTCGCGGATGTTGCGCGTGGCGAGCTCTGAGGCAAACAGAGCGGGATCAACCCACCATGCGGCTCGGCGGACGGTCCTTGGCGAGCTTCTTGAACTTGCGCAGCACCATGTCGCGCTTGAGCTTGGAGATGTAGTCGATGAACAGCACGCCATCGAGGTGGTCGATCTCGTGCTGCAGGCACGTGGCGAGCAGGCCGTCGGCCTCGACCTCCTGCTCCTTGCCGTTCTCGTCGAGATACTTGACCCGAACCGCCGACGGACGCTCGACCTCGGCATAATAGTCGGGGATCGACAGGCAGCCTTCCTCGTAGACCGAGCGTTCGTCGCTGCGCGAAAGCACTTGCGGATTGATGACTACGCGCGGCGCCGGCTCCTCGCCCTCCTTGGCAAGGTCGAGCACCAGCATGCGCAGCGGCTCGCCTACCTGGATGGCGGCAAGGCCGATGCCCGGCGCGTCATACATGGTGTCGAGCATGTCGCGCGCGAACTTGCGCACGTCGTCGTCGATGCGCTCCACGGGCCTGGAAAGCTCGCGCAGCAGTGGATCGGGAAGGATGATCAGCGGCTTGATAGTCATGTGCCTCAACTAAGATGTCGGAATAAAACCGTCAACCGGTGGCATGGGGCGATGTTCCTGTTTTGATCTGACCGTAGGATGCGAATCGGTTATGGTGCCGGCCATGAACGACCTTTCCAGCATCTTGTCCGCTCCCATCGCCCAGCTTGGCGCCACCATCATCACGCTCGGCCAGGCGCTTGGTTTCGGCGCCCTGCTGTTCGTGATCCTGCTCGCCGTCCTCATGATCGCCTTGTGGCGATCGGCAAAGGCGCGCGCGGTGGCGGCCGCCGAAGCCGCCGATCACGCCCGCGACGCGGAAGCCCGCATGGCCGGCATCCTGCAGGCGCAGGCGGAGATGCAGGGGCGGCTCGGCACGGTTGCCGACATCTTCGGCGCGCGCCAGGCCGAGCTGACGCAGTCGCTCGGCCAGCGTCTCGACGCCATGACCGGCCGCATCGGCCAGACCATGGCCGAGCAGACGAAATCGACGCATGACAGCCTGGCCAAGCTGCAGGAGCGGCTCGCCGTCATCGACACGGCCCAGGGCAACATCCAGTCGCTCGCCGGCCAGGTGGTGCAGTTGCAGGCGATCCTGTCCAACAAGCAGACGCGCGGCGCCTTCGGCCAGTCGCGGATGGAGGCGATCGTCGCCGACGGGCTGCCTCTCGGCGCCTATGAGTTCCAGGCGACGCTGTCGAACAACAACCGGCCGGACTGCCTGGTCAAGATGCCCAATGGCGCACCGTCTCTGGTGATCGATGCCAAGTTTCCCCTCGAGGCCTGGAACGCCATCCGTGCCGCAGCCGACGTCGATGGCGCTGCAGACGCGCAGAAATATGCCGCGCAGGCGTTCCGGCGCGATCTCGAGGTGCACATCAAGGCGATCGCCGACAAGTACCTGATCTCGGGCGAGACGCAGGACACGGCGTTCATGTTCGTGCCGTCGGAATCGATCTTCGCCGAGATCCACGAGAATTTCGAATCACTGGTGCACCGGGCGCATCGCGCCCGCATCGTGATCGTCTCGCCATCGCTTTTGATGCTGTCGATCCAGGTCATCCAGGCGATCCTCAAGGATGCGCGGATGCGCGAGCAGGCGCACCTGATCCAGGGCGAGGTCATCCGCCTGATGGAGGATGTCGGCCGCCTCGACGAGCGCGTGCGCAAGCTGCAGACCCATTTCGGCCAGGCCAGCAAGGACATCGACGACATCCTGGTGTCGTCGTCCAAGGTCACCAAGCGCGGCGAAAAGATCGAGGCGCTGGAATTCGGCGCCTCGCATGCCGGCGAATCGGACGAAGCCGCGAAACCTCAAGCGCCGAATGGCCGCGCCGCCGACTCCAAGACGGGCCAGCTCAGGCTGCGGGTAGTCGAGGAAAGCGAATAGGGCGTCGCTAGGACTGCTTCTCGACCGTCTCCATGCCTTCGAATGCGGGCAGCCAGTGCAGGGCCGAGCGGTGCCAAACCTGCTTGCGCGGAACCAGTTGCTCGCGCTGGCTGGATGTCCCGGTCCTGAGGCCGTAGACCTTCGGACCGTCGCCGACCGAGGTGGCGAAGAGATGCGACCCACACTCGGCGCAAACCCTTGTGCCCGCTTGTTGCCGCTCTCGCCGGTCTTCACGTAGATCCTGGGTGTGCCCGTGAACGCGATCTTGTCCTCTGCGACCGGAACCGTCACGCGAAATGCAGTGCCGGTCAGCTTCTGGCAGTCGGTGCAATGGCAGATCGCCGTATTCTCGGGGTCGACCTCGGCCATGTAGGTGATGGCGCCGCAATGGCAGCCGCCTTCAATCTTCATTGAAATTCCTCCTTTTCCTCACGATTCTATTCCGTCTCAGGCGCCGCCGTATCCCCGGTCACAAGTCTATCCCGCCGCTCGCGCCAGCGCTCGGAAGTCTGCGGCTTGATGAAGACCGCACTCACCTCGGGGACTTCCGCCTTGAGCTTGTTCTCCAGCCGCTCGACGCAGGTTTCGATATCGGCCGCCGAGATGTGGTCGACAAAATCGAGGCTGAGGCCAGCGACGATCTGCTCGGGGCCCATGTGCACCGTCAGCACGCCGTTGGCCTTTTCGACCGCCGGGTCGGCCTGGGCAACCTCCAGGATCTTGGCCTGCATATCGGGCAAGGCGGGCTCTCCCATCAGCAGCCCCTTGCTCTCCCGGGCGAGGAACACCGCCGTCGCCGCGAGAATCAGGCTGATGCCGATGGATGCGGCGCCGTCCATCCAGGGCTGCTCGAAATACTGCGCCGCGGAAATGCCGATGAGCGCGATGACCAGCCCGAGCAGGGCTGCGCTATCCTCGAACAGCACGGTGTAGACGCTGGGATCCTTGCTGCGCCGCACGGCCTGGATGTAGCCGAGGCTGCCTTTGCTGCGCCGGAACTCCTTGAGCGCGACCAGCCAGGAGCCACCTTCAAAGACCATGCACAGGCCAAGCACCACGTAATTGACGAGCGGGTTTTCGATCGGCTCGGGATCGAGCATGTGGATCACGCCCTCATAGAAGGCGACGCCGGCACCGAGCGGAAAGACCAGAAGTGCGACGATGAAACTCCAGAAATAGAGCTCGCGGCCGTGGCCGAATGGATGCAGGCGGTCGGGCGGCTGGGCGGCGCGCCGAAGCCCATAGAGCAGCAAAAGCCCGTTGCCGGTATCGACCAGCGAGTGCACGCCTTCCGACAGCATCGCTGAACTGCCGGTGAAGGCGGCGGCGACAAACTTGGTGACGGCGATCAGCAGGTTGCCGGCGATTGCCGCAAAGATCACAAATCTGGAGCCGGAGTGTGCCACCGTCAGTTCCTCGCGAGAGGCAACTGTAGCGGGCGCCGGGCTGGGCTCAAGCCAATTCGTGGCTGCGAAACAAGCGGCTGGTGGCTCAACACCCCTCTTGCAAGCGAGACAACTTCGCGTTTCACTTCGTGTCTCAGCAGCGGGAGAAACGAAT
Source organism: Aminobacter niigataensis (assembly GCF_946995915.1). Classification (GTDB taxonomy): domain Bacteria; phylum Pseudomonadota; class Alphaproteobacteria; order Rhizobiales; family Rhizobiaceae; genus Aminobacter; species Aminobacter niigataensis. Next base: position 4,902,550 of record NZ_OX341517.1, read on the forward strand.
CATGGCCAAGGGTGCGATGAAAGCCGGGAAAGAAGCCCGGAAACCCAAAAAAGACGCCAAGAAGCCAGCACCAGCGCCGGCATTCAAGGCGCCTCCGGTGCAAGCCACCAAGATCAAGGACAAGTAGGCTCTGGTCTCGGCTTGATATCAATCACCAGACGCCCGGTCTCGGCCGGGCGTCTGGTTGATTCTTCTTCCAAAAACCCCATCTATCCTGGCGCAGGAACGATCTTGCGCCTCCCCCAAAAAACCGGTCGGGACGACCCGCCATCCAATGGAGCGTTCCATGGCTTGGACTTATCTGTTTCTTGCTGGACTGTTTGAGATCGGCTGGGCCATCGGGCTGAAATACACGGACGGCTTTTCGAAGCCGATGCCGACTGTCCTCACCATCGCCTCGATGATCGTCAGCCTCGGCCTGCTCGGCCTGGCGCTGAAGACGCTGCCCGTCGGCACGGCTTATGCCATCTGGACCGGCATCGGCACGGTCGGCACGGCGATGCTTGGCATCTGGCTTCTGGGCGAGCCGGCAACGGCGCTCCGCCTCGCCTGCATCGGCCTGATCGTGTCCGGCATCGTCGGCCTCAAGCTCGTCGCCTGATCGCGCAGTCGCGGAATGGCCTGGCCTGCCCAACCGGGCGGGCTACGGCAATCTGCATGCCGACGACCTGCGGACACGCCAAAGCGGCCCGCGCCCCGGGCTTGGCAAAACCCCGGTCGCGAACCACCAGCAATGAGAATTCGCGCAATCGGACCTGGCTAGCAGGCCGATGCGTCTTTCAGGCGAGCGTGTCCTGCAATCAGCCGAAATTGGCCGAAGGCGGCATCCGCTTGCCGCGCGCCTTGCGCGCTGCGTAACGCGCGTCACGCTTGGCCTTGCGCTCAGCCTCGTCGGAGAGCACGCGGCTGATACGGTCGGCCTCTTCAGCCTCGCGTGCCTTGGCTTCCGCCTGCGCGGCCTCTTCGGCGGCCAGGCGTTCAGCTTCGGCCTTGGCTTCGCGTTCGGCCTTTTCGATGGCTTCACGAGCCAAGCGTTCCTGCCGCAGCTTTTCCTTTTCGGCTTCGCGGATGGCGCGTGCCTCTAGGATCGCCTTGCGTTCAGCCTGGCGTGCCACAACCGCTGGATCGTCAGCTGCCGGGCGTGCCTTGTACTTTTCGAGGAGAGCTTTCTTTGCGTCATTGGCGGCGTTACGCCGTTCGAAGACGTCTTTTTCCCTGTAGATTGCCAATTTGATTTCCCTGGAGTCACTTCGCGCCGCTTACATACGCGCGCAAAGGCAGAGTTCAAGCGCCAAAAAGGCATGTCTCCCATGAATTCGCGTGATGTTGCGGATAGGAAACGCTCTTTGGCGCCAATCTCGATATGGATTGTTCACTAGTCCGCATCTGGCGGCTTCGTGGAGCGATGGCTACCTGTAGCACGAATGTCAGCGACAGGACCAGCGATATGGAACTTGGCCTTTACACTTTTGCCGACGTCAGCCCGGAAGCAGGCCCGGGAGCCATTGGACCGCATCAGCGGTTGCGCAATCTCATCGAAGAAATCGAACTGGCCGACCAGGTCGGGCTCGATGTGTTCGGTCTTGGCGAGCACCACCGCCCGGATTACGCAGCCTCTGCGCCGGTCGTCGCGCTTGCTGCCGCAGCCGAGCGCACCAAGCGCATCCGGCTGACCAGCGCCGTCACCGTGCTTTCCTCCGACGATCCCGTGCGCGTGTTCCAGCAATTCGCCACCCTCGACCAGCTTTCCGGCGGCCGCGCGGAGATCATGGCCGGTCGCGGCTCGTTCATCGAATCGTTCCCGCTGTTCGGCTACAACCTCGAGGACTACGACGATCTGTTCGCCGAAAAGCTCGACCTGCTGCTGGCGCTGCGCGACAGCGAGCGCGTGACGTGGTCGGGCACGCATCGCGCGTCGATCGACGATCGCGGCGTCTATCCTCGCCCCTATCAGGACAAGCTGCCGATCTGGATCGCCATCGGCGGCACACCGCAATCGGCAGCGCGCGCCGGCGTGCTCGGCCTGCCGTTGGCGCTTGCCATCATCGGCGGCGAGCCGGCACGATTCGCACCGCTTTTCGACCTCTATCGCGAGGCGGCGCGGCGCGGCGGGCAGGACCCGGCCAAGCTTGCCACCAGCATCAACGTCCATGGCTTCGTCGGCGAAACCACCGAGCAGGCGGCCGACGACTTCTACCAACCGCAGGCCGAGGTGATGAACCGCATCGGCCGCGAGCGCGGCTGGGGACCGACTTCAAGGGCGCATTTCGACCAATCGCGTTCGCCGCAAGGCGCGCTGTTCGTCGGCAACCCGGAGGTGGTGGCCGAAAAGATCGTGGCACAGCACAAGCTGTTCAAGAACGAGCGCTTCCTGCTGCAGATGGCGATCGGCATCATGCCGCACGACAAGATCATGAAGGCGATCGAGCTCTACGGCACCAAGGTGGCGCCGCTGGTGCGCAAGGAACTGGGCGCCTCGCCCGCCGAGACGACAGCCTGAAACCGCTGGACCAAAACTTACCGTGAACGGGAAGGTTTGTTTGCGGGGGTAGCGGTTCCTATATCCGGCGGGTCCCTACCCGCCGGAGCTGCATCATGACCACCCTTTCCGTCCTCGACCTTTCGCCGGTCACCGAAGGCAGCACTGCCGCGCAATCGCTCCGGAATACGCTCGATCTGGCCCGCCACGCCGAGACACTCGGCTTCCACCGCTACTGGCTGGCCGAGCACCACAACATGGCCGGCATCGCGAGTGCTGCGACCTCGGTCGTCATCGCCCATGTCGCGGCCGGCACCAGCACCATCCGAGTCGGCGCCGGCGGCATCATGCTGCCCAACCACGCGCCGCTGGTGATCGCCGAGCAGTTCGGCACGCTGGCCGCCCTGCACCCCGGCCGCATCGACCTCGGTATCGGCCGGGCGCCGGGCACCGACATGCTGACCGCACGCGCCCTGCGCCGCAATCTTGAAGCCGGCGTCGACAATTTCCCGCAGGATGTCGTCGAGCTGATAGGCTACTTCGAGCCGGCGACGCCGGAGCAGCGCATCCGCGCCGTACCCGGCGAGGGCGAGCAGGTCGAGGTCTGGGTGCTCGGCTCCAGCCTTTATGGCGCGCAACTCGCCGCCATGCTTGGCCTGCCCTACGCATTCGCCTCCCATTTCGCGCCCGCCGAGCTCGACCATGCGATCGAGATCTACCGCTCGCGCTTCCAGCCCTCGGAGCGGCTGGCCAAGCCCTATGTCATGGCCGGCATCAATGTCGTGGCCGCGGAGACCGACGCGGAGGCGAAGCTCCTGTTCACCTCGGTGCAGCAGGCCTTCGTCAATCTGCGCAGCGGCCGCCCAGGCAGGCTTCCGGCCCCGGTCGAAGGCTACGAGCGCGACCTTGACCCGGTCGCCCGCCAGATGCTGTCGCAGACGCTCGCCTGCGCGGTGGTCGGTTCGCCCGAAACCGTCCGCCGCGGCGTCGAGGCGTTCATCGCCCGCACCGGAGCAGACGAACTGATGGTGACGGCTCAGGTCTTCGACCATGAGGCGCGCAAGCAGTCGTACGAGATTTTGGCGGAAGTCGGCGCCGGACTGGCAAAAGCGGCCTAGTCTGGTGTCTTACCTTCTCCCCTTGTGGGAGAAGGTGGATCGGCGCGAAGCGCCGAGACGGATGAGGGGTGTTGGAAGAAATACGAGGCGGCAGGAGCGAGCGCGGGAATACGCACAGTTTCGAAGGCTGCACTCCGTCCAGCAACCCCTCATCCGACTTCGCTTCGCTCGGCCACCTTCTCCCACAAAGGGAGAAGGAAGATTATCGCATCGCCTCGACGATGCCCTTGTCCGGAAAGCAGGTCGCCGACCGACCGTTCTTGGCCTGCCAGTCGCCGATCGAGCGACGGGTCTTGAACCCCGGCAACCCATCGGCGCCGCCGACGTCGTAGCCGAGCTTTTCCAGCCCACGCTGCATGGCGGCGATGTCGGAGCGGTAGAGCCCGTCGACCTTGCCCCAGCTGCCGGCGAAGCGCCTGTCGCCTGACGCGATCCGGTCGGCGCCATGGCCGATGAACAGCGCATAGACGTCGCTCTCGTTGTATTCCTTGAGCACGTAGAAATTGGGCGTGACGATGAAGGCAGGCCCGTTGCGTCCCGCCGGCATCATCAGGAAACCTTCGGCCCTCGCTTCGTTTTGCGGGAATGGCTTGCCGCCGATACGGCCGATGCCCATCGCCGCCCAGTCGGCGATTTTTTTGCCCTGGTCAGGACCCTCCAGAGCGCAGGTTACGGTATCCGGCACCGACACCTCGAAACCCCAGTCGCGCCCCTTCACCCAGCCGTAATGGACAAGATAGTTGGCGATCGAGGCCAGCGTGTCGGGCGTCGAGTTCCAGATGTCGGCGCGGCCGTCGCCGTCGAAATCGACGGCATGCTCGAGGAACGACGTCGGCAGGAACTGCGGCTGGCCAAGCGCGCCGGCCCAGGACGAGCGCATGGCCTTGCGGCTGACCAACCCGCGCTCGACCATCTCAAGACCGGCGAGCAACTCCTTGCGGAACATGTCCTTACGGGTGGCGAGAAATGCCTTGGTGCCCAGCACCTCGAAGGCATCGTAAGGCATCTTGGCGGCGCCAAAGCCAGACTCGCGGCCCCATATGGCGAGCACCACGCCGCGGGGCACGCCGAAGCGCTTTTCGATCGCGGCAAGCGTTTTGGCATTGGAGCCGGCACGCGTGCGCCCGCCTGCACTGACCGCACCCAGGGTCTTCTCGGCGAAGTAGTTGCCTGGCGAACCGAACTCGGCCTGGTGCTGCTTCTTCGGCGTCTTCGGCTTTTCGCCGGGCAAGACGAGGTCGGGCAACTTGAGATTGGGCGAGACGCCGGCGAAAGCCGCGTCGAATGTCGCCCTGGAGATGCCCTTGGCCTTGGCTTCCGGCCAGAGGTCCTTCGCCAGCCAGGCCTGGAACTGGCTGTCGATGGGGGCAGCGGAGGCTGGGGCGGCGCAGGCCAAGAGTCCTATCACCAGCGAAGCCAGGAACTGGCGCAAGGATTGCGCTCCACGTTGCCCCCCTCTGTCCTGGCGGACATCTCCCCCACAAGGGGGGAGATTGGCGGCTGCGCCCTCACCGCTCGTCGTGCAACGACGGTGGAGATTGGCCAAAGGTGCGATGAGGGCTGATCTCCTCCCTTGTGGGGGAGATGTCCGGCAGGACAGAGGGGGGCAACTTAGGGCGCCGATCATCCAACCTCCCTGCAAGCCAATTGCGTCAAAACACGGTCCGCGACTTGAGGGCCGCGGAAAGCGTGCCTTCGTCGAGATAATCGAGTTCGCCACCGACCGGCACGCCATGTGCCAGCCGCGTGATCTTCACGTCGAAGCCGGAGAGCTGGTCGGTGAGATAGTGCGCCGTGGTCTGGCCCTCGACGGTGGCGTTGACCGCCAGGATGACCTCGCTGACGCCGCCCTCGGCGATGCGGGTCACCAGTTGTTTGATGGTCAGCTGGTCCGGCCCCACGCCATCCAGCGGCGACAGCGTGCCACCAAGCACATGGAAACGCGCATTCATGGCGCCAGCCCGCTCCAGCGCCCAGAGATCCGACACGTCCTCGACGACGATGATGGTGGTCGGGTCGCGACGCGGATCGGTGCAGATCATGCAGGGATCGGAGGTATCGACATTGCCGCAGGTCGAGCAGACGCGCACCTTGTCGACCGCTTCGCCCATGGCGGCAGCCAGAGGCGCGAGCAGTTGCTCTTTCTTCTTGATCAAATGGAGGGCTGCGCGGCGGGCCGAACGGGGCCCAAGCCCCGGCACCTTGGCCAGTAGCTGAATCAGGCGTTCGATCTCGGGACCGGCGATTCGCTTCGACATGGAAGCGGTATAAAACGAGGAGCGAATGGTGAGTAGCGAATAGTGACGAAGCGCCGACCGGCTGCTCCTGTCTTCTTTCCCTATTCGCTATTCGCTACTCCCTATTCGCTCAGTCGCTCATCGGCCTGTCCTGGCTGGCAATCAGCGCGCCGATCGCGTCGGCATCCGCTGATGTCGCCTGGAACGACATCGCACTGGCCAGTGCCGCATTGGAACCGGCGGAAGCGACGGTCGTCGGCCTCTCCTCGACAACGCCCGGCAGCGCCTGTGGTTCGGCTGAAGCGACCATGGTTTCGGCCTCGATCGCTGCAGGCAGCGGCTTCCTGCGGCTGCGCTTCTCGTAGAAGGCGTTGCCGCCGGCCACTGTCGTGTAGTGCATGTTCTTGTAGGGGAACTTCAGCCCGGCCGTGTGGAAGAACATCACTTCGGGCTTCACCTTCGGATGGCGTTCGCCTTTGAGCACGGCGTCGGCAGCCGCCTGCACGTCGGGCAAGGCTTTCGAATTCATCGGCCGCGACAGCACGCCGGGCGCGAACTGGCCCTTCTGGCCGACCACACCGCAGACCGTTTCGCCATATTCGCCCGACTTGAGACGGTTCATGACGACGCTGCCGACGGCAACGAGGCCGTCGCGGCTCGAGCGGTTGGATTCGAAGAACATCGCCCGCGCCAGGCACTCCTTGTCCTTCGCCGTATAGGCGTAGGAACCGGAACGAACCGAGCTCGTGGTGACCCCGTCAGCGAGTTTGCTGGTGGTGCATCCGGACACGATGAACAGCGAGACCAGGATGCCGACAAGGATCGGCATCTTCCATTTGTTGGCGATCAAAAAGCGCCCCTCTTGCAGTCCCGCCACGTCCCCAGATTGCAGCAACAATGAGCCCATTTCGGGCAAAATGATGGCCGAAGGCCGAAATGTGGCAATCGGCAGGGTCGCCTCTGCAACGCCCGGTCGCTATGGTCGCTGCCAAGACGCGGCGCAACGGCCGAGAAGCAGAGGAAGACGATCGTGAAAGCTGTCCTGTTCGAGCAATTCGGCCAGCCGCCAAAGATACAGAGCGTGGCCGATCCGACGCCTTCGCCGGCAGGCGTGGTGATCAAGGTCGAGGCGACCGGCCTGTGCCGCAGCGACTGGCACGGCTGGATGGGACACGACGCCGACATCGTGCTGCCGCACGTGCCGGGTCATGAGCTTGCCGGCACGGTGTCTGCCCTGGGCAAGCTGGTGACGCAATGGAAGGTCGGCGACCGCGTGACCGTGCCCTTCGTCGGCGGTTGCGGCCGTTGCTTCGAATGCACGTCGGGCAACCACCAGGTCTGTGAACATCAATTCCAGCCCGGGTTCACGGCCTGGGGCTCGTTTGCCGAATATGTCGCCGTCGATTTCGCCGACACCAACCTGGTGCGGCTGCCGGAAAAGCTGGATTTCGCCACGGCGGCCAGCCTCGGCTGCCGCTTTGTCACCTCGTTCCGGGCGGTCGTCGATCAGGGCCGGGTCAAGCCGGGCGAATGGGTCGCCGTGCACGGCTGCGGTGGCGTCGGGCTGTCGGCGATCATGATCGCGGCGGCTGCCGGGGCCAAAGTGATCGCCATCGACCTCGCCGACGACAAGCTGGAGTTCGCCAGGAAAGTCGGCGCCGTGGCGACGATCAATGCCTCAGGCGACAAGGACGTCGTCGGTGCTGTCAGGGAGATCACCAAGGGCGGCGCGCATCTTTCGCTCGACGCGCTCGGCCATCCCACCACCTGCTTCAACTCGATCGCCAATTTGCGTCGCCGCGGCCGGCACGTGCAGGTCGGGCTGATGCTCGGCGATCACCATCACCCCAGGATTCCGATGGACAAGGTGATTGCCCACGAGCTCGAAATCCTCGGCAGTCACGGCATGCAGGCGTTCCGCTACCAGGCGATGATGGAGATGATCGACGCCGGCAAGCTCAAGCCGCAGATGCTGGTCGGCAAGCATCTCAGCCTCAACGAAGCGCCCGCCGCACTGATGGCGATGGACCGGTTCGAGGGGCTTGGGATCAGTGTGGTGACGAGGTTCTAGGGGCAAGTAGCGAATAGCGATGAGCAACGGCGCCTGATGATCAAGCGCCGCCCTGCTATTCCCTACTCACTTTTCGCTCGTCTCAGAACGGCAGCTTCATGCCGGGCGGGATCGGCAGGCCTGCCGTCAGCGCCTTGGTCTTTTCCTGCATCGTCGCCTCGACCTTGGCCTTGGCGTCGTTATGGGCGGCGACGATCAGGTCCTCGAGGATCTCGCCCTCGCCTTCCTTCAGCAACGACGGGTCGATCTTCAGCGACTTCATCTCCGACTTGCCGGAAAGGGTGACGGTGACGAGCCCGCCGCCGGACTGGCCGGTGGCTTCGATCAGGGCGACCTCTTCCTGCATGGCCTGGAGTTTGGCCTGCATTTCCTTCGCTTTGCCCATCAGGCCGAGCAGATCCTTCATGGTCGTATTCCTTTCGTCTCAGAACGGGTCGTCATCGTCGTTGTCCACGCCGGGATCGGGCGGCAACTCGGTGTCGGTATCCAGATCGGGCGCGTCCGGCTGCGTCGGCAGGCGCACATCGATGATCTTGGCGCCGGGAAAGCGCGACAGGATCGCGGCCACGGTGGGATCGGCCTTCGCATCGGTAAGGGCGACCTCGCGCTTGTTGGCCTCGATCTCGGCGAGCGTGGCACCGCCTTCGTCCTTCGAAAGCGACACCAGCCAGTGGCGCCCGGTCCAGGCCTTCAGCTTGGTGGTCAGGTCGTTGAGAAAAGTCCGTGGCGCGTCCACGGTCAGGCTGACCTCGATATGGCCCGGCTCGATGCGGACCGGCCGAACCACGCGGCGGATCAGCACCTTGAAGGCCATCTCGCGATTGGTTTCGGCAAGCGCCGCCAGATCAGCGATCGACTTGACCGGCACCGCGTCGGCCACCGGCTCGGGTGCCGGCGTCGGCGCGACAAAAGCTGTGGGTGCAGGCGTCGTTTCCACCAGGCGCATGGCCTGGCCACCGCCATTGCTGACCGGCATGCGGGCTTGGGAAACGGCCGAAGCGCCAGGTCCACCATTGCCGCCGCCCGCAGGCATGCCGCCATTGCGTGGGCCGGATGCGGGTTGTGACGGCGCATCGCCCAGCGACTTCAACGCCTCGTCGAGCGTCGGCAGGTCGGCGGCGTGCGCCAGCCGGATCAGCACCATCTCTGCGGCGCTGACAGGCCGGTTGGACGACTGCACTTCGGGGATACCCTTGAGCAGCATCTGCCACGCGCGGGACAGGACCCTGACCGACAAGCTCTGGGCGAACTCCCCGCCCCTCTTGCGCTCGTCTTCCGACAGCGAGGCGTCGTCGGCCGCGGACGGCACGAAACGCAGGCGCGTGACGAGATGGGTGAATTCGGCGAGATCGTTGAGCACGGCGACCGGGTCGGCGCCGGTGTCATACTGGGCGCGCAGTTCGCCAAGGGCAGCGGCGATGTCGCCCTTCATGACGTTTTCGAACAGGTCGACGACACGGGCACGGTCGGCAAGGCCGAGCATGGCGCGCACCGCATCCGTCGTCACCTTGCCGCCGCCATGGGCGATGGCCTGGTCGAGGATCGACAGCGAATCGCGCGCCGAGCCTTCGGCTGCACGGGCAACCATGGCAAGCGCGTCATCCTCGACCGCAATGCCTTCCTGCTGGGCGATGCTCCTGAGATGGCCGACCAGCTTGCCGGCATCGATGCGGCGCAGGTCGAAGCGCTGGCAGCGCGACAGCACCGTGATCGGAACTTTTCGGATTTCGGTGGTGGCGAAGATGAACTTCACATGCGGAGGCGGCTCTTCCAGCGTCTTCAGCAGGCCGTTGAAGGCCTGCGTCGAAAGCATGTGCACCTCGTCGATGATGTAGACCTTGTAGCGCGCCGAAACGGGCGCATAGCGTACGCGCTCGATGATGTCCCTGATGTCGTCGATGCCAGTGTGGGAGGCCGCGTCCATTTCGATGACATCGACATGGCGGCCTTCCATGATCGACTGGCAATGCTCGCCGAGCACCGACAGGTCGACCGACGGCCGGTCGATGTCCGGGGTCTTGTAGTTGAGGGCACGGGCCAGAATGCGGGCGGTGGTGGTCTTGCCGACGCCGCGGACACCGGTCAGCATCCAGGCTTGAGCGATGCGCCCGCTGGAAAAAGCGTTGGTCAGCGTCTGAACCATCGGCTCCTGGCCGACGAGGGCTGAGAAATCCGCAGGGCGGTACTTGCGCGCGAGAACGCGGTAAGCCTTGCTCTTATCGGTTTGTCCGGCTTCGCTCATCCGCCCCGTTCGCTCGCCCGTTCGTAGTGGCGCCCCTGCCTCGACCCCACAGGGCCGATTCCGCGAAACGAGTTTCGCCCGCACGGCGCAACGCCGTCAATGACGCGGAGAAGGGCGAAGAGGCGGGAGGCTGGAACAATGACCCGTTCCGGGCTCGTTAGGGCTGCTTCCTTCCGGACCTGACCCGGTTGGCGAGTGGATCGTCCACCACCAACCTCCCAATCCCCATATCGGCAATTGCCGCAGCAATTGCAAGAGCCAAGCAGGCACCGCCTGCAAACATGCCCCTCTATCGTCCCTCCGGTAGCCCATCAGATTGATCGAAGCACGGCGGCCGAGAGCAATGATTCGCTTGCAGCGGCAGCAGGCAGGCTCTAGCCTCCGCATGAACAGGGAAAACGCCAATGATGTCGGGGCTCAAGGCCGGGTTTGCGCTGGATTCGCGTCTCGACACCGACAGCGAGCCCTTGATGTGGCTTGGCTTGTGCGAATTGCGCGTCATGAACGACCAGCGCTGGCCCTGGCTGATCCTGGTGCCGCAACGCTCCGGCATCGAGGAAATCCACGACCTGACCCCGCTCGACCAAGCCATGCTGACCTTCGAAAGCAACATGGTGGCCCATGCGCTGAAGCGCGTAACCGGCTGCGCCAAGATCAACAGCGGTGCACTCGGCAATGTCGTGCGGCAGCTGCATTTCCATGTCGTCGCCCGCTCCGAGGGCGACCCCGGCTGGCCCGGCCCGGTCTGGGGCCATGGCGTGCGCGAGCCTTATCGCCGCGACGACCTCCACCGGTTTGCCGAGAACATCAAGGCCGCCCTATAAGGGCATCCCCCGACCCAGCGCCTGAGTCCACGCAATGCATTTCAGCCTGTCCAACGCGCCCGAGCGCGAAGCCAGCCAGTTCCTCGGTTTTGCCGGCAACGTCATCGACCGCCAGTCGGAAAAGCGCAGCGACGATTCCGCCCGGCTGGCGTTGGCCGAGCCCGGCGCGCGGTTGCTGCTGATCGGCGCGGGACGGTTGGTGCTCGATTTCAGCACCGGCGCGGCCAGCCCATATTTCACGGTCACCGCAGCCCAGACCATCGGCATCCAACCCGACGCCGCGATCCTGCTCGGCCGGGTCGACGATGTCGCCATGCTCGCGGTGCCTGTCGCCGTCGAGCCGGAAACCCTGCCCGAGCACCTCAAGGCGGTCGATTTCCGCTCGATCCTGACGCAGGGCCTGATCGACGGCGCCGGCCTCGGTGCCATGGCGCAAGGTGCCGCCCTGCTCGCCTGGCATGCAACCCACCGTTTCTGCGGCCGCTGCGGCGGGCCGACCGAGATGCGCGCCGGCGGCTACAAGCGGCGGTGCACTTCCTGCGACGCCGAGCACTTCCCGCGCACCGACCCGGTGGCCATCATGCTGACCGTGTCGGGCGACCGGTGCCTGATGGGGCGGGGCCGGCATTTCGCGCCCGGGGTCTACTCGGCGCTCGCCGGCTTCATCGAGCCGGGCGAAACGATCGAGGCGGCGGTGCGGCGCGAAACGCTGGAGGAATCCGGCATCAGGCTCGGCCGCGTCGTCTACCACTCGAGCCAGCCCTGGCCGTTCCCCTACTCGCTGATGATCGGCTGCTATGGCGAAGCGCTGAACGAGGACATCGTGCCTGATACCGCCGAGCTCGAGGATTGCCGCTGGTTTTCCCGTGCCGAGGTGCTGCAGATGCTCGACGGCACGCACCCCGGAGAACTCCGGGTGCCGCCGCCCCACGCCATCGCCCACCAGCTGATCCACGCTTGGGCGAAAACGCTCAACAAAATGCCTGACTAAAGTCCGATAATTCTTGCCTGCCCGCACATGCCTGACTATAGTCAGGCAATGGACAAGGCTCTGCAAGTCACCCGGATTCGCAGCTTCAACCGCACGGTGACCCGCCGTATTGGCGTGCTGGAAGACAGCTATCTCAGCCGTGGGCGCCCGCTCGGCGAGGCACGGGTCATTTTCGAAATCGGGCTGGAAGGCGCGGGGCTCGGCGTGCTCCGCTCGCGGCTTGGGCTGGATTCGGGCTATCTCAGCCGGATGTTGCGTTCGCTCGAGGCACAGGGCCTCGTCGCCGTCGGCAAACACGCCGGCGACGCCCGCAGCCGCCGCGCGACGCTGACCCAAAAGGGCCGCGACGAGCACGCAGCCTATGACGCCTTGTCGGACGAATTGGCGAATTCCATTCTCGATCCGCTTTCGGTGTCGCGGCGAGATCGCCTCGTTGCCGCGATGGCAGAGGTCGAGCGCCTGCTTATGGCAGCGTCGATCACGATCGGCGAGGAGGCTCCCAATTCTGCGGAAGCGCGGCAATGCCTGGCGCAGTATTTCGACGAACTCGCAGAGCGTTTCGAAAAGGGGTTCGACCCGGCCAGGGGAAACACAACCACAGAGGAAGAGTTCATCCCTCCCCGTGGCAGTTTCGTGATCGCACGGCTTGACGGACGCCCCGTAGGCTGCGCGGCACTGCGCATGATCGATGCCACGACCGCGGAGATCAAGCGGATGTGGGTCGCGCCTTCCGCACGCGGGCTTGGCATTGCCAGCCGCCTGCTGCTCAAGCTGGAAGCGATCGCGGCAGGTCTTGGCGCGAAAACGGTGTGCCTCGACACCAACCGGGCGCTCAAGGAGGCGCAGACTCTCTACCGCCGTGAGGGCTACGAGGAAATTGCGCGCTTCAACGACAATCCCTATGCCGACCACTGGTTCGAGAAACGCCTGTAGAGCACTTCGCCGGCAGCATCTGGCGACACGCGCCTAAAACTCCGGCACGGCCTTCACCCAGCGAAACTGGTTGGCAAGCATGACCTGACCATCCCCACGAATATAGGGCCTGATTGCGTCGGCAAGCGCGTCGCGAACCTTATGGGCGCCTGAATGGCGCTCGGCTCGGGTGACCATCCCGGCCGAGGCAAAGGCACGCAATGCCGTGCCGGAATCGGGAAAGGCGATGGTCTCGTCAAGCACGCCAGAACCGATCGGTGTCAGCCCTGCCATGCGCAGAAGGCCCTCGATCACGCCAGGCTCGGCGAGTGGAAGGGGCGGCACAGGTGATGGCGGCAGCAATGGACCGAGCGCCCGTATCGCCGCCAGTTGCAGCTGGCATCTATCCCGCTGCCCCCAGACCAGCATGAAAACGCTGCCACCGCTGTCACAGACGCGAGCGGCCTCGCCCAGCGCACGAATCATGTCGCCCGCGAATTGGAACGAATTGATGCCGGTCACGATATCGAAGGCACCGTCAGCGAAGGGCAGTTCCTCCATCTCGCCGGCTTCTATCTGGGCGTCCGGCAGGCGCTCCCGCGCAATGGCGACGAAGGCCTCCGAGGCGTCGATGCCTGAAACCTCCGCCCCACGATCGCGAGCGATCACGAGTGCCCCGCCGGTGCCGCAGCCGATGTCGAGCAGTCGCCTGCCCTGCCCGACGCCGGCCAGAGCCATGGCGGCCCCAAACACCGGCAGCCAGGCGGGTTCCTGGGCCTCCGCCCAGTCTCGCGCCTTGGCGCCCCACAATTCACCCTGGATTGCTGCCGTGCCCATGACGACGTCCTAGCGTGGACGATGCTGCGCCAGGTGCGGCGAACTCACAATTCAATCTGCGGTGAGCAGGCTGCGGCTCAGTCGCCGTTGGCCTGCGTGCCGCGGAACTCATTGGCTTCGTAGACGCCGAGGATGCGCACCTCGCGAGTGAAGAAACGCAGCTCCTCCAAGGCAAGCGCCACGAGACGGTCGTCGGGGTGACCCTCGATATCGGAATAGAACTGGGTAGCGGTGAACTCGCCGCCGAGCTGGTAGCTTTCCAGCTTGGTCATGTTGACGCCATTGGTGGCGAAGCCGCCCATGGCCTTGTAGAGGGCGGCCGGCACGTTGCGGACGCGGAAGACGAAGGTCGTCATCATCTTCGTCTCGGGATTGGTGCGCTCGGCCCAGCTCTTGCCCTTGGACAGGACGACGAAACGGGTGATGTTGTTTTCCGTGTCCTCGACGTTCTCCTCGAGGATGTCGAGGCCGTAGAGCGACGAGGCCAGACGCGGCGCAAGTGCTGCCATCGTGCGGTCCTTGACCTCGGCGACGAGCTTGGCCGCACCGGCGGTATCGCCGGCAACGACCGGCTTCCAGTTGTTCTTGCGGATGTATTTGCGGCACTGTCCGAGCGCGTGGATGTGGCTGTGCACCGTCTTGATCTCGGAGCGCTTGACGCCCGGCAGCACCATCAGCTGGAAATGGATCGGCAGGAAATATTCGCCGACGATGTGCAGCTTGGATTCAGGCAAGAGGTGATGGATGTCGGCGACGCGGCCGGCGATCGTGTTTTCGATCGGGATCATGGCGAGATCGGCCTTGCCGGTTTCGACCGCGTTGAATGCGTCCTCGAAGGTCGGGCACGGCAACGGTTCCATGGTCGGATAGACGTTGCGGCAGGCGGCGTCGGAATTGGCGCCCGGCTCGCCCTGGAAGGCAATCTTGTTGGTCGTGGTCGGCATGGTTGGCCTGTCTTGTCTATCTGGAGAGGATTTCGCGGGCACGTTCGAGGTCTTCGGGCGTATCTACGCCGAGCGGTACCGACGAGACGATCTCGGCGTCGATGCGCATGCCGGCTTCGAGCGCGCGCAACTGCTCGAGGCGCTCGCGCTTTTCGAGCGGTGACGGCCCGAGCCGGACGAACCGTTCGAGTGCCGCACGGCGATACGCATAGAGCCCGATGTGGTGGTAGAGCGGCCCCTCGCCCCAGGGGGCAGTCGCGCGCGTAAAGTAGAGCGCCTTCAGACGCCGCACCGAAAGGGCGGAGCCGACGATCTTGACGACGTTGGGGTTGGTCTTTTCTTCCTCTCGGACGATCTCGACGCCGAGCGTGGCAATGTCGACGGCTGCTTCAGCCAATGGCCGGAAGGCAGCCCGGATCAGTTCCGGGTCGATGGTCGGCAAGTCGCCCTGGACGTTGACCACCGTGTCGACCTCGCCCTTGGGATCGAGCCTGGTCAGCGCCTCGAAGATGCGGTCCGAACCCGACTCATGGTCGGCGCGTGTCATCACCGCCTCGAAGCCATGCGCCCTCACCGTTTCCGCGACGATGTCGGTGTCCGTGGCCACCACGACACGGCCCAGGCCGCTTTCCGAAGCGCGGGCGGCGACATGGACGATCATCGGGCGGCCGGCGATGTCGGCGAGCGGCTTGCCCGGAAGGCGCGTCGAGGCCATGCGGGCGGGGATCAGGACGAGAGTGGACATGGCTTAGCTGCGGCTGTCTCGAAATGGCGTGGAAAAGTGTCAAAAGGTCTCACTGGAAGCGCCCTTATAGGTGTTGCAACCGGCAAGCAAAAGACCTAGTTTCCGCGCGATTTCACCCGGCCGGCCGGGCGATAGACGATACCGACGAACGGCAACGGTCGCAGAGGATGGCGATCGGCCGGATAAGGGAGCCAGGGGCGTATGGACTCATTCGAAATCAACAAGGTGCTCGGCGGCCTGCTGGGCACTGCCTTTGTGGTGTTCTCCATCTCGCTCGTCTCGGACGCGATTTTCGCTGCGCCGGTTCCCGAGAAGCCAGGCTTTGCCATCGAGGCTGCCGAAGAAGGTGGCGCAGCAGCAGGTGGTGGCGAAGCGGCTCCGGCCGCAGTACCGGTCGCCCAGCTGCTGGCCAGCGCCAATGCAGAAGCGGGTGCTGCCGTGTTCAAGAAGTGCACAGCCTGTCACTCCATCGAAAAGGGTGGCCCCAACAAGGTCGGACCGGATCTCTGGGCCGTGGTCAACCGCCCGATCGCCTCGCATGAAGGCTTCTCCTATTCGGGCGCGATGAAGGAATTCTCGCAGGGCGGTTCGGTCGTCTGGGACTTCGAGCACCTGAACCACTTCCTGGCTTCGCCGAAGGGCTACATCAAGGGCACGGCAATGGGCTTCGCCGGCATCAAGAAGGATGACGAGCGCGCCAACCTGCTGGCCTATCTGAACTCGCAGTCGGACAGCCCGGCACCGCTGCCCGCGGCAGACGCGGCTCCTGCCGCTGAGCCGACAGCAGCGCCGGCTGGCGAGGCTCCGGCAGCTCCCGCTGGAGGCGCCGCACCGGCTGCTCCCGCAGAGGGCGCTGCCCCGGCAGCACCGGCAGAGGGTGCAGCTCCGGCTCCGGCCGCGCACTAACCGATTTGTAATCTTCGCATCTTGAAAAAGCCGGGTTTGACCCGGCTTTTTTGTTGCCCGCCGCAAACATGCGACGACAATCGTCCAACGTGCGGTTTCCATGCGTCGGGAAACAATTAGAGTGGCGCGAAGCACCGGGCGAAGGGGAATTTCATGAAGGCTTGCCTGACCAGGATATTTGCAACCGCCGGCCTCGCCGCTGTTCTGGCGTCGGGCATGCTGCTGCCGGCGAGCGCCCAGGAGTGGCAAACCAGTTCCTCGCTGACCGGTCCCTCGAAATATGGACAGGACTTCAAGCGTTACGACTACGTTAATCCGGACGCGCCCAAGGGCGGCACGCTGAATTCGACCGTCGGCGGCACCTTCGACAGCTTCAACCCATATATCGTCAAAGGCGCATCGGCCGCTGGCTTCACTTATTTCGGTGGCGGTTTGCTCTATGAAACGCTGATGGAGCAATCGCTCGACGAACCCAGCGTTAGCCACCCCATGATCGCCGATGCCTACAAGTTTGCCGCCGATTACTCTTCCGCGACGTATCGGCTCGACCCGCGCGCCAAGTGGCACGACGGTAAGCCGATCACCACGGACGATGTCATCTGGTCGTTCAATGTGCTGAAAGCCAACAGCCCGCAATACGGCCAGTATTATGCCAATGTGAAGGAAGCCGTCGCGGTCTCGGATCGCGAGGTCGAGTTTCGTTTCGACCAGAAGGGCAACCGCGAGCTTCCCAAGATCATGGGCGACCTGGTGGTCCTGCCCAAGCACTGGTGGGAAGGCAACGACGCTTCGGGCAAGAAGCGCGACGTGACCCGGCCAACGCTCGAAATCCCGCTCGGCTCGGGCCCCTACAAGGTCGAAAGCTTCAAGCCGGGTACCGAGATCGTCTGGACCCGCGTACCCGACCATTGGGCGGCCACCGTCGGCGTCAATGTCGGGCGCAACAATTTCGACAAGCGCCGTTATAGCTACTTCCTCGACGAGAGCGCCGAATGGCAGGCCTTCACCAAGGGCGGGCTTCAGGACGTCAAGCGCGAAAACAGCTCGCGCCGCTGGTCAACGCAGTATGATTTCCCCGCCTTCAAGGCCGGCGACGTCATCAAGCAGGTGTTCAAGACGACGTCGGGCGAACCGTTCCAAGGCTACGCGCTCAACCTGCGTCGGCCGCAGTTCCAGGACCGTCGCGTCAGGCAGGCGCTGACGCTGGCATATAATTTCGAATACATGAACCGCACGCTGTTCTTCGGGCTCAACACCCGCACCAACAGCTACTTCCAGGGCCAGGATCTCGCCTCGAGCGGCCTGCCGACCGGCAAGGAACTTGAGCTACTGACGCCCTATAAGGACAAGCTGCCACCCGAACTCTTCACCGAAGAGTTCAAGCTGCCCGTCTACGACACGCCCCAGGCGGAACGGCAGTATCTGCGCCAGGCGATATCGCTGTTCGCCGAGGCCGGCTGGCGCGCCAGCGGCGGCAAGCTGATGAACGAAAAGACCGGCGAGCAGTTCAAGATCGAGTTCCTCGGCAAGGACGCCACCGACGAGGTCATCGCCAGCCCCTTCATCGACAGTCTGCGTCGGCTTGGCATCGACGCGACGCTGCGCATGGTCGACACCAGCCAGTACATCAACCGGATCAATGAATTCGACTTCGACGCGACAACGACGACGCTCAACCAGTCGTCCTCGCCGGGTAATGAGCAGCGCGATTTCTGGAGCTCGAAGGCCGCCGCCAAGCCGGGTTCGCGCAACGTCATGGGCATCGGCGACCCGATCGTCGATGCGCTGGTCGAACGCGTCATCTTCGCCACCGATCGCGACGACCTCTTGGCCGCCACCCACGCGCTCGACCGCGTGCTGTTGTGGAACTACTACGTCGTGCCGCAATATCACCGGTCGGTGTTGTGGCTTGCCTACTGGAACAAGTTCGGCATCCCTGAAAAGCAGCCGAGCTTCATCGGCGCCGACATCGATTCCTGGTGGATCGACAAGGACAAGGAGGCGGCACTCGCCGCCAAGTACAAGGGAGCCAATTGAGACCGCGCCCGACCCGTCGCGATTTCCTGGCGCTTGGTGCTGCGGTTGCCGCAGCACCGCTGATGCCGGGACGCGTGTTCGCGGCGAGCCCCACCGGTGTGGGGCTGCACGGCCTGTCGGCCTTCGGCGATCTCAAATACGGCCCGGACTTCACGCATCTCGACTTCGTCAATGCCGACGCCCCCAAGGGCGGTACGTTCAACTTTTCGCCGTCCTACTGGGTCTTCAACCAGAATCCGCAGACCTTCAACACGCTGAATACCTTCGTCGCCAGGGGCGATTCCCCGCCACGCATGGAACTGTGCTACGATTCGCTGATGACGCGGGCGATCGACGAGCCCGACGCCATCTACGGCTTGCTGGCGCAGTCGGTGACCATTTCCGACGACCGCAACAGTTTCGATTTCGCGCTGAGGCCCGAAGCGCGCTTCAACGACGGCACGCCGTTCACGGCGCAAGACGCGGCCTACGCCTTCGATCTTTTCAAGAAGAATGGCCATCCGAACCTGCTTTTGCCGCTCAGCCATCTCAAGGAGGCGAAGGCGCTCGACGCGCACACGCTGCGGCTCAGCTTCGACGGCCAGCAGTCGGACCGTACCGTCCTCGACATCGCGACATACCCGATCCCGGCCAAGGCTTTCTTCGAGGCCAATCCGTTCGACGGCTCCCAGCTCAAGGCGCCGCTGGGCTCCGGCCCCTACAAGGTCGGCCGCGTCTCGCCTGGGCAGACCATCGAGTTCGAGCGGGTAGCCGACTATTGGGGACGCGACCTGCCGATCAATCGCGGCCTCTACAATTTCGACCGCATCCGCATCGAGTTCTACCAGGACCGGCAGGCCGCCTTCGAGGCCTTCAAGAAGGGCGCCATCCTCTATCGGCAGGAATACGTCTCCCGCGTCTGGGCAACCGGCTACGACTTTCCAGCACTGAAGGCCGGCAAGGTGGTCAAGCGCGAATTCCCTAGCGAAAAGCGCCCAGCGATGCAGGCACTGGCGCTCAACCAGCGGCGCGAGCGCTTTCGCGACCCGCGCGTGCGGCAGGCGATTGCGCTGTGCTTCGACTTCGAATGGACCAACCGCAACCTGTTCTACGGCGCCTATGAGCGTTCGCAGTCGACCTTCGAGAAATCGGCTTACCGTGCCGAGGGCTTGCCCACGCCCGAGGAACTGGCATTGCTCGAACCGTTCCGGGGCCGCATTCCCGACGAGGCCTTCGGCGAGGCAGTGCTGCAGCCGCCGTCGGACGGCTCGGGCCGAGACCGCAAGCTGCTCGGCAAGGCTTCGAAACTGCTCGCTGACGCCGGCTGGACCCGCAAGGACGGCAGTCTGCGCAACGCCAAAGGCGAGCAGCTGACGCTCGAAATCCTCGTCGACGACGACTCCCTGGTCCGCGTCTTTTCACCCTGGGTCGAGAACATGAAGGCGATCGGCATCGCGGCATCGCTGCGCATGGTCGATTCGACCCAGCACCAGGCGCGGCAGACAACATTCGACTATGACGCCATTTCGGCCGCGGCCTCTTTTTCGGCGACCCCCAGCCGCGACGAGATCGACGGGCTGTTCCATTCGCGCTCGGCCGCCCTGCAGGGCTCGACCAACCTGCCCGGCACCGCCGACCCCGCCATCGACGCCTTGATCGACGCCGTGGGTGCGGCCAAGGATCGCGAAGCGCTGACAGTCGCCATGCGGGCTCTGGACCGGGTCTTGCGCGCCCGGCAAGACTGGATTCCAAATTGGTTTTCGGCGAATCACCGCGCCGCATTCTGGGACATGTTCGGCTTCAAGGAGCCGAAACCGGATTTCGGCTTCCCCATCGAGGCGATGTGGTGGTTCGACAAGGACAAGGCTGCACGTATTGGCAAGACCTGAGATTTTTTCGCTTGAAGCTCCGTTCCGCCTGAGGAGCCTCGCCTGATGGGCGCCTACGTCCTCCGCCGTATCCTTTTGATGATTCCGACCCTGTTCGGCATCATGGCGATCTCGTTCGCCGTCATCCAGTTCGCGCCGGGTGGCCCGGTCGAACAGGTCATCGCCAAGCTGACCGGCCAAGGCGGCGACGCCAGTGACCGGCTTTCGGGCGGCGGAGGCGATGTCGGCGGCAACAACTTCGACCCGGCGGGCGGCGAAGGCTCGTCCAAATACCGCGGCGCGCAAGGTCTCGACCCCGAATTCATCGCCAAGCTGGAGAAGCAGTTCGGCTTCGACAAACCGCCGCTCGAACGCTTCGGCATGATGCTGTGGAATTATGCCCGCTTCGATTTCGGCGACAGCTATTTCCGCGACGTCTCGGTGCTCGATCTCATCCTCGAGAAGATGCCGGTGTCGATCTCGCTCGGCATCTGGATCACGCTGCTGTCCTACCTGATCTCGATTCCGCTCGGCATCCGCAAGGCGGTCAAGGACGGTTCGTCCTTCGACATCTGGACCAGCGGCGTCATCATCGTCGGCTACGCCATCCCGGCCTTCCTGTTCGCCATCCTTCTGATGGTGCTGTTTGCCGGCGGCTCGTTCTTCGACTGGTTCCCGCTGCGCGGCCTGACCTCGGAGAATTTCGACCAGCTGTCGCTCGGCGGCAAGGTGCTCGACTACCTCTGGCATCTCGCATTGCCGCTGACCGCACTGGTGCTGTCGGCCTTCGCCACCACGACGCTCCTGACCAAGAACTCGTTCCTCGACGAGATCCGCAAGCAGTATGTCGTCACCGCCCGCGCCAAGGGACTGTCGCAGCGCCAGGTGCTTTACGGCCACGTCTTCCGCAACGCCATGCTGATCGTCATCGCTGGCTTCCCCGGCGCCTTCATCTCGGCCTTCTTCACCGGTTCGCTCTTGATCGAGAATATCTTCTCGCTCGACGGCCTCGGCCTGCTCGGCTTCCGCTCGGTGCTCGACCGCGATTATCCCGTGGTCTTCGCCAATCTCTACATCTTCTCGCTGATGGGGCTGTTCGTCAGCCTGATCTCCGACCTGACCTACACATGGATCGATCCGCGCATCGACTTCGAGCGGAGGGACGTCTGATGTCGGCGGTCGATACGGTTGCCGCACCGGTCAAGCGGCCCTGGCTCTCGCCGATCAACAAGCGACGCTGGCAGAGCTTCAAGGCCAACCGCCGTGGCTACTGGTCTCTGTGGCTGTTCCTCATCCTGTTCGTGCTCACGCTGTTCTCCGAGTTGATCGCCAACGACAGGCCGCTCCTGATTCGCTTCAAGGGCGAGTTCTTCTCGCCGATCGTCAGCGATTATGGCGAAGAGACGTTCCTTGGCGACGAGGGTTTCCTGCCTGTCACCGACTACCGCATGTCGGTGGTGCAGGAGGCGATATCAGCCAATGGTTGGATGATCTGGCCGCCGGTCCGCTATTCCTACCGCACGACCAACAACGAAATTCCCGAGGCAGCTCCCGCCAAGCCGTCCTGGATGTACCCCAAGGACGTCCGCTGCCAGCGCTATCCGCTGGGGGTGGACGACCCCAACTGCACCATCGGCAACTGGAACTGGCTCGGCACCGACGACCAGGCGCGCGACGTGCTCGCCCGCGTCATCTACGGCTTCCGCATCTCGGTGCTGTTCGGCCTGATCCTGACCGCCGGCTCGGCGCTGATCGGCGTCTCGGCGGGCGCCATGCAGGGCTATTTCGGCGGCTGGACCGACTTGCTGTTCCAACGCTTCATCGAAATCTGGTCGGCCATCCCGGTGCTCTATCTTCTGCTGATCGTCGCCGCCATCCTGCCGCCCGGCTTCTTCATCCTGCTCGGGCTGATGCTGGTATTCTCATGGGTGGCGCTGGTGGGCGTCGTACGGGCCGAGTTCCTGCGCGCCCGCAACTTCGAGTACGTCAATGCAGCGCGCGCGCTCGGCGTGCCCAACCGGACGATCATCTTCCGCCACCTTTTGCCCAACGCCATGGTGGCAACGCTGACCTTCCTGCCCTTCATCCTCAACGGCTCGATCTCGACGCTGACCTCGCTCGACTTCCTCGGCTTCGGCCTGCCGCCGGGCTCGGCGTCGCTCGGCGAGTTGCTCAAGCAGGGCCAGCGCAACCTCAACGCGCCATGGCTCGGGCTCTCCGGATTCGTCGTGATCTCGCTGATGCTGTCGCTGCTGATCTTCATCGGCGAGGCAACCCGCGACGCCTTCGACCCAAGGAAGACGTTCAAGTGAGCTTGGACCTATGGTATAATTTCTTGTGTTTTCTACCATGGAGATCAACATGGGCATGAACATCAAGAGTGAGAAGGCGCAAAAGCTCGCGAGACGGTTGGCCGATGCGACAGGGCAAAGCATGACGGCAGCCATCGAACAGGCGTTGGAAGCCGAAATCAAAAGGCTCGAAACCAATGACGACCTTGCAATTCGCAAAGCGCGGATCAAGGACATCTTGAGGCGCTCGGGGCCAACACCCCCAGGGGCCACAAGCGATCATTCCGACCTTTATGACGATGACGGTTTGCCGGCATGATCGTTGATGCGTCGGCAATTCTCGCAATCCTACTGGAAGAGTCCGATGGCGACGCGATGGAAGACAAGCTCCTTTCGCCTCGTCAGCGCCACGCGATGTCCCCAGTCAACTACCTTGAAGCCGCTGTCAAAGCAGACGGTCTAAAGGACACCAGGAAAGGTGCTGAACTCAACAATTTGTTGGCAGACTTCGGCATCGAGATCGTCGTGGTGACACCGGAACAGGCATTGCTCGCCCGCGAAGCCTATCAACAATTCGGCAAGGGCAATCACCCGGCCAAGCTCAACCTCGGCGACTGCTTTGCCTATGCGCTTGCCAAGGCGCGCCGCGAGCCGCTTCTTTTCAAAGGCGACGATTTCCGCATGACCGACATCGAGGCCGCCATTTGACCTCTCCTCTCCTTTCCGTCCAGGACCTGTCCGTCGCCTTCAGCCAGGGTGGCATGACGACGACCGCCGTGGACCACATCTCCTTCGACATCGCCAAGGGCGAGACGGTGGCGCTGGTCGGCGAATCCGGCTCGGGCAAGTCGGTGTCGGCACTTTCGGTGCTGAAGCTCCTGCCCTACCCGCCGGCGAGCCATCCCTCCGGGCGCATGATGTTCGGCGGCCAGGACCTGCTCGCGCTTGACGAAAACGCCTTGCGCAAGGTCCGCGGCAACAAGATCACCATGATCTTCCAGGAGCCCATGACCTCGCTCAACCCGCTGCACACGATCGAGCGGCAGATCGTCGAGGTGCTGTCGCTGCATCAGGGCATGGGCGACAAGCAGGCGCGGGCCCGCACGCTCGAGCTGCTCGAAGAGGTCGGCATCCGCGAACCCAGCAAGCGGCTCGACGCCTATCCGCACCAGCTCTCGGGCGGCCAGCGCCAGCGCGTGATGATCGCCATGGCGCTCGCCAACGAGCCCGAGCTCCTGATCGCCGACGAGCCGACGACCGCGCTGGACGTGACGGTCCAGGCGCAGATCCTGGAGCTGCTCGCCAAGCTCAAGGCCCGCAAGGGCATGTCGATGCTGTTCATCACCCACGACCTCGGCATCGTCCGGCGCATCGCCGACCGGGTCTGCGTCATGACCAAGGGCCAGATCGTCGAGACCGGGCCGACCAAGGAAATCTTCGCCAACCCGCAGCACAGCTACACCCGCCACCTGCTGGCCGCCGAGCCCAAGGGCAAGCCGCCGGCCGCCGACGCGTCAGCCAAGACGGTGATGTCTGGTTCCGACGTGAAGGTCTGGTTTCCGATCAAGCAGGGCTTCTTCCGCAAGACTGTCGACCATGTGAAGGCGGTCGACGGCATCGATGTTGCCGTCCGCGCCGGCCAGACCGTCGGCGTTGTCGGCGAGTCCGGCTCCGGCAAGACGACGCTGGGACTGGCGCTGACGCGCATGATCTCGTCGCAAGGCAAGATCGACTTCGACGGCCGCGAGATCGACAAATTCAGCTTCAACGCGATGCGGCCGCTCCGGCGCGAGATGCAGATCGTGTTCCAGGACCCGTTCGGCTCGCTCAGCCCGCGCATGTCGGTGGCCGACATCATCGAGGAGGGTCTGAAGGTCCACGAGCCCGGCCTCAAGGTGGCCGAGCGCGACCGGAAGGTGGTGGACGTGCTGCGCGAGGTCGGCCTCGACCCCGAAACCCGCTTCCGCTATCCGCACGAATTCTCCGGCGGCCAGCGCCAGCGCATCGCCATTGCCCGCGCCATGGTGCTCAAGCCGCGCTTCGTCATGCTCGACGAGCCGACTTCGGCGCTCGACATGAGCGTGCAGGCCCAGGTGGTCGATCTCTTGCGCAGCCTGCAGGCCAAGCACGACCTCGCCTACCTTTTCATCAGCCACGACCTCAAGGTCGTGCGCGCGCTTGCCAATGACGTCATCGTGATGCGCAACGGCAAGGTGGTCGAGGCGGGGCCGTCCGAGCAGATTTTCGAGCGTCCGCAAACGGATTACACTCGAGCGCTGATATCGGCGGCGTTCAAGATCGAGACCGCGCCTACTGGCGTCGTCAGCGAATAGCATCAAGGGCATAGCATGGCAGGCAAGGGCAAGGTTCTTCTTTCGATCACCGGATTCAGCCCGCAGCGCTGGTATGAATTGCTGTCGGCGGAGCGCGAGGTGGTGCTCGAACCGGATGGCCCCGCCGATCCCTCGATCGAATACGCCGTAGTTTGGAAGCAGAAGCCCGGCCTGCTCGCCAAGTTGCCGAACCTGAAGGTCATCTTCTCCATCGGCGCCGGCGTCGATCATCTGTTTGCCGATCCCAACCTGCCTGCAGCCCCGATCATCCGCGTCGTGGATGAAAACCTGACCCAGCACATGGTCGAATACGTGTTGTGGCGGGTGTTCGACCATCATCGCCAGGGCCAGCTCTACCGGATACAGCAGACGAAGAAGGCCTGGCACGAGCCGCAGCAGCGGCCTGCCGCCGACATCTCGGTCGGCATCATGGGCCTGGGCAATCTCGGCCGTGCGGCGGCCGAAGCGCTCAAGGGTGTCGGCTTCCACGTCAATGGCTGGAGCCGCCGCCCACAGGAAGCAGCAGGCGTGACCACCTTCAGCGGCGATGCCGGCCTCGTGCCGTTCCTCAACGCGACCGACATCCTTGTGGTGCTGCTGCCACTGACGGAGGCGACCAAGGGCATCATCAGCTACGGCCTGCTCAAGGAACTGCGCCGGCGCAACGGCCTCGGGGGTGCTGTGCTGATCAATGCCGGGCGCGGCAAGCTGCAGCGCGATGCCGACATCCTGCGCGCGCTCGACGACGGCACGCTGAAAGAAGCCAGCCTCGACGTCTTCGAGGTCGAGCCGCTGCCCAAGACCAGCCCGATGTGGAACCACCCGAAGGTGTTCGTGACGCCGCATGCGGCCGCGACGTCCGACCCCACCCATCTGGTGCCGCCGATGCTCGAGCAGATGGACGCTTTCGAGCGGGGCGAACCGCTGGAAAACGTCGTCGACCGCAACGCCGGGTATTGAGGCACGATCTACCTTCTCCCCTTGTGGGAGAAGGTGCCCCGAAGGGGCGGATGAGGGGGGTTGGCCGGAGTGAGACGTTTCAGAGTGTTCGCCGGCGATCAGCGTCTCTTTCTTAACCCTCTCATTCTTTCCAAGCCGCGGGCTTTATCTGCGCCACGCCCCGACGGCTCTGAAAATTCGGAACCGCTTCAATCGTGGCAGCAGGAAAAGACTGGGTGCGTGCGCCTCGCCTGAATAGCCCGCACTAAGGCCGGCGGAAGCCGGTCGGCCCGCCATAGAGGTAGCCGATACGGTCGATGGCGTCGCGCAGACCTTCGCGAGCGACCGTCATGGTGTGGCCGTTGGCGTGGATCATGTTCACCGCATCGGTCATAATCGCGACGTGGCCTTTCCAGAAGACGAGGTCGCCGCGCCGCAGCTGCGAGAAATCCGCACCCGCATCGACTGGGTTGCCGAGCGAGGCTTCCTGCATGTCCGAATCGCGCAGGACGTCACGCCCTGTCATGCGCATCGAAAGCTGGACCAGCCCCGAGCAGTCGATGCCGAAGGCTGAGAAGCCGCCCCAGAGATAGGGCGTGTCGATCAGCCGTTCCGCCACCGAAACGAAGTCGTCGGCCTTTGTGCCCAAAGGCGCCAAATGCTGGGAAACCAGTGCCTCGCCCGAGGCAAGCAGGGCATATTGGGTGCCGCGCGTTTCGGCATGGCCGGCAATCGCAACCTGCGATCCCAGCGACAATGCCGGGCCGCGCGGAAACTTCATGTCAGGACCGGGATAGACGAAGGTGCGTGTCGCCATGACGACGTGGGTCGGCGCCGGGCCGCGCGGCGCAAGGTCGCCAGACGAGACATAGCCGACATAGCCGTCACGCTCGGCCTGGAGCCAGGCGAACCCCTCAGCCTCCTCGAAGATCGTGACGTCGTCGCCATAAAGCAGTTGCGTGTTGAGGCCCGAATCCGGCCTGGGCGCCTTGCGAACGTCCGCAACGGGGGCGGAAATGCGCGCCGGGCGGCCGGCGACAAATCGCTCGGCCGCCACTTCGCCCTTGAGGCGGGCGTCGGCAAGGTCGGGACGGAAAGCGTGAAGGCGGCTGTCGCGGGCGGTCAAATCGGAAGCTCCATGGCTTTGGCGATGATAGCATCGCCCAATCTCTCGACATAGAGCGCGCCTTCGACGGTGCGCCTGATCAACACGTTGCGCTTGTCGCTCGGGTCGCGGTGCCGCGACACCAGCTTGAGCGCCCCCATGGTGTCGAGCGCGCGGGTGATGACCGGCTTGCTGACGCCGAGGCGCGCTGCCAGTCCCCGCACCGTGTGCGGCGGCGGGTCGAGATAGATGGTGAGCAGGATCGCCATCTGGCGCAACGTCAGGTCGGGTGCGTCGTCACGCACCTCGGACAGGGCAAACTGCTGCAACAGTTTCAACGACTGGCTCGGACGCAATGCGATCGGCATGCCGCCAGCATCCACTGCATTTGTTTCGGTTCCGTTTCATTCAAAAGGGATTTTGCGGCGATGGCAAGGCTGAGTCGGACAGATGCGAAGTAAACCCTCTCCGCCTCGCTGCGCTCGGCACTCTTCCCCGCAAAGCGGCGGCGAGAAACCACGTCAGCCTCAGCCAAATCGTGCCGAAATCACCTTTTCTAGTGCCCGGATCGCCTGCGCTTCGCCGCCGGTCGGGCCGTACGGGCGGTCGGTCGGGTTCCAGGCGAAGATGTCGAAATGCGCCCAGGCGGTCGTCTTTTCGACAAAGCGTTTGAGGAACAGGGCCGCAGTGATCGAACCGGCGAACCCGTCCGAGGTGACGTTGTTCATGTCGGCGACCTTGGAAGACAGCTTGGCATCGTATGGCTTCCAGAGCGGCATGCGCCAGATCGGGTCCTCGACCGCGCCAGATGCCACGGCGAGTTCGGCAGCGAGGGCATCGTCGTCGGTGTAGAAGGGTGGCAGGTCCGGCCCGAGCGCCACGCGCGCGGCCCCCGTCAGCGTCGCCATGTCGATCAGCATTTGCGGTTGCTCCTCATCGGCAAGGGCCAGCGCGTCGGCGAGCACCAGCCGGCCCTCGGCATCGGTGTTGCCGATCTCGACCGTGATGCCCTTGCGGCTCTGCAGCACGTCGCCCGGGCGGAAGGCGTTGGCCGAGATCGAATTCTCCACCGCGGGAATGAGCACGCGCAGCCTGACGTTCAGTCTTGCCGCCATGATCATCGAGGCAAGGCCAAGCACGTTGGCGGCACCGCCCATGTCCTTCTTCATCAAAAGCATGCCCGAGGCAGGCTTGATGTCGAGACCGCCGGTGTCGAAGCAGACGCCCTTGCCGACAAGCGTGACCCTCGGGGCGTCGCTTGCGCCCCAGGTCAGGTCGATCAGTCGCGGCGCATCATGCGAGGCGCGGCCGACCGCGTGGATCATCGGGAAATTGTGTTCAAGCAGGCCGTCGCCGATCGTCACGCGGACCTCGGCGCCATGTGCGCCGGCAAGAGTCCGTGCCGCGGCTTCGAGCGCCGAGGGGCCCATGTCATTGGTCGGCGTATTGACGAGGTCGCGGACGAGGAAAACCGCTTCGACCAGGCGCTTGAGGCGATCGGCATCGACCCCCGCTGGGACCGCCAGCCCAAGTTCCCTGCCCGGCTTCTTGCCATATCGGGTGAAGCTGTAGCCGCCGAGCGCGACTGCAAGCGCGGAAAGTTCGGGATGCGCCGGCGCGGTGGCGAAATGCCAGTCGCCTTCCGGCAGGTTGCGGGCAAGAACGCCGAAGCCAAGCCCGTTTTCCTGCTGACCCGTGCCGAACAGCGCCCCGGCCAGCCTACCGTCCACGCCGGGCACGGCTAGCACCCTGCCCGCCTCGCCGGCAAAGCCGTTGGCATTGGCCCAGGCGGCAATTTCGGGTGCAAGACCGGCATTGCCCAGGCCATCCTTGGCAACAAGATGGATCGGCAGCGCATCGCTGGGCTTGGCGTCGAGCAGTTCGACCGGCATTTCGGCTTCCTTCAGTGTCGGACGGCTCGGTACATCAGGGCACTCTTAACCATCCGTTAGGGTTAACAGATTATTTCTCCAAAGCGGGGAAATGGCCGGCGAACGGCCACGCGGACGAATGGAGACCTGCCTCCGATGTTGACCAATCGCTCGATGAACGCAACGGGAAAACGCCTTGCAAGAGCGGCTTTCGTGGCACTGTTGATGGCAGGCGTCGCCGGTTGCGGCACCAGCAAGATGACCACCGGTTCGATCGGCCGTGGCAAATCGGTCGACACCATGTCGACCGGCGCGATCGAGGGGTCCACCGACCAGATCGGCCGCGCCTATGCCAGCAACCCGAACAACAAGCCGGTGGCGATGCAATACGCCTCGGCGCTGCAGATGAAGGGTCAGACAGACCAATCCCTGGCGGTGATGCGCAAGCTCGCGATCGGCTACCCCAAGGACCGGGACGTGCTGGCCGCATACGGCAAGGCGCTGGCCGCCTCGGGCGAGTTGCAGCCGGCGCTCGACGCCGTGCGCCGCGCCCAGACCCCGGAATATCCCGACTGGAAGTTGGTCTCTGCAGAGGCAGCGATCCTCGACCAGCTTGGCCAGACCCAGGACGCGCGCAGCCTCTACCGCAAGGCGCTCGACCTCAAGCCGAACGACCCCACCGTGCTCTCCAATCTCGGCATGTCCTATGTGCTCGAGGGCGACCTGAAGTCAGCCGAGACCTATCTGCGTTCTGCCGCCTCGCAGCAGGGCGCCGATAGCCGCGTGCGCCAGAACCTTGCGCTCGCGGTCGGCCTCCAGGGACGGTTCGACGAAGCCGAGAAGATTGCCAGCCAGGAGCTTTCCCCCGAGCAGGCACAGGCCAACGTCGCCTACCTCCGCAGCATGCTTGCCCAGCAAAACGCCTGGAACCAGATCAAGGCCGAGGACAAGCCCACCACCAACTGACCGTATAGCGCCGGACATGAAAAAGGCCGCGTCGTCTGACGCGGCCTTTTTCGTTCATGACTGGCGATGCGGAACTATTCGCTGCTCGACTGCGGCTTGTCGCCAAACAGACCGCGTTCGCTGATCTGGATGCCAGCAGGGCCGAGGATGATGGCAAACAGCACCGGCAGGAAAAACAGGATCATCGGCACTGTCAGCTTGGGCGGCAGTGCGGCAGCCTTCTTCTCGGCAGCATTCATGCGCATGTCACGGCTTTCGGCTGCCAGCACGCGCAGGGCATGCGCGACCGGGGTGCCGTAGCGCTCTGCCTGGATCAGGGCCTGGGTCACCGACTTGACGGAGTCGAGGCCAGTGCGGGCGGCAAGGTTCTCATAGGCCTGGCGGCGCTCAGTCAAATAGGAAAGCTCGGCGTTGGTGAGCACGAACTCTTCGGCGAGGTCGACGGATTGCGAGCCGATCTCATCGGCGACCTTGCGAAGCGCCGCTTCCACCGACATGCCCGATTCGACGCAGATCAGCATCAGGTCGAGTGCATCCGGCCATGCCTGCTGGATCGACTGCTTGCGCTTGGTGGCGCGGTTGGAGACGTAGAGCACCGGCAGGTAGAAACCGGCATAGGCAGCCACGATACAGATGAAAATCTTGACGAAGATCGGCTTTTCCGCGGCTCCGCCCATTGCGAACACGTAGACAGCCGCCAGCACGAAGCCGACGAAGGGCAACACCAGGCGAAAGAACAGGAAGCGCGTCAGAGGGTTCTGGCCGCGGAAGCCGGCAACCTTCAGCTTGTTGAGCGTCCCTTCGTCAACGAGCGCACGGCGCAGGTCGAGGCGCTCGACGATGTTGCGCATGCCGACATGCTGCTGCTCGCGCAGCGCGCCACGGCGGCGATCACTTTCGGCGGCGAGGCGGACGCGCTGCTTGGCGCGCAACTCATCGCGTTCCAGAGCAACGGCTTTCATGCGCGCCTTGAGCGGATTGCCGATCAGCGACGGCATCGCGGTGAAGACCGTGGCAAAGACAGCGATTCCGACCAGCAGTGCGATGAGGAAGGACGGATCCGTGAGCGACTTGACGACTTGATCGGTCATTTGTGCACTAGACCTCGAAATTCATCATCTTGCGCATCACGAAGATGCCGATCGACATCCAGATGCCCGAGATGCCCAGGATCAGGTTGCCGGTATTCGTGGTGAAAAGCGGCATGATGTAGTTCGGGCTCGATAGGTAGACGAGGGTGGCGACGATGATCGGCAGGGCGCCGATGATTACGGCCGAGGCCTTTGCTTCCATCGACAGCGCCTGAACCTTGGCTTTCATCTTCTTGCGGTCACGCAGCACGCGCGACAGGTTGCCCAATGCTTCCGAGAGGTTGCCGCCCGCTTGGCTCTGAATCTGGATGACGATACCGAAGAAACCGGCCTCGGGGCACGGCATGGTCTCGGTCATGCGCAAGGCCGCATCGGGGATGGCGATGCCGACCTGCTGAGACTCGACTATGCGGCGGAACTCGCCGCGCACCGGCTCCGGCGATTCCGACGCGATGAGGCGAATGCCGTCGTTGAGCGGCAGACCCGACTTCACCGCACGCACGATGATGTCGAGCGCATTGGGAAACTCTTCCAGGAATTGCTTGACGCGACGGTTGCGCCGGAAGGCGACAAACCAGCGTGGCAGGCCGATCGTGGCTGCAAGCAGCGCACCGGGCAGCAGGATCAGCGGGGCACCGGCGATGTAGACGAAAAGGGTCGCAACGATGCCGCAAACCACCGAATAGACGTAGAAGCGCTCGATCGTCACCTGCATGCCGGCCTGCCGGATCTGGACTTTCAGCGGCGGCTTCTTGATGTTGCGGTCCTTGGCCCTCTGCTTGTCGTCCAGTTCCTTGAGCGTGTCCTGAACCGACTTCTTGCGCTTGGCGACTTCAGCAGTCCGATCGCGCGAAGCCTTGACCAGCGAGCGATCCGTTTCGGTCTGCCTTACAGTCGAAAGGCGGCGCTCGGTGTTGCTCTCGGTTTCCATGCGCTTGAACAGGAAAGCGTAAGCCACCAGGCCGGCGCTGAGACCGGCAAGGGCGACAAATACCAGCATCGAAGCATCAAGCCCGAACATGGCGCGCTAAATCCTCCGTGCTCGCATCGTTGTCGGTGCCATCTCAGTCAGCGCTCTTTTCCATGCTCTCGAGAGCATTGGCCAACCGGGAATCCTCGCCGAAGTAGCGTGCCCGGTCCCAAAAATGCGGCCGGCCGATGCCGGTGGAGACATGCTGGCCGAGAAGCCTGCCGTTCTGGTCCTCGCCCTTGATGTTGTAGAGCACCAGGTCCTGGGTGATGATGACGTCGCCTTCCATGCCGATCACCTCGGTGATGTGGGTGATGCGGCGCGAGCCATCGCGCAGGCGGGCGGCCTGGATGATGACGTCGACGGAACCGACGATGATCTCGCGCACCGTCTTCTGAGGCAGCGAGTAGCCGCCCATGGCGATCATGGACTCGATACGATTGAGGCACTCGCGCGGGCTGTTGGAGTGGATGGTGCCCATCGATCCGTCGTGGCCGGTGTTCATCGCCTGCAACAGGTCGAACACTTCCGGTCCGCGCACTTCGCCGACGATGATCCGCTCCGGACGCATGCGCAGGCAGTTCTTGACCAGGTCGCGCATGGTCACCTCGCCCTCGCCTTCCAGGTTGGCGGGACGGGTTTCGAGACGGACCACATGCGGCTGCTGCAGCTGCAGCTCCGCCGAGTCTTCGCAGGTGATGATGCGCTCGTCGCGGTCGATATAGTTGGTCAGGCAGTTGAGCAGCGTCGTCTTGCCCGAACCGGTACCGCCTGAAATGACGATGTTGCAACGGACCCGGCCGATGATCTTCAGCACGTCGGCGCCATGCTGGGAAATCGCGCCGAACTTGACGAGCTGGTCGAGCGTCAGCTTGTCCTTCTTGAATTTTCGAATGGTGAGCGCGGTGCCGTCGATCGACAGTGGCGGCGCGATGACGTTGACGCGGGACCCGTCTGGCAAGCGCGCATCGCAGATCGGCGAGGATTCATCGACGCGGCGGCCGACCTGGCTGACGATGCGCTGGCAGATGTTGAGCAGTTGCTGGTTATCGCGGAAGCGGATGCCCGTCTGCTCGACCTTGCCGTTGACTTCGATATAGACGTTCCTGGCGCCATTCACCATGATGTCGGCGATGTCGTCGCGGGCCAGCAAAGGCTCCAGCGGACCATAGCCGAGGACGTCGTTGCAGATATCCTCGAGCAGCTCTTCCTGCTCGGCGATCGACATCGCGAAGTTCTTGATCGCGATGATATCGTTGACGATATCGCGGATTTCCTCACGCGCACTGTCAGGATCGAGCTTGGCCAATTGCGACAGGTCGATGGTGTCGATCAGCGCCGAAAAGACCTGGCTTTTCGTGTCGTAGTAGCTTTCGCTGCGTTCGCGCTGCGCCTTGCGCGGCTCCGCGGCGAATGGCGGCGTCGGCTGGACCGTCCGCTTCTGCGTCGCGACCGATTCTGCGGGTGGCGCCGGGATGGATGGACGCGGCGCGACCAGTGTGTCACCGGTGCTCGCGACCGGCGCCTGTATGGGTGCGTTCGGGCGGAACCCCGGCGTTGAGCGGTTGCCGTCGTCGCTGCCTCTTCTGCCAAACATGGTCGACTATCGCCTCCGCCGCGCCGGCATCACTTCTTGCGAGCCCTGAGCCGGGCAAGAATTCCGCCAAGCCCTGACTGCTTCTTGACCTTGGCTTCCGATCTTCCGGTCAGCACATGCGCAATCTCGTTGATCATATGGACGGTCGGGTTCTTCGCATCCATCTCGCCCAGCATGCGGCCATTGTTTGCGGCATTGCCAAACAGCAGCGCGTCGAAGGGGATGACGGACATCGGGGTGATGCCCAGCGGTTCGGCGAAATCGCTTGCCGCAATTTCCGGACGCTTGGGCAGACCTGCCTGATTGAGGATCAGCCTCGGCGGCGGATCGTTGGGCCGCAGCCGCTTGAGCATATCGACCAGGTTCTTGGTATTGCGCAGATTGGCGAGTTCCGGCGTCGCGGTGATGACCACTTCGTCGGCCCGGGCCAGGGTGTTCTTGCTCCAGCCGCTCCAGATGTGGGGGACATCGAGCACCAGCAGCGGGGTGCTGCGCTGAGCGGTGTCGATGATCTGGGCGAACGCCTCTGGATCGAAATCGTAGACGCGCTCGAGCGTCGAGGGCGCGGCAAGCAGGGACAGGTGTTCGGCACATTGGGCCAAAAGGCGGTCCAGGTAGACCTCGTCGACGCGCTCGGGCGCAAACACCGCCTCGGCAATGCCTTGGGCGGGGTCCTGATCGAAGTTGATGTTTGCGGTACCGAAAGCCAGGTCGAGGTCGGCAACGACCACTTCCGACTTGAACAGGTTCGACATGCTCCACGCGACGTTGTGGGCGATGGTCGAGGAGCCGACACCACCCTTGGCGCCGACGAACGCGATCGAGCGGCCCATCGGCTCCGCTTCGGGATCGATAAAGATCGAGGAGATCACGCTGACGATGTCGGCGGTCGATACCGGCGCCACGACATATTCGGAAATGCCCGAGCGGATCAACTCGCGATAGAGCGCAATGTCATTGTAGTGCCCGATGACCACGACCTTGGAACTCGGGTCGCAATATTCCGACAGCGCGTGCAGGGCTTCGAGAAGGTTCTTCGGCTCGCGGCGCGATTCGAGAATGATCAGGTTGGGCGTCGGCGAGCCGCGATAGACTTCTACCGCAGTCTCGACGCCGCCCATATGAACCTGGAGGTGGGCCTTGGCCATGCGTCGGTCGGCGCCGGCGCGTTCGATTGGGCCCGCGACGCTGTCGGTCTCGCAGAAGGCCTGGATGGAGATGCGCGGCACGGGCCGCAGCGCCTGCATCAGTGCCATATCCTGATGCGCAGGTTCAGCGCTCTCAGGCTGGGAATCGTAGGCGAGATTGCTCATTGTCTCGTTCTTCCCATAGCTCGCGATCAATAGTTCACTTCGGAGTTCTTGTTGAACTCGGTGGTGATCCCGCGTTTGCGGTAGAGATCGATCACTTCGCCGCGATTTTCAGCGTCGATCTCCGTCTGCTTGCGCGGTCCAAGCAAGTCGGCAGGGTTGGCAACCTGTGCGGCGAGATTGTTCTGATAGGAACAGCCGAAATTTGCGTAGTGCTTGTTCTCGGTCGTGTTGAGCACGTCCTCCGGCCAGCTGCCGCACCGGTCGGTCTGCGCGCGCATGGCGGTGTAGGTCACACGTACCGGCGACGCGGCATCGGCATAGGCCGCCTGGTAGCGGGCGATGTCGATACGGTTCGACGGCACGCCATTCCTCGTCGCGACGCGCGCCAGCGCCCGCGCGGCCTCGTTCGCCGCCACATCATTCGAGGCCCCCGCGGGCACCATGATCGTCAGCGCCGGCTTCGAGCGGCGGTCATAGTCGCTGAGGAAGCCGGCAAATGTCGCTTCTTGGCCCTTGGAGATGCCGCGATCGCTGGTGCCGACCGCGATGTCGAGGGTCTGGTTCTTCTCGGCAATGACGATTGGGTGATTGGTTCGGTAGTCATCCGGGATCGAGCCGACAGTGACGCTGTCGCGGTTGGTCGCGCATCCGGCGACAAGGGCAACTGCGGCCGCCGCCAGAAGCGGACGGAAGAGGCGCGACATTTCCTGCCGGGTCCGGCCGGTGGCGCGCGTGGCGTGGTGTATTGCCTGAGACATGCCCCTATCCCCGCTCATTTGTAGATGAAGCCGACGACGCCGTGATAACGGCCCATGGGCTTGTCGGTTTTCATGGTGCCGTAGACGCGATTGACGCGGCCGAGGAACATGCCGGCGCCGTCGCTGGCGGCGTTGAAATTGTCGTCGGGCCTGGCGAGCTCGTTGCGCGCCACCGGACGGGCCAGATACGGCGTGACGATGATGACGAGTTCGGACTCGTTGCGGACAAAATCGCGGCTGCGGAACAGGGTGCCAAGAACGGGAATCTTGGACAGCCCGGGCAATCCGTTGACCGCCTGACGCACGTCGTCGCGGACGAGGCCGGCAATCATCATCGACCCGCCGGAGGGCAGCTCCACCGTCGTGTCGGCCAGGCGCTTACGGATCGACAGGGCCGTCATGCCAGGAGCATTGAACCTCGCTCCGCGGGATCCGCCTCCCGACAGCGAGACCGACGCTTCGGTGGTCGGCTCGGAGACCTGGGTTCTGATCTTGAGACTAATACGCCCTGGCGACAGCACCACCGGCTGAAATTCGAGACCGATGCCGTATTCGATCTTCTCGATTTCGTAGGTCCGGCCGCCGCTTGAGCCGCCGCCTTCCTGGTTGGTCACCAGGTTGAACTCGCCGCCGACCTTGAAGGTCGCCTTTTCGCCCGAAACTGCGGTGAGTGTCGGCTCGGCCAGCGTCTTCATCACGCCAGCCTGTTCCATGGCATTGACATACGCGTCGAGAAGCGAGGTCCCGATCGAGACCTGTGAGGCGCCAAGCGGCTTGCCGAGACCCGGGATGCTGTCGCTGATGGCCCCCCAGCTGATGCCGTTGGCATCGCCCGAGCCGATCATGTTGACGCCGAGCTGCTTCATCACCGTGCGGCTGACCTCGGCGACGGTGACCTTGAGCATCACCTGGTCGTCGCCGACGATCTGGAGCAGGTTGACGATCTTGCTCTTCTGGCGCGTCGAGTCAGGATTGTCGATGTCGACGCCGCCATTTTCGGAGCCGCCGCTGGCGGTCTGCGAATATTGCCCGGTCGTCGCCTCACCGCCGGTGACGAAGATGGTCGCCAGATCGACAGCGCGCTTGGCATCGAGCGGCGTATCGACCATGCCGGTCAGCACGACGTTGTCGTTGATCAATTCAACCTTGATCTGCGAATTCGGGATGAAACGCTTGATGTAGTCCTCAAGCCCGGCAACGTCGCGTTCGATAGCGAGATCGAGGCTGGCGATCTGCTCGCCATTGGGGCCGAAGACGAAGATGTTGGTTTGGCCGACCGACTTGCCGAACAGGTAGATGCGGCGCGCCGTGCGCGTCACTGCATCGGCAACAGCCGGATTGGCGACAAGGATATCGTAGGCGTCGGACGGCAGGTCGATGACCACCGACTTGTTGAGCCCGAGCTTGACGCGCTGGCTGGAATTTTCCGCGCCGACCCTCGCCTTTGCAGCAAGTACCGGCGACTGCCAGACCCCAACGGAGCCTATGGCCAACGTCGCAGCAGTCACAAGAAGTCTGGCGGTGGACCTCATTTCCTTGCTCCCGATTCGGAAATCTCACCTGACTTGATCAGCCGCACCGTGCCGCGCTTGCCACTGCCCGAGACCAGATAGTCGGCCTCGGCGAGGTTCTTTTCCTGGGCGTCGGCAACCGAGCGCAGGGCAAGGGTGAGGCGGTCCGCCATCTGCTGGGCCACGGTGATGATCTCGGCCTGCTGGGCGGTGAGTTCCAGCGTCGCGGTTTCGCCGACCTTGACCTTCTTGCCCTCCTCATCCTCCTGGATGGTCTGGTCGATGGCCAGCACCCGGATGTTCTTGAGGATGGTCTCGGTGGTGAAGCCGCTTCCCGATTTCGCGGCATCGCTGCGACGGGTCATGATCACGTCGACATAGTCGTTCGGCAGAATGAAGCCGCCGGCGGAGGTGTCGGCGGAAATCGCAGTGGCGACCGCGCGACTGCCTGCCGGCAAAACCGCCGACATGAAGCTCTGGCCTTCGCCGATCAGCTTCGACTTGCGCAGCGGCTCGCCGCCGTACATGGCAAGGCGCGCGACCGAATTCTTGAATTTTTCCAGCGCTTCAGGCTCGGCGCTGCGCGTGATGAAATTGGGATTTATCGCGTCGCTCGGCCAAGGCTGCCAGCCGATGTTGCCCTCCACAACACCGCCCATCGGCACGTCGCCGGTGAGCACCAGCACGTCGGTGAGTGCGAGTTGCGGCTGTTGCGGCCCGGATTCGACGATGACCTCCTGAGGAGGTGGAGCAGACATATTCTTGGCGACGAAACCAGCGCCACCCGCGGCGGCGACCGCTACGCCAAGTATCATTAGTCGCGATGCAGCCATTGTCCGAACCTCGCCCCGGCAACCCATCAAGCCGAGTCGGACTTTGCATAGCCAATCGTCAAATTATGGTTAACGCGATGCTTATATATATGATTAACGATACCTTACGCCCGCAGGCGTGGAGATCATTGGGCAGTCAGCCGCTCCAGCGCCCAGACCATCAGGGGCGAACTCGGATAGGTGATTAGGCCACCTATGCCGAGCGCAATGCCGTAGGGCACGCCGCCGGCATCTTTGGAGAAATTCCTGAGGAACATGTTCTGGCTGGTGATGTGGGAAAGAGCGGAACTGCGGAAGGTCAGGATCGCGAGCGTCAGCATCCCGCCAAATACAGCGGAGGTAAGCAGGTACTGCATCAGCGGCATGCCGAACCCCATCCAAACGGCGGACGCGGCGATGAGCTTGGCGTCACCGCCGCCCATGCCGCCGAGTGCGAACAGCGCGAAGGTGACGGTAAGAAGCAAGGCGCCTGCAGCAAGATGCATGCCGATGTCGGCCCAGGCCATGCCGGTCAGCGGCGCGACGACAAGGAAGACGCCAAGTAGGAGTAGCGGCACACGGTTGGCGATGGTCATCGACATGGTGTCGGATACGGCTGAATATACCATGCAGAACGGGAACACGACAAAGATCAGTGCTTCAAGCATCGCCACATACCTGATAGGTTGAACCAAGATCTAACTTAGAGAATTGACATTAATCTTGGGTGAAGGCTGGGCCTATTCTCAAAAAGAAAAAGGCCGCCCTTGAGCAGCCTTTCGCTTTTTGTCTACGTGATTTTTGGCGTAGAGCCGCCTATCACGGAGCCACAGGGGCGTTTTCGATTGCCGTCGCGACACCCCTGAACTTGGTGTCGAGCGCGCTGCCAACCAAGCCGGCGCCGGCAATGATGGCAACTGCGATAAGGGCGGCGATCAGACCGTATTCGATGGCGGTCGCGCCGGATTCGTCCTTCACAAAGCGTGCGATGAGATTGGACATTGGAGAGCTCCTTACTCCGTTTGTTACAGCACTTCCGTCAACATTTCTTTGTCGTCGATCGGATGAATGCAACCTAGCGGGGAGCTCTTTCAAACGGCTTAAGAAACAGCCTTACCGAAACCTTTAGCCGGCCATTGCCATCGTGTGGTTAACTACAGGCTAAGCTGGGCTGGCCTGTTGTCTTCAGCTGGGAACCGCTGCCCGCGAGGCGTTTGGGGGGCTGCATGGCACTTCCTTAGCGGCGCTGCTCGCGCACCGGTTGCCACCAGTCAGACGGCTTAACTGTTGGTTCACCAAAAGCGTTCATCTTCCGTTGATCAGTCGATACTGACAGTGATCGAGGGGCAGCGATGACAAGGCCGAAAGCTTTCTTTCCGGGAGCGTGCGCAGTTGCGATAGCGATGGCCGCCGCCGCTGTGCCGGCCCATGCGGGTGGCGGCATCGAAGTGACGATGAACCAGGCCAAGATCGTGCGACTCGCCCGCCCTGCCGACACCATCGTGGTCGGCAACTCGTCCATCGCCGACGCCTCGGTCCAAGACGCTTCGACCCTAGTGTTGACCGGCAAGGGTTTTGGCGTCACCAACCTCGTGGTGCTCGATGCGGACGGCACGCCCATCGTCGACGAACAGGTGACCGTCATACGTCACGACGCCTCTTCCGTACGGATCTACCGCCGCTCCGAGATACAGACGCTCTCTTGCACGCCCTATTGCGAGAGCTCCTACAAGAGCGACGCCGAGCGGATGTCCGAAAGCGAGATGAACGCTTCCCAGTAAGCGTGGGACCCGCAGGACGTACCGGACAAGGTTAGCCTTGGGTAAAGATTTTGCCTGCTATTTTCCCGAACATCAAAACGGGACCTCAACGGCTTTGCACTATTGTCCGCCCGGAACGAGAAGGCGGTCGGGACATGAGCGACACAGCGTCTGCAGTGCATGACAAGACGAAGGCGCGCCGGCGGGGATTGTTCGCCGGCTTCGCGCGCGACCGCAGTGGCAGCACGGCGATCGAGTTCGTCATGCTGGTGATACCTTTCTCGCTGCTGGTCTTTGCGATCCTCGAGAGTTGCATTTCATTCGCCGGCCAGCAGGTACTTTCTAACGCAGTCGACGATGTCGCCCGCCAGTTGCGCACTGGACAGGTCAAGAGCAAGGACGTCACCAAAGATTGGCTGGAAGGCAAGATCTGTGAGCGTCTTGAGGTCATCGTCGCCGACGGGTGCCCCAATCTGATCGTTGACCTGCGCAGCTATCCAACTTTTGCTGCTGCGGCCGACGTGAAGCTCAGGCTGACTGGCCGGGAGATCGACACGACCGGCATTAGTGTCACGCCTGGTCCAGCCGGCACCAAGAACATGCTGCGCGTTTTCTACAAATGGCCAGTCATCACCGACTTCATGCGGGCGTCCATGTCGAACCTGAACGGTGGCTATACGCTGCAGTTTGCGTCTGCCATCTGGCAGAACGAACCGTTCAATGATTGATCGAAACGGCCAGTTACGGCCGCAGCTAGCGGAAAGTCTTGGGATGTCGGCGTGGCGGGGGGCACAATCGATGCTGAAGCAATTGCGATCATACGCATATGCCCTGATTTCAGACCGGCGCGGTATCGCCGCGGTCGAATTCGCCTTCGTCGTCCCTCTCCTGTTGTCGCTGTATTTCGTGACCATGGAGGTCTCCCAGGCGATCGAGACGAACAAGAAAGTCAGCCGGGCCGGCTCGATGGTCGCCGATCTCATCACGCAACAGCAGACGATCAAGGCAACCGAAGTGGACGCGGTGATGAAGATTGCCGAGTCGATCCTGCAGCCCTACAACCGCAGCACCGGCAAGATCTTCATCACGGCAATTCAGGTCACCGACGAGGCGTCGCCCCAAGTGCTGGTGGTCTGGTCGCGCAAATACGTCGACGGCGTCGGCAAGCCCGACGTCGTCAAGGACACGGTGACGACCGTGCCCGACGCCCTCAAGACCAAGGGCGCTTTCCTGATCCGGGTCGTCAGCGAACTCGACTACAAGCCGATGATCACCTGGGCCGCCGAAAGCAAGCCCGTGCTTGGCCTCGCTGCCGCAATCGATCCGATCACGATGGACGAGACCTATTATCTGCGGCCGCGCATGAGCCAGACGATCCCCTGCACCGGTTGCGAAATCTAGGTAGCCGGTCCATCTGCTCTCGTCAGTTGCCATTTGCGGGATAATTGCCAACGACCGCGACTGATCCTATGTCTGTGCGGCAAGCTGGCAACCGAGAGCCCTTCATAGATGGCGCGTGCATTCCTGTTCGTCCTGGATTCCTTCGGCATTGGCGGCGCGGCCGACGCCGAACGTTTCGGCGATGTCGGGTCCGATACCTTCGGCCACATAGCAGCCGCCTGCGCCGAGGGCCGCGGCAATCGCGAGGGTCTGCGCTCAGGTCCGCTCGACCTTCCGAACATGACGGCACTCGGGCTCGGCCGCGCGGCAAGGCTGGCAACCGGCTTTGAATTCGAAGCGAACGCCAAGCTGCGCGCCGGCGCCTTCCACGGCGCCGCCCAAGAGATTTCGAGCGGCAAGGACACGCCGTCGGGCCATTGGGAGATCGCCGCGGTGCCGGTCACCTTCGCCTGGGGCTATTTTCCACAGACCGTGCCGGCCTTCCCGGCATCGCTGACCGAAGCCATCACCCGCGAAGGCAATGTGCCGGGCATCCTTGGCGATTGCCACGCCTCGGGCATCGAGATCATCGAGCGCTTCGGCGAGGAACACATCCGCACCGGCAAGCCGATCTGCTACACATCGGTGGATTCCGTCCTGCAGATCGCCGCGCACGAAGAGCACTTCGGGCTCGAGCGGCTCTATGAGCTTTGCAAGACTGTCCGCCGGCTCGTCGACCCGCTGAACATCGGCCGCGTCATCGCCCGACCCTTCGTCGGCGAAAGCAAGGAGACGTTCGAGCGCACGCCGAACCGCAAGGACTATGCCACGCCACCGCCGGAGGCGACGCTGCTCGACAGGCTCACCGAGCGTGGCAGCAAGGTCATCGCCGTCGGCAAGGTCGGCGACATCTTCGCCCATCGCGGCATCAGCGAAATCCGCAAGGGCGTCGGCAACATGGCGATGTTCGACGCAGCACTCGGCGCCATGGACGATGCCGGCGACGGCGATCTCGTCTTCGCCAACTTCGTCGATTTCGACACCGAATTCGGTCATCGCCGCGACGTGCCGGGTTATGCGGCTGCCCTGGAAGCCTTCGACGGGCGCCTGCCGGAAGCGTTCGCACGGCTGAAACCGGGCGACCTGCTGATCCTGACCGCCGACCACGGCAACGACCCAAGCTGGCGCGGCACCGACCACACCCGCGAACGCATCCCGGTGATCGGTGTTGTGCAGGGCCTTCGCGGCGGCGATATCGGCCTCAGGCCGACATTCGCCGACATCGGCGAGACGGTGGCCGAGCATCTCGGCCTGCCACGTGGGCGCCACGGCACCTCCTTCCTCGAAACGATCGCCACCCATGCCTGAATTGCCCGAAGTCGAAACCGTCCGGCGCGGACTGCAGCCGGTGCTCGAAGGCGCGCGCATCGAACGGGTCGAAACGCGCCGGCCGAATCTGCGCTACCCCTTCCCCGAACATTTCGGCGAACGCCTTGCGGGCAAGAAGATCACCTCGCTCGGCCGCCGCGCCAAATATCTGCTCGCCGATGTCGAGGATGCCCCGCTGCTGATCTGCCATCTCGGCATGTCCGGCTCGTTCCGCGTCGAAACCGACGAGGATGGAACGACGCCGGGCCAGTTCCACCACGAGCGATCGAAGTCGGAAGCGCACGATCACGTCGTCTTCCACGTCGCCGATCAAAGAGGCGCAGCGATGCGCGTCGTCTTCAACGACCCCCGGCGTTTCGGCTTCATGCTGTTTGCCGAGCGCAACGGCACCGAGCATCCGATGCTGTCCGGCCTCGGGGTCGAGCCGACCGGCAACACGCTCGACGGCGAATTGCTGGGCGGCTTGTTCGAAGGCAAGAAGACGCCGCTCAAGGCGGCGCTGCTCGATCAGCGCCTGATCGCCGGGCTCGGCAATATCTATGTCTCCGAAGCTCTCTGGCGCGCCGGCCTGTCGCCACTGCGCGCTGCCGGCACCCTCGCCGGCAAGGGCAAGGTGGCACGCGAACGTGCTGCGCTGCTCGCCGCCAGCGTGCGCGAGGTGATTGCCGATGCGATCGCGGCGGGCGGCTCCTCGCTGCGAGACTATGTCCACACCGACGGCTCGCTGGGATACTTCCAGCACTCGTTCTCCGTCTATGACCGCGAGGGCGAACCGTGCCCGCACACCGGCTGTGCCGGCCATGTCGAGCGCATAGTGCAGAGTGGGCGATCAACCTTCTATTGCCGCCAGTGCCAGCGCTAAGCTAGATCAGGTCTCATTGGTGGTGCTGCGAGACAGGGAGAGCCTGAGATGGCCTATGAAACGATCATCGTGGAAACACGCGGCAAGGTCGGGCTGATCACGCTCAATCGACCGAAGGCGCTCAATGCGCTGAATTCGCAGGTGCTCGGCGAACTGCTGGCCGCCACCGCAGCCTTCGAGGCCGACCACGGCATCGGCGCCATAATCATCACCGGCTCGGAAAAGGCATTCGCCGCCGGTGCCGACATCAAGGAGATGCAGGCCAAGACCTATGTCGAGGCCTATCTCGAGGATTTCTTCTCCGGCTGGGAAGCCTTCACCCGCAACCGCAAGCCGATGATCGCGGCTGTCGCGGGCTATGCGCTGGGCGGCGGCTGCGAGCTCGCCATGATGTGCGACTTCATCATCGCCGCCGACTCGGCCAAGTTCGGCCAGCCCGAGATCACCCTCGGCGTCATGCCCGGCATGGGCGGCTCGCAGCGACTCACCCGCTTCGTCGGCAAGTCCAAGGCAATGGACATGTGCCTGACCGGCCGGATGATGGATGCGGCCGAAGCCGAGCGCTCGGGGCTGGTATCGCGCGTCGTACCGGCGGCCGACCTCATGGAAGAGGCAATGAAGGCGGCGGCCAAGATCGCCGATTTCTCGTTGCCGGCGGTCATGATGTGCAAGGAGGCCGTCAATCGCTCCTATGAAGTGACGCTTTCGGAAGGGCTGCGCTTCGAGCGCCGCCTGTTCCATTCGATGTTCGCACTCGAAGATCAGAAGGAAGGCATGGCGGCTTTTGCGGAGAAGAGGACTGCGAATTTCCGCAACCGCTGACCGGAATCGCGTTGACGTTGGGAGTAAGCTGAACTATAAGCCGCACCAACCGAGGCGCCCCTAGGGACGCCCGAATGATTTCTGCGCTTTGCGGGAAGCTGCTCGCGCCCACCATAGATCAAAGAGAGGCACCATGGCCAATACCTCCTCGGCCAAGAAGGCTACCCGCAAGATTGCCGCCCGCACCGCGGTCAACAAGAACCGCCGTTCGCGCGTCCGGACCTATATCCGCCAGGTCGAAGAGGCACTGGCCTCGGGCGACAAGGCAAAGGCAGAAGCCGCCTTCAACGCCGCTCAGCCGGAATTGATGCGCGCCGCCAGCAAGGGCGTGGTCCACAAGAACACCGCCTCGCGCAAGGTTTCGCGTCTGGCTCAGCGGCTCAAGGCGCTTTCCGCCTAAGCCCTGCAAGCAATTGGATTTCTGATCAACCCGGCCTCACCAGCCGGGTTTTTCTTTTGTCCGAAAACGGCCGGAAAAGCAGTCCGCAATGGCCGTGCGAG